>JBKDXO010000031.1:0-19991 GCA_046306195.1 Planctomycetota bacterium | reverse complement strand
GTCGCTGTCGGTCTCGTTGTTTTTCTGATGGTTGCCGATCTAGTTGATTTGGGTGTTTTGGCTTTTTGAGTTTTGTTGTAAAGTCAGCATGTCAGGCAACGTGACGATCGTTGTAACCCCTTCGACGCTATCCCCAAGGCGAGCGCGAATCCGCTCCTCGTACCACTGGGGTTGGGCAACTCCCATGGTCGATCGCGTTTCCAAGACCAGATCGCTCAGAATGCCATGCATCCGTTCCTGCATCTGGACCGTAAAGCCATCCATGACGCTATTGACGACGATCAGCGTGGCAACTCCAAGGGTGACCGAAACAATCGATGCCAGCGCAATCCAACGCGTTCGCAGATAACGAAGGCACAGCAGGAGTTTGTACATTCTGAATCCTTTGCTGAATGTCCACGCGGCAGCGCTCGACGATCAGGCTGCTAGCGATCGGAAGGAAACGTACCAGGAACAACAACCGCATCGCCAGACCAGTCGGCGAATTTCGCACCTTGTGCCCACTCGAGGAAATGAACTACAGTCTCCGGCCATCGCCTCACGTTTCCACGGGAATACGGGCGAAGAGGGTGCTACGAAACGGGTTAGGGACAAGGACATGTTCAGGCCAGAGGGCGTTGATTGCGGACGACGATTGCTAGCCATTGCGACTTCAGTCGCCTTGGCCTGCCTACTCGAGCAGAGCGCCAGCGCGCAACTGAACCTGATTCCTAGCACCGGCGCCGCACCTCCTCCCCAAGCTTCGGCACCGCAACCAAGCTCCCAACGCATGTCGGCTGCCCAGGCGCGACTGGCGAATCGCAACGGAGCCAAAGGCCAGGATCCCACCACGGCACCGGCTACTACGCCCCAAGAACCGATCCTGGCCGCCGCCGGAGGTCAAGCTCCCGACGCTGGAGCGATCGCTCCGGAAGCGATCGCGACCCAATTGCAGTTGCACCAGACCGCCACCGATTTGGAGCCTGCGCTCAAGCAAGGGTTGATCACCGCTTACGAAGCCATCCTCGCGGAGACCAAGAAGCGACAGGAAGAGGAGAAGGCAATCAAGGACTTTTCGGTCGCGTTGGAGAACGCTCCGAATGCCACGGCAGACGCCAAACGCCGCAAAGAATCTCCCTCGTACACGCCTCCCTTCAGCGAAGGAACGCTTCCGTTCACCCGCGTCGAGATTTTGCAAACGTTGCAGTTGGAAACCACCGCCCTGCTTCAGGCGGTGACCAAGGGGCGTTCGGATGTCGAGACGACCCTGGCAACGCGAGAGTCTCGCCGCAAGGAGATTCCGCGTTACATCAATGATGACAAAGCGCTTCTTGCCAAGTTGAGCGAGGAACTCGCTGCGCCGGCCCCGGAGGGGATCGATCCGAGGATTCGTGAGGCAAACCAGTTCCTGATTCGGGCCCGTTTGGCCACCGCAAGCGCGCACATGCGGAGGTTGGAACTCGAGCAGCGGACGTTCGATGCCGAGAGCGAATTGCTTCCGATTCGCAAGGAACTATTGGCTGCCGAGGAAAAGTTTTATCAACTCAAGCTCAAAGAGATCAACGAGGAGCTGGGCAAACGCCGCGAGAACTTGATCGCCAAGCAAAAGCAGTTGGCAGGGGACTTGCGCACCAAATCCAAGCAGGGGTTGGAATCCGAATCGGCCCGCCTCGTTCAGCGGACCGACGAATGGCTGAAGTTGGTCAAAGAACATGCGGCCCTGCGCCTGACGATCGACAAGGCGAAGGAGGAACAGAAGCGGTGGGCGGATCGCTATCGAAACATGATCGAGAAGCTTCAGCGCGATCGCACGTCGGAGTCTCCGGGCGAGCGGACGTTCGCCATGTCTCGGATGAAGAGCCTGGTGGGAGAGATGCTGCGTCGCCAGCGCGACGATCTCCCGGATGTCGATCAGTTGAATCGGCAACTCGAGGATTACCAATCCCAATGGCAGGCGACTCAGTCGATCATCCTTTCACTCGACGATTGGAAGACAGCCAATCCTATTTCAGCGGACCCGTCACAACCGCCGATCGATTTGCAAAATGCGATTTCGGAATACCAAGAGCTCGGCAAAAGCCAGCAACGGTTGGTGCTCGAGGAAACCGAACGCCGCATCGTCGATGAGTTTCGCCTCGATGCGAAAAATTTTTCCGAGACTCTTTTCACCTTGGCCGATCTCAATCAGCAATTGATCGATCAAGTCCGAAAGTACCAATCGTTCATCGATGAACACATCCTGTGGATTCGCTCCACCGATCCCGTGAGCAAGAGCGACATTTCGAATCTGTGGCGATCCATGCGCGAGATTCTCGATTTGGGAAAATGGCGACAAGTCCCGATCGCGTTTGTTGCGGATATTCGATCCAGCCCGATTCTCTATGGACTGGCATTGCTGATGCTCCTCCTGCTGCTTCTCTACACCAAAACCATGCGCAGTGCGGTACAAGGGCTCGGCGCACTAGCGAACAAATCGAGTACGACTTCGTTTTCTCCGACGTTCCAAACGATCGTCTTGAGTGTATTGATGAGCGCCCCGCTGACGCTCATCCACTTGTTGATCGGCTGGAGGCTGATGGCCAGTTCCGCAAGCATTCCGTTCGTTGAGTCGGTAGGTTTTGGCCTACTGGTCGGTGCTCGCTACTTTTTTCCGTTGGAGTTTTTCCGCCAGATCGTGCGTCGCGGCGGATTGGCGGAGATGCATTTCCAATGGTCGACGCACGCCACTTCGTTGCTCCTGAAGCATCTTCGTTGGTTTATCGATCTGGGAATACCGACCGTGGTCTTGATTGGGATCATCAACCATGCATCGGAACCGCGATGGGAGAATTCACTGGGGCGATTGGCTTTTTGTCTGCTCATGTTTCTCTCGTCGGTATTCCTGTTGCAGGTACTGCATCCGTACCGGGGTGTGTTCCGCGGCTACCTGGCGGAGCATCGCGGCGGGTGGATCGATCGGCTCCGATTTGTTTGGTATTTCGGCGTGTCGCTCGCCCCGTTGGTCATGATCGCCATGAGCTTGATGGGGTACCACTACACGGCAGGTCGCCTGGCGATGCACCTGCATACGAGCATCATGACCTTGCTGGGTTTGTTTCTCCTGTATTTCACGATCTGGCGATGGTTGTTGTTGCAACGTCGCCAACTGGTCATTGCGCAGGCCCGCGCGCGTCTCGAGGAAGCGAGGCGACGCGATGCCGATGCCTCGACACCGATCTCCGCTGCGCCAGGTGCCGCGTCGGTAACGCTCGAAACAGGAAGCGATCTGTCGCAGATCAACGCCCAGACGATCCGTCTGGTGTCGAGCACCCTGATCTTTGCGGCGGTGATGGCGATCGCGTTCATCTGGTCGTCGGTCTTGCCCGCAGTCGGCGCCCTGGACTCCGTGACCCTCTGGACCGTAAACGGTTCCACGCCTGACGAGAAACTACCGGTCACCCTGGCCAACCTCCTCCTGGCGATTCCGGCAGCCATCATGACCTTCGTCGCGGCGAAGAATCTCCCAGGCTTGCTGGAAATCGCATTGCTGCAGCACCTGCCGATCGAGAACGCCGTCCGTTACGCGATTACCTCGATTTCGAGGTATACGATTCTGATTCTCGGAATCGCCATGACCTTCAACAGCCTTGGGGTTCGATGGGCCAGCATCCAATGGCTCGTAGCGGCGTTGGGGGTCGGTCTCGGTTTCGGCCTACAGGAGATTTTCGCGAATTTCGTCTCCGGCCTGATTTTGTTGTTTGAACAACCAGTTCGCGTGGGCGACGTGATCACCATCGGAGACACGACCGGCACGGTTTCCAAGATCCGCATGCGAGCTACCACGGTGATGAATTTCGATCAGCAGGAACTGGTGATTCCCAACAAAGACCTCATCACCGGCAGGCTCTTGAACTGGACCCTCTCGGATGCCACCAACCGTCTGGTGATTGAAGTCGGAGTGGCTTACGGAACCGATGTGACGCGTGCATGCCAAATTCTTCGCGAGATTTGCCAAGGCCATCCCAACGTCCTCAAGAACCCGGAGCCCACGGCATTCTTCGAAGTCATGGCTGACAGCCAATTGACCATCAAAGTGAGAATCTTTTTAGCCAGCTTGGATCTGCGGCTTCCCACGAGGCACGAAATCCTGACTCGGATTCAAGATCGGTTTCATGACGAGGGAATCGAAATCCCGTTCCCTCAAAGAGAACTCCGCATCCGTTCGCTTCCCCCCGAATTTTCGATCGGTCTCAAGACGCCAGCCGCTTAACGATCGCTTAAAACCTGCTCGCGAGGGGCAACTCGAGGAATGCACGTGGTCGAATCGGACTGGTCCTGCATCATCCGGAATTTTCGATACACTCTAAGCTTGGAGTCGGGCGCTGCAAACAGGGATCGCGTTGAGCATGATTGTTACTATCGATGGACCCGCGGGGGCGGGGAAAAGTTCCGTTGCAAGACGGTTGTCGCAGCAACTCGGGTTTTCATTTTTGGATACCGGCGCGATGTATCGCTGCGTCACACTGGCATGCTTGCGACGCGCTGTCCCGCTTGACGATCTCGTCGCGGTGGCCAATCTGGCGACGGAATTGCAAATCGATTTGAGGGACGACTCGGTTTGGATGAATGGCGAAGATGTCTCAGTCGCCATTCGGACTCCCGAGGTAACGCGCTCGATCAAAGCCATTGCGGACAATCTGCATGTCCGCGCCGCCTTGGTTCAGGCCCAGCGTCGTTGGGTCGACGGAAAGGATGTCGTCACCGAAGGGAGAGACCAAGGAACCGTCGCATTCCCAGAGGCTTCCTGCAAGATCTTTCTGACTGCCTCCCCCGAGGAACGTGCCCGCCGGCGTTTGCGACAACTTCTGGATGCCGGCATAGACGCTGATTACGATGAGATCTTGAGGTTGCAACAGGAACGCGACGAAAACGACACCAAGCGACCTACCGGCGGATTGCGTCCCGCCAGCAATGCAATCACCGTCAATACCGACGGCATGAAAGAAGACGACGTCCTCCAAAACCTCCTCGAGATTGTTCGGAACCGAACGCAGCGATGAACACCCCGGAATCGAAAGCATCGACTCAGGAGTCGTGGGCATGGGAACGCTTTCGCAAACTCCTCTACCGTTTCCTGCGTTTGCTGGCCCGCATGCTGATCACGCTCCTATTCGACTTGCGAGTCGAGGGGCGACAGCATCTGCTAGCCGATGGAAGCGCGATGCTTCTCTCCTCGCATCAGTCGGTGATGGACCCCGTCCTGGTGGGACTTTTGGATAACCATTTCGTCAGTTATCTCGCTCGCCACACGCTGTTCCGAAGCCGATTGTTTGCGTTCCTGATACGGGTCCTCAACGCCATCGAGATCGATCGGGAGCGGGGCGGGTTGTCCGGCCTCAAGGAAATGCTCAGGCGTCTCAAAGCGAATGACCGCGTGCTGCTGTTTCCCGAAGGGACCCGGACCACGGATGGAGAAATCGGACAGCTCAAACCAGGCTTCATTCCGATTGCACGTCGATCCAAAGTTCCGCTCATCCCGGTCGCGCTCGCTGGAGCTTACGAATGCGTTCCGAAAGGATCGAAGTTGATTCGGGTCCGACCGATCGCCGTGTGTGTCGGCCCTCCACTCGAATCGGAAACGTACGACACCTTGAGCGATGCGGAATTGTTGCAGGAGTTGACCGAGCGCATGCATCGGCTCCATGCGAGAGCGAAACAACTCCGCAGTCACCTGTGACGTCCATCGAGTGATCGGTCGCTTGAGGTAATTCTTCCACGGGTGTTGCAATCGTTACAGATCGCAAAATCCCCATACCACATCGTGTGCGCTGGGATTCGCCGAGTTTTCACGAGATTCCGGGGGAATTCGAACGGCGCACACAAAACCAGGGTGTAGGGTTTTCCGCGCAACTGACCTCGGATGTTTCGAAGGCCAGGCCGGAAGCTCCATTGACGAGAGTAGGAGAACACGATGACCCAGCTAGATCCCATGACGCGATACCTGTCCGACGAATCCTCCGCTCCTTTCGTAGAGCGACGCAAACGCGATGAAGGCGTTGGTGGCCAAGAGCGGCGTCAATTCGGCAACAGCTACCGCGACCTTTCTCCAAAAGCCAGAGAATTGGCGGAAGCGGTCGACAAATTCAAGCTCGAAAACCATCGACGCTACGTGACTGCAGAAGAATTGCTGCTCGTTATCGAAGGTCTCGGTTATCGTCGCGATGCATAGCGGTCCTCAAATCACCTAGTATCGCCGCGAACGCAACAGCGGTTTCCACGCGTAGAATGCGTTCGCCCAAATCGAGAATGGATAGCCCGTAGGTTGTCGCTGTTTCGATCTCCCCGTCGGTAAATCCACCCTCGGGACCAATCGCGAACAGGAATGATTCCGACTTCTGCTCGGAAGTCGCAATACTTTCGCGGATCAGTTGATGCGCTCGGCACGCATCTGCTCGCGGATGCAGGACCCATCTTCGGTGAGTGGACCACGAGGGTGCACGAAGCAACTCCTGCCAGCCAATCGGGTCGTGAATCTGTAGAAAACGATTTCGCCCCGATTGCTTGCACGCCTCGACCATGTAGCGGGTCAAGCGGGCGGATACATCGGCATCCATCCGAGCCACGGAACGCTCGGTCTCGATCGGGATCAAGTGATCGACGCCCAACTCGACCAGCTTTTCGATCACATGGCGCTGCCGGTCCCCTTTGGGCATGGCCACCGCGACTGCGAGTCGGCCATCGTGATCCCGCGGTGCAAAACGAGTTGACGCGACGCGAACCGTGACATGTCGACGATCGATCGACTGAATCGTTCCAAAACCTTCGTTGCCGTCTCCGTCGAACAGGAGGACATCCTCTCCAATTTGCGAGCGAAGGACGCGTGAGGCGTGATTGGACTCCGACTCATCGAGTTGGATGTCTCCCGGTTGAATCCGGGGGGCATAGAATCTGGCAAGTCCCATCGCGGCGAATCCAGGGAGTTAATTGCTCATCGAATCCGCACTCTCGATCGGGGGGCGAACCCGAAAGATCATGACATAGATGGCGGGAAGATTGATCAAGGTCAAAAACGTGGCGATGGACAATCCACCCATGATTGCGATCGCCATCGGACCCCAAAAGATACTTCGGGTCAACGGGATCATTGCGAGAATCGCCGTCGCGGCGGTCAGGAGAACAGGACGGGCGCGACGCACAGAGGATTCGATGACGGCGTCCCACTCGCTCAATCCTTGAGCCCGATCCTGTTCGATTTGATCGATCAAGATGACGGAGTTGCGCATGTCCATGCCGGCCAAGGAAATCAGCCCGAGCAAAGCGACGAACCCGAATGGAGCGTGAAACAGATGAAGGGCTGCGACCGCACCGATGAGGCCGAGCGGAGCGATGCCAAAAATAAGCAGCATCTTTCGAAAGTCATGGACCTGAGACATCAGGAGCGTCAGCATGACGATAATCATCACCGGGAAAACCTGGAACAGGGCGAGATTCGCTTTCGAGCTTTCCTCGATCGCTCCGCCCAAATCGATTCGATACCCCGGCGGAAGCGAGGCCCGCACCTCGCGGATTTGCCGATCGATGCGAGCGCTGATGTCGGGTGCTTGATTGCCATCTGCGATATCGCAACGGACTGTCAGGATCCGCTCTTGGTTGCGCCGCCAAGCGATAGGATTTTCCAGAGTATGTTTGATTTCTCCGACCTGGTTCAAAGGCAAACTGCGGCCTTGGGGAGTAAAGAGGGTCATGTTGGCGAGTTCATTGAGGTTCAATCGCTCCTCGGCAACCGCGCGTGCGACGATTGCGATGGTTTCTGTCCCTTCGCGATATTGCGCGATCGGAGTACCGCTCAACAGCGTCTGGAGACCTTGTTCGATCTCGGTGGGATTGAGGCCCATCAGGCGGACGCGATCCTGATCGAGTTGAACACGAATCGTTTTGGCCGGCTCGTCCCAGTCCAAGTTGACGTCGACTGCTGCCGGGTCTCGCCGCATGATTTCTCGCACCTGCTCGGCGATGCGTCGCACCTCCGTCGAATCAGGACCGACGACCCGGAACTGAACCGGGAAACCGACTGGCGGTCCGAACTCCAGCCTCAGCACCCGAAGGCTCGCGTCGGCGAAGCAAGGTTCCTGGGAGAACGCTTGCATCAGCAGCGTACGGACACGTTCTCTCGCTTGGATATCGCGAGTTTGAATCACCATTTTGGCAAAGCTCGGATTCGGAAGGTCGGAATTGAGCGCGAGGAAAAAACGAGCCGACCCGCTCCCGAGGTAAGTTGTGTAATGGAGAACGTCCCCCGACTCTTTTTCAGTTTCCAACCAGGGGTCCAGCAACTTTTCGATCCGTTTCGCCATGGCTTCGGTCGCCGCGATCGAAGATCCCTCATGCATTCGGATGTCGACCATGATCTCCGTCCGGGAGGATGTGGGAAAAAACTGCTGTTGCAAACGGGTGAAGCCCAGCGCGGAGGCAACAAACATTGCTGCCGTGATGCACAACACCGCAGCAGGCCGCCGAACGCATGCGCGAATAATCCAGCGCAACGCGCGGTGGAATGGAGTCTGGAACATGGGAGCATGGGAAGTTGCATGCTGCGTTTTCGCGATTTCTTTCGGAAGCAACGCGATTCCCAATACCGGGGTGAAAACCACCGCGACAAACCAGGAAACGATCAGGGTGATACCGACCACCCAAAAAATCCCACCGGCGTATTCGCCCGAGGTCGACTCCGCAAACCCAACGGGCAAGAAACCGGCGATGGAGATCAATGTCCCGGAGAACATGGGGAACGCTGTGCTCGTCCAAGCAAACGCGGCGGAATCGATCCGGCTCCATCCCTCCTCCATTTTGACCGCCATCATTTCAACCGCGATGATCGCATCATCGACGAGAAGTCCAAGCGACAGAATCAAAGCGCCGAGCGTGATTCGATCCAGGTTCATCCCCATCGAATTCATGACGACGAGCGAGATCGCCAAGACCAACGGTACGCTCAACGCGACGACCACTCCCGCGCGGAAACCGAGGCTGAGGAAGCTGACGACCAAGACGATGCAAAGGGCTTCGAAGAACGAGTTCAAAAACTCGCCGACCGATTCCTCGACGACATGCGGTTGGAAGGCGATCGAACCGATGTCGACTCCAGCGGGAACCAGGTTTTTCACAGCCAGCATCTCCTGCTCGACCGCTTTGCCGAGCTTGAGGATGTTGCCGCCGCGACGCATGACGACACCGATCGACACGCACGGTTTGCCGTTGTACCGAGTCTTGAAGCTCGGGGGGTTCTCGTACCCGCGCGTGACCGTCGCGACATCGCCGAGTCGGAACACCTTCCCAGCCGCCTCAACCGGAATGGCTTGGATCTTTTCGACCCCTGAGAAATCGCGTGAGACTCGCACGTAGATGCGATCGCTTTCGGTATCGATGCTCCCCGATCGCAGCATGGCACCCTGCCGTTGGACGCTATCGAAGATTTGAAGCGGCGTGATTCCGAGCGTGGACAGTTTTTGGTGAGAAAATTCGACAAAGATTTGCTCTTCCTGCGCTCCGATCAGGTCGACCTTTTCGATATCGTCGACTCTCAACAGCCGTGTCCTCGCCATCTCGCACAGCCGCTTGAGTTCCGCGGGGGAGTAATCCTCGCCGGTGAAGGCATAGATCGCGGCATACACATCGCCATATTCGTCGTCGACAGCGGGCCCCATGACGCCCGCGGGAAGGTCGCTGCGAATGTCATCGAGCTTTTTGCGTACTTGATACCACGCGTCGTCCGCGGCTTTTCCTCGGACTGCGCCCTTGAGTTGCACCAACATGAGCATCGCATCGCTCATGCAGTAGGTCTGGAGATACTCGAGATTCGGCGTCTCTCTCAACTTGGCTTCGAGCAGATCCGCAACGTAGCGTTCCATTTCTTCCGGCGTCGCGCCGGGCCAAGCCGCGCTAACGACAGCGGTTTTGATGGTGAACGATGGATCCTCCGCTCTTCCCATCCGCAGATACGCCGCGATCCCGGCGGCTGAGCATGCCAGCATCAGGAACCCGATGAAGGACGGATGCACGACGCTCCATCGCGACAAATTCCAGCTGCGATCGGTCGATCGGGAACTCATCGCAGGTCCTTCCAAATGCGGACGCGGCATTCGGGATCGAGCTTTTGGACCCCCGCGCTGACCAACGAATCCCCTTCGGAGAGATCGCCGCGAACGATTGCATGCTCTGTCTCGAATCGCACAATGCTCACCGCGATACTATCCAGCGAGCCATCGCTCCGGACCTTCCATACCGATGGTTGGCCGTCGCGCTCGGCGATCGCACTCATCGGGATCGGAATGCCAATCGATTCGGAATCTGCCAAGTGAACCGTCGCCGTCATACCCAACGCTAAATCGTCCGGGGCATCGACCAGTTCAAATCGAGCATCGTACATGCGCGAGGGAAGGGAGGCGACCGGCGACAACTCGCGCAATTTCCCTTGAACCTTTACCCCAGGTCGAGACCAGAAGGTCACCTCGGCCTGCAGGTTCTTGATGTCCCGATGCATCGATTCCGGAACGCTCACCGCCGCTTCAAGCTTTTCGCCATGCATCCATTGCAAAACCGGTTGACCAGCCCCTACGACTTGACCGATCTCCGCGTTCACCGAAGTCACCAATCCGTCGCGGTCTGCCTTCAGGTCGCAGTAGTCGCGTTGGTTCTCCGCCAGTTGCTTGCGACGTTCTGCGGCTTCGAGCCGAGCCCGTGCCGTGTCGCGAGCCGCGGCCGCGACTCCGTACTCCGATCTGCTCGCGGAACCATTGCTTAGCAGCGGTCGCAAACGATTTTCCTCCGCCTCCACTTGAGACAAAACCGAACGGGCTGCAATCCAATCGGAGCTCGCGACCTCAACTTGCAAGGCGGCGTCCTCCGGATCCAGTTGCATCAGCAGCTGCCCTGCAACGACGCGGTCCCCTGTCTCGACATGCCGCGCGATCACCTTGCCGCCGATACGAAACCCGAGGGGATTCTGGTAACGCGGTTGCAACGTACCGACCAACGATCGCTGGCTCAGCCAATCGCTCGACGGGTTGGGGACTTGGTAGACTCGCACCAAAACCTCCGCGCCGTTCCCGGGAACGATACGTGGGGCGTCGGGAATTCGGCGGTCCGACGCAATATGCGATCCATGCCCCGAACCAAAAATCCAGGCGCCCAGCAGACTGATGACCAAAAAACCCAAGGCGGGAAATCCCCAGCGCCGCCAAAGAGGACCACGGCCTCGCACGTCCCTGACTTCGATCGGATCCGGAGTGTCGGTCCCAGGCGGGACGTCCATCAATAGTGTGCTATTCATCGATGAGGAACCTCATGGTGGTGCTCGATTCGCAACGCATGCAGACGAGGCGTGAGCGAATTCGCCAGGTCCTCTGCGAGTTGAAGATGCTCGGGCAAGGGAATCGTCGGTTGCCAGCCAAATCCGTTCAGAAGAGTCGCGCAGTGGATGCGGATGGCGCGCGAGGGGTTATGAATGCCCAACGCGGTTAGCGAAGGACTGCTCGCGATCAATATCTGATTGCCGACCGTGATCGCCCAGAAACCAAACACGAATTCCTCGTGAGTCATGTCATCGGGAACCGCCAGTTCTCCTGCCTGGATCGCGTCCCGCACAATCCCGGCGACAATCCCCATGCACTGGGCCTCGCAGTGACGAATCACCTCCTGGCGTTGCTGGGACGATTTCTCCCAAACACTGTGCGTCCGCATCCATTGCTCAACGAGGAAATCGTCCAGGCAGTGGTGTGTGTAGAACTCGCAGGCCACCCCGATCGCCATCATGCGTTCCCGCGAGTTCCCGGCCGTGCTCACGCTCAGAGCAAACAGTTTGCGCCGCAATTCCATCGACTCGATGGCCAACGCCAAAACGATTTCTTCCTTGTGGGGGAAGTGGCTGTAGATCGTCCCCTTGGCGTACTCCATTTCCGCTGCGACCCGGTCCATGCTGAGGGCCTGAAACCCTTCCCGGACCAGAATCGGCTTGGCGACCCGCAGGATTTCCTGGGTTCGACGTTCAATTTCCCGTTGCTTCCGCGTCATTTCGATCATCATGTCAATTATTGACGACACGTCAAAATTTGAAAGTGCGTTTTCGGAATTTTCCCTTTCTTTTCAAAAAGGATTGGGAAACGGCCTACAATGCCTGTGAGTCCGGGTGGCGGGCAGGGGCGGCGAGTGCCGTCGGAACACTTGAGAAAGCATGGGAGTGGGAGAGCGACGATGATGGCTAGTCAACCAACGAGGTGGTTGGGAGTGCTGGGGCTGGTTTTGGCGTCTCTGACGGGAATGGCGAGCCTTGCCGAGGAAAATCCCGACCGGCCCCTGTTTGTGCGTGTCGATAAAGACGACTCGGGAGAGCCGCGGGCGTTGCAGACGGCTGTGGCAACTTACGAAATTGAAAACGGGCCCTTTCGGGGCGCGAAGGTCGATTTGATTGGCGCGGTGCATGTCGGCGAACGGTCCTATTACCGGGAACTCAATCGTCGGTTCAAGGATTACGACGCCGTGTTGTACGAGTTGGTAGCCGAAGCGGACGACCGGCCTTCCCGGCGGGAGCAGCGAGGCGGGGTCAACCCGATCGGTTCCTTGCAGAGCGGCATGAAGGACGCTTTAAAGCTCACCTTTCAACTCGAGGAAGTGAATTACGACGCCAAGAATTTCGTCCATGCCGACATGAGTCCGGAGGAGTTCGGTCAGGACATGGTCAAGCGGAATGACGGTTTTGTGAGCATGTTCGCGCGCTTGATGGGGGCCGGATTTGCGACCCAAGCATCCAAAAAGAATTCCGAAATGCAGGCCGATATGATGGCAGCCATGCTCAGCCGTAACCCGATTCGAATGCGTCGCGCAATGGCGGGTCAAATGGAGGTCATGGACAACCAACTCGTCGGCTTGGCGGACAAGGATGGCAAGAGCACGTTGCTGACCGAACGCAATTCCAAGGCTTTTGAAGTGCTGCAGCGTGAGTTGGATCGGGGCAAACGCAACCTTAGCATTTTCTACGGCGCCGGCCACTTGATCGATATGCACGATCGAATGACCCGGGACTTCGGCGCGAAACAGACTAAGATCGAATGGCTGGATGCCTGGGACCTGCGGTCCGACGCAATCAAGAAATAATTCCCTGAAATAGAAAACTCGTTTTACCCATGCCGGTTCCGCGCGTTGCCATCATTGGTCGACCCAATGTTGGAAAAAGTTCCTTATTCAATTGGTTGGCGGGCCGACGCCTTGCAATCGTCGAAGACACGGCGGGAGTCACTCGCGATCGACTGACCACCTTGATCGAGTACGAGGGGCGGCATTTCGAATTGATCGATACCGGAGGAATCGGGATCGAAGATGTCGACAATTTGACCGATCAGGTCGAAATGCAAATCGAAGCGGCGATCGACGAGGCCGACGTCATTCTCTTTGTGGTCGACACACGGTCCGGTCTTGTACCGCTCGACGAAGAAGTCGCTGGTCGCCTGCGCAAGGTGAACAAGCCGATCCTGCTCGTGGCCAACAAAACCGATAGCCCCACCATGGATGCCAATGCCGATGAATTTCTTCGGCTAGGCCGAGGCTGGATCGTCCGGGTGAGCGTCCTGCAGAACCGCAACAAAGACGAACTCCTGGACTTGATCAAGCAGCGATTGCCGTCGACGACGACAAGACCAGAAGAAATCGAAGCCCCTACCATGAAGGTGGCGATCGTAGGAAGACGAAACACCGGCAAGAGCACGTTTGTGAACACGCTGGCTCGCGCTGAGCGAATGATCGTCAGCGAAGTGCCTGGGACCACTCGGGACAGCGTCGATGTCAAGTTTGAACTCGACGGCCAGCAGTTCATGGCGATCGATACCCCCGGCCTGCGGCGGTCCAAAAGTATCCGCACCGACATCGATTGGTACGGGAGCCATCGCGCTCAACGCAGTATTCGGCGAGCCGACGTCGTACTGCTGTTCTTCGATTGCAAAGAGCGGATGAGCAAGGTCGACAAACAACTCGCCCACTACATCGCTGACCAGTTCAAGCCTTGCATTTTCGTCGTCAATAAATGGGATCAGCTCGCAGGTCAAATGCCCACCGAGCGATGGGTGCGCTACGTCCGAGAGCACTTTCCGACCATGGCTTATTGCCCCATCGCGTTCATCACCGGCCAGACTGGCAAGAATGTAAAAGCCCTTCTCAACCACGCCCAAATGCTCTTCAAACAGTCCCAGGAACGGGTCAGCACAAGCATGCTGAACAAGTTGGTCAAGGTGGCCCTCGAACGCCACGAACCACCCCTCCATGGACTCAAACGGCCCAAGATCTACTACGCGACCCAGGTGTCCACACAACCTCCTACGATGGTCCTGGTCTGCAACAACCCCGCCGGGTTCCCAGCACCCTACCAACGCTACCTCCTCGGATTTCTCCGCGATCACCTGCCGTTCGGCGAAATCCCGATCAAGCTCTATTTGCAATCGCGAAAGCGGGAAGACAATCGGGACGATATCCAATACGAAGCCAGACCAACTTCGGCGCATCGAGTTGTTTCGGATGAGGATTCCCAATCCGATGGCGAGGAAGAACAGTACGCGTCGGATCTCGATGACGAATCCGACCAAGAGCTTCAAGAAGAATGAGCGACGATCCAGAGATGGTTCAGTGCGAGGTCGGATCGCGTCGCGCAAACCATCGCACTTGATGGTCGAGCAATTGAATGTCCGAGTTGAATTGGTCGACGTTGTTCCGTCTGGCCGATTCCTCGATGCGTGTCGCCGTCTCCTCGATGCTGTGCAATTGGATCCGCGTTGCGGACTGGCGAACACGGTACGCCACGCTGGCGACTCCCAGGCAGTCCCCTCGGATCGCGTAGTTTGAGAGATTCTTCAACTCGCCAGCGATCTCGTCGACCAACGCGCGAAGATTTTCTTCGAACTGGGGAGAATCAGGACACAGTGGATTGGAATTCATGCAGTCGCCTCAATGCGTGTCTGTCAGGGACCTCGTCCCGTATCCGAAATCCTAGGTTGCCCGTGCGGGAACGTCTGGTAGGGGCCCGAGCCGAAATCCCGAATCGGGAGCCACTGGCCAAAAAATCGGTACAGAGGTGAAAATCGGACGTTTTCCTCTGGTTCCGTTGGACTTGCCGATCGATCCGTGGCTTGTTAAGCTACTCGACCCAGCGCGGGAAGACCCCCCAGGTCCGGGGCGCCGGAACGGGAGGAAAACGTAATTGCTTGGCATGTTTTGAGATACGTTGTTTAGGGGTGGATCAGTGGGAGTCAAAAAAACCGGCCGCGGACGCAGGAAAATAGGTCGCAAGAAGCGTCGCATGCGAGCCCGGATCCGTCATCGCAAGAAGTAAGGATGCGGTCTGAAAAGTGGGGAATGCCTCCGATTTTCGTTGAGGCATCCTGCGTCGCGGAATTATACTGCGAGAAGTCTTTTTCTCGGTTCGTTCCGATCGATTCGAATATTTCGCGGAGTCGCATCCAGTGAAAACCTGGGCCTTTGTTCTCGTCGTTGTCGTTGGATGGGTGTCCAACTTTCCTCATGCGGTTGCCCAAACCGCTTCCGGCGACCTGCTGGTTCCCGCAGGCAACCTCCAGGATTCGGGCCTAGGGCTCGGGGCGAGAAAACTCGCGCCAGGAATCGTCAAAGTGATTCCGCCCGAACAAGACGCCCAAGATACCTCGCTCGGACCGTTCGACTTGGACTTTGTTGCCAAACATCCGGAACTCGAATGGACCGCACCGGATTTTCCGGACAACCAACCCTACTTCGCCTCTCCGGCCGAAACGCTGTTGGCTCAGTCCCGCGGCGTAACTCTGCGGCACGCCATCTGGGGCTTGGAGTTTGCCTTCAAACCAGCCCGAATGATCGAAGTCGATGTACCAAATGATTCCGGGAAGATGGAACGCAAGACGGTTTGGTATTTGATCTACCGCGTTCGCTACGCTGGCGAAGATCTCTTGCCCGATACCCCGGACTTGGCCGACACCGAAGCGGTTCCAGGTGAACCGAAGCGAGTTCAATTCGAATCCGTCCGATTCATCCCCCGCTTTACGCTCTTGAGCAAGGAACGGAATCTAGTCATGGACGCCCAGATCTTGGCACCCGCAGTCACGGCCATTGCGGCCCGCGAACGGGTTCCCGGAACGTTGCTCGACCATGTCGAGATCTCCCGGAATGAAATCAAACTCAGTTCGCGAGGAGACGACAATTCAGTATGGGGGGTGGCAACCTGGACCGACGTCGATCCCGCCCTCAACTTTTTTGCGATCGATGTGCGAGGACTCACCAACGCATACCAAATCGACGTCGATTCCGGGGGCGAAAAGCGGTTCTATCGAAAAACCCTTCGAATCTATTTCTGGCGCCCAGGGGATTCGTTCAACGTCCCCAAAGACAGGGTCTATTTGGGTGCCCCGGCCTACGAAGATCCCAATCGGGTCCAGTACTATCTCGATCAATTCAGCCTGAAAGAACGGCTTGATTATCAGTGGATTTACCGCTAAACTCCGAGTCCGTCTACGCACCGTAAATTTTTCGACGGGCCCGTCCTTTCGGGTTTTATTGACACTCCAACGCTGCATCCCCCCGGATGCGAAGTATTTCGAGTTAGCCATGGCACATAAAAAAGGTCAAGGGTCCACCCGCAACGGCCGCGATTCCAACGCACAGCGTCGAGGCGTCAAGAAGTTTGGTGGGGAGTTAGTGTTCCCAGGGAATATTCTAATCCGCCAGGTCGGAACCAAGTGGCATCCCGGCCGCAACGTCGGTATGGGGAACGATTACACTATTTTTTCCCTCGTCGAAGGGAATGTCTACTTCGACCGGGAAGGCCGTCGCATCAACGTGCAACCGGCCGCTGCCGAGTAGTCGGTTCGCCGTAGCGACATGCGACGCATGCCGCCTCCTGAGATACCCTTTCTAGCGGCGAGCGCGTCCACACGGATCTTTTCTAGTCTCGCCTCGGTACATCTCAGCAACCACAAGACGGAATCCCATGTTTGTCGACCGTGTCGAAATCGAGGTCATCGCTGGTCGAGGCGGCGACGGCTGCATGGCCTTCCGACGTGAGAAACACGTTCCGCGAGGCGGCCCGTGTGGTGGCGATGGTGGCGATGGCGGAAGTGTGATCATCCAAGCCAAGTCCGGCGTCAACTCCTTGGTCGCGTTCGCCCATCAGCGACATTGGCGAGCCGATCACGGCGCACCAGGCACCGGCTCCGATTGCCACGGACGCAGCGGCAAGGACTTGATCCTCGAAGTGCCTCCAGGCACGGTCATCATCGACAAGGAAATCGGATTGGAGATTCGAGATCTGGTCCACGCTGGCGATCAGATCATTGCAGCGCGCGGTGGCAAAGGGGGTTGGGGCAATACGCACTTCAAGTCCTCGACCAACCAAGCCCCCCGCGAAACAACTTCCGGCGGTACTGGGGAATCGCGAAGGCTGATTCTCGAACTCAAGTCGATCGCCGATGTCGGCCTGATCGGCATGCCCAATGCCGGCAAGAGCACCATGCTCAGTCGCCTCTCGCGGGCTCGGCCCGAAATCGCCGACTATCCGTTCACGACCAAGTTTCCGAATCTCGGCATGGTCTCCGTCGACCTCGATCGCAGTTTTGTCCTGGCCGATATTCCCGGGCTGATCGAGGGGGCGGCCGAAGGACATGGCCTGGGCCACGATTTTCTCCGCCATATCATGCGCGCGGGAATCCTCGTCCATCTCGTCGAACCGATGCCGATGGACCAATCGGATCCGATCGAAAATTACCGGACCATCCGCCGCGAACTCGAGCAGTACAGCGCGGATCTCGCTAACCGCCCTGAGATCGTCGTCGTCACGAAAGCCGAACTGCCCGGCGCCGAGGAGATTCATCAACGATTGTGTCAGGAGGTTGGACGAAACGACGTGCACTTGGTCAGCGCGGTCACTGGGGCCGGCCTAAACAAATTGGTGCGTTGCATCGCTGACTTGCTCGCGCAGCAGGCTGCCGCCACCCCATGATCGTCGTCGACATCGGAAACTCGGGATTGCGTGCTGCAAGAGTGTCCGATTCGCTCGGGGAAGCAATCGAATTCCCAACGAACCTCGATGTCTTCAAGTTGTACTGGAGTGTGATTGGCCAGCAGATCCGCAAGGCCAAGCCGCAAACCATAGACTCTTCCCACGAGCGATGGTCCACCCTCGGCGATAGTGATGCGCTGCGATGGTTGATTCGATCCGTTGCCGTTGGCGAGAAGACGCCGTGGCGCATTGCCAGTGTGCATCGCGAAGTCCAATCGCAGTTTGCAAACCTGTTGAAGCAGGAGGCACCTGAGGCGGAGGTTCGCTGGGTGGGCCATCGCGATCTTCCTATGAAGATCTGCGTGGAGCATCCGGAACGGGTTGGTATCGACCGCTTGCTTGCGGCCCGCGCCGCGCGGCGTCTGCTTCGTTTGCAGTCAGTCCCCAACTGCCCTTCGATCGTTGTCCAAGCAGGCACGGCACTCACCGTCGACTGGGTCGACGAACATGATCAATTTCAGGGTGGAGCCATTTTGCCCGGCGTCGGACTGTCGCTGCAGTACATGGCGGCGGGTACCGATCAACTTCCTTGGCTTCCCTCCGATCGGGTGCATCAAGCGCCCCCGCTCCCCGGAAAGAATACCGAACAGGCAATTGCTGCAGGGGTTCATGCCGCCGTGGTGGGCGGGGCCTGTTACTTGATCGACCGCTACCGCAATGGCCATGACGTCCCAGTCGTCATCTCCGGAGGAGATGGCCAATTGCTTCGCGATGCGGTCGAGCCCCCGGTCTATTTTCAAAAACACCTGGTGATGATGGGGCTCGCGCTTCCCATGGCGGATTAATTAAACGCCCTCGGGTACACAAGTTCTTCAACCCACAGGCGATCCATTTGATAAAGGGTGATCCACATGCAACCGCTCCGATTCCTCGGAAGGACGATACTCGCAGGGCTTCTGGTCCTGGCTCCCATTTTCCTGACCGGATTGCTGATCGCCAAAGGCTTTGAATCGGTTGCAAGTGTTGTCAAGCCATGGAGAAAGGCGCTGCCGCATTGGCTACCCAACGAGGAAGCGTTATCCGTCCTGCTGCTGCTGACGCTGTGCTTCCTGGTCGGTTTGGCCATGCGAACAGGACTGGGCCGTTGGATGCAGCAGAAGCTCGATGCCAACTTGCTGAGCCGAATCCCCGGCTACACGCAGATCCGCGACCTAGCACTTCAGGTGGCAGGCAATACGCAGCAGAACGTATGGAAACCGGCCTTGGTTCAGTTCGACGATGGCTTGGTTCAAGCGTTTCTCGTCGAAGAGTGCAGCGATGAATTGGTCACCGTGTTCGTACCTGCGATTCCGTCGGTTCTGACCGGTGAGGTTTTCATCGTCGATCGCAAGCGAGTCCATCTGCTGGACGTCCCATTCGCGACGGCGCTCAAGTCGATTTCTCACTGGGGAGCGGGCTCGAAAGAGTTGGTAGCTGCTTACTCGAGGATTTCACAGCACCGATCAAGCGATTCGGCTGGCGCTTCCTGAAATTTTCCGCCTGTCGATTGCGACACAGCCGACAAAATGAGCCTCAAGCGCTAGCCGAGTTTGTTTGACGTGCAAAAATCGGCTAGCGCCTCAGGCTCATGGAAACGAAAATCGACTTTTGTCGGCTGGATCTCATCAATCTAGCCATAAAGTGCCACCCACGCATTTGTTGCTAGAGCCATAAAGTGCCACCCACGCATTTGTTGCTAGCGAGCAGGTTGGCGGGAAAGGCAGATCGCAACCAACGCGAATCATGAAGTGACCTTCGCTTCCGAAGCCCAAAGGGCTGACAGAGTGACTGCCGTGGCTCAACGAGCCACGGTCTACGCACCAATCGTACTGAACAAGGCCTGAAAGGCAGAGATAAAATCAGTGCGCTTCGCACCCCGCCAACGCAACACTAGCCGCGATTGTTCGATACGTGCCATGGTCAGATAGGCGCTAACCTACCCATTGTGTTGCAAGCGATCAGCTCGGTGCAA
>JBKDXO010000030.1:0-48399 GCA_046306195.1 Planctomycetota bacterium | reverse complement strand
GTTTACGACCGACTGAAGCTACCCCCCGGCCGTGTGGAGGGGATGAGCGGCATCGCTTCACGGCGGAGTTGGAAAGATTGGACTCGGTTGAGCAACTGCAGTATTGCCAGTTGCCAGGCTGCTTTGGAAGCCGCTCGATTTCCGGAGGCTTTGCTGTCAGAAATCGGGTGCTTGATCCATGCCAGTGTATGCCGGGAGTACTTGGAACCCGCGACCGCATGTCGAGTCCATCATCACGTCGGCCTGGGCGATCAATGTTGGGTATACGATGTGAGCAATGCGTGCTTGGGCATTGTGAACGGTGCCGCGCAAATTGCGACGCTTATTGAGTCCGGAGCGATTCGAGCGGGGCTGGTTGTTGGAACCGAGGATTCGCGGGGACTGCTGCGCGCGACTCTCGAGCAACTGCGATCCGATCCCGGGTTGACGCGGCAGTCCATCAAGCCTGCGTTTGCGTCGCTAACGATCGGTTCGGGGAGTTGTGCTTGGCTTTTGGTCGACCGCGAATGGTGGTTAGGCGTCGGCGGAGAATCCCAGGGAGCTGGGGTTCTGGGTGCGGTGGCTCGCTCCAAGACGGAATTTCACGAGCTGTGCCAGAGCGATACGGATCAAGCAGGATCAGGCATGCTTCCCACGATGCAGACCGACTCAGAGCAGCTGCTCGAAGCGGGTGTCCAGACCGGATCGGCCACATTTTTTGGTCTGCTCGGCGAGCTTGGTTGGAGCGTCGACCAGGTCGATGCGACGATCTGCCACCAAGTTGGGGCCGCGCATCGACGCCGCATCCTCGAGGCGCTCGGAGTTCCGCTTTCCAAAGATTTCTCGACGTTTCGGCACACGGGCAATACCGGTTCGGTCGCGCTTCCGACCGCTTTTGCGATGGCCATCGAGTCGGGGTTTGTGGGGACTGGCGATCGAGTGGCGCTGCTCGGCATCGGATCGGGAGTGAATTCCGTCATGCTCGGGCTCGATTACGGCAGCGTAGCGGTAAAGGGCGTGGGTACTCAGAGCCCCCGCTGATGCCCTTTCGTTTGGGGGGGATGTGCACTTTAGGGAAATTGGGGGAAATTTAACGCCTGCAACCTTCCCTTGTCTGGCAGGACAGTTAAACTCGTGACCCATCTCGGTTTGTTGATGTGGAATCCACGCGAGTAGATCACCCCCGGTCACTCGGATCGCTCCACCGACCCAGATGCACAACCTGAGTGGAACCGATCGTGTACGCGATCATGAGTAATTGTCTGCCGTTTGGCATTCCGTGTTTGTTTTCTTTGAGGAGTTTGAGAATGAAGTTTCGCCGAGGTCTGGTCCTTGGGCTGGCTGCTCTGTTGAGCACCAGTGGAGCATACGCTGGAGATTGCGGCTGCGGCAACACTGCCCAGGTCGCGGATCCCTGCGGATGCGGTTCGGTTGCTGGCGGAGGAACTGTCGGCGGTATGGGTGGTAGTGGTGCAGCAGGATGTGGCGACCAAATCACTTATGTGGAACGAACTGTCATGGTTCCCACGCAAGTCAAGGAAATGCGCACCGTCAACAAGACGATGTCGCGAATCGAGGAACGCGAACGCAAGTACAACGTGACCAAACGCGTCCCCCAGACCGAAACCAAAACGCAGACCGTTACGGTGATGGTCCCCAAGACCGAAACCGAATCGTATGTCGTTAAGAAGGCAGTTGTTAAGCAAGTCGAAGAAGAGTATCAGGTTCAAGTACCTCGGACCGTTACCGAGCAAGTCGCCAAGACCGTTACCAAGACGGTTCACGATGATGTGACCAAGACGGTGACCGTCCAAGTTCCAAAGTCGGTGACAGAAGACGTAAGCTACACGGTTCAAGTGCCAAGCTACGTTGACGAAGTAGTCAACTATGTCGTTCAAGTTCCAAGTTACGTCGATGAAGTTCAGACTTACAAAGTGTCGGTCCCTGTAACCACGACGGAGCAGGTCGCCTACACCGTCCAAGTCCCTCACTACACCGACGAACAAGTCGCGTACGAAGTGAAGGTTCCGGTTTACACCGACGTTGTCGAGAACTACACGGTGAAGGTTCCTTACACCGAAGCTCGCACCGGCACCCGCAAGGTTTGCCGTCGCGTGCCGGTTGTGACGATGCGAACCGTCACCCGTGATCACGGCTCGTATCAGAACGTTATGGAAGAAGTTCCTGTGAACAACGGCTGCGGCTCGGCAGCGAGCGGCAACGGTTGTGGTTCGGCTTCGAGCGGCAATGGTTGCGGTGGCTGCGGCGGTTGCGGAAGCGGCTGTGGCGGATGCGGAAGCGGCTGTGGGTCGGCTAGCGGCGCCGGCGACGGTTGCGGCTCGGCAGCTCCTGCGACGCGAACGGTTTGCCGTCGCGTTTGGGTTCCAAACGTTGTCACTTCGGAAGTTCCAGTGACCACCTACAAGAACGAAGTCAGCGAAGAAGCGTACACGTACAACGTGACTCTCTATCGCGATGAAGTTCGTCAGCGCACCGTCAAGAAGTGCAGCTACACGACGGAAACTCGCCATCGTACGGTACGCAAGTGCTCGATGGTTTCCGAGACCCGCACCAAGCCAGTGACCAAGGTTTCGTACAAAACGGAAGACCGTCAACGCACCGTTCGCAAGTGCGTCATGAACACAGAGAACCGGACCAAGACGGTTAAGAAGTGCGTCATGAACACCGAAACCCGCACACGCCCCGTCACCAAGACGGTCATGGTTGCGGAAGAACGTCAAGTCACCCACAAGGTGCCACGACAGGTGACCGAGCAAGTCATGGTCAACGTGACCAAGACCGTTTGCGATACCGAAACTCGCAAGCGTACCAAGTCGGTGACCGAGTACGTGGACGAGACCCTGACCCGTCCCGTTACCAAAATGGTTGCAGAACAACAGCAAAAAGAAGTTCAGGTAACCACGTACACCAACGTGACCGAAGAGAAGGTTGAAAAATACCAAGTCAGTGTTCCATACACCGTTCAAGAGCAGGTTGAAGTTACCGTTTGCAAAATGGTTGCTCAGACCGTGACGGTCCCCGTATGGAGCAATGGCTCGGCGGTTTACGGCGGCTCGGCTGCTGGCGGCTCGGCTGCTGGCGGATGCGGCAACAGCGCAGCGAGCAGCGGTAATGGTTGCGGTGGATGCGGAAACGCCGCCCCAGCAGCTTCGCCCTGCGGTTGCAACTAGTTCTCGGATTCGGCAGCACGATCGCCTCGGCTGCCAGAAGTTCTGAAAAAGAAGAAGACGGCCTGCGAGTTTCGCGGGCCGTTTTTCTTTTGGGTGAATTGGCTACAATATCGGCTTGGTTAGGAAGTTCTTTCGGTGCGTTCCAATTCATTGATCGAGAAATATGGCCTCTCCCTCAAAATCCGTGGATCCGTTTGGCGCTCGTGACACAATCTCAACTCCGCAGGGAAACTTGGGAATCTACCGATTGGAGACCCTTGAGCGAGCAGGGATCGCCAAAATAAGTCGGCTCCCATTTTCGATTCGCGTGTTGCTCGAGGCAGTACTTCGGCATTGCGATGGATATCAGGTCACGGAACAGGACGTCCGCAACCTTGCGGAGTGGAACGCGATCAAACCTGCCGAATTGGAAATCCCGTTCAAACCTGCGCGGGTTGTGCTTCAAGATTTCACAGGCGTTCCTGCGATTGTCGATTTGGCCGCGATGCGCGATGGGATGCGAACCCTGGGCGGGGACCCGCAGCGAATCAATCCACTGGTTCCGGTCGACTTGGTCATCGATCACTCGGTGCAAGTCGATTACTTTGGCACTTCGGACGCGCTCTCGCGCAACGTCGAGATTGAATTTCAACGCAACCGCGAGCGTTACGAGTTCCTGCGCTGGGGGCAACAGGCATTTGACAATTTTCGGGTCGTCCCACCCAACACAGGAATCGTCCACCAAGTGAACTTGGAGTTCCTCGCGAAGGTCGTCTTTCAGGGACGCGATGCGATGGGGCCGGTCGCTTATCCGGACACGCTCGTCGGCACCGACTCCCACACCACCATGATCAATGGACTGGGGGTCTTGGGCTGGGGCGTCGGAGGCATTGAGGCAGAAGCCAACATGCTCGGCCAGCCTCTTTACATGTTGATGCCCGAAGTGGTCGGAATGAAGATGACGGGCAAACTCTCTCCCGGCGCTACGGCTACCGATCTCGTGCTTCGAGTGACGGAGATTCTTCGCAAGGAAGGAGTGGTGAACAAGTTCGTGGAATTCTTTGGCGACGGTGTATCGAACATGTCGTTGGCGGATCGCGCGACCATTGCCAACATGGCCCCCGAGTATGGGGCCACGATGGGTTTCTTTCCGGTCGATGGCGAGACGCTTTCCTTCATGACGCGGACCGGTCGCACGAAAGCGGAAGTGGATCTCGTCGAACGCTATTGCAAAGAGCAAGGCCTGTTCCGTCGCGATGGCGGTCCCGACTTGCAATACACCAAGGTCCTCTCCCTCGACTTGTCGACCGTGGAGCCATCGCTCGCAGGACCCAAGCGACCTCAGGACCGAGTGCCACTGACGTCCATGAAGCCGTCGTTCCGCAAAGCGCTCGCAGCGCCGGTTGCGGAGCGAGGGTTCGGGCTTCCAGAAAACCAATGGAGCGCGACCGCCACGGTCAAGAACAATGGACACAGCGAACCGATCGCGCATGGATCCGTCGTGATCGCCGCAATCACCTCGTGCACGAATACAAGCAATCCGTCGGTGATGCTCGGCGCGGGACTGCTTGCGAGGAAAGCCGTGGCTCGCGGCCTGAAAGTCAAATCCTTTGTGAAGACCAGCTTGGCCCCCGGGTCGCGCGTCGTCACCGATTATCTGGCTCGTGCCGGCGTGCTCAAGGCGTTGGAGGAGTTGGGATTCGACGTAGTTGGGTATGGGTGCACCACGTGCATCGGCAACAGCGGTCCTCTTCCCGAACCGGTAGCCAACGCGATCACGGAAGGGAATCTCGTGGCGGCGGCCGTTCTTAGCGGGAATCGCAACTTCGAAGGTCGCGTCAACCCCCACACCCGCGCCAACTACCTCGCAAGCCCGCCGTTGGTAGTCGCTTATGCACTCGCAGGAACGGTGGACATCGATTTTGATCGAGAGCCGATCGGTGTCGACCAACATGGCAAGCCGGTTTTCTTCCGGGAAATCTGGCCGACAGCACAAGAAGTCGAGGAGGCTGTCCAATCCTCCGTGCTTCCCGAGATGTTCATCCATCAATACTCGGGCGCTTTCACATCCAACGAAAAATGGAACGCGATCCCCGTCACTGCGGGGGGGCAGTATCGCTGGGACCCGAGCAGCACGTATATCCAACGCCCACCGTTCCTCGAAGGAATCACGCAGAGCGTAGGAACCATCCAGCCGGTGCGCGGGGCTCGCGTGCTTGCAGTGCTCGGGGATTCCGTAACCACCGACCATATTTCGCCTGCGGGTTCGATTTCCAAGAGTGGACCAGCTGGCCGATATCTGATCGAACAAGGAGTTGCGCCGGAGGATTTCAACAGCTACGGTGCCCGTCGAGGTAACGATCGCGTGATGGTACGTGGCACGTTTGCCAACATCCGAATTCGCAACGGGATGGTTCCCGGCGTCGAAGGGGGGGTTACCAAGTACCTGCCGACCGGTGAAACCATGAGCATTTACGATGCGTCGATGAAGTACCAAGCCGACAAAGTCCCGTTGGTCATCCTGGCTGGTTCCGAATACGGTACCGGGTCGTCCAGGGACTGGGCAGCGAAAGGAACTTTGCTGCTCGGGATCAAGGCCGTGATCGCGGTCTCGTTTGAACGCATCCACCGAAGCAATCTGGTTGGGATGGGGGTCCTGCCCCTTCAATTCATGCCCGGCCAGACCGCCGCAACGTTGGGGCTAACGGGAGACGAAGTGTTGGACTTCGACGGACTGACCGACGCCTTGACGCCGCGTAGCTCGTTGACCGTCAAAGCGACTCGACCCGACGGGTCCTCCCTGACCTTCGAAACGTTGGTGCGCATCGATACGCCCGTGGAGATCGATTACTACCGCAACGGAGGGATTCTGCCGACGGTGCTGAGAAAATTGGCAACCTAGGCTGGGACCTCTGGCCTTTGCGGATACTCATCGCGAGGGCTGGGTCGTCGCGGGGAATGGAAAAGTTTGCTACACTCATGACAGGTATATTTCGCAATTAGGCACATCCGACAAAAACTTATTTTCGTTTCCCTGAGCTTGAGGCGCTCGCCGAGTTCGTTCGACGTGCAAAACTCGGCGAGCGCCTCAGGTTCGCCTTTGTCGGCTGTGTCCAATTAGGATGGGTAACGAAGCCCCGAAACAACGGAGCTTGGGATTGCCGAACGGATTTGATTTCTTGAACAAAAGAATGCACCGAAGCGGCTGAGCGGTGCAGGTTCGAAATAAGCGATCATGTTTGCCGCATGGTGATCGCGTGACGACCAAGGAGGTGTTCATGTTCTGCGACTCGATTGGATGGAAGCGAAAGAGGGCATCGTGGCTTGATGCGATTTCGCCGTGCTCGATGCTCGTGTGCCTGGTCTGTTGTTCATCGGGCCTAGCGCAGCAAACGGTACCGGCAACACCGGCCAGTAGTCCTTCGAATGTTCCCGCCGATGCGCAGGTTGGGACTCTGCCAGCAGTTGGCGCCGTCGGCACCGACGCGTCTACGATGCAGCATGTCGCGTTGATGCACTTGATCGACTCGATCGAACCGTACTATCCCAAAGGAAGCGTTCAAGGAGAGGCGATCCTGGCAGGTTCCACGACGATGCAGCTTCTTGGACGGGCTTGGTCAGAACGCTTTCGCCAATTCCATCCCGAGGTGACCTTCACGCGAGGCAAGGATGGGAGCGAGGCAGGGCTTCGCGAGATATCGGAGGATCCGAGGGTCATTGCGGGGAGTAGCCGTCCGCTCACCGATGCCGAGTTGCAGGCGTTGAAGAGTTCGAAATGCAAGGAACCCCTGGCCTTCATCGTCGCGCTCGATCCGTTAGCTCTTTATGTGCACCCGGAGAATCCGATCGCGAGTGTGACGCCGGAGCAATTGGAGTCGATATTTCGTGCGCCGGGAAATGGTCGTCCACATGCGGCTACTTGGGGTGATTTAGGGGTCAGCGGTGCGTGGAAGGATCGCGCGATTCGGATCCACAGTCGAAGCGATATCAGTGGAACGACCGGGTTCGTCCGGAATTGGGTGGTTCAAGGTGCGGCGCTCGCGCGGTCAGCCCAAGTCCACGAGTCGAATGAGAAAGTTTGCGCCGGGATTGCTGACGACGTGAATGGCATTGGCTTGGCTGGTTTCGGCGAAGCGAATCCCAAAGTTCGGGCCGTGCCTCTGGAAATCCAAGGTGTTGTTGTTCCCGCCAACGAATCGAGCTTCTTGGCAGGAAGGTATCCGTTCGTGCGTCCGCTGGTCTTGGTCGTCGACAAGTCCGTCATGGCGACCGATGGAGGGTTGCGGGAATCGATTCTGCGGTATGTGCTGAGTCGAGACGGGCAATTGGAGGCGGTGCGAGCCGGATTCTTTCCTGTCGATCCGTCTTATATTCGCAAGCAATTGGATTCCATCAGCGGACCTCAGCTTCGCTAGTTTGCACACACTTCGCATCTGTTTTGGGGAGTCATCATGAAGTCCATCGTTTGCCGCAAACCTGCGGAGATGCTTGCTCTGATCCTGTCGTTCTTGCTGTCGCATTTCGCGGTGGCCCAAAGTTGGACCGATTTCAGCTCGGCCGTTCCGAAGGTTGCCCCCCCCACGACGGGTGGTGCTTGGGGTTCGACTGGTTCCTACTCCCTGAATCCATTGCCGCCCGGTACGCCCCCTTTAACGTCCAACGCCACGCTGGGCACACCGTTGGTTTCATCGGTTCGCAACTGGAAGTTGGGGGTCTACGTCCGCAATTACGATGTGGGGGCGATGGTCCAGCAAATCGATGCAGGATCCGCTGCCCAAACCGCGGGCATCAACGTGGGTGACGTTATCGTGGCGGTCGCCGGGAACCGTATCGGAGAATTCGATGGAAGGGTGGTCGATATCGGAGACGAGTTGCGAAGGAGTGCCGACCCGTTTGGTCGCGTTTCTTTGGTGATCCAAGATGCTCGCACCAAAAATCTTCGCGCGACGGTGGTAACGCTCAGTTCCTCATCGGGCCAGACGACTGGTTCGGTCGCAGTGGGCGATCGCGCATCGTTGCCGTCCGGTTCCGTACTCACGGTTCAAATAACGAACGTCTCCAAACCGTTTTTCGAAGTGGCAGGCGGAAAATCGGTGTCTCGCGCCGAGGGGGTCGGGCCATTCCCTTTCTCATTGAACTATGACCCAAGGTACATTGATTCACGTGACCAGTACGCGCTGAACGCCTGGATCACTTGGAACAATCAAGTCATCTATTCGATGCGTCAGCCGATTCCCGTCGCGGCCTCGGGTCTGACCCAATCGTTTCAGTTGGTCGCGGAACGTGGGAATTACCTTGCAACCTCGGGAGGAACAACGATCCCAGGAATTTCAACTTCGTCCGGGAATCCCATATCGTCCGCCTCCCCTGGTTACGGAAACGTCCCTGGTGCGACAGACGCTGCTGCCCTGAATCAGTTGTTCGTGGCTGTGCTGGGCCGCCCTGCGTCGAGTGCCGAGTTGCTCGCGTGGCAATCATTTCTTCAGCAGGGAAAGTCGCTGAATGATGTCGCCATAAAATTGATGACCAGCAATCAGTATCGCGAACGCTTTCCAACCGACTCGGCCTACATTCAGCAAGTGCTGCAGACGCTGACAGGGCGTCCGCCTACCGATGCGGAAGTGCAGGCGTGGATGGCTCGGCTTCAGTCCGTGGGTTCTGCCGAACGCGTGATCGCTGAGATGCTGGCACAGCGACGCTGATCAACGGTGGTAGCCCACCGTCTTACATCAGTCATAATCGTCGTTTCCTAGTCAATCCGCACCGCGAGGGCAAGATTTCGCGATTCTGGGTTCCTTGTGCTCTAAGGAAATCCTGCCGATTACCGATGATCCTTTCGTACCACGTCAAGCCAGATCTAAGAGCATGGAATCCGCTCCTGGCGCCCTCCCACCCACAATTTCCATTCGCATTGCACTGAGGCCAGGGAAGGCTGAGAGAGCCTGAGTGCTCGATCAGCGTTCGCCTAGGTGACGATGCATCCCTACAAGGTTCCGAAGGATGCATAGTCGAATATTTTCAGACGTTCTGTCCCATTCCCTGCGCGCAGGGCTCCTTGGGTTCTCCCTTTCGGGCGGTTTAGTCGCTTGCGAGGACCTGACCTATCACCCCATGACGGGAGCATGTTTTCTCCACGATTCGGGTTTGGAGTACATCCCGTCTCGGCTCCTGGGCATCGAAGATGTTGCGGTGGCGACCGATCGCGGTGAATCGGATTCCTGGACTTGCACAGATCCCGTTGGAGACTGTGCTATCGAGGCCGAGAAATACGAACGGCGCGAGGCCGCCTTGGACCAGTGGAATCGCGGGTTCTCGATAGTCCATTCCCTTCGCACTTGGTCTTCGCAATCGTTGCTCGACGGGATGGTCCGTACCCTAAAGCAATGGAACGCCAGCGTTGTCGCGATGGGCTGTGCATGGGGCCAGGCGATGTCGACCGCCCAATCCATGGATTCGGATTGTCCCTGGGATCGATCAGAGATCACCTCAAACAACGACAACCTCTTCGCGGTTGAGGAATTGGCTCCCGAGGAGTTCGTCGCGGAGCAATCCCTTTCAGCAAGCGACGCATCCGACGAGCAAGCTTGCTTCCCGAGGGCAAATGTCTTTGTCTTCACGATCGGGATAGGGGACTCCCAGGTTCCTTCGCCCTCGGAACAGAGTCCGCTAACTGCGGTCCCAACGACCACGGCTCCATCGCCGAGCGATCGCGTGGTTGATACCTGGAGCAGGACGACGTTTGCGAGAGACTACTGCGTCTTCGCTCCCTATCCCTTGGGAGAGTCGGATATCGCCGACGAGATGTTGTCAAACGAAGCGCCGCGATCCGCTGAATCGATCGAGGTGTTGCGACTGCAGCAGCGGGCAGCGGTGGAACTGCAGCGTTCGGTATCGCGAGTCCTGGCCAGAAATTTATCGATGCTGGGCAGCTCGATGTTGCGATGGTCCGAGGAGTTGAATCGAAGCGTGCGGATTGCGGAATCGCAAGATGCCTCGATGTCGGAAGACGTGAAGTAAAGGGCGTTTACGGGTCGGAGGAGATGAAGACGATCGGCCAGCGGGACCAACTGGACAGTGCGGCGGCTTCGTGTCGGTGATGCACGAAAAGAAACGCCTGGTCAGCCGGGACATGGCACAACCGGACATCCTCGAGGATGCGCCATTCCTGTTCCGCGCTCCAGTCGCGGTGCCGATCGTCTTTGGGAAGCGGTTGAGCAAACGTTTGCTCATCGGGGGAGAGCGATGCGATCTGATCGGGATGAAGATATTGGACAGGACGTGCACCGTGTGCAACGAGCCACGCTCGCCGGATCGCAATCCCATAGGGTTCCCAGTCCCAGCGCCCCAAGTGAGATTGGAAGCCCCGCATCTCCAGCATCGCGTGCAAACTCTGGGCCGTGAAGCAAACGGTCCTCGCCGAGCCCCGGCGAAGAAAATGGGAAGCGATCAATCGCTGCGTCGTGAGAATGCGGCGCAAAGTTTGGATCGGTTTCCTCGCAGAGTCCCACTCGAGCCGAATGGCTTCGTCGAAGAGATTGGACTCCGACTGGTCCGGCCATGCTCGATGCCTACGGCGTGTGAAATGAATGAGGAAATGTTTGGAGTGCAATAGATTCGCCGTAGCATGCCCAAAAGGCATCCGAGTCGATCGAGGGGGTGTGAGCCGGCATCCCCAGCCTGCGTCCGGTTCGGTAGTCTGCCAGCGCGTTGTTGATTCCTTTGGCATCCAGAGGACGGCGCCTTGTTTCGATAGTTGCACCGGGGCGGCGACCACTCGACGTGATGAGTTGCGAGCGGATGCGGATGAATCGCGGATTGCCACGAGTGTCGTGCCGGGTGTCATCGAAGGTTCACCGAGCCGAGCTTCTATCAAGGCCGCGACTTTTCCGCCTTGACGGACATGTATACCGAAGAGTTGGTGCGAGAGGATCGCAATGGCGCGATCCTCGATCGGCGAATCCGCAAGATTAGGTTGGTTCGGCAAAGGATTCCCAACGCATCGGAGCAGTACGGTCTTGGGGGAGGCCACTCGATCGTCTGTATCGCTCCGACGAAGTTCGAGATACGCTAGCCCAAATCGTTCGCAGGCATGGCGCAGTCGATCCGCATAGGGACTCGTCGCGGAAAAGAAGAGAACTCGCTGAGACCGCTTGGCGAGCAACAACGCCGATTCCATCGCATGTTCCCACCAGGCAGTGAGCGGTTCCTCGCGTCTGCGATGCGAGGCCAAGATTCCGAGCAAGCCAGGTTTGGAGAAACAGTTCTCCGCGGGCAACGCGATTTCCATATCCCCGAGCCAATCGGGGAGGGCCGTTGCCCATGCTACCGGCCAATCCTGCAGAGGCATCCACGTGCCGGCCGATGCATGTCGGGTTTTCTTCGCCGCCTCCGCGTCCAACTTCCATTCCCTCCTGGCAAACTCGGGCCGTCGAATCTGTGAACAAACGGGCGAGTCCGTCACACGATTGCGAAATAATATCATAGAATCTCGGGGATTCGTGCTACCGTATCGCGATCCCCTTTGGGACTAAAAAATGAGCGAAATCCCCCCCGTTTCCAATGAGATTGATCCAGGTGTTCCCGCGAGTCCCCGCGCCGACGGCAAGGCCAAGGCACTGTACGACGCGGCGTTGGCGGAGATCGGCAAGGTTTTTGTCGGCCAAGAGGAATTGGTAAACGTTGCGATGGTCTCCTTATTCTCTGGCGGTCACTTGTTGATCGAGGGGGTTCCCGGCTTGGGAAAAACGCTCTTCGTGAGAACCTTGGGGCGAGTTTTGGGGTGCCAGTTCGGTCGCATTCAATTCACCGCAGACTTGATGCCTTCGGATGTGACCGGGGCACCGATCTTCGATATGAAGACCCAGGATTTTCGGTTCCGGGCCGGTCCTGTGTTCACCCAACTTTTGTTGGCCGACGAAATCAACCGCTCTCCCGCGAAAACGCATGCCGCTCTTTTGGAAATCATGCAAGAACGTCGGGTAACCATCGACGGCGTGAGCCACACGGTCCCCCAACCGTTTCTCGTGCTTGCCACCCAGAACCCTTTGGAGAGCGAAGGGACGTATTCGTTGCCGGAAGCGCAATTGGACCGCTTCATGTTCAAGGCGATCGTCAACTACCCCGACGAATCCGAGGAAGCGCGGGTGCTCGATCTGCACTCGCGCCAGATCGACTTTGGGAAGATTCTCGAGCGCGAGGTATCTCAGGTGACAGAGGATCGCGCGATTCTGGAACTGATCGAATCCAACAGCCGTGTTCGGATCGAGCCGCAGTTGCTCAAGTACATCAATCGGATTGTCCGCGGCACCCGCTCTTGGCCGACGTTTCATCTGGGAGCCTCCCCGCGAGCCGGTATTGCATTGATGCAAGGGGCGAGAACGCTGGCGGCATTCAAAGGTCGTGATTTTGCGGTCCCCGATGATGTTGTCGAGATCGCTTTGCCTGCGCTTCGGCATCGCGTGGTGTTGAACGCTGAGGCGGAGGTTGAGGGGATCCAAGTAGACGCGGAATTGCGGTCGTTGCTCGGCAGTATCGAAGTCCCTCGGATTTGAGCCCACCATGACGTTTTACGATGTCGTTGGGTCGTACCTGTTCTGGGCTCCATGGCTTGGTTTAATCGCCATCACTTCTCCGTTGCTGATTCTCGGATTCGGATGGAGGATTTTGCCCACCTTGAAATGGCTGTGGGTACTCGTCCCTGTCACGATCTTGGCTTTGTTGATGGTCGCGGTTCCGGCGAGCGTCGGTGCTTTGTACCCGGACTCACAATCTTCCTTCGCAGCCACGTTGCGATACGGCGCGGATCTGTTCATCTACTTCTTGGTGCTGATCGACTTGCTGGCCGTCGCTCTGCTGGTTCTCGATTTACTGACTATTCCAAGTCCGTCGCGACTTCGACTCGAACGTCGCATGCTGCGCAGTGCTTCTCTCGGCGGTTATCACGAATCGGAAATCGTCGTGGAAAATCGCAGCGACCGGGCTTACCGCGTTGAATTGAAGGAAGACTTGCCGGAGGGGTTTTCCTGCGAACCAGCGTCGCACCAGGTGACCTTAGGACCGCGAAAGCGAGTCGAACTGACCAACCGTCTCCGGCCGAGCCGACGCGGCGTGTTTCAGTTCGATTATCTCTACATCCAAATTTTTTCCAGGATGGGCTTCTGGCGACGGATCGTCCAGCGTCCTTGCCCTGGTGAATTACTCGTCTATCCGAATATGAAGCAGCTCGAGGAGTACGCGCTTCTGGCTCGGACCAACCGCTTGAGTTTGATCGGGGTACGGCGAACCAGGAATCTCGGGCAGGACAACAACTTCGAGCGGTTACGAGATTACACGCAAGACGACAATTACAAGCACATCGATTGGAGGGCGACTGCCCGGAGAAGCAAGCTGACGGTCAAGCAGTTTCAGCAGGACCAGAGCCAACGAGTTGTCTTCCTTCTCGATTGCGGGCGAATGATGACAAACGAATACCAGGGGCTCAGCCTGCTGGATTATGCGTTGAATTCGATCTTGATGCTCAGCTACGTCGCGCTGCATCAAGGAGACTCCGTCGGCATGATGTGCTTTTCGGATCGCATCGAGAAATACGTACCTGTTCGCGGCGGCACCAACCAGATGAATCGGATGCTGCATGGTTTGTTCGATCGCTTTCCCAGCATGAGCCAATCGAACTTCGATAACGCATTTCTGTATTTTTCGAAGCGATGTCGCCGACGGACGATGGTCGTCCTGATGACGAGCGTGATCGACGATATCACAGCATCGCAGGTGACGGGTTATCTGTCGACGCTCGCCAGCCGGCATCTCCCAGTTCTCGTATTGCTTCGGGATCATCGGATCTTCGATGCTGCCGACAATCCTGCGATGGACAACACCATGCTGTTTCGAAGCGCCGCGGCATCGCAGATCCTGGTCTGGAGAAATGAAGTGCTGCGAAAGATACAGGATTCCGGTGTCCTGACGATCGATGCCTTTCCAGAGCAACTTACAGCCCCGCTGGTCAACCGCTACTTGGAGATCAAGGCCAAGCATTTGCTCTGATCAACCTCTATCAAAGTGATGCGATTCGCGGGGAAGGTCCCTTCGCATGCACTGCGTGGAGAGTACGATTTAGGGATGCTGAGTGGGATCAGCGAACGATGCCCCCTTTGAAATTGAGTCGATGACGTATTCACGAACAATCTTTATCGCCGCATCGCATGCCATTGAGGATTTGCCAGCGGATCTAGGGTCGGAATTGGCTTCGGATTACTTGACGGCCTGGACGAGCCTTTGGGATCCCCGTTTGCTGGTGGCTGCGGGTTCGGTCCCCGAATGGCGTCGCTGCGATACCAGCGGATTGGATCTCGAGGACGCATTGATGGTTTGCCCGGAGGCCGCTCGGGCGCGACTCGACCAACCGCTTCAAGAGCGAATTCGGATCGGTCGCAATCGTTTGGTCCCCACTGCGCGTCGTCCGAGAGACGAGTTGGTTCATGAGCTCCTCGGAGCCCATCAAGCTCGGCAGGCGGAATCGAAATCACCGGATTGTGAACCGATCGCTGGCGAGGGGCATGCGTGCTGCATGCTCGATGACTTTTATGCATTCGGATACGCATTGCTGCAAGTCCAGTGCATGGCGCGAAAACTGCGATACTCGTTCAATTTGGATTGGATGAAGGTCGGGGAGCAGATTGTTTCGGCCGCGCGTGCCGCCGTTCGACAAGACTCGCATGAAACCGATCGTTGGCTTTCCGCTGCGTTCGACTCTCTCTCACAAGAGCGAGACCGATATTGTTCCCAGCAAGGGAATCTGCTGGAGCTTGTGCTCGTCGCGCCTAGCACACTCGGGGATTCGTTGAACCGTTCCCTCGACTCGCAGCAGCCATTGACGATCTACGCAACGACGGAGGTTTTGCGGCAATGGCAAACGAAGAATGCAGGGGCGTGGAGTAAACTCCAAGAGCGATTGCAGGCCGAGACGGCATGTCTGGCCGGTGGATTACGCGATGAGCTCAATCACGTTTGGTGGCCGGAGGGAACACTGATCCGCGAGCTTGCTGGCGCGAGACAGGATTGTCTCGCGTTGGGGATTGAGCCGCCACGTGTATGGATGCGTTTTTCTATGTCGATGGCGACGAGCCTCGCTACGATCGCAAGGCAATTCGGTTTCCAAGGTGCGATCGTTGCGCCGCTGGCCGGGGGCACCATCCCAAAGAAAGATCACGCAAAGATTCGCTGGCAGGGTTCGGGCGATCGCGGCGGATTGGACTGCATTCTCGGGCATGTTCTGGATGCGGCGGATGGGAACGCAATTCTGAATCTCGGTGCCTCGATGGCCCAGCAACTGGATTACCACCAAGTGCCGACGCTGGTCCTGGCCCACTGGCCGGGGAGGAGCTGCCCTGGGTTCGAGGATCTGGTCCGCGCCACAGCTCGCACGCCGGCGCTCGGCAAGTGGACGACGGCGGATTCGTACTTTGCGACGACAGCCCAGCCGTATTGGAGCGATACATTCACGTCATGCGATTTTCATCCACCGCTGCCTAAGAACTCGTCGGAGATCCATGCATTGCATCTGCGGATTGTCCAGGGAGTGCGCGAGGCGTATTGGCTGGAGCATCTCGAGAGTTTGGCGCGGTTATGGGCTTGGACGCCGCGACTGGCATCGGGGACTGGGGATCCCGGGCGCGATTTGGAAGGTTGCCGAATGCGATGCGAGCAGTTGCTCCAATCGCTGCTTGACGAGTCGCGTGATCGTGCGTCCGTCGGACTTGAGACAAATGACCTCGCGAGGGAAGTGGCCCAAGAACTGCGAGCCCGCGTTCCCAGTGGCGACGGAGATCTTTTCTTCAATCCGACCAGTCACCCCAAACGCGTTTTTCTTGCGGACTACCCACGCATCATCGATCCGAATTCGTGCACCCGGATTTTGGCCTGTGAAAGCGATTCATCGACCAGCCAGTGTGTTGTCGAAATTCCTCCGTTTGGATTCGTAAAGACAACCAGCCAACCGCCAGTCCACCAACGAGAACCGGAGGAAGGTTCGACGGACGCGACCAACACCGCATCGAAACCGACTTGGTTGGGGCGTATTTTTGGGAGTCGATCGAGCGTTGCCCAGGATGACGGGTCCATGGCGAACGAAGTTATGGAGGTTCAGATCGACCCGGCGAAGGGGCATCTTCGCTCGTTGTACGTCGTCAACAAACGAGGAAACCGGCTGAGTGGCCAATTGTCTTGGGTCAACAGTCCCTTGCAGTTGCGCAACTCGCTCCAGGATTCCTCGTTCCAAGGGCTCGTCGATGTCCGCATGCGCGTATTGCACAGCTCCAAGATTCGTGGGACGATCCAAGTGACGGGCGCTCTCGCTTCCGGTGTGTGCGATATACGATACACCCTTTGGCACGGTGCACAGTGGCTAGATATCGAGGTGCAGGGAGACGGCGTAGAGGTTGACGCAGGATTTCCAGCATGGCGCATGGTGTGGCCCAGCGAAGCGGCCAGCCTGGCTGCGTGGAGCCAGGGAGCCCGGGTAAAGTTGCCTGCTCCGCTACAGGCCGCCGTCGAATTGATCGAGATCGATGATGCAGAGCACCGAATCCATTTTGCGACTGGCGGTTTGAGCATGCATCGTCGAGTCGGGGCCAACGCCTTGGCATCTGCGATTCCCGTCGATCGCACCGGTGTTTATCGCGCGCGGTTTTCGATCGGCATCGATTGGGTGAATCCTTGGGCAACTGCGATCGACCGAATGATCCCTGATCTCTACTGTGTCTCGCAGGGGACGGGTCGGTTGGCCAAGGGAAGCTCGGCCGATCCCGGCGCATGGTTAGCTCGCTGCAATGTGTCCAATCTGCATTTTCGCTGGATCGATCCCACGCCAGCGCTGGGGCTGACCGAGTTGCCCGAAGGCGAATCCAACGCGACAGAGGATAGAATTGAGGCCGATGGATCGCTTTGGATGGTGGAGACGGCTGGCAAGGCGGGCACGGCGAAACTGGGGTGTGTCCGGCCGATTGATCGCGCTTGGCGTGTCGACTTTCGCAGCCTCGAATATGATAAACTGAGGGTCGAAGACGGCGAAGCTTGGATCCCGTTTCAGGCATGGGATCGTTTTCGAATCGCGGTTTGTTTCAAGAAATAGAAAGTCGCATCAGGGGCAGGCATGAGCCGATCGGGCGATGTGAACGACTTGACGAATCAGACCATCGCCGGCTATTCGATTCTCCATCGACTCGGCGTCGGGGGAATGTCCGAGGTCTATCTCGCTTTCCAAGAGTCCCTCCGTCGGCATGTTGCGTTCAAGGTCTTGCGATCGGATTTCGTGGGTTCCGACGAACACGAACAGCGATTCCTGCAGGAGGCCCGCGCGGCAGCGTCCTTGATCCACCCCAACATCGTCCAGGTTTACGATGTCGGAAAAATCGAGTCGATCCATTACATCGCCCAAGAGTACGTTGCCGGAAGCAACCTGAATTCCTTCATCCAGCGTCGCGGCGCCTTGCCGCTGCAGGAGGCCATCTCGATACTCTGGCAGGCGACGGCCGCACTTCAGAAAGCAGCATCGATTGGCCTGGTGCATCGCGACATCAAGCCCGACAACCTCTTGTTGACTCCCGATGGCGAAGTGAAGGTTGCCGATTTCGGTCTCGCCCGGGCCCGCGGCCAAAATCAAAACTTGACGGCCGTTGGAATCGCTTTGGGAACGCCGCTGTACATGAGTCCGGAACAAATCCAGGGGTTATCGGTCGACTCTCGGAGCGACTTGTATTCGCTCGGCGCGACTGCGTATCACATGTTCTCCGGGCGTCCTCCGTTTTCCGGCGACACGCCGCTTGCCCTCGCCATGCAGCACCTGCAGGCGGAACCGGTGCTGCTCAAACAGTTGCGTCCCGATCTGCCGGACGATTTGGTGGAGATTGTTCACCGACTGCTGAGAAAGAGTCCGGACGAGCGATATGGTTCTGCGATCGAGTTGGCCAGGGATCTTCGGCGATGCATCGACACCCATCTCGAAGGGCTCGGCGACAAGATGATTCCGTTTTCCGGATTGGTGATTGAGCATCAGACGGTTGCCTCCACGTACAGCGCACCGACCCAGGAATTGCAGCGTCTGATGACTCGGAAAAACGCACCGCAGACGATCGGAAGGTCGGTTCGCAAGGCACCCTGGACGGTGGTTGCGGCCTTATTGATCCCACTTCTCGTGGGGGCGGCTGCAAGCTTTGCCCTATTTCGAACCGAATTATTTGCGAATCAGCGATCGACCACCGCCGGTGTGATTCGGGAATCGTCGATCCAACGGCAGTTTGCGAAAGCGATCCTCGAAAATGACCTGAAGCATTGGAATGCTGTCTCGGAGTACTTTCCACCCACTGATCCGGTCAGCAGGAATTATCAGCTCAAGTCGGATTTGCAAATCGCCCGTCTGCGGCTCGAAGGAGAGGATTATGCGGGAGCCGAATCCGCGTTGAGACGCGTATTGAATTCGCCGGATGCCGACGATGTTCTCACCATGATCGCCAGGATCGAACTCGGTTGGGTCGTTCGTCGAGACCGACGGGATAGCGATACCAATGAGCACTACGATCGTGCGATGCGGGATTGGTCGCTGATGATTGCCGACAAGCAACGCTTGATCCGCGATGCGCTTCCCGCCAAGGTACGAACCGAGTGGGAGAACATCGATTATCTCCACAAGCAAAATCTCCCCGCAGAGGCGGTTCCCTAATCGTGCTTGCCCGTCGTATTGTTTCAGCGATTCTGCTGCTCGTCTTTCTGGTCGCGTCTGCATGGTCCGATGTCGCCACCCCGTTGATGGGAGTGCGTGGACTGTGGATGCTGCCTGTGTTTTTGGTGATGACTCTCGGCACCCTGTGGGAGATGGCGAATCTGGTCGCAGTCCGCCTGCCAGTGAATCCCAGGCGGATTCTCGCGTTCGGAATGGGAGCGATCGTATTGGGATTGATCCCCCTCTGGGACAGCGTCTACCCATTTCTCGCCAGGACGATGCCTACGCAACTCTCTTGGGATGGTTGGATCGCAGGATCGCTTCTGCTGACAACGATCGCCATGTCGGTCGACGCCATCGTGCGCTTCGCGCGCGAGGAACAGAAGCATGGGCATGAAGCGGCTACGGGGGTGACCTTGGCCTGGTTCGCTTCGATCGCGATGGTCGTCTATGTGGTCGGGTCGATGTTGGTCTGGTGGCCGATCCGGATGCTCGGAGAATCGGGCCAAGGCTTGACCAATCTGGTCGGCATCGTTGTCGTGACGAAAATGGCGGACATCGGAGCGTATTTTTCCGGCAAGAGCTTCGGCCGCAATAAATTATGCCCTTCGATCAGCCCTGGCAAAACCATCGAGGGGTTGCTTGGTGGATTCGCCTTGAGCATTGCCAGCGCGTATATTTGGTACAGATTGGTTTTTCCAATGCCTGGTGCGCAGGAAGGTGGTACACTTTGGGGGCCTGGTGTATTGGCGGTGCTTTTGACTGCTGGAGGGCTTGTAGGAGATCTAACAGAATCTATGGTGAAACGCACCGTAGGCAAGAAAGATAGCGGGTCGTTATTGCCCGGGATGGGTGGCATTTGGGACGTTACCGACGCTCTCCTGCCAGCCACCGTTCTCGGTTACTTTGGGCTCTTGGCGAGGCTGTATTGAGCCATGTCTGAATCGACGTTAACGCTGGGCGATCCCCAGATGGCGCTCCAGTTGTTTGGGCCTCAGGACACGAATCTGAGACGGGTGCGAAACCAATTAGGGGTCGCGATTACCCATCGCAATGGTCAGATACGGATCGCGGGTCCCTCGGACTCGGTGCGAATGGCGACCGAGATTCTCGAGCAATTGCGCGACAAGGTAATGCATCAGGGAACGGTTGGTCCCGACGAAGTCGACGACATCATGCAGCACTGTATCTCTTCGAGAACGACGCAATCAGGCGAGCGGAGCGATTTCCAGAAACTGGAAAGGCGCGAGGTAGCGATCGGAAACGTGGGACGGCGCGTCAAGCCGCGGACGCCTGGCCAGGCGGGATACATCGAGGCCATTCGAACGCACGACATGACGTTTTGCATTGGGCCTGCGGGCTGCGGCAAGACTTACTTGGCTGTCGCGACGGCCGTTGAAGCCTATCGCGCGAAGCAGATGCGCAAGATCGTGCTGGTTCGTCCTGCAGTCGAAGCGGGCGAGAGCCTGGGCTATTTGCCGGGCGATTTGAACGAAAAACTAAATCCCTACTTGAGGCCGCTGCTGGATGCCATCAACGAAATGGTGGATTTTGACCAAGTCAAGTTCTTGATGGAGCAGGACATTATCGAAGTGATTCCCTTGGCGTATATGCGAGGGCGAACACTGAATTCCGCTTTCGTCATTTTGGATGAAGCCCAGAATGCAACCGTCGCTCAGATGAAGATGTTTTTGACTCGGATGGGAGAAGGTTCGAAGGTGGTCGTCTCGGGAGACATATCCCAAGTCGATTTGCCTGCGGGGGTAACAAGTGGATTGCGCGACGCAGCCCAACGCTTGCAAGGAATCGAGGGGATTGCGATGGTTCGGCTACACGAGAGCGATATTGTCCGTCACCCCTTGGTGCAGCGCATTGTCGCGGCATACGAAGGCGATCGCACCTACGGACCCAAGCCGCGGACGCCGAATACGGATCGATAAAGGATTCGCATCGCCGAAATCGAAGCATGTCGACCAATCCCCAGTCAAAAACCCGAAGCGAACGAGTCGCGAACCTGAAGCTAGACAAGCTTGCCTGGCAGGTTTGGTTTGAGAAGCTGACCCGTCTGGATTCGTTGCTCCGTCTCGCGCTTGCGGTTTTTGTTGCCTTGTTGATCACGATCTTTGTGAGAGGATGGGAACCTCCCTTTGGCTATCGCGAAGGGTTCGTACCGCAACGAGCGATTCTCGCCCGCGTTCCATTCAAATTTCAGGACTCTCTTAAAACGGATGTGCTCCGAATCCAGGCTGCTCGGGAAGTGCTGTGCATTTACGAGAATCGCAAGGAATCGTTGGTTCAGGTGCGTGGGGCGGTCAAAGATGCTCTGTTTGCACTGCGCGATGTTGCTTCGCCCGTCGACCTGACGAAATCGCAGCAACAGATCCTCGATACCTTCGGCGCCACGGTCTTGGATTCTGACCAAATTCCGCTGGACTACGAGGCTTCGCTAAAAGCGATTCATCAAACGTTGTCTACCGAAGCGGATTTGTCGAAATACGACGCGGCGATGCGGGAGATCCTTGACCCCCTTGAGGAATTCGGGCTGTTGGTCTCGCTCGAGCATGACAGCGAGAAAGGGAATCAGCGGTTTATCCGCGTCTTTCAGATCGGCAACGAAGCCAGCATGATTGAAGTGGACGTTCCCCGCGTCCGCATCGCGGAGGTTGTGGTAGCGCTGCGAAGTTCATTGGAGCGAGCCTTTCGCAACCAATTCGGGACACCGGACTCGGTGCTGTTGGCGAGGATGATCCATCATTACTTGGCGACACGATTGCCGGTCACTCTGACTCTGCGGGAAGATCTGAGCAATACCGCGCGAACGGAGGCGTTCAACAATGTGAAGCCCGCCATGATCTCTTACGAACCTGCTTCGGGAACCATCGTCCCACTCGGAACACCGCTTGGGGCCAAGGAACTCTCGCTCCTGCAAGCGGAGCATCGCGAGTACACGTTGCAAATGCCGTGGTTTCTGCAACTGCAACGGCTGATCGCATTTTTAGGGATGATTACTGCGCTGTACCTGCTTTGCGGTGCATTCATACACCAAACGAACAGTCGGCATCTACTCTCCAATAGCAAAGAGTTTCTGCGGCTGATGGCATTGTGTCTGGTTTGCATCGTAGTGGCTGTCTTGTTGGCACAGGATCCGTTTCGTGCGGAATTGATCCCGACGATCTTGTGCGCGATCATCGCGACGATCGCGTATGGACGCGCCGTCGCCTTGATTTTGATGACAGCTTTGTCGATGGTGGTCACCTTTGGAGCTCGCGTCGATCTATCGGAATTCATCCTGCTTGCCAGCGCGGCGGCCGCATCGATTCTTCTCTGTGGCCGAATTCGGAATCGAACGCGTTTGATTTACGTGGGACTCTGTGTCTCGATCGTGGTTTTGTCGACCTACATCGGACTCGGCGTGCTGACTGGGCAAGAAGCGGGCGGAGTCGCGAGCGATGGGCCAGCCAACGGGGCGATCAACGTCTCGTCCGTCATGCCCGTACGGCTGATCACCGAAGCCTTTCGGCAAGCGGCATTCGCATTCCTTTGCGGGCCGCTGATGGCGGGGCTACTGCCGATCGTCGAGAAATTATTCGATGTGCAAACCGATCTGAGTTTGCTCGAACTGAGCGATATGAGTCACCCGTTGTTGCGACAATTGGCACAACGAGCGCCCGGCACGTACAACCACAGCATTTCGGTCGCGGCCCTCGCCGAGAGTGCTGCCGAGAGTATCGGCGCCCATGGCTTGCTTGTTCGCGTTGGTGCGATCTTTCACGATATTGGAAAGATGTTCAAACCGAATTACTTTGTCGAAAACCAAGTCGCGGGAGCGAATCGGCATGATTCCTTGCAGCCCGGGATGAGCACGCTGATCATCATCGCCCACGTCAAAGACGGAGCGGACTTGGCTCGCCGACATCGGCTTCCCAAACGAATCGTCGACTTTATTGAGCAACACCACGGAACCACCTTGGTCGAGTATTTCTTCCGGCAAGCGTCTAAGAAGAGCGAGGAAAGCGAAGAGAAAGACGAAGTCTCCGAGTCCAATTTTCGATATCCAGGGCCTAAGCCTCAAACGCGTGAGGCTGCGGTTCTGATGATCGCGGACGCGGCGGAGAGCGCGTCCCGAGCCTTGGTAGAACCCACGGCTTCGCGATTGCAAAACCTGGTCGAGCAAATCGCCATGAAAAAACTGCTCGATGGGCAGTTCGACGAATGCGGGCTCACGCTGCTGGAACTCGATTTGATCAAACGATCCCTAGTGAAAAGCCTCACCGCAATCTATCACGGGCGCATCAAGTACCCGGAACAGACAACCGCGAACGCTTCCTGAATAATCGCGGAAGCGCCGTCCTACGGATTCCCATCGCGATTGGGGAGTCCCACCAGTTCGAGCAGTTTGAGCGCGTTGGTAGTCGGTGTAACGCCAGGTCGCATTTTGTAATCGAATCGCATCACCTGTTGGCCATCGACGGTTTCGAAAAATTCGCGGAAATGAACGATCTGGGCGATGCGTTCGAGAAAAGGGGTTTTCGCCAACTCCAAATCATGCGTACTCGCCGCGACGGTCGATCCCAGTCCGGTCAGATGCTCCAGAACCGACTGGACGGCGATCTTTCGTTCGCGCGAATTGGTTCCTTGAAGGATCTCATCGAGCAGGATGAGGGTGGGGATCCCCTGTTCAGCTTGCTTCTCGTGAGCCCAGTCGACGACCGATTTCAGTCGCTTCAACTCCGCCATGAAGAAGGAGACACCGTCTTGCAAACTATCCTTGACGCGAATGCTCGATGCCAAATCAAAATTCGGTGCAGTCCAGGCGGAACACGCTGCGGGGGCGCCGACCCAGGACAATGCGATGTTGACTCCTAACGAACGAAGCAGTGTTGATTTGCCTGCCATATTGCTCCCCGTGACGAGCAACAAAGGCGTGGTGGTCGCCAATGTCAAATCGTTGGCCACCCTCGCCTTGTCCGCGATCGTGGGATGCGCAAGGTTCTCAATACGAATCCGGGTGCCAGTGTCTTTTTTCCATGCTGGATATCCCCAATCCGGGTGCTCATCGGCGACCGTCGCGGCGGAGACCAGGGCCTCTAGCTGAGCGACCGAGTCGATCCATTTGGGGATATCGTTTCCATGCTTGCTGCGCCAGGACTCCAGCCATGCCAAGATATGGAAATCCCAAAGAAACAGGAGTTGCAACGCCCAGTAAGGAAAATAGAACAGCGGATTGCGTTGCAGCCCAACAAACGACATTCGAAATCGCAGAATGCGAAGTGCGTCCATCGCCGAGCCGCTTCGAGTTTTCATCTGCTCCCCAAGCCGCGAGAGAAACGGCTCCTGACTGCGGATTTGCGCGACGCAGCTTATGAGGTCGCAAAACGCCTGGAGTTCCCGATTTGCTCCACCGATCCAGACAAAGATATCGTGCACCTTGCCGACGAAACCAACCGTAACCAAAAGATTGCTAACGACAGCCAGCACCAACGCGCCAAAACCTATCTCAGCCACCAGCATGTTTTGGCTACGGTAGGCGGAGAAGAGCAGGGCAACGGACAACAGGACAAGCAAGGGACCGAACCAAGTTGCCAATCGAAGCCAGGGATACCTCACGAAAAAACCATCGCTATCGGACCACTTGCTAATGGACTCCAACCGAGAATTGCCAGACCGAAAAGCGTGGGAAGCGTCCCAGAATCGGATACGCCAATCCCGATCTTCCGCGAGAAACCGGACCGCACGCTGTCGCTCGATGAGTGTTGCTTCATTCTCCCAACGGGTCATCCAAATCGCCAGTTGCCTAGCTCCCGACTCGGTTGCGGCGAGCGACAGCCAACGATACAACGAACGATCGCCAAAGAGATCGAGGTCCTCGGATAGTTCGGACCGGAACGATTCCGTCACCGCCTCGGATCGCAGGGCAGGCAGTTCGTCCCAATGCCGCATGCACCGCGCGACCAAACGACGATAAAACTTTCGGCTTTCGCGATTCCAGTCCAGGTGCCATTGCAGGTGTTCCTGCCAAGTGGCAATTGCCAAGAAGACCGCCATCAACACCAGTCCGAGGATCCACACTCCTCGCGGAGCGGCGGACCCGAAGATGCTGTAAGCGATCAGGAGCAAGCCGGGGATGGCGGTCGCAGGGCGCGCGATTTGAAGTGTGGCAAAACGCTTTTGCTGACGCTCAATCGCTTGGTCGAGGCCACGCAGTTTCTGTTGGTAGAATTCGAAAGCGGTCAAGGCATCCCCAAGAGAGTTAAATGAACAAGGCGGCGGCAAATTCTTCTGGCGAGAACTCTTCGAGATCCGTTAGCTTTTCTCCGACGCCGATGAACTTCACGGGCAGCCCGAATTGTTCCGCGATGGGAATGATCACTCCGCCTTTCGCGGTTCCATCGAGCTTCGCGAGAACGATGCCTGTGCACCCGGCCGCCTCGGAAAATCCTTTGGCCTGACTGATGGCATTCTGCCCGGCAGTCGCATCGAGCACCAAGAGAACTTCGTGCGGTCCGTCGGGGACTCGCTTTTGGATGACTCGTTTGATTTTTTCCAACTGCTGCATCAGGTTGCTTTGTGTCTGCAAACGGCCGGCGGTGTCGATGATGCAGATGTCGTACGATTCATCCACGGCGCGTTGGACCGCGCGAAAAGCGACGGATCCCGGATCCGAACCTTGGTCACCGAGTACGATATCGCATCCGATGCGTTCCGCCCAAACCCGCAATTGCGCTACCGCCGCTGCGCGAAAGGTGTCCCCTGCCGCCAGAAGCACGCGATTTCCTTGCCCAACAAACTTTGCGGCTAGTTTTGCAATGGAGGTGGTTTTCCCAGATCCGTTCACGCCCACCACGAGAATGATCGACGGGGGCGTTTTCGCCAGGTTCAAACTGCCTCCTCGGTTTCTGAGCGATTCGGTTACCCGATCACGAACCACAGCCAGCACATCCTCCATCTCGACGCGGCGCCCTCGGTAGTGCTCTTTGATCGAGTCGACGATTCGCGTCGCCATCTCTGCCCCCATGTCGGTACGAATCAAAATGGCGTACAAGTCCCGCAGAAATTCGTCATCGACGAGTCGTCCGCCATCCTTCCACAGGTCGCGTATGTCGGTCCGCAGGAGCTCGTTGGTTTTTTCGAGAACGCGACGAAGCCAACCGACCGGCGATGATGACTGCGCCGGACTAGGCGACTTCTTAGTCGCTTCTCCTTGGCTGGTCACCTCGGGATCTTTTTTCTTTTTCCAAAAGACCATATTCTTTTTCTCGAAATCCACTTCGAAGTCACATCGCGAATCGGGGATCCAAACGCTACAGGAGAGTTTATGGGACGAATCCCTCCGATGGAAGTTGAAGCGAAGTATCGCGTCGCCGATGTACCACTCTTTGAAAAAAAACTGGAAAACCTCGGGGCCCAGTTCCTTTCCCAGGAAAAGCATCGCGATACCTATCTTCGCCATCCGTGCCGCGATTTCCGAATCACTGAGGAAGCGCTGCGCCTTCGCTGGGTCGATGGGAAACCATGGATCACCTACAAAGGTCCCAGACAAACAGGTCCTGTCAAGGTGCGTCCCGAAACGGAACTGGAACTCGGTACCGCCGATGACGCGAGTTGGCTGGCACTTTGGCAAGCCCTCGGTTTTGAGCCTGTCGCCTCCGTGGTCAAGCTCCGACGCACCTACCAGTTGCAGACGGAACGCCGTCCACTCAGAGTCGCGCTGGATGCGGTTGATGGGATCGGAAACTTCGCCGAGATAGAACGGGTTTGCGATTCCGAAAATGACGTGGAATTAGCCAAGTCGGACATCGCGGCAATTGCGTACCGTTTGGGTTTCAAAGACAGCGAATCCAAAAGTTATCTTTCGCTCGTCTTGGACTCCCTGAACCAATAAAAAAACGGTCCCGGAATTCCCAGGACCGTTCTCGTTGATTCCAACAGAGCGAATCGAATCGCTTAGTTGCATCCGCAAGCGGGAGCTGGAGCAGCATCGCAGCAAGGAGCTGGAGCTGGTTCGCAGCAGGACTTGCGAGCGCGATGACGAGCGAACAAGCCGCTCAAACGACGCTTGCCACCGCAATCAGCCGGGGCAGCATCGCAGCACGAAGCAGGAGCAGCATCGCAGCAAGGAGCTGGTGCTGGTGCGGGAGCTGGTTCGCAGCAAGGAGCCGGAGCTGGCTCGCAGCAGGAAGCAGCACCGCTGCAACGGCTGTGCAGACGGCTGTGCAGACGGGCCAACAATCCAACTCGCTTGGCATCGCCACAGCAGGAAGGAGCTGGCTCGCAACATGGAGCAGGAGCCGGTGCAGGTTCGCAACAAGTCACGGCAGCATTGCAACGATTGTGGATATTTGCATGCAGGCGAGACAGCAATCCAACTCGCTTGGCGCTACCGCCGCACGATGGAGCTGGATCGCAGCAAGGTGCTGGTGCTGGTGCCGGAGCACAGCATGCCGGAGCTGGGTTGCAGCAATCGCTCTTGCGATTGAAAAGACCAGCCGACGCGCTGGAGGACGAAACAATGGCCATGGAAACCACTGTCAAAGCAATCAAAACACGACGCATTCGAACTTCTCCCAAAATTTGGAAAGGGTCAACCACACCGCGTCGGAACGTATGGCCTCAAATTCCCCCCAGGGCGGGCCCATGCCAGCATGAACACTGGCGGCGCAGACGCGACAAAATAGTTACACAAGGGTTCCCGATAAATCTTACCAGGACGCCCTAAGCCCCAAATTTTAGTTAGAGATTACAGATTCACACGTAGAACTTGCCGATTTTTCCGACAGAAACAGGCGAACAACAGCGAAGCGCTTCGCGACCAATGCGTCTTGGGATGCCCGTATCAACGCTTCTGATTTTTCAACGTCTGGAATTAGCGGTTGTGGTGCAGTTTTCGGAACGATAACAGGAGACCATCGAGAAGATGGTCCCCAAACAAAGTTTGAGTTACGCGAGAACACTTCCAGCAAGAGTCAAATTTTCTTTTCCATGAGCCTGAGGCGCTAGCCGAGTTCGTTCGCCCCGCAAGAAATCGGCTAGCGCCTCAGGCTCATTCTTGCCGGCTGGATCCGTTACGAGACGATTCGCGAGGCCGGTGCTAGTTCTTCACTTCGAACTCGGCATCGATCGCATCATCGTCCCCGGAAGTGGCTTGTCCGCTTTCGGAGGCAGGTTGCACAGGCTGTTGCGGGACGCTGGCCCGGAATGCTTGCGCTGTCTGCTCCAGTTCACTGGTTGCGGACTTGATGGCGTCAACATCGTTGGCGGCGATAGCGTCTCGAACTTTCTTGATCGATGCTTCGAGTGGCTCTCGGTCCGAAGCGGAGATTTTATCTGCCTGTTCGCTCATCGCCTTCTCTAAGGAGTAGACGATATTCTCGGCTCGATTCTTAGCCTCTGCCAGTTCAACTTGCTTGCGGTCTTCGGCAGCGTAGGTTTCAGCGTCCTTCCGCATCCGTTCGATCTCTTCCTGGCTCAGGCCGCTCGATTGCTCGATCTTGACGCTTGCCTGCTTGCCATTTTTCAAGTCTTTGGCGGAGACGTTCAGGATCCCGTTCTGATCGATGTCAAACTTGACTTCGATCTGCGGAACACCGCGGGGGGCGGGGTCGATGCCTTCCAGGTTGAACTGGCCGAGCAAACGGTTATGCACAGCGACCTTTCGTTCCCCTTGAAATACGCTGACCGTGACGGCGGTTTGCCCATCAGCAGCGGTGGAGAATGTTTGCTTTTTCTCGACGGGGATCGTGGTGTTGCGTTCGATGAGGGCCGTGAGGATTCCGCCTTCGGTTTCGATGCCGAGGGTCAGCGGGGAGACGACCAGCAAGAGGACGTCCTTGCGTTCTCCGGAGAGGACGCTTCCTTGAATCGCGGCACCTACGGCGACGACTTCGTCGGGATTAACCCCTTGGTGTGGTTCCTTGCCGAAGATGTCCTTGACGATCTGACGGACTTTGGGAACTCGGGTCGAACCACCCACCAACACGACTTCGTCGATGTCCGAAGGCTTGAGTTTCGCATCCTTGAGTGCCTGGAGTACCGGTTGGCGGCATCGTTCGATCAAGGCATCGACGAGGGTTTCAAAGGTGCTCCGAGTGATGGTCACTTGCAAATGCTTTGGACCGGTTGCATCGGCGGTAATGAAGGGGAGGTTGATATCGGTTTGAGGCAACGAGCTCAACTCCTTCTTCGCCTTTTCGCATGCTTCCTGCAATCGCTGGAGCGACATGGGTTCCTTGCGAAGATCGATCCCGGTGTCTTTCAGGAATTGGTTGGCTACGTGATTGACCAAGACCTGGTCAAAGTCGTCGCCACCGAGATGGGTATCGCCACTGGTGCTGATGACTTCGAAGACCTTGCCGTTCGAGTCACCGGTGCCGCTGAGCGCGACTTCGAGGACCGAGACGTCGAACGTCCCCCCCCCCAAGTCAAACACAACGATCTTGTGGTCGCGGCTTTTGTCCAAGCCGTAGGCGAGTGCGGCCGCCGTGGGTTCGTTGATAATCCGGGCAACTTCCAAGCCGGCGATCTGGCCCGCATCCTTGGTCGCTTGACGTTGCGCGTCGTTGAAATACGCCGGGACGGTGATCACGGCCTTGGAGACACGATGGCCGAGGTAGGCTTCGGCAGCTTCCTTTAATTTCCGCAGCACCTTGGCCGAAATCTCTTGCGGGGTGAACTGCTGGTCACCGATCTGGACCTTGACGTACTCGTTCGCTCCGCCAGTGACTTGGTAGGGAACCAACTTTTCTTCGGACTCCACCTCGGAATGGCGACGTCCCATGAACCGTTTTACCGAGAAAATAGTTCGACGTGGGTTCGTGACCGCTTGGCGGCGGGCCGGTTCACCCACGATGGTTTCGCTCTTGTCCGTGAAGGCGACCACGCTGGGGGTCAGCCGATTCCCTTCCGCGTTCGGGATCACCTTGACCTCCGAACCTTCCATCACAGCCACCACCGAGTTGGTGGTGCCCAAGTCGATACCGATGATCTTTTCGCCCGATGCCATTCTGGTCTCTCCCATTACGATAGTTTGTCGGTGGATGGAAGGTCTTGATCGCCCTCATTGCGTTCCTGCCAGGACCACCCGTTGGATTTTCATTGAATGCAATCTCTGTGCCAAACAAAACAAGATGAGTTATTTGGACGCAACTCTTGTTGTGTGCTAGACTTAGAGCGTCTCTAATCCAATAGTTGACCGGCGGATACCGATTTGCCCTCGGTTCCCTACGCCAAATTGACAGCACGGCGGAACACGACGAGGAAAGAAACTGGATGCCTCTTCCAAAAGACGACTCACCCGCGAACTCGTTGCAGTCTGAGTTAGCGGCGCTGGACGGTCAGATCGTTTCCCTGTTGTCTGCACGGTGCAGGCTTCTCCGGGAATGGTCCGAGCGTTCCGGTTCGTCGGTGCTCGGTTTTTTGGAGTCGGTGTGCGCGAGCCGGAGCCTGGGATCCAGCGGCGGCCCGTCTCCGGACTCGCAATTGCTCGGTTCGTTGATGGCGGACATCGCAGGGGCAACCTATTCCCAGGCGGTTCTTCCACAGCAAATCGCCTATTTGGGCCCAGCGCACTCGTACAGTTACGCGGCGGCGGCCCGATTTTTCGGCGGGCACACCGGGCTGCTTCCTTTGTCCTCGATCGCTGCCGTCTTCGAGGAGGTCGCTCGGGACCAAGTCCGGTATGGCGTGGTCCCGATCGAAAACTCGACCGACGGGCGGATCGTCGATACCCTGACGATGTTCGCACGAACTCCGGTCTGCATCTGCGGAGAGATCCTGCTTCCGATTCATCACAATCTGCTCGCTCGCTGCAAGCGGGAGGAAATTCGAACGGTCTACAGCAAACCGCAGGCTCTGTCGCAATGTCGCGGATGGCTTTCGCTGCATCTGCCCGACGCACAGTGCAGCGAGGTCGCGAGCACGACCGCAGCGGCGAAGATCGCCGCCGAAGAACCGATGTCGGCCGCGGTCGCATCCATCGAGGCTGCCGCCGCGTATTCGCTCGACGTGCTGGCCCGCAATATCGAAGACAGTCCGCACAACGTCACCCGTTTCGTGGTGATTGGCAAGGAATCCCCAAAGCCGACCGGTCATGACAAGACATCGCTGATGTTTCAAATCCCTCACAAGCCTGGGGCGTTGGCGGATGTGATGCTTTTGTTCAAAGACAACGGCCTGAATCTGACATGGATCGAGTCGTTTCCAATCATGGAGTCTCCCCACGAGTACCTGTTTTTCGTGGAATTGGAGGGGCACCAAGAACATGCATCGGTGGCTCACGCGATCGATGCCATGCGTCGCGTTGCGCTCCGATTGGAGTGTCTCGGATCCTATGCCAAGGGGAATGGCCAGCAAGCAGCTCGCACGTAAAACTGTCGAGATCCTATCCGCCTGGCATCCAAACGCACATGCATTTCACGGTCGAAGCCCAAAAAATCGTTCGAGAGCAGCTTGTCCCCGGGGATTGCGCAATAGACGCCACGGCGGGGAATGGCCATGACACACTCTTTTTAGCCGATGCTGTTGGGCCGACGGGAACCGTCTACGCAGTGGATATCCAGTCATCCGCGATCGACCGACTTCGCGACACGCTAGCGGGACAGCGACTTCTCGAACGTGTCGAACTGCATGCGCAGGATCACGCGTTTCTTAAACAAATCGTTGCACCGAAGTGGCATGGCCGGATCGCGTGCGCGATGTTCAACCTGGGATATCTTCCCCATTCGGACAAATCGATCACGACCCGTCGCGAAAGCACGTTGGCGGGAATAGAAGGTGCGTTCTCTCTGTTGAAAACAGGGGGCGTGATGACGGTGATCGCGTACGTCGGGCATGAGGGCGGACGTGACGAAGCGGTCGGAGTTGCACAATGGATCGCCAGTCGCGAATCCGATTTGGATTGCTCGTGCATCCAGGATGCAGCCAACCCGGCCAGCCCGATTTTGTGGGTGGTCAGGAAGCGTCTGACCGTTGGTTGAAAAAGTGGCGACGGATGCCTCGCACACCAAACATCATCGCGTCGGGCATCAGACGACGTCGATCTTGTATTTCTCTCGCTGTGGCCGAGTGCGCATTGCATTGGCTTGGTCATCGCCGAGAAACTCTTCTTTTTTGGGATCCCACTGCAAGCGACGTCCCAACTTCATCGCGATGTTGGCCAAGTGACAATTGCTGGCGCCGCGATGATGGCTGTAGACGTCCGAGATAGGCTGGGAACGCTCCTTCACGCAGTTGAAGAAGTTTTCCATGTGGGTCGTGGGCTTCTTGTTTCCGTACAGCTTGAAGACTTCCTCGTCGAGCCATTGCTCGTCCGACTTGGACATTTGCTCGATGATTCGGCCTTTGAGACCGCCGCGATTGACCCGGATCCGTTCGTCGGAACCGTACAGGATGAGTTCATTGACACCGCTGAAGAGCCGAATCGACTGGCCCGTCGCGTAGCGATAGTAGGCATGGAACTCGTGGGCGACGTTGAAGCTGTTCGGGGTTTCACTGAACGAGCCGGCACCTTCGACTTCAATGGGTCCGGTCGTTTCCACCCCCAGGGCCCAAACGGCGATATCCATGTGATGCACACCCCAGTCGGTGACTTGTCCGCCGGAGTACTCGAGCCACCAGCGGAAATCGAAATCATGCCTCTGTTTGCAGTAGGGCACCTCGGGCGTCTGCCCGAGCCACATGTCCCAGTCCAAGTCAGCAGGGACGGGGCTGTTTTCGAAGGGGCCGCCCCGAACACCCTTTTCGACGCTGACCAGCGCGTCGACTTTGCCACCCAGGCGACCGCTGCGACAGAGCACGACGGCTTTGAGAAACGCCTGATTGAATTCGGATCGCTGCTGCGTACCGACTTGAAAGATTCGCCCAGTCTCTTCCATGACTTTGATTATCTGTTGACCTTCGCGAATCGTAAGGGTCAAGGGTTTTTCGCAGTAAACATCCTTCCCGGAACGCATGGCATCGATGGCGATTTTTGCGTGCCAATGGTCCGGGGTGCCGATGGTTACGGCATCGATATCCTTGCGATCAAGGATCTTCCGATAGTCCTGGTAGACATCGAGCTTGGAGCCGCAGCGTTCGGCAAAGAATCTCGCGGATCTCAGGTTGACGTCGGCAACCGCGACCATGTTTCCGAGCTTGGCCGCTTGAAGCCCAATCTCGGCCCCACGTCCGGGATGGTCCCCTTTGCCTGTGTATCGATCGCTGTAAATACTGGTTCCGATCGAGGCCACGTTCAATTTGTCGTTCGCGGATTCCCGGCCCCAGGAAGTTTTCAAAAACAAGGGGGCAACACCAGCAGCAGCGACACTGGACCCAACGAAGGAACGTCGTGAGAGAGTCCGCGGTGAAACCATTTTTCGGATTCCTTATTCGATGCAAAAAAGTGATTCGTAAGTCCTGAGATAGATTCGACCGCCCAAGGCGATGGGGGTGGCGACTGCAAGACCCTCCAGATCGTTCTGTTGGACGAGTTTGGGCTTTCCTTCCTCGATGCCGCCGAGCACGAAGGTGACGGCATCCTCGCGAGTGCAGTACAGGTGGCCACCCGCTGCCAGCGGTGAGCTACTGTACGCTTTGTTGCTTTTGGGCAAAGCTTCCTTCCACAGAATTTCGCCGCGGACGGGATCGATGCAGGTAACCACCCCTTTGTCGGAGAGGAGGTAAGCGAGTCCTCCCAACACTGCGGGCGTGGGAACATCCGATCCGAACTCCATGCGCCATGCAATCCGCTGATCTTCGGCAACTCCCAGGCCGGTGCGTATGGCGGTCAGCGTTGACCCGCGCGCGTACGGACAGAGAATCAGGTCCCCGGCGACGACCGGGGAGGAAATGGATCGGAAGAAACCATTGTTTTTCGGATTGAAGCCCCCGACCTTCCAAAGCAGTTGTCCATCGTCAGCGCGGTGGGCGGTGGCATGATCCGCACCGAGAGTGATGATCGCTGAGACTCCATCGATCGTCGTGAGAGTCGGCGTCGTGTACGACTGGTTCGCCTCCTCGTTGACGTTCAGCCAGCGATCCGTTTTCCAAACCTCCTTACCGGTCTGTTTGTCGAGGGCTAGCAGGAAACTCGGTCCGGTCTGCATCACGGTGATCACAATGCATCGGTCCGTAAGAATGGGGCTGGTCCCCAAATCCCACCAGAGGGAATTCTCCGCATATTCGGTTTGGATATTTCGGTTCCATGCGACGTTTCCTCGGCTATCGAGACATGCCAGATCCCCGCTCTTGAAATAAGCGAAGATGTGTTCACCGTCGGTGACCGCGGAGGAGTTTGCTCCACTCGCCTTGGCATGCTTCCCGGGACGCTCGTCGCCGACGGGTTGCTGCCATGCGATCTCGCCATCGCGATTCACAGCGACTACCGTATTCTTCTCATTGGCACCCAAGGTCATCACGAGTAGATCGTGAACCACAATCGGCGTCGAAGCACCGCGTCCTGGCAGCGGCAATCGCCATCGAATTCCCGACGTCTCGCTCCAAGCGATGGGGTATTTTCCTTCCCGCGCGGAGCCATTCCCGAATGGTCCTCGCCAATTCGGCCAGTCCCCCTGACCGTATGCGACGATCTGGAAACAACTTATCAGGAGGAGTGCCGGCAAGATTGTTCGGGGCGCGCATGTGCAGGGCAAGCGAGTGTCCATCGGTAATCCTTGGGGCGCGGTACAACACGGGTCGAGCGAGTTCAAAAAGCTTAAAGCACGCCATCACCTCCGCAAGAGGTGGGTTTGCCGAGATGTAGGGAATCGAATACAAACGACGCAGTCCGGCGGGCTGATTCCATGCCTGCGAGCCGAGTTCCTGTCCCACCAAGGTGCGATAATGGTTCGATGGAGTGGTGTTTTTCCTGCGATTACGACACAAATGCACGAAGATGGCTCGCTGGACATCGACGGGACGGCCAGGCATGCCGAAGCCTTGATCGCATCCGGGGTGACTGGCATCATTTTCCTGGGCTCGCTCGGCGAGAACCAAACGCTCTCGCCACCGGAAAAACGAGCAGCCATCGAAGCGATGGTGAAGATCGTGGCCGGACGAGTTGTCGTCCTCAGCGGTGTGGCGGAGACGAGCACACAAGCTGCGATCGAATACATGCGTCATGTGGAGAAAGTCGGGGGAGACGGCGTCATGCTGATGCCCCCCATGGTCTATCGTGGCAGCCCTGATGAGTCGCTCGCTTTTCTCCAGCAAGTCACACGCAACACGGGCTTGCCGATCATGGTCTACAACAACCCGATCGCGTATTTCAACGACATCACACCTGCGATGTTCGAACGCTTGGCGGACGAGCCGCGTCTGGTCGCTATCAAAGAAAGCTCTGGTGACACGCGCCGCATCACGGATCTTCGTATTGCCGTAGGGGATCGCTATGCCTTGTTCACCGGCGTCGACAATTTAATCCTCGAGGCGTCCATTCTCGGGATCGATGGCTGGGTGGCTGGGTCAGGAATCGCGTTCCCGGAGGAGAACCAATACTTCTGGGAATTGACCCGCGCAGGTCGATGGGACGAGGCCCGCGCGATGTATCGCTGGTTCACGCCTCTCTTGCACCTCGATGTCCATACCAAATTTGTGCAGTACATCAAACTGATGGTTCAGGAATGCGGATTGGGACGCGAATGGGTGCGGGCGCCGCGACAACAACTCCATGGTGCCGAACGAGAGCGGATTCTCAGGATCATTCATCAGGGGATTCAGAATCGGCCGACCCTCGCAAGGAAGTAAATCGCATGCCTGCTCAGTTTTGTATCGGTATCGACTTGGGGACGACCAACTCCGTGTTGGCATTTGCACCTGTCGATGAATCGGATGCGATGATTGGAGTCTTGCCGATCCCACAGATCATCTCGCCGGGTTCGGTGGAACAAAGGCTGGGGTTGCCTTCGTTTCTGTATTTGGACAATTCTTCGAATCCTGCGCTGAACGTCCCTGGCATCGCGAATGATCGAGGAGTCGTCGGGGAATACGCTCGCCGTGTTTCCGCGGAACAACCCGAACGAGTAGTTGCGACAGCGAAAAGTTGGCTGTGCCATCAAGGAGTTGATCGGACCGCACCGATCTTGCCGTGGCAATCGGATACGGAATTGGAGTTGATCTCACCCGTCGATGCGAGCGCGGCTTACCTCCAGCATTTGATCTCGGCATGGCAAACCCGTTTTCCAAAATCTCCGTTTTCCGAGCAGGTTGTGGTGCTGACGGTTCCGGCGTCATTCGACGCTGCTGCTCGGGAATGGACTCGGCAAGCTGCGATGGCTGCAGGATTTCCGGACGACTTTGTGTTCCTGGAGGAACCCCAAGCGGCCCTGTACAACTGGGTGCACGCGCGTCAGACGACGTGGCGTCAAGAGTTGACGGAAGGGGATATCCTGCTCGTCTGTGATGTGGGTGGTGGCACAACCGATTTGACGTTGGTTCGGGTGGAATCCGTTCGCGGTGAGATGAGTTTGAACCGTTTGGCGGTTGGCAATCATATGCTGATCGGCGGCGACAACATGGACTTGGCCTTGGCCCACGCCGCCAGCGAATTGTTTGCGCGGCAGGGAGCGAAGCTGAATGCGTGGCAATCGCTGTCCCTTTGGCACGCATGCCGGGCCGCGAAAGAGAAATTGCTAAGCCACAACCCGCCGGAATCCTATCCGTTAACAGTCTTGGGACGCGGGAGCAAACTGATTGGTGGAACCGTTACCGCCAACCTCGAACGCTCCGTGGTTGAGCAGGTGCTCGTGGACGGTTTTTTTCCGAGCGTTCCACTGGATGCTCGGCCCATGACGGCACCGTCGAGCGGCTTTCAGGAATTGGGTTTGGAATTCGCTTCCGATACGGCCATCACGCGCCATCTCGCGGCCTTCTTGATGGATCATCGCGAGGACGTCTGCACTGCCGAAGGGAATTTGCGGCTGACACATATCCTGTTCAATGGAGGTGTCTTCAACGCGGCGGCCTTTCGCTCGCGATTGCTGGAGACATTGTCGACTTGGAATCACAACGGAAAACAACCGACCGTGTTGGGAGGGATCGAAGAGTTGGATCAAGCGGTCGCCTGTGGCGCAGCGTACTACGCGTGGTCCCGCCGGCATGGGGGCATTCGCATCCGAGGAGGAACTGCTCGGAGCTATTATGTCGGGATCGAAAGCTCCGGTCCGGCAATCCCTGGCATCCCACGACCATTGCATGCCTTGTGCGTCGCCCCGCAAGGGATGGAGGAAGGGACGGAGACCGACATACCCGGACGACCGATCGGGATACAAGTTGGCCAACGGGCTCGATTCCGATTCTTCTCAAGCACACTGCGGAAAGAAGATCGGCCGGGAACCACGTTGAAGCATTGGGATGAATCCGAACTGCAAGAAACATCACCGATGGAGGTCGAATTGCCCCGCCAAGACGAGAGCCAAGGGATTGTGCCGGTGACCTTTCATACACGAATCACCGAACTCGGGGTGCTCGAGTTGTCATGCCAGAGTACGCGCACGCAAGATCGTTGGCAACTGGCAATGAATGTCCGCGAGTCTTAGAGCCGGTCCGAAACCATAACCAAGGCGTGTCCCTTATTCACGTCTCAGGTAAACCTGCATCCATTCGGCCATCTTTTCAAAGGAATCCTTGGACAGCGTATGGCCTTGACGATGATTGAGGAGGCCGAGCCGAATTGGTTCTTCGGAAAGTCGCCATACCGGAAGGGCCGCGTCGATCAGTACCCAGCTTCGCTCTCCGTCGGCGGCTCCCGGGCCGGACTCCCCGCCGAGAATCAACAAGGGGCGCGGAGCGATCAGACCGAGCAGTTGATGGTGGTTGAGCGGAAACGATTCGTCGTCGATCTCGGACGTCAAATACCAGGGTGCGTTCCAATTGGTGCTGCGGAACCCGAGCCCGCCCTCGCTGGCAACCCCAACTCGCACCCGATCGTCGAACGCCATCAGGTAAAGAACCTCCTTGGCACCCAGCGAATGCCCGATGGCACCGATGCGTTGGCGATCGACGTACGGTAAAGATTCCAGAACATCGACCCCACGCATTGCGTCATAGAGCATCTTGGCCATCCCTTTCGTGTTGGGATGGCGTTGCCGGTGATTCGCTACGGCCGCTTCGAAGGACTCTGCATTTTGCCAAAGGAAGCAGCGCGGGCAAAAAACGACGTAACCGCGCTCCGCCATGTTCAATCCGATCTTCGCAATACTTTTCGCAGTGCGTTTTGCCGCAGCGGTGTCGTCGACACCCGCGATTGCGTCGATCGATGCGTTGGTCGTTGGATGCAGCGCAACGATCCCTGGGAGGGATCCGACGGACGCCTCGCGAAACTGGGGAATCAGGAGGTACCCTTCGACCCACCAACCCGGTTCTCCTTCGTAGCCCACCCATTGGCGAGTAACGGAAGGAATTGAGGGATTGTTCGATGATAGCGTTTCGGTAGCGAGGACCACGAGTCGTATCTCGGGGCGAAAGGGCATGGGGCCGAGAAACCTGCGCCAGCGCTGGCGCAGGCGGGCTCGTTCATCAAGCCATCCGTCCCACGTCGTGATCGGCATGCCCATGGCGTCAATCAACAGAGGTGCCAAGCTGCCCGGGCGATCGAGATGGAAGGAAGCGGGAGGATCCGTCACCGAAGCGAGCCAATCGACTTCTTGGCAATTGCCGGTCAGGTTAGCCCAGAAGCCCAAAACCCACACGACGAGGACCGCTCGCCATGCGGGATAGATGGTTATGACATTTCGGTTTGTGGGGCGGAGTCGCCGGTTCATCAGCATCAGGGAACAAGCTTGGCTGTCGTCTCGTCTGCGAGAAATCGCAGAACGATGCTTCCATCGCCGACGATATCGCGATTTACCCCCACGAACCAGAGATGCTCTCCTTCGGAAACGTTGACCACCAATTTCTTACCGTCGACAGGAATTGGTTTGCCATCGATCCAGAATGACACAGCTCCCTTGGGAACATCGCTCAGGTCGATCGCAGCCTGGCCGGCCCGTGAACAGACCACCTTCGTGCGAAGGAACGTGTGCTCGGGAACTCCTGGATGCGGACGATACTTGGCCATGGATTGCATAGGGAGCTGACCGGATACCAAGGCCGGATGCAGTTGCCAAGGGAATGCAGATTGATCTCCGGTAATCGAATCGAAACTGGTTCGATTGAAGAGCGTGTGCGTTTTGTCGGACCACGCGAGCGCTTCCCAGCCGCGAATGGCTCCATCGTTCTTGACGAGCATCGTTCCATCCAGTTTTCCGAGCTCGATGACAAACCGGAGAAGATCGATTGCCTCACGTTCGGTCAACGTATCGAGCAAACCATCCGGCATCAGGGATCGCGATTCCTTGATGTCAACAATATTGGCCTTCTCGATCGTCACTTCGCGATTGTCGGCAAGCCGCAACACAACTTGATCGTCCGATTCTCGGATGGGGATTCCCGCGAGCACTTCGTCATCGTCGGTGCGAACCAGCTTGGCGTTGTAACCTTCCTTTACTTTTGCGGCGGGGTTGAGCAGGGCTTCGAGCAGGTAGTCTGCTGGTGCTTGTGCCCCAATGCTAGTCAGGTCTGGGCCGACGGCGCCTCCGACTCCACCGATGCGATGGCATTGGATGCATTGCAGCTCGGTCCGACGGTAAATCAATTCACCTTGCGCCGCATTCCCCTCGGACATCGCCTGCCTGAGCCACCGCTCGCGGAGATCGTCGGTCAATTGCCAACGATTTTCTTGGAGTTTGCCGGCAGCATCGATCGCGGCGAGCAACTCCGCGGGCGCGTTGAGTTTGCGGAGTTCCGATTTCATCTGACGAGCCAGACCGGGTTCGAGTGTTGCGTCCTTGAGAGCGCCAGCGAGCTTGGCGGCTCCATCGCGACGGGAAAGCCAGGCTGTAGCGATCGCAATCAACGGTTGCGCGCGGCTCGGATCCGAGGACAATCGTTCGATCAACACCTTGGACGCGCCGTCGAGATCGAGATCGACAAGCGACGCGATCGCTGCGGCAGCCACCGATCCGTTCTCGTCCGTACTCCATTCCCGGAGTTGGCCTCGAATCTTATCGTCGGCATAATTCGCGATGGAACGGATGGCTGCTTGCCGAAGCCCCATATTAGCGCTTCGGTTGGAGGCTAGCGACTCCAACATTGGCCGAGCTGCGGGAACTTGCCAGCGACCGAGCGCGTACATCGACGCGGCACCGAAGGACGAGATGTCGAAGTCCGCACTCGGAGCAGTGGTTTCCGCGACCGCAGCCGCTTCACCCATGAGCGACTTGATCGTCGCTTCGTCCAGAGGGATGGCTTCCTTTCGACGATGAGTAACATCGGCAGTGTTTCGTAGCAGGTTGCCGCGTTGCATGGGAGTTGCGCGAGCGAGCGGTCCATTGGCGGCGACAATTCGCTGTGCCAGTTGCGAGTGCTGAGCTGCGGATCCGAGTTCCGCGATCAATTGAGCCAGCTCCCATCGCGTCGCCGAAGCTTGAGCGTCATCGGCGGCATTCGGGGCATCGAGCATACCCAAGACGGCATCGATCGTGGACGGATCCTCGGCCGCACGAAGCGCAAACGCGATCGCTGCGGCTTGTTCGCCGAACCGGAACTTGCCGCTGCGAAACTCGGGCAGCCAAGTTCCTTGCAAATCCCGCATGGTCTGCCATAGGGCGAAGTCGAGGAAGCGGTCCATGGGTTGACGGAGTACATCGCAAGCCGCGGCCGCGGCTTCGCTGCTGGGAAGTTCTGCGAGCATCCGCACTCCTTCCAATCGGACGCGCGGATGAGGATCTTGGACGGCGCGTTTGCCAGCGGCGAGCCACACGCCGGTCTGAGATGCGTCCAGTGAACCAAGCTGTTCGGCGCGGAGCCAACGAATCTCGTTCGCTCCCTGATGAACGACCGCAGCTCGAATTCGACCATCGGGATTCTCAAGCAATGTCTTGCGCAGGGCATCGTGGAAGACACCGAGTCCTTCGTAGAACCAGAGCAACTCCAATTGCTCGAGGCCTCGTTCGGGATCTTTGATTGCCGTAGTGGCGTGGGCATCGATCTGGGTTCGATGATTGGGGTTCGCTTTCCATTGCCGACGAAGGGCTTGGCCAGCAAAAAGCCGAACGAGATCGGCATCCTCACGGAGCCGTTCGAGGTTCTTCGCGACAGGGTCTTTCGCAGTGATCGGCTCGTCGGCGGTCGGTCGCTGATCGCGATGCGTTAATCGCCAGATGCGTCCATGCGTGCGATCGCGGCGTGGATCGCGGAAATCGACTTCCCCGTGCTGAATGATTGGGTTGTACCAATCCGCGATGTAGAGTGCGCCATCCAAGCCTTGCTTGGCATCGATGGGACGAAAGGCGACGTGCGGGGTTTTGATCAATTCGGGAAGCTGGACCGACTCGTAACCAGATTTGTCTTCGGTGACCCGGAACCGACACACGCGATGCGCGCGAAAATCGTTCGTCACCATGGTTCCGCGAATAGATTCCGGCCAGTGAGAGCCGGAGAGAATTTCCAGGCTACAGTGTTTCGGGCTGCCAGGATTGAGCCCGGAGACAAGCCGGCGTGCGCCAACCGCGGTCACAAAGACACTTCCGGGAAACGCATAATTGATCCCCTCACCATACGCACCGTCGGTGGCGAACATTTGGCCATAGCGATCGAAGTGCACTCCCCATGGATTCACAAAGCCTCGTACGACCACTTCAAGCCGTTTGGTTTCCGGGTGAAAACGCCAAATGCCACCGCCATTGAGACGTTGCACTCCCCAGGGCGTCTCGATGTGGGAGTGAATGTAGATCGATTGGTTCATGTAGATCCAACCATCGTGCCCCCATCGAAGCGAATGGAGAAGGTGGTGCGTGTCTTCGGTTCCGAAACCGGTCAGGACGACGGTTCGTTCGTCAGCGACCAAATCTCCATCGGTATCCTTGAGATAAATGAGTTGGTCGCTGTTGACCACATACGCACTCGCGAATTCGCTGTCGTTGGCGGGTAGAACACCGGTCGGGATCAAAAGCCCATCGGCGAAAACAACGGTGCGATCCGCGCGTCCGTCCCGGTCCGTATCCTCGAGGATGAGGATCTTGTCATTGGAAGGTTCGCCGGGCTTGATTTGCGGATACGTTTCGCTCGAAGCGATCCACAAACGGCGTTGGTTGTCCCAATTCATGTGGATCGGCTTGGCCATCGGTGGGTCGCCAGCGAACAGTTCGACCTTCCAGCCGTCATCCACCTGAAATGTTGCGCGTTCTAATTCCGGATCGGGAACCGGAATATCCTTCAGTTCACGCTGCGCCATGACCCAAGAACCGGACAACGCCACACTCACCAAGCACAGATACCAACACGCAGGACGCATCAACATGCCTCGCAAAAAAAACCGGGTAACGGAACAGGTACGGGGAGTCAGGACGGAATCGGTGGCCCGGTCCGCAATCGATTTCCCGAACGGTCGCAGTTCATCAGACCCGGAAGATTGTACCCGATCCAACTGACCTACCGAACAGGATGGATTATAATCCTTCGGTTGGATCGGTAGGAGTTTTTTCAACGCTAGTGTGAGAGCCGAGGATATGGCAGGAAATTACTATTGCGGGTTTGATCTCGGCGGGACCAAGATGCTTTGCGTCCTCCTCGACGAAAAGTTCAAAGTCTTGTGCCGCAAGAAAAAAAAATCGAAGGGCATGGAGGGGCCGCATGCGGGAGTGATCCGGATCGTTGATTTGATCCGCGAAACGATCGCCGCCGCCAATCTGCCGCTGGAAGGGCTCGCAGCCATCGGGATCGGATGTCCGGGACCCGTCGACATGGAACGAGGCATCGTGCACTTGGCAGTGAACCTGAAATGGAAAAATGTGCCCCTGGGAAGCTTGCTCCAGGATGCGTTCCTATGCCCAGTATCCGTGCTCAACGATGTCGGTGCCGGCGTTTTCGGCGAGTACTCCGCTGGCGCTGCGGTCGGAGCTCACAGCGTTGCAGGGGTTTTTCCCGGTACCGGGATCGGTGGCGGTTTTGTTTACGATGGCAAGATTCTGCGAGGACGAAGCCATACCGGCATGGAGATCGGGCATACGCGCGTGGCCGCGACCGAACACTCCAGCGGCGCACGCATGACCGGTACTCTCGAGAGCGAGGCAAGTCGCCTCGCGATCGCTGCGAATTGCGCAAAACTCGCGATTCGAGGCGAGGCACCGGCGCTCCTCAAAATCGCAGGAACGGACTTGGCTGAGATTCGCAGCAAAGCGCTAGCCGCCGCCGTCAAAGGAGGCGATGAGGCGGTCGAACAGGTGATTCGCAAAGCCGCAAGAACCGTGGGTTACTCCTGCGTGAATCTTATCCACCTGTTGACACCGGAGGTCATCGTGCTCGGTGGCGGACTGGTCGAAGCACTGTCGGAAATCTATCTCGAAGAGGTCGAGAAGACCGTCGAGAACAACGTGCTCGAGTGCTACGCCGACACCTTCAAAATCAAATTGGCAAAACTCGGTGACGATGCGGGAGCGATCGGGGCAGGAATCTGGGCTGCGCAGCAACTGAAAGAAAAAACTCCGGTTGCTGAAACGGTTGCCAACTCGGAACCTCAATCTGACGAATCTCTTGCGACGAACGAAGCATGACTCCTACCAACATCCCGCGCCGCACTTGGTTAACCAGTTGTCTGATCGCGAGCGGCGCCGTCGCTGCTGGTCTCCCCGCCGAAACCTTTGCCGAGGCCATCGTCGCCCAGGATCCCAAGCCCGACGACAAACCATCGCCAATCACCGCAGAGATGATTCGGGCGGCCGCCTGGATCGCACGCGTTCCGTTGACCGATGAACAGTGCGACCAGTTGAGCAAGGAATTGTCGAACAAACTCGCCGCGATCGAAGCCTTGCGCAGCATGCCGATCGACGAAAACACCCCCATGGCCACCGTATTCATGCCATGGTTCTTCGCATCGCAGTCAGCCCAAGAGAATCTCGACGCGAGTAAAGCGCAACCGACCGATGCGACTGCGGTTCGAGTGGAACAGAATCCCGGGAGTATGCCCGAATTCCAGGGACTCGAATCGGTGGCATTTTGGAGCGTCCGCCAGTTGGCAATCGGGCTCCGAAAGGGTTGGTTTACCAGCCGACAGTTGACCGAAATGTACTTGGAGCGACTCAAGCGATTCGACCCCATTCTGCATTGTGTCGTTACCTTCAATCCCGAATGCCTCGCGCAAGCCGACGCCCTGGACGCTGAACTCCAAGGGGGAAAAGATCGCGGGCCACTCCATGGGATTCCTTGGGGCGCGAAAGACATCATCGCAATCCCAGGCATGCCGACTACTTGGGGTGCCATCGATTATCGTGATCGTGATCGCGGGCCGATGGCCACCGTCGCTAACAAGATGGATCGCGCGGGCGCGGTGTTGCTTGGAAAATTGTCGGTCGGAACACTCGCGTGGGGAGACGAGTGGTTTCGGGACATGACCCGCAATCCCTGGGAGCCCGATAAGGGGAGCTCAGGTTCCTCGGCCGGCAGTGCATCGGCGGCAGTGGCGGGATTGTGCGGTTTTGCGATTGGCTCAGAAACGCTCGGTTCGATTGTATCGCCATGCCGCGTCTGCTGCGTCACGGGCTTGCGTCCTTCGTTTGGAAGAGTGAGCCGTTTCGGTTGCATGACCCTCGGCTGGTCGATGGACAAGATCGGTCCGATCGCGAGAACAGTAGACGACTGCGGTCTGATCTTTCAAGCGCTCTTGGGTGCTGACGGAATCGATCCCACCGTGGTGGAGCGCCCCTTTGCATGGACGGGAGCGCCGGTGAATCCGAAAAACTGGAAAGTTGGAGTCTTGCAAGGGGCAAACGAGAATGAGAAAGAAGTGGCCGACGCTCTTCGAAACGCCGGCGCAACGATCATCGAGCTGGAACTGAGCAAAGAGCCTCGCATGGGCGTGCTGGTCGATGCTATCACCATTGAAGCGGGCGCCATGCACAGCCAACTGTTTGCTGCGGCGACCAAGGACGAACAAGTCGGTAAATGGGGGCCGACGTTCCGCGAAGCATCGTTCTGTTCGGCCATGGACTACGTCGATTCGATGCGGGTGCGGGTCGATTTGATTCGCAGCACCGAGTCCGTGTTGCGAACGGTAGATGTGTTGATCGGCGACGGCGATCTGGTCCGCACGAACCTCACAGGGCATCCGAGCTTGGTGGTCGCCTATGGGCACGATGAAGCACGTGCGCGACCCAAGACAGTGGTTATCACGGCCCGCTATTTCGCGGAAGAGGCTCTTCTGTCCGCAGGTGCTTGGCTTCAAGCGACCCAGCCCCCGACACCCGGCATGCCGGAGTCCACAAAGCTGAAACCCGCACGTTGAGAAACCAAACACAGCCGACAAAAGTCAATGGTCGTTTCCAGAAGCCTGAGGCGCTAGCCGATTTTTGCAAGTCAAACGAACTCGGCTAGCACCGCGGGCTCATTTTTTATCGGCTGTGTCCCCCTGTCGTAGTGAAACATGGGTCGGACCCGATCATCGCTCCACGCACCCTCCTAATTCACGCAATGTCGTTGACCGCTCCGCGGTCATCGGGTTCCCCCATACTCACGGATCCGCTGCAAGCGGATCGATCCAGCAGACGTACTAAGCGTACGCGATCCTTCGGGTGGCACGCCCAAGAGGCTTCGCGATGGGCGTGGAGAAACATTGTTAGCCGAGATGCGCGAGCATCCGGGTTGAAGCGCGCAACACCATGCCATGTTTACTTCCGGATCGATGCTCCGAGCGCCAACTTTTGGGATTAGAGCTTGCGACAGAGATGCGAGCACTCGCACTGCGAGTTAATCAGGCCGGAGTGTCTAATTGGTGGGTGGCACGTAACTACCGTGAAAAGACGCATGAAGTATGATCGTTTGAATCGAGCGATCGCACTTTTTTTACGTAGATGCGGCTCGAACACGGATAGAATCGTTCGGCTCTGGAATCGATGATCAGGGTTGGTCGGACTACGACCGCAATTCAGCCAACCACCACTGGTCTCAAGAAAGTCGACTCGGCCCGCGCCATCGTAGTGGTCCGCTCCAAAATTCGCATTAATTCGGCCAACACACCATAAAGAGGGCCAAATCTCTACCGTCTCAATTCGGCCAAAAATCCGACAGCAATTCGTCCCGTAACACGTAAGGCGGCCACGCTATTCGCTTTTCCTTGGGTGGCCGCCCTCTAGCGACTTACAATTTCCTTTAAGCCATTCATCATGTCATATCTCGTTGTGATAAAGATATTTCTGACGTTAGCTTCGGCATCTGAAAGTGAAACAAACTCAACAACGTCCCTTAACTCAATCGGCGTCAAGATCGACGATAACTGAATCCCAAAATCAATCTTGTGTTTAACCTCCGCGACTGCAACCGCTATTCGGTCCGGCTCCGACGAAGCCAATGCAAATGCCGATGATGCAAGTGGACCAAACTTCTCTAGGATGAACTTCTTTCTGAGACTTTGCAATTTTTGAATTGAGACTACGGAAAGAGTGAGCTGATTAAACTTCAATCGCTCCGGAATTCGTCCGACACCATCGATCGATGTTGCGATGGACTCCAATCGCGACTGTGTTTTATTGCCAAGCCGAGAAAGAAAAGCGTCGGCCTCTTCCTCACTAAATGCGTGACCAACGCTCGCTCGAAGTTCTTCTGATTCGAGTTTTGACAATTCAAGCTTCGCAATGCACTCCTCGCTTCGACCAATAAAGTCGAGTAAAGCAGGCATCGTAGACTCAGAGAATCCCCGCGTAATTCCAGTTTTTGGAAGAGCAGAATTTACGACGTAATCTGTCAGTTTCTGTTCTGTCAGTTTTCGTTGATCCTCATCGTTGCAATACACCAAACTGCAAAGCACGACATTCAGGATCGAAATCAGAAGCCCTATGTTCAAGCGTCTGCACATAATCAAGGGGCCGCCCTTCTTCTTGGTATCCTCGGCGGCATTGGTGGTTTGGGCGGGCCGATACCAAAACGACCTTCGCAAAGGAACGCATTAATGGCATTCCGCCGATAGGTTTCGCACCGTGCATACTCAATTGATCCTGAACCATGTCTATTACAATTTGCCGTCTTCATGCACCTACAAAATTTTTTATCTGCATCATCGCAGGCAGGCGGACGCCCCTGAGGCGGGAAAATTGGATGGAAAGCAGCACAATTATTGTTGACGTACTCCGTAGCATGCGCGATGCAACAGTTGTCGACTGGATCGATTGCCGGTGTACCTGCAGGGTTATTTGCATTTGGTCCAACAACACCATTCCCTTCGCCGCAATGGCAACCGTACCAAAGATGTTGTCCTGGATGAAACTGTGGGCAGGGCGCTGGAATAGGGCAATTCAGACTAAGCCCAGACGGATCCATGGCTAACACATGGAAGTAGTTTTCGTACAAGTTCGCCCCATCTTCAAACCCAATCGGATCCCTCCCCAAGAACCTCCCCGCATTCGGGCTCATCCACCTCGCCCTAAAGTGATGCAAGCCGACCGCCGCATCCCACTCGCGGCCAGTGTAGGAGTAGCGATTGGGAAGTGTCGTTGCACTGATCACGGCGCCAGAAGCATTCAGTATCGTCGGTTGGCCATAGGCCGTGTAGGCGTAACGCTCGGCGATGGTGCCTGTGGATGTCGTTGCAGCGGTGACCGAGTATTGTTGGTTGCAACAGAATGGACCAGTGAGGGTCGATGTTGTTGTCGAAGAATCGCTAGGCGATTCGTTGGTCGATGCGATCCAACCTCCCGCGCGCGACTGTGCGCGAGTTGATGTTGAAGATGCGTAGATTGGAATCGAGGAAGCAGCCATGCGTTGTATTGTAAAGGATCCGCAGGGGGCGGTGCAAACATTTTGAGGAGTCGCGAGTGGGGGTGGCACGCCCAGAGGCTTTGCGATGGGCGTGGAGGCGGTTCAAAGCGCCAACGCCAGATCATCATCCGACGGGGGCAAGCCCCGCCGTGATGGGGACCGCGTCGCTATCGCTTCCTGGTTGCGATTGCCGTCCGATGGGGACAAGCCCCATCGAAACGAAGACCGCTCCGCGTGTGTTTGGTTACTGCGTTTCGAAGCGTCGACAGGAACTGACCGAGCTTGATAGCCGAGATGCGTCGAAGATCCGCCGGGGCGGACGAGCATCCGGGTCGAGGCGCGCAATACGTTGCCATGTTTGTCTCAGTTCAGACCGGACGGCTTGCGCCGAACCGCTATTATTAAGCAGCCTGCTTGACGTGTGGCAAGCCTGGGATGCGATCCTTCGGGTGGTTCTTCCAAGAGGCTCTGCGATGGGCGTGGAGGGGGTTCAAAGCGCGCCACCATCGGAGCATCATCCGACGGGGGCAAGCCCCGCCGTGATGGAGACCGCGTCGCTATCACTTGCTGGTTGCGATTGCCGTCCGATGGGGACAAGCCCCATCGAAACGAAGAGCGCTCCACGTGTGTTTGGTTATCGCATTTCGAAGCGTGCTGGCGTGCGGACCGAGCTTGTTAGCCGAGATGCGCGAGCATCCGGGTTGAAGCGCGCAACACCTTGCCATGTTTCTTCCACTTCAAACCGGGCGGCTCGCGCCGGCTAGCGCCCACGCGGCTAATGGTCAA
>JBKDXO010000029.1:0-868 GCA_046306195.1 Planctomycetota bacterium | reverse complement strand
CTTCAATTGCTCTGGCGTGGACGTCTTCAGGATCGTCGCCGCCTCTTCCTTGTTGATCGTCTGCATGGCTGCCGCCGACGATTCGATCTCCTTGCCCTGGAGAGATTCAATTCGATCGTATGCCGACGTGTACTGCGATTTCTCAAGCGATTCCGCCATGGCGGCCCGGATGGGATTGAGGTCGACATACATGCAGCACGCCAGCAAGCCTGCTTCGTCGATGATCCGCTGGGCGCGGAAGCGACCTTGCCAGAAGGCACCGGTGCACTGATCTTGGCCGTTGGCCATGCGAGCGATCGGTTCCGAGAGGGCTTTCATGAACCAGGAGATATCCGACAGCCGTTGCCGAATCGTAGCCATTCGGAGGCCATCGTTCACGAGCCGATCCACATCGCTGGTCGTCGGATCCCCGAGTTGTTCATCGATCCGTTTTCCAGGGAATATCTGCAGCCAGCGCAATGCCACCTGGCGATCGGACCAGGTTTCCACCACATCGGGCCGATTTCTCAGGACGACGTGGAGGTGGTTGGACATAACGGCATAGGCCAGGACATCGACACCGAAGACGGAGGCGAGTTTTTCGATCCGCTGTCGAATCCATTCTTTTCGGTAGGAAAAATCCTTGCCGGTGACTTCATCGAGCCCGCTCAGGTAGGCTCGCCGCACGCACCGCTGCACCACGTGCAAGATGGATACTTCGTTGGGAGTAAAGATCTCGGATCGTTTCGGTCTAGGCATAAGCAATCTCCTCAAAACCGTATCCTACCAACTCGCCCCTCCCCGCACAACAGGTGCCTGGCCCCGAGCGAAGCAACGCCATTCGTGCCTGGCATTGAGCGGAGCGTCGAATCGATGGACAGTGTCGCGG
>JBKDXO010000028.1:0-3363 GCA_046306195.1 Planctomycetota bacterium | reverse complement strand
TCGAATGGATGCTCCGTCGAATGCGACCATCTGCGTTATCGAAGACGAAGAAATGGCACCCGAGGAATCGTTGTCCTATTTCCTAGAACGAATTCCGCTCGATACCCCCAACCGCACCGTCGGGATCCGACGTTGCCGACCGGGTTCGGATTGGTCGACCGACCATCAGCAAACTCCCGCCTGGGTCGTCCTTTCCCATTCGGCGACGTTTTCCGATGCCGAACAAGCCCGTCTCGTGTTGCAAGCCGGCGGCCATGTCACACTCGTCTTCGACCGTCCAGCAAACACTCCACATCCAGACGGCGGAACTCTCGGTAGTGCATTCCAAAAATTAACAAGTCGATGCGCCGAAGTAGAAATAGGCACTATTTCGGAAGCGAAGGTGACAGAGTTCGATTTTTGGCAACGGCTCGATTTCGGGCATCCGATTCTTGCACCGCTCGCGAATTCCCAGTTCAACGACTTTTCCAAGGTTCGGTTTTGGCGACATCGCCAAGTCGAAGGGCTGGACGTGGCGGGTTGGCGTGTCGTCGCTTGGTTCGGCGAGAACCAGCCCGCGTGGATGGAACACACCGTCGGGAAGGGGCGAGTGCAAATCATGACGGCTGGTTGGCAGCCGGTCGAAAGCCAGTTGGCATTGTCGAGCAAATTCGTTCCGCTTATCGCGGGTATCTTTGCCCAGGCGGAACCGAAGTCTCGCAGCCCCAAGGAATGGATCGCCGGGAGCGAGCGGGCCCCGAAGCCAGGCATCTATTCTACGGAGCCTGATGATGCGACTTCGCCAAGCGTGGCAGCGAATCTGGATGTGCGAGAGAGTTTGACGGAGCCGTTGGATCCATCCGAGCTGGCTCGATTCGGAGTTCGATTGGAGACAGATCAGCCTTCGACGCATGTAGCGTCTGACAGGAAACGGGTGTTGGTGGCGGCCGAGTTGGAGGCTCGTCAGTCTTGGTGGTGGTGGTTGGTCACCGCGTGCCTTTTGGCCGTCGGCTTGGAATCCCTCGTGTGCGGCGGCAGACCAACTATTTCATCGTTGAAATTGGCCCCCGCGTCAAACGCGGCGAAGGAGTAGGAGCATGGATCCGCAACTCGAATACTTTCTGGCGAGGGTAGCCCAGCGTTATCGGAGCCAACGCTGGGCATACAGCTTGAGTGTCTGGTGGGGCATCCTCGCTCTCGCGATTGCAGCAGGATGGATTTCGATCCCGCAGTTTGGAAATGGTGCATGGCGCGACATGGCGATGCCAGCAGGAATTGTGCTGCTCGGCCTGGTCGCGACATGGTGGGTCACGCGATGGGGGTATCGCGATCTTCGGGCGATGGCCCATCGCGTGGAGCATGCGTTTCCGATCCTCGAGCAGCGATTGTTGACCAGCATGCAAGCATCTACTGATAGTTCGCCCTATTTCCGTCGCCGCGTGATGCAAGACGTGCTGAGTCATGCTCGATCGCACGATTGGAAACAAGCGTTATCGCCTTTCCGATTTTGGGGAGCCTGGGGATTGCAGTGGCTGGCTCTCTCTGCGTTGATCGCATGGGTCGGGATGGGATGGAACTCGGGATTGGGCAGTTCCCGAGTTGACGGCTTGGCGGGTTCGATTTTCGGCGGGTCGAATCGTTGGACCGTGGAGCCAGGCGATGTGGAATTGGAACGGGGGAGCGATTTGTTTGTCACCCTGCGATACGATCCCAAGCTCGCGATCGCATCGAGCCTCGATGCCCAGCTCGTCGTGGATCGATCCGAGGCTGGTCAGCGCGTCGCGATGTCGCGGGCGCTGGGGGATTCGATCTATGGGGCCGCCGTGCGACGGGTCGAGGACTCATTCACGTATCGGGTGGAAGCCGACGGACGCTCGAGCCCCACTTATCGCGCAACGGTCTTCGAGTATCCTGCGCTCGTGCGCTGCGATGCTTGGATCGAGCCACCTGCCTACGCTCGGCAACCCGAAAAGCGGATCGAGGACACGCGGCGAGTCACGGTACCAGAAGAAACAAAGCTGACGTGGGTCTGCACGCTGAACAAATCCGTCGGCATCGCCGAATTGGTGGATGAGGATGAGACCGTCACACCTCTGGTTCCGGAATCCGATACCGGCACGATTTACCGCGCTACATTCGTGATGAAGCAATCCAAGAGATGGACCGTTCGCTTGGTCGATCGCGACGGTCGCAGCGCGAAAACCGATGAGCAGTTGTCAGCACGAGTTCTTCATAACAAACCCTCTGCGATCCAATTGGGGAGACCCGCGGACCAGCGCGTCTCACCTCTTCAGGAACTCGATCTCACCGCCACTTTCACCGACGACTTCGGGATCCGCCGAGGCGGACTGACTTACTCGTTGTCAGGAGAAGAGCCCCGGGAAATCGTCTTGACCGACGCGCCGGATGCCGGATCGATGACCCTCAAGCAGCAGGTTTCCTACGCGTTGGCCCTGGAGGACCTCAAGGCTCGCAGCGACCAATTGTTCTCGTACTATTTCTGGATGGAAGATCTCGACCGCGATGGAAACCCTCGCAGGATCGACGGAGATATGTTCTTTGCCGAGGTCCGGCCTTTCGAAGAACTATTTCGCCAAGGCGACAGTAGCGCTGGCCAGCAGCAAGGTCCCCAGAACCAAGGGTCGCAAGCCGCGGGGATGGCGGAGGAACTCGGTGAATTGCAAAAGAAAATCATCACCGGTACGTGGAACACCATTCGCGATTTTTCGAATCAGACGCCCGATAAGCGGCGCGGATCGATCGAAACGTTGGTCGAATCGCAGCAACAAGCTCGCACCCAAACCGACGCCTTGTCTCAAAGCGTCCAAAGTGACGATTCGCGAGTCTTACTCACCGAAGTTCAGCAGTCGATGGACCACGCGATCGAATCCCTGCGTCGAGCCCAGGAGGATTCGACGTCCGAATCCCTTCGCCAGGCCATGCAGCACGAACGGTCCGCCTATGAGGGTTTATTGAAACTCCGCTCGCGCGAGTTCGAGATCAGCCAATCCCAGCAATCTCAGTCGTCCAGCCAGTCCCAGTCTTCCGGACAACGTGCTCGGCAGCAACAGATCGAGCAATTGAAACTCGACAATGACCAGAATCGCTACGAGACCGAGAGCAAACCGGAATCGTCGGATGATGCGGAGCAGCGCGAAATGCGGCAAGTCATGAACCGTCTCGAAGAACTCGCTCGGCGGCAACAGGACCTCAACGACCAACTTCGCGAACTGGATCTCGCCCTCCAGGAAGCCAACACGGAAGAGCAAAAGAAAGAGATCGAGGAGCAGCTGACACGCCTGCGCGATAGCCAGCAGGAATTGCTGCAGGATACCGATGAAGTCCTCGATCGATCGGACCGGATTGAATCTCGCAGCCCGCTAT
>JBKDXO010000027.1:0-2418 GCA_046306195.1 Planctomycetota bacterium | reverse complement strand
TGCTGCGAACCAAGGTGGCATGATTCCTCGATCGACGACTTCCCGAATCATCGGCGCGTGAGCGACGACATCCTCGTAGGTGTCGAGCTTGAATGGCCCCACACCTCCTTCACGATGGCACTCGACACAGTGACGCTGAAGGAGTCTGGCGATTTGATTATGGTAAGTTACCTGCGTAGAAGCCACTGTCACGGGCTTATTCTCCAGCAAGCAACCTGGAGCTCCAGTTGCAGAAATCAGAATCGCACGCTGACCCAGCGAGGCTTCTAATGCGTCGCGGAGATAGGTATGACGCGGCGCATCAATGGAGTAGCCAAAGCCATATTGGTCATCGATTGCTCCGTGATAAACAATCGTGTGCGAGCGATCGAGTACGAAGACATCGGTCGTGCTAGTGGCCCCAAGGTGGGCTGCAAAGGTGGAATCTTTGTCGAAGGAGTATTCGATGTCCGCACCAAATCGCCCTGCAGCCACTCTCATATCTTCCGGCTTATCGGTGGCGACGCAATTCACCAAAACGAATCTTGCGCCTCGTGAATGAAAGGCTTGGTGCAGGTCAACCAACGTCGGCAAGTACTTCTTGCTGATCGGGCAACTCGTACTGGTGAATGCGACGACCGTGAGTTCGTTGTCGGAGTCGCCGTGAAGTCGCTTCGCAACCCCCTGAATATCCTCAAATTCAAAGTCTGGAACATAGCGACCGACGCCATGCTCCCCTGCGACCAACAATACGGGGCCTTGGCGAACAGGTGGATCCGACGATGCAGCGCGTTCGGCCCCAGCGGCGAATGTTAGAAACACGAGCAAACACTTAGCGAATGTAGGTTTCATAAGTGGGGAAAAATAGGCAAAAAGATGGGTGGAAGAGTTTCGTATGATTTCATTTTTCTGCCCCAGCATTTTTCTGTCCATCTCTTGGATTTCTATTGCGATTTAGAATCTTGGCTCTGTAGCCACCGATCGGCTCGTGATCCGAACCAGTTCATGACTCGTTCTCGACGGCTGCTTACTTGAGTCTCCGTTCCAAAGATCTCATAGGGGGCGCTCAAGTGGCCTTCGGGTCGATAAAGCGATTCGTCGGCGAGTCTCGATTCTACCAAAGTGAATGTCGAAACCGAGTTGGATCCGTCGACTTCTCGCTCGAGGAGGAGTTTGCGGATGACTTTAGTTTCGCGGTCGACTTCGATGGTAGCGCGCTTGAGAGGACGATTGCTCCAGGCTCGGCGCGGAGTTGCGACGATGACTGTTGAGTCTGCAGGTCCGTCGGATAGTTCTAGCTGATAGTACTTGAGAAAACTTTTCAGCAAGGTCTCGAGGTGGAGCGAGTAAAGATCGCCGATGTAACGAAGCGGCATCCCCATTTCCTCGGCGTTCACCACCACAGCTTGCTTCGGCCCGAGCGTCATCCAGACAGCCCCAGCTTCATTGCGACCCCAAACCCATTCGCGTTGGCCTCGCATCTGTGCCCAAAACTTGTCCCCTTGAGTAGCGACGCGTACATCCCTCGGTAGTTCGACCAGTTTGTCATTGGTCGGCCCTCGTTTCACCTCCACCACATAAATGCGTTCGATCGCGGCTGCGTGCGTGTGGATCGCAGCTTGAACCAATTGCGATGCTCCAGCCAGTGCCAGGCGATCGCCTTGAAGAAAGAAGTACGAGATCCCGACAATCAATACGGCGGCAGCAGCAAGCCAACCCCACGGCTTGTTCTGCCCCCGCAGGACAGTGACGGGACTCTCAGAAGGTGTTTTTGTACTCGCTTGCGGGTCGGATGGGGGTTCGGAAATCGTATCCACCAGGGCGATCAACGGTTCTTGTCCGAGGCTTTCCGACAAGAGGGTGTCGAGCAACAAATGATCGACGAACTCGGAGCGGAGTTCGGGATGGTTGCCGAGCAGAGACTGCAGTTCTGTGACTTCGTCGTCTGAGATTCGGTCGTCGACAAGTTTGGAAATGAGATCTTTACAACGAGCGTTCGGACTCATGAGGGACTCCCGTCGATTCGCAATGTCGACTCTACGCAGGCGATCAGAGTTTGACGAATACGGTACAGGGTCTGGCAAATCGAAGCTTGAGGCCGACCGATGATCTGAGCGATCGATTCGATCGCATGACCTCCGGCATAACGCAAGTCGATCAACTGTCGCTGCGCGGGCGGCATCGCATTGAGGCAATGCTCAAGCGCCTCGCGGCGCTCATCCAAGTGTGAAAGTCGCTGATAGGCGAGGTCGGCCAGGTCGCTGAGCAGGGCACTGTCGAAGACCAATCGGTCCCTACTGTATTTGCGGATGTGATTGAGGGCTTTGAATCGAGCGACTTGGCTCGCCCATGCCCAGAAATCGGTCCCCGGCTGGAATTGGTCCGCTTTCTCCCAGAGGACCGCGTTGATTTCCTGGAGCACGTCATCGACGTCCGCGG
>JBKDXO010000026.1:0-13987 GCA_046306195.1 Planctomycetota bacterium | reverse complement strand
CTATACCTCGACGGCGTTCTTTCGCACGTTTTATGGAGTTGAAAAGGTTCCTGCTGCAGCAGGGGACCATGCTCATGAGGCATCCGCCATCATGTTGGCACCCATGGCGGTGCTGGCGGTGGGAGCCGTGATCGCGGGCATGGCTCTCGGCCCTACGGGTTGGCTGGCACACTACATCGAAGAAACTCCTGGAATGCATCACTCGGAGCATCGCGAGCCGCTGTGGATCCTGGCGACCTCTGCCTTGATCGCGGTGGTGGGGATAGCCATCGGATACCGTCTTTCCAAGCTCGATCCGTCGACTTCCTTCTTGAAGGATAAAGCGTTTGCGGATTGGGGGCGGAATCGGCTCTACATCGATTGGTTGTACGACCGCATTGTGGTTGCGCCGTTGGAATGGTTTGCACGCTTTTGCGGATGGTTGGATGGTGTCGTGGATCATTGTGTGCGATTGGTCGCGGACGGCCCACGTTGGGTTGGACTGGCGGGGCAGCGATTCCAAACGGGTCGAATCCCAACCTACAGCTTCATTACCGCCATCGGAATCGCCGCCCTTGCGATTTGGATAGTCACGAGAAATACCTGGTGATCATGAGTAGCATCATCCCTTTGTTGATTTTGATTCCACTGGCGACCGGGATGTCGCTGTTGACGGCCGGTCGACGCGCCAAGGATTTGGTTCCGCTGGGTGTCTGTGCATCGGTCGTGACCTTGTTGCTGAGCATCTTCTTGGTGAACCAAGTGGGGCGGGTGAGCACTCTGCCGTCCGACATTGCAGGCGTTTCGCCGCGAGTTGTTTTCGCGCCCGAGGCTTTTCGATTCAAACTGCCTATTTCATCCGGGAATTACCCGATCGAGTGGCAATGGCAGTTTGGAGCCGATGGGATTTCCGCGCTGATGGTGCTCCTGACGGGATTGGTCGGATGCATCACGATTGTCTTGGCCACCCGACAAATCCAGCGGGCCCTTCCTCACTACATCGGCCTGATGTTGGTGACGATCGCCATGTTGATGGGGGTCTTTCTTGCGATGGACTTGGTCTCTTTCTACGTTTTTTTCGAAGCGGTTTTGATTCCGCTCGTGTTGCTCATCCACGGTTGGGGGAACGGCGAGGAGCCTGGTCCAGCGTCCAAGAAATTCCTTCTGTTCACCTTAGCCGGCAGTATTCCGATGGTGATCGGATTGATTGCTTTAGCCATGTCGCCGGTCAAGGAGTTGGAATCGCTCAGCAGACCCTCGACGATTTCACTCAGTGAGTTGTCGCAATATGCAGCGGAGTCCTTGGTCGCCTCGTCGTCCAGCACGGTGAGCACCCAATCGACGTGGATCCTGTTTCTGTTGATGCTCGGATTTGGGATCAAGCTTGCGATCCTGCCGCTCCACACATGGCTTCCGACGACGTACGTTGCGGCGCATCCGAACACCACCGCATTGATCGCTTCGGTGGTCGCCAAACTGGGGCTCTACGGGATCATCCGCTTGGTGATACCCATGGTTCCCATTTCGTTGGCAGAGCATTTGCAGATGGTGTTTGGTGTCTTGGGAGCGATTGCCATTGTCTATGGAGCACTGTGCGCATTGGCGCAGACCGAGATGCGAAGCATTCTGGCCTACAGTTCCCTATCCCACGTAGGATTCATCACCGTCGGACTGATGAGCATGACTTCCGAAGGAATGGGAGGGGCGACGCTGCAGATGTTCAGCCATGGCATCATCACGGCATCGATGTTTTGGATCTTGGCAATGCTCGAGCAGCGACGGGGGAGAATTCACTTGACGAGCGACGAACGTGGGCTCGCGTCTCATTATCCGAAGTTGGCCGTGCTCTTGGTGTTTTTCACATTGGCGGGTGCAGGATTGCCCGGTCTGAATGGTTTCGTGGGCGAGGTTCTGGCGATGTCGGGCATGATGCGAGTCTGCGGAACGATCGTCGCGATTTCCGTCCTCGGTACGGTTCTCGGCGCGTGGTATGGTCTTCGCATCGTGCAGCGTCTCCTGTTCGGAGGCGAAGTGACTGCGGCTCACCACCACCATCCAGGTCGAGACGACGACTTGGCTCCGCTCGAGTGGGCTCCCTTGGCCATTGTTGCGTTGCTGTGCCTGTGGATCGGTTTGTTTCCGCAACAGACCATGAGATTGTTTCAACCCGATACCGATCGATTGGCCAGGCTGGTCGAACCGGCGGTCAAACGTGTGCATCCCGATATCGATACGCTGGCAGCGGAGGGCTTGCCTCTGCCGAGCATCGAGCGCGTCGCGAGCCGTTGATCGAGATTTCCGTACCTGAAGCACGAACGAGAGATTGACGTGGACCTGATAGAAGTAATCAAGACATCGACCATCCACTTGATTCCCGAGCTGATCTTGCTGCTGGGAGGATCGTTGTTGATGTGCTGCTCGCTCTTCAAGAGCGACAAGACTTTCCATGACATCCATGGCCAGCGAAGCCGCTTTGCGGTTCTGTCGATTGCTCTCTTGGTTGCGGCGATCCTTGCCAGTGCCCTTCGTGGGGTTCCGCAGCTGAGCGGGGAAGTCAACGGATTGTTTCGATTCGATGCATCGGCGTTGGCGGCCGAACGACTATCGTTTCTCGGAGGCTTGATCCTCCTGCTGATGTCCTGGTCGACGTCTCCAAAAGAACGGCTTCCCGAGTATTACGGATCGTTGATGATTGTGCTCAGCGCGATCCCGATTGTCGGTGCTTCGAACGATTTGGTGTCATTGTTCCTGGGGTTGGAATTGGTCAGCATTCCCACGTACGTTTTGCTGGGGATTGTCAAGACCGACAACAGCGGCTACGAGTCGGCCTTGAAGTATTTCATGCTGAGCGCATTCGCATCCTGTTTTTTTCTGCTCGGCGTCAGCTATCTCTACGGAGTGAGCGGCTCGACGAACTTGTTGTCGATCCAAGCGGAATTTGCCGAGGGGAAGCGATTGATGTCGCTGGGATTGATCCTGGTCATGTGCGGTTTGGCGTTTCGAATCACCGCAGTTCCATTCCATTTTTACGCGCCGGACGTTTTTGACGGCACCAGTGTCGTGATGGCGGGGGTCATGAGTTACCTGCCGAAAGTCGCAGGGTTCGTTGCCTTGATCCGTATCGTCGGCGACGGGAAGCTCAGCGTCGCGGCGGGCGACACAGTGATTCCGGTCCTGCTGGTTTGCGCGGGATTGACCATGTGCGTTGGAAACGTGATGGCCGCGGCGCAGAATAATCTTCGCCGCCTGCTGGCTTACTCCAGTGTTGCCCACACAGGCTATTTGCTCTTGGCGGTGGTCGCCTTGCTTCGTCAAGACGCGAGCGCCAACATCTTGTATTCGTATCTGGCGGCGTACGCTGCCATGACTCTCGGAATGTTCGCGTGCCTTGGCGAAATCGAAGCCGCAGGTGGAAACTCGCACCTCGTCGGCGACCTGGCTGGAATGTTTTACCGTCGACCAGCCGCGTCGATCGGATTGACCGTTGCCCTGATCAGCTTGATCGGACTGCCGTTAACCGCTGGGTTTTGGGCAAAGTTCATGGTCTTTGTCGGCGTGGTGGCTGACCGCCAAAGCGATTCCTGGAGCTTGTGGATCGGCGTGTTGATGGCGATCAACGCGGTTGTCGCTGCGGGCTATTACTATCGCCTGCTAAGCGCGCTGTATCAAAAGACCAACAACGAGATTCCGCTGCGAGTCTTTCGTCCCAGCTTGTTCGTGGCCTACACCATCTGCACCGTGCTGACGATTGTCTGGTTTTTCGTACCGGCCATCATGTAGTTCGATTTCATGACAATCGATGTTCGCTGGGGAATACTGGGAGTTGGGCGAGTCACGGAGCGGATGGTCGCTGCAATCCGCTCGCGACCTGGACATCGCATTTGCATGGCTGCCGGTCGCGATCCCGACAAGTTAAAGGTGTGGGGCGAGCGCCACGGTGTCGAATCGGTCACGTTGGACCTGATGGACGTCCTCCGATCCCCCGAAGTGAATGCCATCTACATTGCCTTGCCACCCGCCCTTCATCGCGAGTGGGCGTGCCGAGCGCTGAGGGAGGGCAAACGAGTCTTGTGTGAGAAGCCGTTGGGACTCCATGCGGACGATTGCCGCGCCATGATCGAGGCATCCCGCGAATCATCCACACCGCTCCTGCACGCCACCGGATTTATTCACCATCCCCGAAGCCACGCAATGCGGGCATGCATCAAGAGCGGTGAGTTGGGAACCATCCGCCGTGTGACCGTCGCCTGCACGTTTTCCAGTGTCTCAGAGCGCGAGACCGACCATCGCTTTTCGGTAGCGGCAGGAGGAGGATGTTTGCTTGATCTGGGTTGGTACTGCGTCTACGCGACGCTGTGGTTCACGGGATTGCGTCCGTTGGAATTGAAGGCCTTCGGAACGTGTCGGGAGGTAAGTTCCGGGGGAGCGTGGAACCAGGTCCAAACGATTGCGAGACTCGAAGGAGGGGCCGTCGGAGTGTGGGATTGCGGATACGATGCCGCCGGCCGCAAATGGATCGAAATTGCCGGCAGCAAGGGCTCGGTCATTTGCGATGATTTTCTTAGGCCCTGGGACACCAGCAAACCCCGATTCTGGGTACACGGTCAAGATGGGAAGGCCCGGGCCGAAACGATCGGCGAGGGAATCGAGCAGGAATCCTGGATGATCCAGCACGCCGCGTTGTCCCCCCTCGCATCGGCGCAAGAATCGCTTGAGCTTGCCTTATCCACCCAAACCATCCTTGATCAGATCGAAGAAAATGCTGTCAAAACAGCTTTTACAAATCTTTGACACGGCAGGAACTTGTCGTGGACATCGTGGGACTCTGGGGCACGTTATCATTCCATGAGTGGACTTGGCATAGGATGAGGCCAAGTTCGTCATCGAGACAACCTTGCCTACGACAGAGATTTCTCCATGCGATCCCCAAGCAATCCTTCTGCCTCACCCGCAGCTACCCCCAAGCAGCATCATGCGAATGTCCTCGCACCGCAAACTCCCCGTCCGGTTGTGGACGACGTCGCTGTTCCGGTGGTCGTGAAATCGGGAAGCAAGTCCATGCCCCGGATTCCCGAGGTTTACAGTGTTCAGTGGGGGTCAACACTTTGGTTGGTGGCACTGCATATTGGGGCCTTGTTCGCACCGTGGACCTTCACGTGGAGTGGCCTGGGGCTTGGGATTTTCCTGTATTGGCTGACCGGTAGCCTTGGAATCTGTTTAGGGTACCACCGATTGCTGACCCACACCGGGTTGGAGATACCGCAGTGGTTGCGGCGAACGTTCGCATTTTTTGGGGCTTTGGCGGGCGAAGGGGGGCCGGTTAGTTGGACGGCGAATCATCGCAAGCACCATGCATACAGCGATCAGCCTGGCGATCCGCACACTCCGCACGATGGCCCTTGGTGGTCCCACATATTTTGGCTCGCATTCTCCACTCACGGAGGGGATTGGAATGCTTTCGTTCGCCACTGGGTTCCCGACATTATCAAGGACCCGTTCATGATGACGCTCGAGCGTTGGTTTTTGCCGATCCACATTGCATTCGGTTCGGCGATTACCTTCACCGGGTATTTCGTGGGTGGAATGCCGTTGGCGATCTCGTGGTTGGTTTGGGCTGTCTGCCTTCGGATGGTGTTCCTGCTGCATGTTACGTGGTTTGTGAACTCGGCCTCGCACATGTGGGGATACAAGAACTACCAGACCCGGGACGAGAGTCGGAATCTATGGTGGGTAGCCATCTTGGCCCACGGCGAGGGCTGGCACAACAACCACCATGCCCTGCCGCGATTGGCTCAGCATGGCCACAAATGGTGGGAGTTCGACTCGACTTACCAGGTTATCCGCCTTCTCCGAGCCGTTGGGCTCGCAAAAAATGTCGTCGACTTGGCGAGCATGGAAGAGAAGAAGCGTAGCCGCGCCGAGCGCAGTGCCGCATAATGATGGCATGACACAAGCCATCGTAGATCCAGAACAACTGCGTCAATTCGCGATGCAGCTAAGGCGATTTTCGAGTTTGCTCTCCGACACGACGGGCAAGCTCTCTCAACAGATGCAGCACCTGGCCGCTTCATGGCGCGACCAGGAACACGCCAAGTTCGCAAGTGAATTCGAACAGGAAATGAAGCAGCTCCATCGCTTGATCGAAGCCAGCGAGAGGCATGTGCCGTACCTGATTCGAAAAGCCGAATTGATCGAAGAGTATCAACGCGGCCATGGCTGAAGCCAACGTCAAGAACCTGCAAGGCTTGGAAAATTTCGCGTCAGCGATCGCGAGATTGTGCGAAGGGAACCGCAAGAATACGGACGATACGCGGGAGCAACTCCAGCGAACGACCGTTTGGCTCACCAAGGAAATGCCTGAGTATTGGTCGAACCAACTGCGTATCGCCCAAAAGCGTTGGAACGAGGCGAGGGAGGATTTGCTCCGATGCCAGTCGCGAAGTCGAGCGGACGACGAGGAATCGTGCATGGTGCAACGCAAAGCGCTCGAGCGAGCGACCGCACGGCGTGTTCTGTGCGAGCAGCGCGTGAAGATTATCCCCGCGCTCGCCTCACGCTGGGATCAATTCATGCAGGAACTCTCCCTGAGCCTGCGTCAAATGGAGGACCTCTCCGAATCCCAGTTGCCACTGGCCCAGGCTCGACTCCAGCGGATCATCGCAACTCTGAAACAGTACATTGAAAGCTCCGATTTGGGAGACAAGTGAGGGACTTATGCAAGGTATCGAGTGGCCGCCATTGCCAGATATGGGTGTCTATTTGACCTGGCCCGAAAAAGGCCTTGAAGCGATTCACCCGGACGATCGCGAGTTAGCCGAGCGATTGATCCCCAGCGATCGTGTTTTTATTCGGACGGATTTCGACGGGACGTATTACCGAATCGAATATGGAGATCAATCGGTTCGGATCATGCCTTCGCTGTGGCTTCAAGTGCGCGACGAGGGGTTTCGAATTGGCGATCGGGTCGAGGTCCCATCGCGCATGATGCAATCCGACCCGATGATCGCGGAGATTGTCGAGATGCGGTACAGCCAAGATCGCGGGGCGATCGGCTACAGGCTACTCCACAGCGAAATGCCGCTCGAACATGAATTCATGGCGGATGAACTCATCCAACTCAAGCCGCACGTTCATCTGCTCGAATCTGATTTCGAAGCGCCGATCCCAAAGTACCTTCCGCCGGCCGACCCCGACCAGACATTGCCGGTCGAGGAAGGGGGTTCAGGAAGGTAAATCAGCGAATCAATCGGCAACCGCAACTCGATTGCGGGCCTCTCGCAGACCACGACTGAGGATGTCGCGAAGCAACGGCGAGAAATCGTCGTAGCGGCATTCGTCTGCGGGTCCGTCGGAGTACTGATAAATCGCATCTCTCGGCTTGGCACCCAGAGCGATGAGCGTACTGGAAACCGTTCCGTAGTCCGCCCCGCGTATCACCATACTCGCCCGCGCCATCGGGTTCGGGGACCGAGCAAACACTCGGCTGGCCACCGCGAGAAACTTGACCGGCGAGTCCAGAGTCTGAAGCGTCAACAGTCGATTGGCGAGTTGGACTCGCTCGTCGCGTGGATCGTTCAAGTTTCGGGCTCCGATGATGTTCAGACCTGGTTGCAGGTCGAGCACTTCATTTTCGCTCTCGTGGTGGATGGCAAAAGCCTGATCTCGGTCGGCGATTACCAGATTGCAAGCCTCGAATTGATGCTTGCCCAGTTCTTCCAGCGCCCGATCGATCGCCTGACGGCTCGACGAACTCTTGAGCGCTTCCTTTACCAACAAACCGCGGGAACGGTTTGAACCCAAGGGTTCGAGCGTCCGTCGGTTGCAAATACCAACAAATACTCCATGTTGATTCACCCCTAACCAAGTCCCGCCGCTTCGTTGATCGATCGGGCAAAGGACTCTCGGCTTACCGGATTGGATGGCGGGCGAACTACATCTTCGGTCAAAGAACTCCTCTCGATTGGCAGCGACTAGGATGGGACTTTCAGGAACCACGCGATATTGAATGGCCAGCAAGCACATCGCAACATCAGCACTTTCTATGGGCTGGAGTGTGGAATCGAGCCGCGGCGCGGAGGCTGAACATCGCACATACCAAGTGCGATTTTTGCGGCCCGCAACAGTGGTAAGAATCTAACGGTCTCAATCCCTCGCGTAACCCCCCCAAATGGGGTATTGGTGGAAATTGTTGAAAAGTTGTCAGAAAAGCCGATCGGCCACGGGTGGCACAGACCATTTCCGTGGCGGCTGGAACGAAGGAGACGATTTGTATGGCGTGGCCGGGGGTTACCTGTCCACTTTGGTCAGGGGGTGGACGACGAGCCCCGAGACGAGCTTTGGGTAGAAGTAGGTGCTCTTGGCGGGCATGCGTTCCTGGTGCAGCGAAACTTTGCGAATGTGTTCAATCGTCGCGGGCATGACCAGGGCGGCGAGAGGATAAGTCAAGTTCCCTTCGAGTTTGCCGTGCAGACCGTCGATGACTTCCTGGACTTGATGGACGTAGGTTGGCTTGGGCATTTCGCGAAGTCCCAACGCATCCTCGAACACGAGACGATGGAGTACAGCGACCCCCAAGCCTTGCCAGTCGGCGCTGTGCTCGGACGCGATGGCGGCCATGCGATCGACCGCTTCCTGGCGGCCAGAGATGCGAGTCCACTGATCGGAGGCTCGCGAATAAAGGGCCATGATCCACTGCTCGTCGAGGCGATCCATTTCGGCCCATACCGCCCCAGCGTTCTCAGGCCCCTGACCGACGATCTCGCAATCGAAGTAAGGGCTGAGTCGCGTATGCAGATCCTCGGTAGTGAACTCGGGGACTCCTTGCAGGAGACGGTGTGTCGGCAACACGACCAACCCCGGATCGCTCATGCTGATCAGTTGGGTCAGAACAAAGTTGGCGGGGTGGTCGGAGGGGAGGGGGGATTGGGCGTTCAATTCATCTCGGTAGTTGCAGGCGGTTTCGTAGCGATGGTGGCCATCGGCGACGAACATGTCCCGATCGGAGATGAGGGCAGTCACCTCTTGGATGGTTTTGATATCGGTGACGGGCCACATGCGATGCAGGACGCCTAAATGGTCGGTCGCTTCCAGGCCATGAACGCCGAGGACTTTGCGTTCGAGAATTTCCTGAATGGCGTTCTCCGGGTCGGGATACAAGCCGAAGATTTGCGACAAGTTGGCTTGGGTGGCGCGCGTCAGCCGAAGGCGATCGTCCTTGGCCTTGGCGTGTGTTTGTTCGTGGGGATAGATGTTGCCTTCGCCGAATCGCTGCAAACGCACCCTGGCCATGAATCCGCGGCGAGTCACCGTCCGGCCGTTCATGTCAAAGATCTGGTGGTACACATAGATGGCGGGATCAGGATCGAGTTGCAGGACCCCCTCGTTGCGCCAGCCCCGATAGATTCTCGCGGCCCGCTGGTAGATCGCGTTCTCGTCGGCATCCTCGGGTTCGCGGCGATTGAGTTCGAGCCGCAAAAAATTGTAGGGAGAGAGGTTGTACAAGTGGTCCTGGAGCTTGCTGTCGACCACATCGTACGGAGGGGCGATGCATTGGGACAGAGAGCCGACTTGGGCCAGGTTGTATCGGAGGCCGCGGAATGCTTCGATTTGGGGCATGTTTAAGAAAACCTTGGTGCAGAAACGGAACGAGCCCGGGTCAGGCCGGGCTCGCAGATCACTTTTTAAAAAACTACCCCGCTAGGACTCGAACCTAGAATAAAGGAACCAAAATCCCTTGTGTTGCCAATTACACCACGGGGCAATGTGGGGGAAGTTTATCGATTTGGCTCCTTCTCGGCAACCGCAACTCGAACCCCTCCCACGCCGAAAAAAGCTGGCTTTTACCTCCCCGCGGCCGCGCTTTCGGGACTGGCCGGAGCCGGGGTTTCCGCCGTGACAGGCGGGGTCCCGGCGGGTTGGATGGTCGGATTCCCCTCAAGCGGTTTTCTGGGCAAGCGTTCGTCTCGCATCGCGGCTTGGTAGGCGAAGGTGGCCATGATGACCGACGCCTGCTTGGCGTCGTCCTCAATGACCCGTTCAAAGACGTCCATGTTCGAGTGGTGCGTGCGTGTGTCGTATTCGATCGGGTCCTGGATGAACTGGAATCCGGGGAGTCCGATTCCGGTGAAGGATTGGTGGTCGGTCCCGCCGGTATTGGAGATGGTGATGGTGGAGGCTCCCAAGTCCGCGAAGGGACTCAGCCATGCGCGGAAGATAGGACGAACCGCTTCGTTGCCTTGCATGTAGATCCCGCGAATTTTTCCAGCCCCATTGTCGAGATTGAAGTAAGCCGAGAACTTTTCGTACTCGGGCTTGATCTCGAGCGTCGGCGTTTTGCGCTCGCCATCCTCATCGTCTCGATCCCGTCGGCGGGGCGTATTCAAGACTCCGAAATGTTCGGCGACGTAGGCGCGTGAGCCGAAGAGCCCTTGCTCTTCCCCGGTCCAGAGGGCGACTCGGATTGTCCGACGCGGGGCAACGCCGATCGTTTTCAGGATCCGCATGGCTTCCATCACCACGCCGCATCCGATGGCGTTGTCGGTCGCGCCGGTGCCGGAGTGCCAGGAATCGAAGTGGGCTCCGATCATGACGATTTCATCCTTGAGGTCGGTCCCAGGAATTTCGGCGATGACATTGAAACAGTTCGGATCGCCGGGATGGTAGCTCGACTCGATATCGATTTCCATTTGCGGATTAACCCCTTTTTCGATCATCCGCACCAAACGGTTGTAATGTTCTGCGGCCACCACCATTTGAGGCAAAACCGGCGGAGAATCCTCGCTCCAAGGTCTTGCTCCACGAGACATCGGGCCACCTTCTCCAGGGCTCCGCAGATCGCGATTGGGGTCGGCACGTCGCGGCAATGTAGCCGATGCTACAAACACGGTGCCGCCGTCACCACGTCCCGCTTCGAGAACCACCGCTGCTCCTTCTTCGTAGGCGAGTTGCCACTTGTCATTCATCAACTGCATTCCGCCAAAGCCTCCGCCACGCGGTTCGGGAGGTGCTGGATTGGCACCGCCGGCTGGATTGGCACCGCCGGTTGCATTGGCACCGCCGGTTGGATTGGCACCGCCGGTTGCATTGTTGCTGCCAGCGGGATTGTTGTTGCCGGCAGGGATAGAATTGTTGTTCGGCGATCCTGGGGGAGGACGACGGCGCGAGGCGCCTGCTTCGGCGTTCGCGAGGGCCAAGAGATCCGCGTCGGTTTGTCGCGCACCGGGAGCGTCAAACCACGGCTTGACTTCGCGTGGGGGACTGATGAGCACGATGGCTCGTCCCAGTTTGCCTCGATACTTTTCCAAGTCCTCTTTGGTGGCAGCGTCCAAGTAGATCGGCTCTCCCTTGACCGTGGTGGGGGTGCTGGGCGTCCAGGCTTTCGGGTAGGCGATCAGTGAGAAGAAATTCGGTGCGACCACGTTGGCAGAGTAGGACTGCAACGACCAACCGCGACCGAACGGACCCCAGGGTTCGAGTTGCACGTTGGACATGCCCCATTCTTCCAAACGTCCTTTGGCCCACTCTCCAGCGATCTTGGTTTCCGGGGCTCCGGTCAAACGCGGACCATAGACATCGGTCAGAAAGCTGATCGTGTTCATGACCTTCGACCGGTCCATCCCTTCTTCCTTGATCTTGTTGACGACCTCCGTGTCGACTTTTTCGGTTTGCGACAGAACCAACGATGGGGAACTGATTCCGATCGCCAATCCACCGAGGATTTTGACCGAGGTACGAATAATTGCCATGAATGGATGTCTCCGGAAAGGGATATGAAACCGGAGACATTATGGTCGCCCGAGTGGCTTCTGACCATCGGTTTCCCGAAAGATCGCAGCAAGCTACGGAGTCGGTATCGCTAGCTCGAAGCCGAACCGGGGCCGAGACTTAGGGACTGAAGATGCTCGACTTTGCCATTGACCAGACGGACGACGTGATCGCACCGCATCGCGACGGATTCATCGTGAGTCACCATGACAATCGTCATGCCGTGGTCCCGATTGAGGGATTCCAGCAATTGGAGGATCGAGGCCCCCGTTTCCTGATCGAGGTTGCCGGTCGGTTCGTCGGCGAGCAGGAGACAAGGATTATTGATCAAGGCTCGCGCGATGGCGGTTCGCTGCATTTCTCCCCCAGAAAGCTCGCAGGGACGATGGTGAATGCGATGCGAAAGGCCGACCAGGTCAATCCACTTTCTTGCGTTGGCATGAATACCGCGTCGGTGCGCCCAATACGCGAAAACACCTTTGTCGATCATGGCTGGGGCGAGAACATTCTCGAAAACAGAAAGCTCTGGCAGGAGATGATAAAACTGGAAGATCATCCCGAGTTGTTGATTTCGAAACCGGTCGCGCTTCGACGCACTGAGCGTATCGACTCGTTCCGATTCGAAATGAATCTCACCCGAGTCCGGTCGATCGAGCGTTCCCAGCAGATGCAGAAGAGTGCTCTTGCCCGAACCGCTCTGGCCGATGATGGCAGTGATCTTGCCTCGCTGCGCTGCGAAGTCGACACCTTTCAAGACAGGGACCGTGGTCTTGTGTCGTCGATAGGATTTGGTCAAGCCGCAGGCGTTGATCAGATCGCGAGCGCTATCAAACTGGGATTGCCGCATCGTTCCCGGCGCCGGGTCGTCGGGGCGCACGACTCGCCAGGTAGGGGTCCGTTTCGCGAGTTCGAAATGCGGCTTCACAGTCGTCGAATTACTCATAGCGTAATGCCTCTACGGGATGCATGCGGGCTGCGCGGATACTGGGCAGAACGCTGGCGAGAATCGCGATCGCGATCGAACCGAGCGTTACCCAGACGAGCATGACGGGTTGGATCATCGTCGGGATGGTATCGAAGTAGTACACAGTCGGATCAAACACCTCACGCCCGGTAATCCACTCCACCACCTTCGCGATATCATTGATTTTCCACACGAACACGAGACCGCAGATCAACCCGACACCCGCCCCAACGGAACCCAGCAGGACCCCGTATCCGAGAAAAATGGTGGCGATGCCCCGGCTCGATGCTCCGAGCGATTTCAACACGCCGATGTCGCGAGTCTTCTCCACAACGATCATGAAGAAGGTTGCCAGAATTCCGAATCCAGCTACCGCGATGATCATGAATAACAGGATGTTCAAGATCGTGGTCTCCATCTGCACGGCAGCCAGGAGCGGTCCTTGCGTATCTCGCCACGAACGCACCTCCACCAATTCCTGGCCGGGTGGGAATTCGTCACGAAGCGCGTCCCGCGCTGCGTTGAGATCAACACCTCGCTTGAGCTTGATCTGTATCGATGTCACCGACCCGATTCCCGTCTGTGGATTGATCATCCCGCGGGAATGCTGCAGTTTTTCGATCGGTACGAAGGCAAACGTCGAGTCGTACTCGCTCATCTTGCTTTCGTAGAAGTCGACTACCGTAAAGGATTCGTCGATGCCCCGCGGAGGAGTTCCCGCGTTCGGGAATGTCACCTGCACGTCGTCGCCCGGTCGCAGGAAGAAAAAGTCCTGTACCTTACCGTCCAAGTCGCGGCCGCGAACGCTGCCGATTCCGATCCCGAGAACAATTCCCGTTCGCTGTTCGACTTCGGCGTCGAAGACTCTCACTACCGCTTTGTTCTCGAGCTTCATCGACGGTCCAGCCATGAGCGATTCCAAGGCGGGGTCAGCCACGGGCGACTCCGCTTCCTTCACTCCCTCCGAACCCTCTGCCGTATTCTGCTCTGCCGCATTCTGCTCTTTGATTTTTTGCTGTAGTTCCTGGTAGCGTTGCTGCTCCCGTTCCGTTTGCTCCCGCAGAACGTCGACCGTCGCTTTGCGGTAGCGGGCCATCGGCTTGCGATATTCCCAGCCGGATGGCTGCAACGCTTCACGCTCCGGCGAGTAGCCCGAATCTTTGAGGAGAAAATTCAATTGCTGGCGATTGTCGGGATGGAGCAAGTACTTGCTGAAGTCGCTGACGCTCGCGTAGGTTTTTTGATCGATTCCGATCAAGTTGATTTGCTGGGTGTGGCTGT
>JBKDXO010000025.1:0-29560 GCA_046306195.1 Planctomycetota bacterium | reverse complement strand
TGGCCTAACCGACGGACTGTTAGTCCGGCGTACAGAGACCGCCGACAAAAATGAGCCTGAGGCGCTAGCCGAGTTCGTTAGAAATGCAAAAAGATCGGCTAGCGCCTCAGGCTCATGGATACGGAAACTGACTTTGTCGGCCGTGCCCGATCGAGCAGAGCACGCTGAAAAAAGTCGCTAGTTAATTCGGAGGTTTCGAAACGCTTACGCAGCCCGGCGTTGCTCTGCGGCCGTCGGTGCTGACGGAATTGGCATTGGCAACGAGACGGGGGCTTCAAAGGCATGGTGCGAAAAATCGACGCGTTGGGCAACGTACTGCACCAGGCTTCGATCCCGCACGCCGAGTACCCACCCGAGTCGCTCCGCCGCAACCTGCGGATTCATCAGTCCGCATGCCAGATGCCCCAATCGTCGCACGAGCGGTTCGATCACGATATGCGAATCAGGCAATTCGCCGTAGGCACACGCGAGAACCCCACAACCCTTGCCGACCTCGAACGGCGAGCATGCCGATGTCGCCGCCTTGAAATCTCTCACCAGGTGATCGGATTGAACAACCCCGATACCCAAACCCAAGGTCCGCATCAGCAGGGTTAATTCCAGATCGAGGAGCGATTCCGAGATCAATTCGCTCCATCCACCAAGCTTCAAAAGGCTGCGACGTCGAATCATGGTCCCTGCAAGCAGAGGACCCGCGACCGAATCCGTCGAGAACGCCATCCCTCGATGTGGCAATTGTTCTGCATTCATACCGAATACGACGCGGTCGGTCGAAGCATCTCGAATCGGCAACGAAACCGCATGCGTAGCATCGTCGTCGAACCGGCTCAAACCTTCGTCGCTCCACGACGCTTCGAGAGTGGTTCCGGGCAATACCACTTGAACAATCGGAGAACACGCCGTGCGCGCGGCCAAGTTGAGTCGCTCCGAGAGCGACGAGCCTTGCTCGGTTTCCAACACGACGGCTTCGTCATGAGCCAGCTCGTAGGGATCCTCGTAATCGCCCGAGTGAACGATGATCAACTCCACGTCACGATCGCGCGATTCGAGGACGGAGATCAAAGTGGTTTCCAACGCTGATTCGTCACGTTGGAACGGAACAATCAAAGACAGTCGCGGCACGAATGGGTCTCCGACGAAACCGATGGAATGCACCCCAAGTGGGATAGGGTACTCTGGTGTGATCGGCCAACCTGGAGCGCAAATCCATTGAATTACGGACGTGCCGCATAATCCGTTTCGGTAATATGTAGCGTTACGGCAGAATGCGCGATTGCAGTCCTCTGTACGGGAAACCATAATTTCATTCCAGTTTCGCCTCGGATTTTCCCGCCCGAGATCCCCGCTCTGCCCCCCATCGCCCCAATACCCCTTGCCACAATCGACCTGTTATGGTTCTTCCACGGAGTTTGGCGTTCCTCGTCCTCCCGATCTGCCTCGCGCAGGGATTGTCACAAAACCGACAGGCCTTCGGAGCCGACTTTGATTTCAACCGGGACATTCGTCCAATCTTGTCCGAGAATTGCTTCTATTGCCACGGCCAGGACAGCAAGAAACGGGAGGCTGGCCTGCGAATCGATACCCGCGCGGAAGCGGTCGAATCGGGGGCGATCGTGCCTGGCGATGTTTCCGCGAGCGAACTGATCCAGCGAATCGTGTCGGAGGATCCCGACACGTTGATGCCTCCCCCGAGATCCAACCGGCGTTTGACTTCGGAGCAGAAACAAAAACTGCAAGCTTGGATCGAAGCGGGAGCTCCCTATGCCAATCACTGGGCATTCGATCCTCCTCGATCTGCGGTTCCCCCCAACGCCGGGGCAACTTGGACCGTTAGCCCACTCGATGCGTACATCGCGGCGGGCCACGAACAACAAGGTCTCCTGCCGCAGAAGCCCGCACCTCGGCAGACCCTAATCAAGCGCCTCTACGTCGACTTGATCGGCGTGCCTCCGGAACCGGAGGAAGTAACGCGGTTTGTGGAATCCGAGGACCCGCTCGCCTACGAACGTCTCGTCGACTCGCTTCTAGCCGATCCAGGCTATGGTCAACGCATGGCGCTGCCCTGGTTAGACGCTGCTCGCTATGCCGATAGCAACGGGTTCCAGCAGGACGGAGACACCTGGCAATGGCTGTGGCGCGATTGGGTGGTGCGGGCGATGAACGAAAACCTCCCATTCGATGAGTTCACGATCTGGCAACTCGCGGGAGATTTGCTCCCCGACGCAACCATCGATCAGAAGATCGCCAGCGGCTTCAATCGCAACCACTTGCTCAATGGCGAAGGGGGCGCGATCGCGGAGGAGCAGCGGTTTGTGATTTTGTTCGATCGGATCGACACGACCTGCACGACATGGCTTGGGCTGACCATGGCGTGCGCCCAGTGCCACGATCACAAATACGATCCGATGACGATGCGGGACTACTATTCGTTGATGGACGCTTTCAATCGGGTCCCTGAAAGTGGCGTGCCTCAGTATTTTTCCAGCCGCGTTCGCGTCGCGCCTCCGTTGATCGAATTGCCAACTCCTGAAAATCAGCGCAGGATTGCGGAGTACGAGCAACGGATCGAGAAACTCCGACAGGAGTCGCAACCGTTGGTCGACGCAGCGTATTTGGGCTGGCGTCTTGGGACGGGCGGGAACATTTCGGGCCTCGCGGAACCAATCTCTGCGATCCTTCAGAAGCGAGACGAGGAACGAAACGACGACGAAAAGAACCAACTCGAAAAAGGCTTGCGAGAGCACTTCGATGGAAAAGTGCTCTCAGGTCTCAATGCCAAGCTTCCGATCCTGGGCCAGCTTCAGGCGGTCCGCAACGAGTTGGCCGCCTACCGGAACGACCAGATCCCGCGTCCGATGATCATGAGCGACGCACAGCCTCGCGAGACTCGCATGCTCGATCGAGGCGAATACCTCAAGCCGCTCGACCCTGTGACCTTCACGACCCCGGCTTTCCTCCCTCCCATGGCCGAGGGTGCACCTCGCAATCGGCTCGGGTTGGCGCAGTGGCTGGTTTCCCCCGAGCATCCACTGACGACTCGCGTTCAGGTCAATCGCATGTGGCAACACTTCTTTGGGATGGGGATCGTCAAGACGGCAGAAGACTTTGGCGTCCAGTCGGAATACCCGGTGCATGGCCCGTTGCTCGATTTTCTCGCGGTGCGATACCGGGAATCCGGTTGGAACACCAAACGCATGCACCGCGACGTGATCACCAGCGCGACGTACATGCAATCGAGTCGAGTCACCGACGAGGGTCGGTCCAAGGATCCTGAGAACCGGTGGTTCGCGAGGGCCGGTCGCTTTCGCATGTCGGCCCTGCTCCTGCGCGATTGGGCACTTTCAGCTGCCTCGCTGATCGATCGTCGGGTCGGGGGCGCACCGGTCTATCCCTACCAACCCGACGATATCTGGGAATCGCTGGCGATCACCAAGGAACGGGACTTCACCTATCCCGCGTCGCGAGGAGCGGACCTCTATCGACGAAGCGTGTATACGTTCTGGCGCCGAACGGTCGGGCCCGCCAACATGTTTGATACCTCAAACCGTCAGGCGTGCCGCGTTCGGCAATCGCAGACCAGCACGCCGCTCCATGCGCTGACGACCTTGAACGATCCGACCTGGGTGGAGGCAGCCCGCGAGTTGGCGCAGCGTTGCCTGGAGGATTCGCAGGATCCGGAACATCAGCTTCGATCCGCATTCGCGCGGGTCGTGGCCCGCCCACCCAACGGCGACGAATTGAATGTGCTCATGCGGGCCTACCAAAAACACCGCACGATGTATGACGCGGATCTCGATGCCGCAAATCGCTTGTTGGGAGTCGGGGCCAAGGCTCGCAATCCTAAACTCGATACCGTGTCTCATGCCGCCATGACCAATGTCTGCTTGACCATGCTCAATTTGGATGAAGCGTTGACCCGAGAGTGATTCGCTATGTTTGACGAACTGCTGCAACAAAATCATGCCCGCGTGACGCGCCGCGCGTTGTTTGGACGAGCTTCTGGAGGGTTGGGCATGGCCGCCTTGGCAACTCTGATGGGCCAGAACAGCGACCGAGCGGTCGCTGGCCCATTCGCTCCAACGGAAAAAGGATTGCCCGGCTTGCCGCATCATTCCCCCAAAGTCAAACGGGTCGTCATGTTTTGGCAAGGAGGCGGTCCATCGCACGTCGACTTGTTCGATGACAAGCCGAAGATGGTCGAGTATGCGATGCAGGATATCCCGGCCTCGGTGCGAGGAACAACCCGCCTATCGACAATGTCGAGCGGCTACGCGAAATGGCCCTGCCTGCCTGCTATCAAACCGTTTCAGACCTATGGGCAATGCGGCATGCGGCTCAGCAGCATGCTTCCCAACATCGGCTCGCTGACGGACAAGATCACGCTGGTGCGATCGATGTACACCGAGGCGGTGAATCATGCGCCTGGGGTGACGTTTTTCCTGACTGGAGCGCAGGTTCCCGGTCGACCAAGTTTGGGAGCGTGGCTTTCATACGGCTTAGGTTCGGACACCGATAACTTGCCAACGTTCGTCGTGATGACTTCGAGCGATCGCGGAAAGACGTGTGGCCAATTGTTTTTTGACTATTACTGGGGGAGTGGGTTTTTACCATCCCGGTTCCAGGGAGTACGGTTCCGAAACACCGGGGACCCCGTCCCCTATCTTGCAAATCCCGCAGGCATCAGCCGTAATGCCAAGCGGGCGATACTCGACGATCTAGCGCAGATGAACGCCATGCACTTGACCGAGTATGGCGATCCCGAAATCGATACTCGCATCGCGCAGTATGAAATGGGATTCCGCATGCAGGACAGCGTCCCTGACCTCCTCGACTTTTCGACCGAGTCAGCGTCAACGATCGAGCGATATGGTCCGGATGCGCTCGCCAAAGGATCATATGCCAACAACTGTTTGATCGCACGACGATTATTGGAACGCGGGGTTCGATTCGTACAACTGATGCATGCCGGCTGGGACCAGCACGGGAACTTGCACACGCAGCTCGAGGAACAGTGCAAGGACACCGAGGGACCTTCGGCGGCGCTCGTGCGCGATTTGGAGGAGCGGGGAATGCTCGAGGATACGCTCGTCATCTGGGCAGCGGAGTTCGGTCGCACTCCGTTTGGCCAAGGGGACCCCAACAAGCCCACGGGTCGGGATCATTTTGGCAGAGCTTTTAGTTGGTGGATGGCGGGTGGCGGCGTCAAGAAGGGGCATGTGGTCGGTGCAACGGACGACTTTGCATGGAACATTACCGAGTCGCCGATCCATGTGCACGACATTCAAGCGACGATCCTTCATTTGTGTGGCATCGATCACGAACGACTGACGTTTCGTTATCAAGGCCGTCAGTACCGATTGACCGACGTCCACGGCCGAGTCGTCACCGACATTCTGGCCTAAGCCCTCTGTTCGACCGATGCAACTGTGGAGCATGATCGAGCCTTCGAGCACTGATGCATGCTCCACCGACACCTTTTTTGTCGCCGGGGCTGGTAACGAGGATATCGATGTCGAATTTGCGGAGTTTATTCCAGCTGAACTGAATCCTCCCACTCTGCTGACCGTCGGCGCCACCGATGACCAAGACCATATTGCCGACTTCTCCAGCATCAGTGGTTCAACGTGGATTTGCCCGACGGAACGCTAGTAAAGTCTGCGCAGCTTGCGGAGTCGACCGGGCTACCCACCAAAAAACGATGTACCCCAAGCAAAGAGGACCGTGTCGGCTTGGAATTTTTCCACATTTGCCGACAATAGCGGGTCCGTGAGGAGTGCCCAGGCGGGTACAACGATCGATTCTTTGGCGGACACGACGAAACAACATGACGACAACTTGGATATCCATCCGCGAGGCGCGGAATGCTTCATCGATTGGCAACTCGGTGCAGGTGCGGGGTTGGGTTCGCACGCGGCGAGACAGCAAAGGTGGCTTCAGCTTTATCGAAGTCAATGACGGGAGCTGTTTCGGGAATTTACAAATCATCGCAGATGCCAAGCTCGACAACTACCAAGCTGACGTTCTGACGCTGACGGTAGGCAGCAGCGTGGTGGTGGATGGAGAGATTAAGGCGAGCGCCGGTCAAGGGCAAGCCACCGAGATGGCGGCGACCGGGCTGCGGGTCCTCGGACAAGCTAGCGCTACCGATTATCCGCTGCAGAAGAAACAGCACACGTTTGAGAAACTGAGAGAGTGGGCGCACCTTCGGCCTCGCACCAACACGTTCGGGGCAGTGGCTCGTGTGCGGCACCGGTTGAGTTGTGCCACGCATCAATTTTACGATGGCGAGGGGTTCGCGCTGGTGCATACCCCGATCATTACCGCGAGCGACTGCGAGGGAGCGGGGCAGATGTTCCGCGTCACAACATTGCCGCTCGACAATCCGCCGATTGTCCAAGGCAAGGTGGACGTCAGCAAGGATTTTTTTGGCAAGTCCTCGTTCCTGACCGTCAGCGGCCAACTCGAAGGGGAAGCGTACGCGTGCGCGCTGGGGAAGATCTACACGTTCGGGCCCACGTTCCGGGCCGAGAACTCCAATACCTCGCGGCATCTGTCCGAGTTTTGGATGATTGAGCCGGAAGCAGCGTTCTACGAGCTGACCGACAACATGCACTTGGCGGAACGCTACTTGAAATTCATGCTGCGCGAGACGCTCGAGCATTGCGCGGAGGATATGGATTTCTTTGAAAAGCGAATTCAGCCGGGTCTGCTTGCGTCGCTGCAATTGGTTCTCGACAAACCGTTTGAGCATATCTCCTACACCGAGGCGATCGAGATCCTGACCAAGAGCGGCGAGAAGTTCGAGTACCCAGTCGCGTGGGGGATCGATCTGCAGAGCGAACATGAGCGTTACCTGACCGAGAAGCATGTCCAAGGTCCGGTGATCCTCTACAACTATCCCAAAGAGATCAAATCCTTCTACATGCGGCTCAACGACGATGGTCGCACCGTGGCTGCTATGGACGTCCTGGTGCCGGGGGTCGGCGAGATCATCGGCGGTAGCCAGCGCGAGGAGCGGCTGGATGTATTGACCGAGCGAATGGCGGGCATGGGGCTGTCCCAGGATGACTATTGGTGGTATCTGGACTTGCGACGCTATGGAACCGTTCCTCACGCGGGATTCGGATTGGGGTTGGAACGCATGGTTCAGTACGCGACGGGCATGGCGAATATTCGCGATGTCATCCCATTCCCTCGCACGCCGGGGCACTGCGAGTTCTAACAACGATTGTGAGTATGGTGTCCAAGATGGATTCACTGTTTCGCCGCGCGAGCGGGTTGCTTTTGCATGTCTCGTCGTTGCCAGCCCGACTCCCCCCGAGCTCGCATGTTGATGGCCTTCCAGGGACCGATGGTCCATGGTCGCTCGGCGATATCGGTTCCGGGGATACCGGCCCGTCGGCCTATGAATTCGTTCGTTTTCTCAGTGCCGGTGACCAACGCTGGTGGCAGATTCTTCCCACCGGTCCCGTCGGCTACGGTTGGTCCCCGTACCAATCCCCGTCGTCCTTTGCGGGGAATCCGTTGCTGGTCAGCGCTGCGCTGCTGGTTCGGGATGGGTTGTTGCGGCAAGACGACTGGGAGATGGCGGTAGCGGACACGCGCGAGGAAGAAGTCCAGCGGGTTCAATTCGAGCGATCCTCCGGCAGACGGATGGAACTGCTCCGGATGGCATTCCGACGATTTGAGCATCAACGTCATGACCTCAAGGGGCCATTCGAGGAATTTCGGCACACGCAGCGGGACTGGCTGGACGAGCATTGTTTGTTTACGGCCTGCAAAGCGTATCATCATGATCGTCCCTGGTACGAATGGGATCCCGCTTTAGCGCATCGCGAGCCTGTTGCACTGATCCAATGGGGCGAGAAAACACGAACTGCCTGCGATTTCGAAGCCTTCAATCAGTTCCTCTTCGATCGCCAATGGCGCGAGTTGCGAGCCTATGCCGCTGAACTCGGAGTAGGAATCATCGGCGACATCCCCATTTTCGTTTCGATGGACAGCTCCGATGTCTGGGCTGGGCAGCATTTGTTCGAACTCGATGCCAACGGCCGCCCAACCGTAGTCGCTGGGGTTCCGCCTGACTACTTCGCAGTCGACGGGCAGCGATGGGGAAATCCGTTGTATCGCTGGGAGGTGCATCGGGAGACCGGGTACGCATGGTGGATCCGAAGATTCCATCGCACACTCCAGTTGTGCGACCTGATCCGCATCGACCATTTCCGCGGATTCGAATCCTACTATGCGATTCCTGCAAGCAGTCCTGATGCTCGGATCGGCCATTGGATGCCTGGGCCCAAGCACGATTTTTTTCAAGCTATCTCCCACTCGCTCGGAGGATCGCATTCGCGGGAATTGCCGGTGATCGCCGAAGACCTCGGCTTCATCACCAAAGAGGTGCACGAACTGCGGGATGCGTTTCGGTTTCCCGGCATGCGCATTGTGCAGTTTGGATTTGGTGGTGAATCGACCTCGATCGACTTGCCTCACAATTATCCAGTCCACTGCGTTGCATACACCGGAACGCATGACAACGATACGATTGTCGGCTGGTATCAGAGCGTGGCGGGGGAGGGAAGCACTCGAACGCAGCAAGCAATCGACGCTGAGAAAAATTTCGCGATTCGTTACTTGGGTTGCTCGCCCGAGAGTATTCACGTTGGGATGATGCGTTCCATTTGGAGTTCGGTCGCCGAATTGGCGATCGCTCCGGTCCAAGATCTGCTCGGATTGGGGGCCGATGCGCGGATGAACACTCCCGGAACCAGCCATGGGAACTGGGTTTGGCGATGCCCCCCCGGCAAGCTGACCCACGCGCAAGCAGAGTGGCTGTCTGGGTTTACCCAGACCTACGGTCGGCAGGCACGAAGCAGTCCGGCTGGGAAATAGCAGGCGCTGGCCCCACCTACAAGAAAGCGCGTTTCCCGGGTAAAACATTCCGCTAAGAAACGTCAAACACTCTCCTCCGATTTTGTCTCGGAAACCTTGATCGAGAAGGCAACGCTTGGCATGAAGATTCTAGTTCACCGCGAAAAATTTCTGGCAGCATTTCAGATCGCCTCCGCTCTCGCACCGATTCGCAGCCCAAAGGATGTGCTGCTCAACGTCAAGATCGAGGCCGAGGATGACCGCGTTGTCTTGATGGCAACGGATCTGGAGGCCGGTGTTCGGCTGGAAGTCGAAGATGTCCAAGTTGTCGCGCCGGGCAAAGCCCTGCTGAGCGTGCAGCGGGTCGGGAACATTTTGCGGGAATCGACCGATGAGTACCTGACGATCGAGACGACGCCCACATCGCTCGATATTCTTGGAGCGGCCAGCGAATTTCACCTCCCGTCGACAAACGCCGATGAGTTTCCGAGCGTCGCCAAATTCTCCGAAGAGAGTTACTTCGAACTCCCCTCCTCACTGTTTCGCGAGTTGGTTCGTCGCACGGTGTTTGCCACCGACACCGAAAGCACTCGCTATCAATTGGGTGGAGTGCTCTTTGAAATCGAGGGGGATACGATCACCGCTGTCGCGACCGACGGCCGTCGTTTGGCGAGCATGAAGGGAACAGGAAGCTCCATCAACAACTATCAGCCCGCTGCCACGTCCACCATCGTGCCGACGAAGACCCTTCAGTTGATTGAACGTTCGATCACCGACAAGGATGAAACCGTGCAGATTGCGGCACGGAGCAACGATATTCTCCTCCGAACCAATCGATGCACCATCTACTCCAGACTGGTCGAAGGCCGCTACCCAAATTGGAGGTTGGTGGTTCCCTCAAGCCAGGGGCGGACCCGGATCGAAGGATTGGTAGGCCCATTCTTTTCGGCGATTCGCCAGGCATCGATCGTGGCGGATCCGGAGAGTCGCGGTGTCGAGTTCACATTCGCCAATGGGACACTGGTTGCTTCGGCAAAGACCGCAGACGTCGGACAATCCCGCGTCGAGATCCCGATCAACTACACTGGGGAACCCATCCACATCACCATGGATTCCCGATTTGTGTCGGACTTCTTCAAGGTCCTCGACCCTAGCAAAATCTTTTACCTGGATGTCAGCAGCAACACCGAACCGGCTCTGTTTGTGATGGACGATGGATACAATTACGTCGTCATGCCGATGTCCAAGCAGTGATCCTGCAGGCCTCCACGATTCCCAGAAGCACCTCACAATTGATCGATTATGGGCAAGATTTCCGCATTCATGGAGAAGCACTTCCGTCATTACAACGCTCGCGAGACGTTGTCTGCGGCACGCGCGTACAAGTCCTTCATCGAACAGGATCGCGGCATGATGATGATCTCGTTGGCCGGAGCAATGAGCACCGCCGAACTCGGGATCTCGCTCGCGGAGATGATTCGACAAAAGAAAGTGCATGCGATCTCATGCACGGCAGCCAATCTCGAGGAAGACCTGTTCAACTTGTTTGCGCACAACGAGTATCGCGTCATCGAAAATTGGCGTGCGCTCAGTACCGAAGACGAAGTCGCTCTTCGTGATTCGGGCTTCAACCGCGTTACCGATACTTGCATCCCAGAGACCGTGATGATGCACATGCAGGATCGGTTGGTCAAATATTGGAGCGATGCCGCAAACAAGGGAGAGCAGTATTTCGCGTACGAGTACATGTTCAAAATCCTCGAGGAAAAAGAATTGCGACAGCATTATCAAGTCCCGATCGAGAACTCCTGGATGTTTGCGGCGAAGGAAGCCGGGATCCCCGTCTACTCACCCGGGATCGAGGACAGCACGCTGGGAAACATGTTCACCGCCCGGGTGATGGATGGGACCGTGAAGTCGCACGCCGCCCTCAAGACCGGAACCCAGCAACTCGAACATCTTGCGAAATGGTACAAACGGGTTTCCGCCGATCGGCCCGTGGGGTTTTTCCAAATCGGAGGCGGTATCGCGGGAGATTTCGCCATCTGCGCTGTCCCGATGTGGATCCAGGATTTGCAGGAGGAAGAAATCCGGCGCTGGGCCTACTTCTCGCAGATCAGCGATGCAGAAACCAGTTACGGTGGCTACAGCGGCGCCGTTCCGAACGAAAAGATCACTTGGAACAAACTCGATCCCGATTGCCCGAAGTTCATCATCAATAGCGATGCCACCATTGTCGCACCCTTGATCTTCGCCTACGTACTGGGCGAATAAGTTCCTCGCTCACGTGTCTCGAAGTTGCGGTTTTGGTTCTTTTTGATCCCGTGAAACGCGGAATCCCCTCGGCTGGTCGTAACCCGACGCGCGAGCGAGTGACAAATGAGGGAAGATTTCAAAAGTGACGTAACTTCATCTTAAAAACATGCACGACGCGCAGGATGCAGTGGAATGAATCAGCGATAGAAATCGATCCATTCCAATCGGATGGTTTCCGGATTCGCAGCCAGCCAATGTTTCGGGAGAGACAGTTCCCAACGCTCCTTGTCCGCAAGTGGAACGCGGATCGGCACAGATTGTTGGGAATCGACGACGCGGATCGGGCACCATTCCGGTTGATCCGGCTCGATCGATACTTCGGGCCCGCCCTCGTCGCGTCGAGTCCAGCGAACGGTTCCATCGTGGGAAGTGACCGAGCCTAGCCACTTGCGGTCCCCGATCTGGACCACGATTTGTTCCAAGCCTTGGAGGGCAAATCGCACGGTGAACCGATCGGGCCAAGCCATCCCATTTCGCCGTAGGATGCATCCGCCTATCCCTGTTTGGCTTCGGATTTCAAGAACCGTGCGTGGGCCGGCCCCGTTTTTCTCGGATGCGATGGTTGCGTGATCGGCCTGTTTGGTAAACTCCACTCGAATCTGGGGATCGGAGGCCTGTGCCATCAAAATGTTCTCCATCGGCGCGAGGTGAAAGCACGCGAGAACGAGGATCGCGATCGTTGCAGCGGATCGCGATGACGCGATGTACCCAACGGTCCAGTCACGTGAGGTTTTTCCCATCTCAATTCCATCCTGCCCGCGCGGGGTCACCGAAATCGAAACCGGTTTCCGACCACATCGCGTGTCCGATGCGATACAGAAGATTCTTCCAAAGATGATCGTGATCTCCCAGCACCTGATCCGGCGAGATGTCGGAAATGAACCAACTGCCGGTGGCAAGCTCGGATTCGAGCTGCCCGGGTCCCCATCCCGAAAAACCCGCGAACAGTTTCACCTTCGCGTCATCCCGCTTCAATAAGGTGAGCAATTGATCGCGATCGGTGGTCAAGTAGAGTCCGTCGATGCAATGCAGGTCCGCCAATTCGAGTTGGTCATGCAAGGCGACTAGCGGGCCATCCACGGGGCCTCCGAAGTGCAGCCAGCCACGGCGCTGGAGGTCTGCATGAGCCGCTTGTTCCATGACCCCGGAGAGGGAGTGATCCGTCGGTCGATTGACAATCAATCCAAACGCCTCCTCCTCCGAATGGCGCACCATGTAGATCACCGTTTGCTGAAAATTCGGATCTTGGAGGTAGGGAGATGCCAACAGAGCCTTCCCCTGGGTGCTGCCGGTAGTCGCGTCACTCATCGCATGCCACGGCGATCGGGTTTTCGGTTTGCAGTCGAACCATTTGCTGGTAGAGCCCTGGACGGTTCAGCAGTTGCTGGTGAGTTCCGGACTGAACAATTCGACCGGCATCCATCACGAGGATTAGATCAGCGCTCTTGATCGTACTGAGTCGGTGCGCGATGACAAACGAGGTGCGGTCGCGGAGCAGACGCGACAAACTCTCCTGGATCAACTGTTCACTTTCCGAGTCGAGGTTGCTGGTCGCCTCGTCGAGGATCAGGATTTTCGGATCGGCGAGAATCGCTCGGGCGATCGCGATTCGTTGTCGTTGACCGCCGCTAAGTTTGAATCCGCGTTCACCGATGCGGGTGTCATATCCTTGTGGCGACTGAGAGATGAACGAGTGGGCGGCAGCCGCGAGGGCTGCTTGTTCAATCTGGCTGCGGGTCGCCCCTGGCTGCCCGTAGGCGATGTTCTCCGCGATCGTTCCGTCGAACAAGAAAACCTCTTGCTCGACCATGCCGAGCAATCCCCGATAGCTTTGGAGGTCGATATCCGCGAGATGCACTCCATCGAGGAGAATACGGCCGGCGGTCGGCTCAAAGAATCTTGCAACCAGGTTGCAAAGGGTCGTCTTGCCGGCACCGCTTCTCCCGACAATCGCGACCGTGGTCCCTGGTTCCGCGATGAAATCGATGCTGTTCAAGACCCAAGTGTCGGTTTCCGGATATCGAAACGATACTCCTTCGAATTCGATCCGGCCAAGCACGGAGGAGGCATTCACCCGCGTTTTGATTTTCGAGCCGGTTTCCGACGCCAATTGGGATTCCGTGTCGCTCGAGAGCAGATCGAGGATTCGGTCGAGTCCCGCAAGGTTGCTTTGGAATTGAACGGCGCTGCCAGCCAACGTGGCGATCGGGCCGAGCAACATCGTGAGGTAGACCAAGAACATCATCAGGTCCCCCAGCGTGAGATCGCCTTGAAGTATTTGCCATCCGCCGTAGATCAAAAGAAGGGTTGAACAGAGCGGAATCAGCACTTCCCAGATGATTTCGATCAGCCGCGTACGCCACCACACCAAGAGGTTCTGGCGAACCGCGTAATGGTTTCCACGAACATAGCGACGCGTTTCGCTGCGCTGTCTCGCGAAGGTTCTGACGACTCGAATCCCCGAAAATGTCTCCGTCGAAGCGGCATCGATGCTCTGACGCGTGCCCCTCAAGTCTCGATAGAGAGGTCGGATCGCATAAATCCAAGTGCGATGGCTGAAGTACACGGCAGGCAACAGCAACAGCCCTGCAGCCAAGAGTCGCCAGTCGACCAGGACCAGAACAATCAAGCTCCCGACAAGTTGTACGATCGCCTGCCAAGGATTGTAGAGCATGCTGAAAATCAAGTCCGCGATGCCTCCCGCGTCTTCCCGAAGGATACTCGTCGCGCCACCGCTCTTGAGTTGCTGGACGCGGTGCAGCGGAAGCTCAAGCATGTGATCGAAGACACGCCGTCGGACCTCCGACTGCACCTGATTGACGGCTTGAGTGCATGCCCATCTCCCCCACAAGTGGATGGAGGTGCGCACCAGGGTGACCACAGCGACCCCTGCGGCGATCCAACACAGAATGGCATATGGAGATGGGTTGCCGAGCCATGAATCCAACCAGGTCGGAAGCGGTACGGGCGGGGTCGTGAGCGCGGAATCGATTGCCCATTTCGTTCCCAAGGGTGGGAGGAGTCCGAGGGTTGTCGATACGGTCAAAGTGGCCAGCCCGAACAGGATCCGCCCGCGGAAACCATTCAGCAACCGCCAAAACTCACGAAACAAGAGCCAGAATGATCTGTGGCTTCGCGATACCAAGGCGTCCTTTTCGCTCCGGCTCATGCTCGAGTGAAACGAATCGTACTCGGCTAGGCCCTTGCGGCCTCGGTCCCGGAGCGCACGAAGCTCTTTGCGGTATTCTGCGAATCGGACTCTGCTGCTCGTCATTCCATCCCAATTGTTTCACGGCGAATTTTTACTGCGTCGGATTTCCCGTCCATTCTAACGCATGTCGACGACTTGACTGCGCCAGCCCGTTTCCATGAGCCTGAGGCGCTAACCGATTTTTTGCACGTCGAACGAACTCGGCTAACGCCTCAGGCGCACTTTTGTCGACCGTGTGCAACCTGCTTCCAAAGGGGGGGCCGCAGTCCATCAAATCGTGAATTTGATATCATAATCACCAGTGCCACAAGCGTAAGAAAGGATCTGCTATGCAACGTAGACAGTTTATCGAGACGACTTCCACGACCGCCCTGCTTGCAGGGTGGACCAAGACCGGCTTATCCCGTGTGCAACCCTCGCCCGAGCGATTGGTCGTTGGGGTGATGGGGATGGGACGGGGCAAGGCTTTGGCATTGGAGTTTGCCCAGGTGGAAGGAGTCGAGGTCCGGTACGTGTGCGATGTGGACCAGGAGCGAGCCGAATCAGCAGCCAAGAGCGTCAACGAAGCCGGAGGAAAAACGGTTCCCATCCGAGACTTTCGACGCATCCTCGATGATCAAGAAATCGACGCGTTGGTGTGCGCTGCCCCGAACCACTGGCACGGACCGGCGACCGTGATGGCATGCAAGGCGGGCAAGCATGTGTATGTCGAAAAACCGGTCAGCCACAATCCGCAGGAGGGCGAGTGGATGATTCAGGCTGCCGAAAAGTATGGTCGCTGTATTCAAATGGGGACGCAACGGCGAAGCAGCGCCGGATATCTCAAGGCGATCGAAAAGCTGCATGCCGGTGCGATCGGCAAGGTCTATTTGGCGAGAGCGTTTTACAACAGCAAACGTGGTCCGATCGGGTCCAAGTCCGACGGCCAAGCGCCCGCCCACTTGGACTTTGATCTGTGGCAAGGTCCGGTCCCAAAGCGTGCTTATCGTGAAAATTTCGCTCATTACCATTGGCACTGGTTTTGGCACTGGGGCAACGGAGAGTTGGGGAACAACGGAGTTCACTTCGTCGACCTTTGCCGGTGGGGATTGAACGTCACGTATCCGATCCGCACGGTCTCCTCGGGTGGACGATATCGGTTTCAGGACGACCAGGAAACGCCCGATACCCATCGCGTTTGCTGGGAGTTCGAGGGAGGCAAACAAATTGCTTTCGAAGGATTGTCCTGCGGCAAGCACCCGGGCGGGCCGTTTGTTTCCTTCTATGGATACGACGGCTACATGGAGATCGACAGCGAGGCGGGGTATCGCATCTACGAAGGAAATGACAAACTCCTCGAGAGCGACCAAGCCACAGGACTCGGGCTAGCCACGCATGTAGCGAACTTCGTCGAGGCAATTCGCGCAGGCGATTCCTCACTTCTTCGGCAGCCCATTCTCAGCGCGCATCAATCCACTTTGCTGTGTCATCTGGGGAATATCGCCCATCGAACCGGTCTTGCCATCGAAACCAACCCTCGCGATGGTCATCTCCTCGATCCGTCGTTGGCTTCCCAATACTGGGGGCGAGAATACGATTCCGCTTGGGAATCCCAAGTTCGAATCCCATGACCTGAGACTCATTCTTTCCGAGCGGATCTGGGAAAGTCCGTCGTTGACCATCTACCCTTGCAAGCCTGGTTCGTTACGATAGCGAACCGATGCAGATCGCAGAAAAGGAGAGGTTCGGTTGTCTACCTCAGAGCAGGATTCCAAAAAATTTCACGCTACCCCCCTATCCATCGCGCTCAACGATCCGATCTCGAAACTGAGCTGGATTGGAAAGTCGTTGCTGTTCGCGGAGTTGTCCCGTTTAGCATACGGCGATCCACACGAGATCGAGGATACGGTCTACGCGGCTGGGATCGATGAATGTGAATTCCTTGCCCTCGACGGAGCGGAGGTCTACCTCTTCGCGAACCGGCACGACTGCATGGTGGTGGCCCGCGGGACCGAGCCGACTCAGTGGAACGATATTTCTGCCGATGCAAACGCCCTGACGATCGCGATCGAGGTAGGACGCGTGCACAGCGGCTTCAATAAGCATGTCGACGTCCTATGGCCGGAACTCGAAAAACTGCTGCGCGAGAATCAACGCCCGGTTTGGTTCGCAGGACACTCCCTCGGTGGCGCCATGGCGACCGTGTGCGCGGTCCGATGCCGTCTGTCTCAGATCCCCTCGGAACCGCAAGCGATTTTCACTTATGGGTCTCCACGGGTCGGAGATCGCAAACTCGTAAACTTCCTGAAGATCCGCCATTACCGATGGGTGAACAACAACGATATCGTTCCTCGTGTTCCACCTCGCTGGATGGGATATCGCCATATGGGCCGCGAAATTTATCTCAACCGTCGCGGGAAAATCATCAGCCTTCCGTTCTGGCTCCGTATGCATGATGCGTGGCGCGGGTTTCTCCAATCTTTGAGATCATGGAAATTGGATCACTTCAGCGATCATTCGATGATCGAGTACATCGGCCACATTCAGAAGTATCACGAGGCGGAGAAAGAGGGGAAACGGATACCGATGCCCAGATTCCGCCACTCGGATTGATACGGATGGATCGCCCTTTTGCTATATTGGACCGAGCACGCGAGTTGGTCTCGCGATGCATTCCTAAGACCATCTTGTAGACCCTCCACCTGAATACCGCGACTGGCCTCCTACCATGATGCACCGCCGATCGTTCGTCCTCCAAAGCTTGATCGTTCCGACCGCCCTCAGTTCGGGATTCATCACCCCATCCTTCCTTTGGGCAGGAGATACTTACACCTCCGCAGAAGCAGCGGGGCTGATCTACGACTTGCAAGGTGAGTACCTCGGGGTTCTGGATGCGTGGGGCGGAACCTGGGGAGCGCAGGTGATTGCGCGCGGCAAGGATGAACTCAAGGTCCATTTGCTCCAAGGAGGCTTGCCGGGCGACGGGTTCAGCGAACGGACTCCAACCAAAGCCTGCTCGACGAAAGTATCTGAGAAAGTTGCCCGAGGTGGTGAGGGTGGCTTTACAGTAGAAGTTCGAGGAAAGGAACTCGATGTGTTCGGCTCGGACGGAAAAAAACTCGGGACCCTCAGCAAACTCCGTCGGGAAAGCAGAACACTTGGCATGATTCCACCCAAGGACGCAGTCGTTTTGTTTGATGGAAAGAACGTCGACAATTTCCAAAACGGAAAGATGGTCGAGGATCAATACCTCGGCATCGGTTGCACGAGTCGTCCCGCATTTCAAAGCCACACGTTGCATCTCGAGTTTCGGACCCCGTTTCAGCCCTCCGATTCCGGACAGGGACGCGGGAACAGCGGTGTGTACGTTCAGGGGCGTTACGAACTTCAGGTTCTCGATTCGTTCGGGTTGAGCGGCGAAAACAATGAGTGTGGCGGGATTTACCAAATCGCCCAACCACGGCTGAACATGTGCTACCCCCCGCTTTCCTGGCAAACCTACGACATCGACTTCGTGGCACCGGAATTTGATAGCGAAGTAAAAAAGACGAGAAATGCTCGCATCACCATTCGGCATAACGGAGTCCTGATTCACGATGACTTGGAATTGCCGCGTGGCACGCCGGGGGGAGTCTCTGGCGAATCGAAGGAGCCCGGTCCCCTCTTTCTCCAGGATCACGGAAACCCAGTCGCCTTCCGAAATATTTGGGCTTTGCCCACTTCGAAGGCATCTGCGGTCACGAAATAGGGCATTGGGGCGCAGCATTGGCGGGTGGCTTTGCGGATTCCCATCTTGCTCCCCTCTCGCCGGATTCGGTAATACCTGTTCGAGCAGACGTGGACATGGACTGAACAGGGAGAGCTCGGGATGGATGGCTCGCGCGCGATCGGATCGTTTTTATCAGCGGCTCTTTTGCTCTTGGCCACAGGCCTGAGTGCCCCGAGACTCGCTGCACAAACTCCTCCAACCAACGAATCGCCTCCAGTGCCGAGCCTCGACAGTTTGCGGCCTGCGGGACAGCCCGAACCAGGGCTGGCGAGAACGCAGCGACAAGACCGCATCGAGTTGCCCAATTCCAGTGGTCAATACTGGGTCGAATACGATATACGCCCCTACACACAAAACCTCAAGAATGTGGATCGGCCGCAACAGGCGATTATCGACTGGATCGTACGCGAGACAGGTAGCGAGGTCTGGTTCCAAGAGCCGGTTGGTGTTTTGACAGCCGACCGATCGACCCTGCGAGTCTACCACACGGCGGGAATGCATCAGGTCGTCGCAAACATCTACGAGCGGTTTGTGAATGGAAGCCAAGAGGCACAGGTTTTTTCGATCCGGATGATTTCGATCGGCAATCCTACATGGCGCGGAAAAGCACTGCCTCTGATGCGACCGACGGAGGCGAAGACACCTGGCCTGCAGGCTTGGGTGATGTCCAAAGAAAACTCTGCGATGTTTGGCGCCCAACTCCGGCAACGACCCGATGTTCGCGAGATTCAATCGGTGGATATCGTGATGGTGCAGGGCCAAACGCAATCGGTCGATCAATTGCGTTCACGAAGTTATCTCAAAGAGTACGCCCAGAACACTGCCAGCCCGTGGCCGCCGGTCACCCCGAAGTACGGCGAGATCCAGGAAGGATATCGCATGGCCTTTAGCCCGCTGCTGAGTCTGGATGGTCGCACTCTCGATGCGATGCTCAAGTGCGATATCGACCAGGTGGAGCGGTTGATACCGGTCCCGATTGAAACGGCAACGGCAGGTGTAAACCTGCAGGTGGAGATCCCTCAACTGGTTTCGTGGCGTTTGCAAGAACGATTTCGATGGCCTGCGGATCATGTGCTCGTCTTGTCGTGTGGCGTCGTTGCAACACCGGCTGGAACCGTCCAGAATACTCTACTCGGAGGAGGTGGACCGAGCGTTCTCGGTATGAACCGCTTGATCCCCAACTCGATGGTTGGTCAACGCAGCGATGCGTTGATGTTGGTGGAGTACAAGGGATCGGGTTCCAACCAACTGCGACCATCATCCGCAAATACACAGCCCAATGCTCCTAAGGTAGGGGCGGGGAATGGGAGCGGAGGGCTGGGAGTGTCGCGAGGACGTTATTAAAGCGGGTACAATCCGTGGTTTTCTGTCGAGGCACTTTCTGCATTGAGTGATTCCGTCGATTCCACGAAACCCTTTGTCGAACCGCGGCCCGAGGATTTACCGCCTAGCGAACGGCGCAGCGGAATTGCGTTCGGCGCACTCGTGCTGCTCTTCGCATTCGCAGTCCTTTCGGCTTGGCACTTCTACCACGGTGCACGTGCCGATACTTGGCTACGCCCTCCCCTGCCACACGGAGACGGACCCGATTACGAATCGATTGCCTACAGTTTGAGTGTGGGGGATGGGTTTCAATTCGCTTGGCGATCCGAGGCGTGGCAGAAACCGTACCGAGAGGACCCGGCCGCGGATGGGTACTCGCAACTGCACCGTTTGGATTGGCCAGGTCCAACCGCATCGCGTCCGCCACTTTACCCAGCATGGATCGCGCTGATTTATTCGTTTGTTCCTCGAGGACCGATCGGATTTGCAACCGTTCGAGGTTCCTCGATCGTGTGTACCGCCCTGGCAGGTGCGTTGGCGGTATGGGGGACGCTTGACGTCACACGTCGAATCACAGATTCACGGTGGGTTCCTTTTCTTGCGGCCGGGGCAACCTTATCGCTCGCGATGCTCGATCGCACCATAAGAACTTACTCAGTCGATTTTTTGACCGAACCTTTGGCGATGCTGTTGTGTACGTGCGTTGGTCTGTGCGGCGTATGTTGGAAACGCGACAATCGGATGCGGCGTTGGCTATGGCTGTTATCGTTGGCGGTCGCCGCGTTGATTCTGACCCGTTCGATGATGATTTTTTGGCTGCCTGGACTGGCGATCCTGGTGGCTGTCTCAAGCGATCGCGGGGGATTGCGATGGACGTTGCTCTTCGTGATCGTCGTTGTCGCTTGCCTCGCCCCCTGGTGGATCCGGAATTGCATCGTTCTCGAGCGATGGATGCCGCTCGGAGGGCAAGGGGCAGCAAGTCTGTGTGGCGGTTACAGCGATGAAGCGTTCGCCGATCGCGGTAACTGGGATGGGCGGGTCGAGGAGCAACTGCAACGAGAGTTGGATGCGATACCCGGATCCCAAGGGTGGTCGCAAGCCCAGCGCGAAGTTGCCTTGGCCGATCGAGCCTTGGCGAAAACCCGCACCTGGATCACAACGCACCCGACTCAGGTGCCTGCGCTCATGGCGATGCGGGTAGCGTCGCATTGGGGACCGTTCACGGGGACGAGTTTGCTGTGGCGCGTGGCGATCGTGACGGGTTGGATCGGCCTTGCCTTGCTGCGTCGTCCTGAGAGAGTTTGGATTTTGGGCTTGCCCGCGATCAGCACCGTAACGATCGCTCTTCTCTATGAGACCGGCGGTAGATTCCTGGTGCCGCTCTACGCGCTGCTGTACCTGACTGCCGGGATCGGTGTGGGTTTCGTTCTGGAGTTGGCACGCCAGCGTTGGTTCGCTTTGCGACGAAACTAACGATCGTAACGATCGGCGAAAGAGTGCGTTTCCCGATTTAGTGTGCTTTTCGCCATAGGATTCCCAGCAAAACCTACGCTACCGGTGTCTTGGAGATCGATCGAGCACGTCACTGGGAATCGCAATGAGTCACGTTCGTCTGATTACCGATATGAGGGAACTGGAACGCCTTGCCGGGGAATGGCAAGCCTTGAGCGGTTCCAATCTGTTGCGATCGTGGACCTTTCAGCGTTGCTGGCTCGAGCATTTTTCAACAGCAGACGCTGTTCGAACCCTGGTCGCTGAAGAGAACGGAAAGGTCATTGGGATTTTTCCCTTGGTTGAAGAAAGGCGATTGTGGACCGGTCGCACATTGGTCAATGTCGGTAGCGGCAAAGCGTGCTTGGACGATTTAGGGATCATGGCAAATCCGGATCGAGCGGTTGATGTAGCAAGGGATTTCGCATCGTACCTTCTTCATTCCAGAGAATTGCCTTGGGAGTATCTGGACTTGGACGGAATTCGGATTTCTGACCCAGCGATGCAAGCCTTTGCCGAGGTGTTTTCGATCAACAGTCCCGGTTCGGTTGAGCGACGCAAAAGTCCCAGCTGCTGGGTTCTTCCGCTGCAACCCGACGAGGACGGTTTTCATCGTTGGCCTCGACGCTTGCGGGGACGTATCCGTGAAGCGCGATCGGAACGGCAAAGCGGAGACCTGGAGGTCCACATCGCCCGCACGGTGCACGAGGCATGCTCGGAATTGGAGGTCATGAAATCGATCCACCAAGCGAGATGGCAGGATCGTGGAATCCACGGATGTTTTTCCAGCGAAGCTTTTTCAGGATTCGTTCGCGACGTGGTATCCCAGACCTGCGAAGCGGGACACTCCTTTATCGCGATTCTCCGTTGGCGAGGGACACCTGCCGCCGGCGGGATCTTCTTTATCGACGACACGACCCTTTCGATCTACCTGGCATCGATGGCACCAAATACGACGGTTCAAAATCCAGGATGGAAATTGAATGGTTTGATGGCCGATTATGCCCTAGAACGAGGGTGCCGTCAGGTCGACTTCATGCGCGGCGACGAGGAATACAAGGGGCGGATGGGAGCGGTTCCATTCCCGCAGGAACGCTGGATGGTCTCATCGCCACGGTTCCTGGGACGGGTGCACCGAACTCTCTATCGAACCGCGCGAGAGATCAAGCACTTCATCAAGGTTCCACCAGCACCCACGGTGCCACCGTCCGTCTCGCAACCGGCTCCGATACCATAAAATCGAGAGGGTTTACCGCACTCGGGCGGCTTGCTCGCGTCCGGCGAGCGAGCCGGGCAATCTTCGGTGGGATTGATGACTGAATTCGACCGCATCGATGCCGTCCGGAGCAACCGCGAAATCCTTGATCCCTGAGCGACGCACCATGTGCAATCCGTTCCACTGCGAGGGAGGAGCCGCCGAGGGGTTGGTCAATTGGCTGCTCCATTCCTTCAGGCGATGCATGAATCCAGTATCGATACGTCGGACTCGGGTGGATGCACGAGCGACGACCAATTGATCATCCCGCCTCAACCGCCACAACTGAATCAATTCATCGAAATTGACGGGTTCGTAGGACGGATGGAGAAAAATGAACTCCCCGGTTGCCCGGTACAGGGCTTGTTCCGCCGATTGGGAGGGGCCAAGAATCTTGCGATTCCGGATCACTTCGACCTGAGGATATTTCCGCCGCAGATCGTCCAAAACCTCGGGAGTCGCATCCGACGAAAAGTCGTCGACCAGAATCAGTTGAATGTTCCGGCTCAGTTCACTCACTCGTTCCAGCAATACTTCAGTCCGATCCCCGACATTCGATTGGCGATCGCGTACCGGCACGATGATGCTGATCGATTCCTGCATGCAATTACTCGGAGCAGTGAGGTGGAACAAGGGGCTGGAGACGTGATCGGCAGTCCTCGTCGGTGGGTTGAATCGGAGAGCGAGATTTCGGGTTGCAACGAAGGTAGCGAACAAGTGGTCTGCGAGTAGGAATCGGCAACGGAATACCGCGATTCCCGAGCTCTTGCGACCTCCATGCGACCTAGGCTTCCCGGCGGAAAAGTTCGTCGTCCTCGTGCTGAAGCGATCAGTCCTCGTTGCCATGTCCAGTATCGACATACGCCCTACCCGATCTCTGATTCCGACCTTGCTTCATGCGTGCGACTCGGTCTTGATTTGCGCGGCGATTCCCATGGCCGCGTGGTGGACCGGCGAAGCCTGTCCGACGGATTGGCTGACCTTCGGGTTGCTGGGATCGATTCTGATGTGCGTGATCGGAGAATGCGCCGGGATCTATCGTCCGAGCCGAGGGCGGTCCGCAGACATCGAAGTTGTATTGATCGCGGGTTCGTGGGGTGTGAGCTTGGCAGGGGTGTATCTGGCAAGCTTTTTTCTGCCTATCCACCTTCCCTGGGGGTGGCTTGGAATTCTCGCGACTTGTCTGGTCACCGCTCTTCTGCTGCTTCACTGCCATGTGTGTATCCGTTCCGTGGTTGAATTGGCAAATGCGAACGGTTACATGACTCAGAGGACGGCGATCGTCGGATTCAATCGACTCGGGATCGAGATCGCAAACAATGCGAAACGCGCCGGAGATTGCGGCATGAGGGTCATCGGTTTCTTTGACGATCGAGCCGGTGAGCGTTTGGAAGCGATTTCCGATAGTCCAGCGCCGTTTCTAGGCTCGAACCAAGACCTTCTGCAGGCGATCGGACGCGGCGAAATCGACACCGTGTTGATCGCGTTCCCGATGCGGGCTGAAAAACGCATCACCGGAATCCTCGACACCCTTTCCAACTCCACCGTATCGGTCTACTTGGTTCCGGACTTCTTTGTGTTTGAACTTCTCCATTCGCGGTGGACCAACGTCGGCGGACTCCCGGTCGTCAGCGTTTTCGAAACGCCAATTTACGGAGTCGATAGCTGGGCAAAGCGGATTTTCGATATCGTCCTGGGCTTGGTTTCATTGATCCTCATCTCCCCGATCATGATCCTATGTGCGATCGCGGTTCGATACTCTTCGCCCGGACCGATTTTCTTCCGTCAGAAACGCTACGGTCTCGACGGCAAGGAAATTCTCGTTTGGAAATTCCGAACCATGGTGACCTGCGACAACGGTGCGGTGGTGAAACAAGCCACGAAGGATGACCCGCGAGTCACCGCGGTAGGTCGAATCCTGCGGCGGACCTCGCTGGACGAGTTGCCGCAGTTGTTCAACGTTCTGGCAGGGAATATGTCATTGGTCGGCCCCCGACCGCACGCGACTGCTCACAATGAGAAATACCGCTCGCTGATCCGCGGATACATGATGCGGCACAAGGTAAAACCAGGCATTACAGGGTTGGCCCAAGTCATGGGGAGCCGGGGCGAAACCGACACGCTCGAGAAGATGGAGTACCGAATCGAGATGGACCATCGCTACATCCGCGAATGGTCGTTGTGGTTGGATTTCAAAATTGTCCTGAAGACTTTTCGGGTGGTTCTCAAGCAGGACGCCTACTAGACCGCTCCCGTATCCCTCGAAATTCTCTCGTTATTCCACTCTCGCGGGAATCCGACTACCGCAAGCGAGCAAACTTTTTTTGCTCCCCCCGAGCCGATTTGCGTCTTTCTGCTAAAATTCGCTCGTTCTCTGCAAGACGAGGAGTTGTCATTTTTACCAATTTGCTAGTCGAGGTTTTGGGAAATGCGTTGGGAAGGTCGAGAAGAGTCGGGCAATGTTGAGGATCGAAGAGGGATGGCCATGCCCGCGGCAAGCTTGGCTGGTGGTAGCCTCATCTTTATCATCTTCGCCGTTGTGATTTCGATGATCTTAGGTGGTAACCCGATGCAGCTGATCGAGCAGGTCGGCCAGCAGCGGCCCACCCAGCAAACTCAGGTTCCAGTCAATCCCGCCAGCGACAAAGACGCCCCGCTGAAGAAGTTCGTGGGTGTGGTGCTCAAAGACAACGAAGATGTCTGGGTGCGATTGTTTCGCGATCAGTTGAAAGCGAAATACGAAGAGCCCAAGCTGGTCTTGTTTTCGGGTGCTGTCCGGTCCGCATGCGGTGACGCAACCGCCGCTGTCGGCCCGTTCTATTGCCCCGGAGACAAAAACGTCTACCTCGATTTCGATTTTTTCCGCCAACTCCAAAATGAATTCGGCGCCAAGGGGGATTTCGCCATGGCGTTCGTGATCGCGCACGAGATTGGGCACCATGTGCAGAATCTGCTCGGCTTCTCCCGAAAGATCCAGTCGATGCAAATGCAATCGGGGCAGGCCGAGTCCAATCAACTGAGCGTCCGGCTCGAATTGCAAGCCGATTACTTGGCGGGAGTCTGGGCTCACCACGCGCAAACCTCGAAAAGCATTCTCGAAAAAGGAGATATCGAGGAGGCGATCAACGCCGCGAAAAAGATCGGTGACGATGTGTTGCAAAAGAAAGCAACAGGTCGCGTCCGCGAAGCCGCCTTCACCCACGGCAGTGCTGAAGCGAGAGCGTACTGGTTCACCAAGGGGATTCAATCCGGGGATCTCGAAGGGATGATGGCCCTGTTCGAACTTCCCTTCAGCCAGCTCGACCCAAAAACGATGCGTCAGTAAACGCCTGACGATTCACTCCGAGTGGAACTGCATCAACAGTTCCACCGCCTGGCGTACGTCGTGTTGACGCATCAGCGATTCCCCTACGAGAATCGCATCGATCCCTGCATCCTCCAATCGACGCACATCGTCGTGGTTGGAGATGCCGCTTTCGGCGACCAACGTCACGTCGGTGGGTATCCGAGCTCTGAGCCGGATGACATGCTCGAGTTCGACGGCGAACGTTCGCAAATCGCGGTTGTTGACCCCAACCAGTGGAGTGCCGGTCGCCAGCACCCGGTCGAGATGGACCGGTTCGTACAGTTCAATCAAAGCGTGCATCCCAAGACTGCGGACGCATTCGTACAATTGCGGCAATTCCTCTCCAGGCAGGCACTCCGCGATCAGCAGGACCGCGTCGGCCCCCGCCACGCGAGCCTCATAGATCTGGTATTCATCCAAGATAAAATCTTTGCGCAGGATTGGGATCGATACCGCGTCTCGGATGTGGCTCAAGTAATCCAGCTTGCCCTGGAAAAACGGTTCATCGGTCAAAACGCTGATCGCGGCAGCACCGCCGGCTTGATAAGCTCGGGCGATGTCTACTGGATGGAAATGGGGGCGAATGACTCCTTTGGATGGACTGGCTTTCTTCACTTCGGCGAGCAATCGAATGCGATTGGTCCGCTGCAAAGCCTCGTGAAAATTCCTGATCTCGGGTGCCATGTGGACGGCATCCCGAAGGGCCTGCAAATCCCGTCTCTTCTTGACCAACGCGATCTCTTCGCGTTTGCTGGCGACGATCCGATCAAGAACCGTGTTCATGCGTTGACGACATCCGAATCGAAGATACGTACGAGTTTCCAGCCTTGCTTCTGCTCCCCGATAAACTTCAGATGGCTGGGGTCGACCTGGTACTTGTCGTGCGCTTGCCTGCTCTCAAAGACAACATGCAACGAGACATCGTACCCGAGATCGTTGACCGGGCGATTGAGTTCCCGATTCAATGTTCCGACCGAGAAGTAAACGATTCCCTCGATAGGAGCAAGGTAGCGATGGCATGCAGCGACAAGGTCCGCCACCTTTTTCGGGGAGGGATCGTGAAGGGTGAAGTAAACGAGGTGGGCAAGTTGGGCCATGATCTAAGGTGGGGTGAGCGAAAGAAAAACGACAAGCATGACAGGTTCGGTTAGCTCGATCCGATCGCCTCTGGGTTCAATTCGTAGGTGCGGGCCGAAGGCCGACCCTGAATGTGGTTGTTTCTCGCAACTTGGTACAGTTGCTGGCCGACTGGGGTGGGATATTTTCCGGTGATGCACGCTTGGCACAGGCTCGAGGCAGGCAGATCGATAGCCCTCGCGATGGAGTCGACAGGCAGGTAGCGCAACGAGTCGCATTCCAGGTCCGCGGCCATCCGCTGCTGGACTTCGTCGTTGATCTCGCCCTGGTTCAGGAACTTGGGAGCATACAGTTCGTCGATGGTGGACATGTCGATGCCGTAGAAACACGGCGCGACGATAGGAGGACACGCAACCCGCACGTGGATTTCCTTGGCTCCCCCCAAGTCGCGAATCCGCTTGAGCAGCACTTTCATCGTCGTCGAGCGGACAATGGAATCCTCGACGAGGATTACCCGCTTCCCTTCCAAGACTTCCCGGAGCGGGGTGTATTTCATTGCGGCGGATACCTTTCGGGCTCGGTTCCCCTCGATGAATGTCCGACCGGAGTAGCGGTTTCGGATCAAGCCTTCGCGGCACGGGATCCGAAGTCGGTACGCCATGGCATCGGCCGCCGCTTTGCTGGTGTCGGGTACCGGTACCACGATCGTATCGCTGTCGAGAGGGATTTCGTTCCGGGCCAGTTCAAGCCGTGCCAGTTCTTCGCCGAGCCGCGTCCTGGACATGTACACGCTACGCTCGTCCAGGGTGCTTGCGACATTCGCAAAGTAGATCCACTCGAAAAAACAAAATGCGGAATCGCGAATATCGCTGTAGCGCCGTGTGGTGACGCCCGATGGATTGACCAGGATGCAAGTCCCCGGGGCGACGGGATGAATTGCGGAGCGGTCATAGCCGAGGTTGAGCAATGCAACGCTCTCGCTCGCAGCGGCGAAAAGGGAACCGTCAAATGCGTAACACAGTGGCTTGATCCCGAGAGGGTCCCGGGCCAGGAGTAGTTCTCCTTTGGCGTTCAGCAGCGCTAGAGAGTACGCGCCGTCAAAGTTCTTGGCCGCCGACGCAAACACGTCGACAAGATCCTTGCCGGGGCTAATGGTCAGTTCTCGCCCCAATTCGTGGAGGATAATTTCCGTATCGGTGTCCCGTGCAAGATGGTGGTCTCCCTCGCGGGTCAATCGCTCCTTGAGCTGGTTGTAATTGGCCAACTGGCCATTGAAGCAGAAGCTGAACCACTTGTGCTTGTGAATGTGCTGGCGCTCGAAGGGCTGGGCGTAGTTGCGGTCGTCTTGGCCGCAGGTCGCGTACCGCACATGGCCGATCGAGGCTGGTCCCGCGAGTTGGTGCATGATCGATTCGTGCTTGCCGCGATGCGACAAACGAAACACTTCGCTGACCGTGCCGATGTCCTTGTGGGTCTCCAACAGCTGGGACCGGGTGGCGTTGTAGGTCGTCATCCCTGCCGCAAGCTGTCCCCGGTTTTGGATGTCTTGCAACATTCGCGGCAGCAGATAGGAAGCGCAATCGCGTCCTGCATCTCCGCACAAAGGGCTCTCAGGTACGGAGGGCAGATGGTAGACCGCAGCTACACCGCACTCATGATGGAGTTCGCTCATGGGATCCAGCGCTTCGAGAAACGATGCTCAAACCGCCCGACATCGTAGCCGAACAATCGTGAATGGGGAACAGGTTCTCTCTACGAAGCGATCCAATCGGGGATGATCCGCCCCTTGGTATCGGTTAGACGGAAATCGCGGCCTGCGTATCGGTAGGTCAATTCCTCATGGTTTAATCCCAACAAAGCGAGCAAGGTCGCGTGGAAATCGACGATTGGGACCGGATTCTCGACCGCTTCCGCTCCGAAATCTCCGCTGGAACCGTATTGGAGCCCCCGCGTTGCCCCGCCACCGGCCATCCAGAGGCTAAATGCCTTGTGATTGTGGTCCCGCCCGTCCCTCCCTTGGACGTACGGCGTCCGACCGAACTCGCCAGTCCAGACCACCAAGGTTTCATCGAGCAGACCTCGTTGCTTGAGATCGGTCAGCAGACCGGACATCGGCCGGTCGATCGCGGTGCAGTTCTTGGGCAGTTGCTCGGTGATGTTGAAGTGATGATCCCATCCGCCGTGGGAGATTTCGATGAATCGGACACCGGCTTCGGCCATTTTGCGAGCGATCAAGCACTTGCTGCCGAAATTCCTCGTCTCGCTCCGATCCAAGCCATACAAAGCCTGGGTCGATTCTGACTCGGAACTGATGTCCAGAACACGCGGCAGTTCGGTTTGCATCCGGAACGCCAACTCGTAGGAGTGGATGACGCCATCAATTTCCGCGTCACCTGGATCGTACTGCCTCTTTTTTTGGTTCATCGATTGGATGAACTCCAATTCCCGACGCTGCCGCACTTCGCCTGCCAGTGGTGACAAGTTCGCAATCTGCGATTTGTCCACTTCCCGGTTGTCGCCCCCCAACCGCATCCCTTGATAACTGGCTGGCAAGAACGCGTTCCCATAGGTTTGCGATCCTCCGACACCCCCTCCGCCGATGTTGATGAAGCCGGGCAAGCTGTCGTTTTCGCTTCCCAGCCCGTAGAGCACCCACGATCCCAAACTCGGCCGAACGAACTGACTGGTGCCGGTGTGCATTCGAATGGTCGCTTGGGGATGGGCCGGGACGTCGGTCTGCATCGAATTGACGATCAGCATTTCATCCGCTTGGTTGCTCAGCTCGGGAAACAATTCCGAGATCCAGAGACCGGACTGTCCCCGCTGCTGGAATTTCCATGGCGACTGCATCCACTTGCTGCCAGGTTTTGGACCGGCCGTGCCGTCCGCTCGTTTCAATTCAGGCTTGTAATCAAACGTGTCGAC
>JBKDXO010000024.1:0-50329 GCA_046306195.1 Planctomycetota bacterium | reverse complement strand
CCAACACACTGACATTGACCCTCAAGGCGACCACCGATAAGCCGACCGTGGTTAACTTGACCAACCATGCCTACTTCAATCTCTCCGGTCCAGGAAGTGGAACCATCTACGGTCATGAGCTGACACTCGACGCCGACCAATTCCTGTCCGTCGACGATACGATGATTCCTACGGGACAACTGACCAACGTCGTCGGCACTCCCCTTGATTTCACGAAGCCCCGCAAGATCGGGGAGAGGATCGGAGAGCTGAAAGCGACCAATGGTTATGACCATTGCTACGTCGTCCGAGGTAACGCTGGCCAATTGCGGCGAGCAGCCTACGTCGTGGATCCAGCTTCGGGGCGATCCATGGAGATTCAGACGACGCAACCCGGGGTGCAACTCTACACGGGCAATTTCCTTCAGGGAAATCCTGGGGAAGCGAACTACAAGATGCATGAAGCCTTCTGTTTGGAGACACAACACTACCCGGATTCGCCGAATCAACCAGGCTTTCCAACAACGCTCCTGAAACCAGGTGAAACGCTCCAGGAAGTCACCACGTTCATCTTCAGCGTGGTGCGATAAGAAAGAGCCGATCCGAAACCCATTAGCCGCTCCGCGTAAGCTGCTGTTTTCCTGGGTTTCGGATAGGCTCTCGTGTGGTTTTGACAGATAAGGAGATGCCTACACGTCTCCGCAACCGGCGTTGTGGACCAATTGGGCCCAGCGTGAAAACGCATCGCGAGTCGCGATTCTCGAGGCATCCCGACGTCCAAAGCCGCGTTCACTGATTTCGATATCATCGTGGAGTCGGAATAAGCCCTCGTCGAAATGATCGCGCTGGGGCTGGCGTGGTTTCATAACGCGATGAATCACCCATACAGCCGCGGTTTCAGCATCCGGGCTATCCACGATCCCGCGAAATGAACCGCTTTCAACATAGAACTTGGCCATATTCACCCTCCTGGATTCTTTGGACCGGACAATGCATCGGACAACACCTTGATGTTCGGAATGCAATGTGACACGTCCGGTCCTGCGAATTCCTAAACCGGAATTTCTTGACGTTGCGCGTCTTCGCCATTCGACGCGCACGAAGGGTTAATTATGCGCCGGTGTTTTCGAACTCGAAGCGTGAGCACGGGGCTAGTGTAGGACACAGCCGACAAAAGTGAGCCTGAGGCGCTAGCCGAGTTCATTCGCAGTGCAAAAATAGGCTAGCGCCTCAGGCTCATGGAAACGAAAATCGACTTTCGTCGGCTGTGTCTAGTAGGGAAGGCCTCGAAAGAAACGTCACGTCATCCCTCGCTTGCGCTGCGGGGTTGAGGCTAACGCGAAAAGAGCAACCTTAAAAAGCTTGTCCGAGCACGACGCCAGGCAAATGTCCACAACGTCGCATGGTGCACTGTCTCTGCGAGACCGGGTCATGAAGACCCTCCTTCCAGAGGATCCGCGATCGATCTGCGAAGTGATGAAAGGCGGGGAAAGAGCTCGCCTAACGCTGCAACCCCGAGGCTGCTCTGGCCTCTTCACGCTCGGCCTTCAAGGCGGCGGTTTCATTCGCCAGCTTGTTTTCTGAGCCAGCCGGGAAGTATTGCACATCGTCCATCAAGTAGTAGGGGCTTGGCAAGGTCTGACCGGCTACTTGAACTTGGCATCCCGACGTGAGCGACACTCCGCAAAGGGCGGTCGCGGCAAGGATCCAAAAACCCGAGTTCGTTTTGCTGGCTTTCATCGTTCGGTTCCATCCTGAACTGGTCGCAGACTCCCGTCCCAAACTCAAGGGCGAGTTTCTATGGACGCTACACTGTTCCAGTTATCGGTTCTTTGGATTGTGCGATTGAGTCAAAGTTTGACGTTTATGGGTCCAGCCGAACCCAATCGATATTCATCAGGCCGCTAGGCCGATCAGGATTGGTCGTTTCAAAATAGAGATCGCATCTTTGCTTGGAATTGACAATCTCCACCGACCGCTCGTACCAGGCGTCCCAAGAACCATTCGCGTCAACTTGGACACGTCCCACCTCAGGGCCGTTGAGGGAGCCCTCTCGAATCACAATCTGGCCGCCCCCCCCCGCGCTGGTAACGCGAAACGTGGCCGATCGAACTTGCGTCATGGGGATGTTCTTGAAGACAAAATAGGACCCATGGTTGATCGCCCCCAGGAATTTTCCGTTGCTAGCATTGTGAGTGCCCAGTTCGGACATGCCGTGGACTGCATCTGCCTTTTCAGCCTCGCGGGTGCGAGGGAGGAGTTGAACGGTCGCGGATCCGGTGAGCGATGGGATGCCGTCGCGTCCTAGGTCGGTATAGTTTGCAGTCAAACGGATCAAGGAGGATGTGAATCCCGGTTGGTCGGGGAAGGTGAAGGTGTTGCTCATGCCGCGATGGGATTGTCTGCTCGGATCAGGTTGGGCTGCGTAGACCCATTCGACCATCGATGCGATTTCTTCCTCGGTGTGCTGACCGTGGGGCAGCATCGCCACTTTGCCCCATACGCCGGTCGATCCGTTCAGGACGCGACGGATCGACTGCTCCAACGCCCCGGGTTGGTTTCGGTATTTGCCAGCGACATCGAGAAACGATGGGCCGACGATCGCGCGGTCGAGAGCGTGGCAATTGAAGCAGTCACTGCTGCGCATTCGCTTTAGGCCGAGCGGCATGGCTTCCTGATCGTCCGAAGCATTTCGGGATGGAAGCATTTGGGCTTCGACGAGCACACGATTGGGAGCGGACGGATCGAGCGAGTCCAGTTCGGTGGAGGCGATGACATTGTCGTCCGACGAACCATCCTCGGCATCGGTGATAGCAATTTGGTACGGGACGCCGGCTTTGGGGTCGAAGAAATCGCCGTCGCGTGGGGAGAGAAATCGAACCTCGGGGAGGGTATTGCCAACAATGACGGGAACGACAGCGGTATCTGCAGCGCCAGAGGGATCGGTCGCAGTGACTTGCAAATTGAAGATGCCTGGGGAGTCGAAGGTCCATTGGACCTCGGGTCCGCTGCCGATGTGTTCCCGTTTGTTGGGATCGCCAGCATCGGTTTTGGTCCATGAAAACGAGAGGGAGTCCTGGTCTTTATCGATTGATTCCGAGGCGGAAAACCGTACCGAGAGAGGTTCGCGTCCGAATCGATTGGAGCTGGTGATACGGGCGTGCGGAGTTCGATTGCCGCTCTGGTAGTCGATCCTCGCCAGTCGGGCATCGGGATTCACGCCCCACGTCTCTCCGTATTCCAGGACCAGGAGCGAACCGTTTTTATCGAATTGGAGATCGATGGGCCGAACAAAGGTTTCGTTGGGAAGAAATCGCTCCATTCGGTTGATTTGGGAGTCGGTATCCAGGTGGACTGCGACGATCCAACTTCGGGACCATTCGAAGATGAAGAGAGTTCGATCGAAGTAGGCTGGAAATTTCATCGGCGACGGATTGTCGGGGGAGAAGTCGTAGACGGGCCCAGCGCAAGCGGTACGTCCACCTGAGCCAAGGACGGGAAACTCGCCAGATGAACTTCCTGGGTAGTAGATCCACGCTCCCACAGCCGGTGGGAGTGTTTTCGGACCGGTATTGAAGCGAGAGAAATTTTGTGGGAGATCGGGGTCAAAGACTTCACCGATACTGCCATTGGCAAAGTCGACGCGGAGATAGGGGCGGTTGTTTGCTATGAAAAGGGGCCAGCCAAAGTTTCCGGCGGATCTTGCTTGATTCACTTCATCGTAGCCGCGGGGGCCTCGTTGACCATCGCCACCGGCATCGGGGCCCACATCTCCCCAATAAAGAAAGCCAGTGTGGTGATCGAGGTTCAATCGCCATGGGTTTCGGCATCCCATGACATAAATTTCCGGAAGACCCTGAGAACCATCCTTAGGAAAAAGATTGCCTTCGGGAATGTCGTATCCTCCCTCGGGCAACGGTCGGATGCGGAGAATTTTTCCGTTGTGGCTCATGGTGTTGGCCGACGTTCGCAGGGCATTGAATGCGCTGCGTTCTTCCCTCTCGTCGATGGGGGCAAAGCCCTGGGAGTCGCCGAACGGATTGGTGTTGTCTCCGGTACCGATGTACAAACATCCATCCGGCCCGAATTCCATCGAACCGGCGTGGTGACAGCATTCTTTGCGTTGTTCCTCAAACTTGAGGATGAGCACTTCACTATCGCGATCGATTTTCCCATCGTCCTGGATTCGGAACCGGCTGATTCGCTGCCCAGGAAAATCTGGGGGAGAGTATTGCAAAAACATCCATCGATTGGATTCAAAGTTTGGGTCGAGCGCGATGCCGAGGAGTCCGTTTTCTTGTTCCGTGGTGACGTCGAGTTTCCCGACCAATTGCACCTTGAAGGTTTTTGGGTCGATCGCTTTGATGTTGCCCGCAAGCTCGATGAGGAAGATCGTGCCGTTGGGGGCCAGAGCCATTTCCATGGGTTGGATGAGGCCTGTGGCGAGCACCGTTTTCTCGAAGCGGTCCATATCCACGTCGATGCTAGTCGGATCGGTCGCTTGGCATGGTACGTTGGAGTTTTGCAGACAGAGGTTCACGGAGGCGAGGATGCAAAGGATCGTGCGGATCCCGCGAACCGGGAACAGAGATTGGGTTGGCATCATGGGGGAGGGGTTAGCGAACGCGGCGGAATCGTTGTCGAATACGATCGTGAATACGGTTCAAATCCGCATCCGAGGATAATTGGTTTTCCGTTTTTTTGCAGGCGTGCATCACCGTGGTGTGGTCGCGATCTGAAAACAAAGCCCCTATGTTTTCGTAGGATTCGGGGGTCAGTTGGCGAATCAAGAGCATCGCCAACCCGCGAGCGCGAACGATGCTGGATCTTCGGGAGGGCCCCTTCATTTGCTCTAAGGTGACATTGGTTTCTTTGCAAACGGCTTTTGCAATGTCTTGGGGATTGATCGTCGGAGACGAACCGGAGTCGAGAAGATGATCGACGGCGCGCGCGGGTCGTTGGGCGGACGAAGGGTTGAGCCGCATTTGGTGAGACCATCGCATAATCGCACCCTTGAGAGCGACTGCCGAGGGGTCTTCATCCCATGCATCGACGAGGGATTGGATCTGCCCTGCATCGACACCGAGAGTGGACTCGTTAACGATTTCGCGGAGCAGCCTCTCGCGCGCCGATCTACCTGGGGGACGAAGCACGATACTCAGCCCGGCGCTGAATCGACTCTGCAGCGAACGGGTCAAGCCGTCTAGATCGAGGGGCAGGTCCGGGGCGGTGGCGAGAATGCAACGATCGTTTGCTAGCAAGTAGTCGAATGTTGAGAGAAATTCTTCCTGTGCGACGGGCTTGCCGGCAAACTCGTGGATATTGTCGATGAGCAATCCGTCGCATTCGCGATGCAGTTGGCGAAACCGCTGCATATCGTCGGCTTTGATTGCGCGGGTGAGAGCGCGACTGAATTCGACAGCGCTCGTCAAAGTGAGCCGTCGGGGGGATGCGTCGCGGGCAGCCGAGTCTGACCAGGTGGCAAGCAAGGATACTGCCATGGTCGTTTTGCCTGCGCTCGAGGGTCCTGCGAGAACGACGGGAGAGCGGTGCGGCAACTTGGCGATTGAATCGGGTTGGAATGCTTCGATGAGCAGACCGTTCTCTGGCCCTGCGACAAACGAGTGGGCGACTGCGGGCGGAAGAGCCATGGCGCAGTGGGAGCCTCTACCGAGACGCGGTGTCGCGATCGGGAGGCAACGGAGGGATGAGTCGGTAATCAGCGTAGTCATTCCAACAGTGGATACCATCAATCGGCGCTGTCCAAGTAGGGGTCGAGCCCCATCTCTCGCTGAATTCTAGTCCGCTCCTTCTCGTGATACATGAGGGCCATTCGGTCTCGAAAGTGTTTTCGCTCGACTTTTCGTTGGGCGCGGCGGAAAAGAGCGGCCATTGAATTCGAAAAACGGCCCAGTTTTCCCATTTCCTTGTAGCGCTCGTAGGCCTTGAGGCCGAAGCTGTTTCGCAAAATCTCGTCGTCCATTCCAAGATATTGGCGATAGGTACCCGGGTCTCCTTGGCGTCCGCAACGGCCGATCAATTGGCGGTCGATGCGGGCGGCATCATGGAGTTCCGTGCAAATGACCATCATGCCTCCCAACGCCCGAATATCATCCTCGAGTTTGATATCGGTCCCCCTTCCCGCCATATTTGTGGCAACGGTGACCTGTCCACGCAGCCCTGCGAGAGCGACGATTTCGGCTTCCCTCTCGACCTCGTTGGCATTGAGTACTTGAACCGTCAGTCCCTGTTCGCGCAGCAATCCGGCGAGAATAGTCGACTTATCAATCGATCGGGTCCCGATCAAGACAGGTCTACCCGAAGCATGGTAGTCCTTGACCTCTTCGACGATTCGATGGAACTTGTCCATCATGTCGGAACAGACGATATCGGGGAGACGTTTCCGGTTGGGAGGTCGATTCGTGGGAACTTGAACGACGGGTGTTTTGTAGATGCGCCGCAGTTCCCGAGCGCTCGTAGCGGCGGTCCCGGTCATGCCTGCCAAATGCTTGTAGCGGAGGAAGAGATCTTGGACGGTAATGCGAGCTGCTTGCCCGGTGGGGACGGTCACTTCTACCCCTGCTTTGGCTTCGACAGCTTGATGAATGCCGTCCCGCCATTTTCGCCCCTCGGCCAACCGACCCGTAAATTCGTCAACGATTACAATTTCGCCATCGCGGACGACATACTGTCGCTCGAGGTGGTAATCGCGATGCACCTTGATGGCCCGTTCGACGTACTCGTAGAGGTCGACCAGGGGAACCGAGCGAATCGCGTCGGGTCGCGGCAATCCTCGAACGCGTTGACGCCCTCGAGCGGTCAATTCATGTTTGCGATTGTCCTCTTCGATGGTGAAATCTTCTTTGTAAACGAACTCGCCCGCATGTTCCGATGCCCAGCGATATGTCGCGATGACCGCTTCGCGGGCTTCATCCCCCAAGGAGCCGATGATCAGAGGTGTCCGCGCCTCATCGATGAGAATGCTATCGGCTTCGTCGACCAGAACGAAATGCATGCCTCGTTGCACTGGTTGTTCGCCACTGGATGTCCAGCGTTGGTGGGAACCGGCCCCGAGAAAATCATCAATGGCGCGACCTTGGGCTCGCATCAGCAATCGATCGCGGAGAAAGTCGAACCCGAATTCTTTTGCCGTTCCGTAGGTGATATCCGCAGCATAGTATTTTCGGCGGTCGTCCTGACTGCTGTCGGTTAAGACAACGCCAACCCGCATTCCGAGAAGGTCGTACAGGGGGCGCATCCAGTCGGCGTCGCGGTGCGCTAAATAGTCGTTGACCGTCGCCAGATGCGCTCCCTTTCCCTGGAGCGCGTGGAGGGCGAGAGGCAGGGTTGCGGTAAGTGTTTTTCCTTCGCCGGTTTGCATTTCCGCGATGCATCCGTGAAACAAAGCGACGCCGCCGAGGATCTGCACATCGTAGTGACGCATATTCAACCGGCGTCGGGCGGCCTCGCGAATCAGCGAATAAGTTTCCGGCAATAGCGATGCCAGAGTTTCCCCACTTTTGGCGCGATAGACCAAGGATAATGCGGCCTTGCGGATTTGAGGCTCGGACAATGCTCGTCGCGATGTTTCCAAGGCATTGACGGCTCGGACCTGTTCGAGCCACTGATTGATTTTGTACCGACCTACACCTGGTATTCGCCAACCTGCCGCAACGCGAGGACGGTAGGGAAGCTGCAGGGTGCTTGGTGGATCTGAATCGGCAGGGATGTCAGGACTGGTTCCCGCCAACAAAGAATGCTTTTCCCCATCCTCCTGTGACCCGATTGTTGGAGTGCTTCCAGGCTCTGGTTTGGATTCGGAATTGGAGAGTGTGGCCATCGAAGAGTAATGCAAGGATGTGTCGGGCAAGACTCGCTTCTGCGGAAATCCGGGAGCGACTCCCTGATTGTATCCGCTCGTGAGGTTTTCGTCCGCTGGAGAGAATCTCCTGAGCCGCGAAATCGTACGACTGGAGAATTTGGGCAGAAGGCGTCGGGCCTGGCAGTCTGGGAGTGCTGGGGGGAATAATCCTCATGTTCCTTTTTGTTCTGATCTTTTCGTCGCAATGGTCGATCCTATTCTGCGAAGGGTACGAAAGATTCCCGCCCACGAGAAATTTATTATGAAATTTGATCGCAAGACACTGGCACTCTTGATCGCTTCGTTATGTGGAACCTGTGCGGTTTCTCAAGGTCAAGAGGATACAACCTTGGTTTCCTTGGCGGAATCACAGGCGGGCAGGCCTGCTGCACCAATGTTGGTGCAACCAGCCGCCTCGCAGACTGTGCTGACGAGTGCAGTCGGATCGTTGAGCGACAACGATGGTTCGAGCGATTTGGGCAGGTTGTCGGATGATTCCTCTTCGGATTCCACCGAGCACGATGTCTCGATGGTTCCCGGAACGTTGGCTGGCTACCGACTTGACGATGCCAACTCGCACGTTGCGGCGTACGACGTCGGGTCTTGCAGCCCATGCGGAACAGGAAGTGTCCGAGTGATTGACGCCGGATGCGGCTCGAATTTGGGATGGTTAGACTTCGACACCTTGTTGTGGTGGGGACGCGGTCTGACGAACTCGCCCGTCATCGTCGGTGGCGCGACACCCTCGACAACGCCTCCGACGACTCCGTTGTTGGGCGGTGCCAATCTCCCGATCGGGACCGACCTTTTGTTCGGCCTTCGGGCGGATTTAGGCTTCTGGCTCGATGACTGCCAAAACTACGGCTTGGGGGGGCGGACTTGGGGGATCCTCTCAAACAATCAGGAACAGGTGATTACCAACGGGGGGAACTCGACAGGTATTCAATTCTTCGATGCCGCGAACTTTGGCCAAACCAACTACTACTTGTTGAATCGTTCGACCGCCAATGGAGCCAAGAGTGGTACCCTCGGCGTGTGGAAGGTGCTGGATGTTTTCTCGGGCGAATTGTATCTGCGGTCCCGGCTCATCGGCGATCGCACGAACCGAACCGACTTGATTACCGGCTATACCTTCCTTCGGCTTGATTCTGGGTACCGTCTGCAATCGAGTGTTTTGAACGGAATCACGGGCGATCCGATTCCTAACGGCACGGTGACCACCGTTACCGATCAATTCACCACGTACAACACTTTCCACGGCGGACACATCGGTCTGTCTAATAACATGAACCGTGGCCGGTTTGGCTTTGGACTGTCCGGGAAAGTTGCTCTGGGCAACATGGAGTCGTCGAGCAAGGTGTCGGGCAACAACGTTGTCCAGCCGCCAAACTTGCCTGCGGTGACTCAGAACGTCGGGTTGTTTGCATTGCAAAGCAATCAAGGAACCTTCACGCAGAACAACTTCACTTTCATTCCTGAGATGAATGCCAAGTTGCGTTACCGCGTCGGTCGCGCTAACCTGGGGGTTGGATACTCCTTGATCGTCCTTCCCGAAGTCGCGATGGCGCCGAGCCAGATCGACAACTATCTGGACCTGCCTTCCGCACCGAACAAGGTTAGCCCGTATCCAAAGTTCAATACCGAGGCATATTTCCTGCACGGCCTGGACTTGGGTCTGACGTTCAACTTCTAGTCGGTTGCAGTTCTTTCCCTCTGATCGCGAGTCGAAAACTTCCTTATGGTTCCGACGCTAGTACATGAGATCGGTTCTTGGATCGATCGATTCTCCGAGTCGCTGAATCGGTGGGAATCAGTCTTGGTCGAGCTCCGCAGTGCCTATCTGCGTGGCGATCAAGAGGCGATTCTCGAGTTGTGTCGACGCGGCGAAGAAATGCAGGAAGCGATTGCGAACGACAAGCAGGAACGATTGCAAATTCTGGAGAGGGCGGGGGACGCGGGTTATCGCGTTTCCAGCCTGAAGGAGTTGTCTCAGCACTTGGATACCGCGTGGCCTGCGCTGTGGACGCATCGGATTCAGTCGCTTGAGAACCAATTGTTGCGAATCGAACAGCTCAGCGTCAGCCTGTGGGTATCCGCTTTCCAGGCTCGCGAGTTTGTATCCGACATGATTCGTATCTTGTCGACCGGACGCGTCAGCGAAGCTACTTACTCCCCTTCCGAGCTGACAAGCAGCGAAGGTGGATATCTTGTGAACGAAGCGGCGTAAAACTCTAACGATGGAGGAGCGGGGGCATGTCCTTGTTCAGTGCGGTGCAATCCGCGGCTACCTCGCTTCAAGTCACCCAACTCGGTTTGCAGACCGTTGGAAACAATATTGCCAACGCGAATACCCCTGGGTACATACGTCAGCAAGTCATCCAAACTCCTGCGGTAGGCTATCGATACGGAAATGCCGTGGTCGGCCTCGGGGTGCGGGCCCAGTCCGTCGAGCAAGTTGTGGATGAGTCGTTGCTTACCCGACTTCGCAAGGCGACCGGGGAGTTGGCGTTTCAAGAGCAGCTCGAGTTCGATAATGTCAATCAGGAAGCGTTGTTGAACGAACTGAGCGAGCGGGATTTTTCTTCGATGCTGAATCGTTTCGCATCGTCATTCCAGGAAATCGCGAATCAGCCCGGTAGCGAGGCGGTCAAACAATTGGCCATGCGACGAGGCCAGGAGATTGCAACGCAGTTGCAAAGCGTCTCCCAAGAGATTCAGCAAGGGGCAGCGCAAGCCAGAGTCTCCATCCAAGGAGCAGCAAGCGAAATCAACCGCCTCTCGAAACAAATCGGTGACCTTAACTCACGGATCGCGGAGATCGAAGGGGGAATGGAGCCTCGATCGTCGGCGGTGGGGCTGAGGGATGCGAGGATTCAAGCATTGAACCAGTTATCCGCACTCGTCGATATCAATGCTTCCGAACAAGCCGACAGTAGCGTTACCGTGTTCATCGGCGGCGACCTGCTCCTCTCGTCGAATATGGTACGAGAAGTGAAATCGCAAGTTCTGGAAAACGATCCGAGAGGCATCGAACTCCGTTTTGTCGACACCGATTCTCAGATCCCCATTGTTGGCGGTAGGGTTGCAGGGCTTTACCAGTCCGCGAATCCCTCGAGACCGGATGGGCTCCTGGCGAAAATCGACGATTTTGCTCGCTCCGTCATTCGGGTCGTCAATTCGATTCATTCCCAAGGTCAAGGGTCGCGAGGATTCACACGCACGGTAGGCGAAACCGCGATAGCCAATCCGCTTCAATCAATTGAAAGCGGGAATCCGAAGTTCGACGTGCAGAGTGGTTCGTTCTGGATTACCCTCTCGGACGAACGCACCTCGACGCAACGTTCCATCGAGATTCCGATCACCCAACTCGGGTTGACCGTGGACACGACACCTTCGCAAGTTGTTGCAGCCATTGACGCAATCGACGGATTATCTGCTTCCTTTGCGAGCGACGGAAGAGTCGAGATCCAATCCGATTCCGCGGCGATACGATTCAGTTTTTCCAAAGATACCAGCGGGGTGCTCTCCGCGTTCGGTATCAATACTTTCTTCATAGGATCTTCGGCAGAGGATATCGAAGTAAGGTCAGCCTTGCTCAATGATCCGTCAGCTCTAGCGGTCAGTTCCAAAGGGATAGGCACCGGAGCGGATAATGCATTGGAGATTGCCAAAGCCTTTACGGAAGGACATCCCGTTCTCGACGGCAGGAGCGTGAACGATGTCTACCAAACCATGTACGGCGAGGCTATTCGAAGCATCAACGAGCAAAAAGGAATTACCAACGGCTTGAGAGACTTTCGACAAGCTCTCGAGTCGGAACACCTCCGGATATCCGGAGTCGATCTCGATGAGGAGGCGGTCAAGATGATGCAATATCAACGTAGCTTTCAAGCGACGGGGAAGCTTATCTCAACCGTTTCCGATCTCCTGGAAACCCTGATCAACCTGGTGTGAGATCGTTTCAATGAGCAGAGTATTCTTCCCAATCTACGGTGGCAGAAGCAGCAACCCGCAGATGAGTGCGCGGGGTCTGTATCAAATTCAAACGGCCAGGAACGGGATTGAGCAACTGCAAACGCAGCTTAGTACGGGACGCCGACTCCTGACCCCGAGCGACGAACCGGATACGGCCGTCCGCGCTCTCCAAGTCCAACGCGAGAAGGAATTTCGAACCCAGGCGTTGAGGAATCTCAATTCGACGGAGAGTTATCTCAATACAACCGAATCGACACTGGCGACCATCCAAGACACCGTCAATCAATTGCGGGGGCTCACCGTCGGCGCGGCAACCAACCTGGTTTCGGATTCCGAACGGTTGGGGTTGATCAGCCAGATCGACTCGGCCATGAACGTTTTGATCGGAAAAGCGAACGCAAAATTTCAGGATCGCTACCTTTTCTCCGGCGCATCGACGGGTGCGCCGACCGTTAGTCAAACCGGCACTGCGGTCCGTTTTCTGGGGGATGAAAAAGATCTGTTGACCATCTCCGATCTCGGGCAAGTGATTCCCAACAACGTGACCGGCCAGCGTGCCATGGGGCTGATGTCGACAGGGGTCGTTTCCACAGTAGACTTCGCTCCCGCCGCGATACCCGAAACGAATTTGGCCGATCTTAACGGCGGCAAAGGCGTTGGATTGGGGGCGATTAAGTTCACGGACGGCTTGGAGGAAGTCAGCGTCGACCTGGCATCCACGTCCCGCGTGAAAGATGTCCTGGATCTGATCAATGGCCGGGTTCGGCTCAGCGGCCGCGACGTTTCGATATCGCTGCAGACCAATGGGACCCTGCAAGTGCAGTACGCCGACGGAGGCCCCGGCATTCTTCGCGTCTCCGACGTTGGGGTGGGGCGCGCCGCAGCCGATCTGGGTATTGCGACAACCGTACCGGCTCCCATTCTGCCAATCACAAGTCCTTCCCTCGATCCCATTCTCAAACTGAACACCAAGTTATCGCAGTTCAACGATGGGGCTGGTTTCGATCAAAGCGAAGGCTTTCGAATCCAGCAAGGGGGGCGCACGTATACCATACTGATCGGTGCCTCGCAGACAATTGAAGACGTTTTCAACGAAGTACGCCGGTCGGGGGCCTCGATCATCCCAGAGATTACGCCCGACGGTCGCAATATCCGCTTCCGTTCGACCGAGAGCGGTACCGATTTCTCGATCGGCGAAAACGGAGGCATGTTGGCAACCCGGCTCGGACTAAGAACCCTTACAGAAGCGACTCGAGTCGACCAGCTAAACTATGCCCGAGGTCTATCTTCGACCACGGGTGCCGAGTTTGCGATTCGCCGCAACAATGGCAGCCAGTTTTCGGTTGACTTGACGGGAAGCGTCACCGTGCAAGATATCCTCGATCGCGTGAACAATAATGTTGCGAACCAAGACCCTGCTACGAAGGTTACGGCGTTCCTGAACTCGGTGGGGAACGGTATCACTTTGTCGTCGGTCCTGCCGGCGCCGGGTGCCCCTGATCCGCAGCCGATCGCGATCTTCGCGCTGAACGGGGCGGAGACAGCTTGGGAACTGGGGTGGATTCCGGCCGGCCAGAGCAGCGCCGTCGGCTCGGTAACTGCCACCGATTCGCAATTGGTGGGTGCCGACCCCAATCCCCAAGAGGTGCGAGGTATTTTCAATTCGTTGCTACGTTTTCGAGAAGCGGTGCGAGTGGCCGATCCCGCGATGGTCGCGCGGGCATCTCAGCTCTTCGAGGAAGATGTTTCTCGCCTCTCTTCGTCTCGAGGGTCGCTCGGTATTTCGCTGCAGCAAATCGACGATCTCACCCAGAACCACGAAGACCGAACCACGGACCTGACCAAGCGGGAGTCGCAATTGATCGACGCCGATCTCGCGGCGACGATCACTGAGATCACCGGAAGGCAAACCGCGTATCAAGCCAGTCTGCAATTGCTCTCGAGCAACAACCGGCTCAATCTATTCGATTTTCTTTAGGCGAGGGATCCCCCAATTTCCGCCCGCCTGGCCATTGCCCGTTCCGCAGCTTTCAGCGAAATGCCTTCCGAGATGCCGACGCAAACCCGATCGGTACCTTGCTAAACTGGATGAATCGTGGAAACTCTTGATCGTCTGCGATCGGAATGAAATGAACAAACAGATGCACCGAAGTTATGTGTGTGCTCATCCAGCACACGAATTGGATGCACGGGGGAGCAGGTGAAAAATCGAATTACGATTATTGGGATCGGTGACGACGGCGCACCAGGGCTCACGCAACATGCCAATGCGTTGATCCAGGGCGCGTCCTGCCTCGTCGGCACCTCGAATTTGCTGGCGAAGTTCCCTTATTATTCGGGGCCCAAGGAAGCGATCGGCGCGGATCTTGATCGGCTCGCCCAACGGCTCGATCAATGTGGCGAAAGTGTCGTGGTACTCGCAAGCGGGGATCCGCTCTTTTACGGTACAGCTCGCTTCCTATGCGATCGATTAGGCAAGGATCGGTTCGACGTGGTTCCGCATGTCAGCAGCATGCAATTGGCGTTTGCCCGGGTCAAGGAAAGCTGGGATGAGGCGTACCTTTCGAATCTCGCGACACAACCTTTGGATCGGGTTGTTGAACGAATTCGCACGGCGGAGAAAGTCGGACTTTTTACCTCGGAGGAAATCACGCCGCAACGTTTGGCCGAGACGTTGATCGGGCAGGGAATCGACTATTTTCATGCGTACGTTTGCGAGAATTTGGGGTCGCCGGATGAGCGAGTGACGCGAGCCACGCTCGCCGACTTAATTCATCAACGATTCGCCCCTCTGAACGTGATGATCTTGGTCCGAGTGCCAGGCGCCCCAGACAGCTTGGCTGTCCGATCCACGAGGCGACTCTTCGGAAACCCGGACGATACATTTCGCCAGAGCAAGCCCAAGCGAGGGTTGCTGACTCCGTCCGAAATTCGAACCATTGCTCTGAGTGAAATGAATCTGGGGTCGGCTTCGATAGTGTGGGATGTCGGGGCAGGAAGTGGCTCGGTCGCGATTGAAGCCGCACAAATCGCGCATCGCGGAAAGGCCTACGCGATCGAAATGGATGCAGAGGATTACGGGCTCATGATTGAGAACGCCAAACTGTTCCAACTTGAAAACTTCGTTCCCGTTCTCGGCGAAGCGCCCAACGCATGGAAAAATCTCCCCGATCCCGACGCCATCTTCATCGGAGGCACCGGCCGCTGGGTTACCGAACTGGTCGCTCAATCCTGGGACCGTTTGAAACCGGGAGGGAGTCTCGTCGCCAACGTTGCCAGCATGGAAAACGTCGTCGCGCTGCAACATTGGTTTCTCCAAAAGCAGATTCTCGAACCTCAGTTGTGGATGATCCAAATATCGAGGGGAAACCACCAATTTGAGACCCATCGCTTGGAGTCTGCGAATCCGAGCTTTTTGCTCCGGGCAACGAAGTAGCCCGCTGTGCTAGCAAACGCGAGGTGGTGTTGCGAGGAATGCTGAACGCGGAGCCCGTCGCAAGCCGGTCGGCGTTGCGACGGGGTGCGAGAATATGGTAGCAATAACGGCATGACGCGAATTGATCGCTATATCCTCGTCCTGTACGTCCGTGTATTCGCCGTTTGCTTTGTAACTCTGGCGGGGTTGCTGATCGTTGCGCAGGTGTTCACAAACCTGGATGAGTTTATTCAATACGGCAAGGCGCGGGGCAGTCTCGTTCGGGCTCTTGTAGAGTATTACAGCCCGGCTCTGCTCGCTATCTTTGATCGCACGTGTGGTCTGCTGGTTCTGCTGTCAACCATGTTTGTGATTGCGTGGCTGTACCGAACCAATGAAATGACGGCGCTGCTGGCTGCGGGGATCAGCAAGGCGAGGATTCTCCGACCGATTTTGATCATGTCGATCGCGGCGATTGCATTTGCAGTTGTCTCGCGAGAGTGCTTCATTCCGAAGTGGGAATCCTCGTTGAGCAAGAGCCCTCAGGATTTGCAGGGAGGAACCCGAGTCCAACCCATTCGGCCTACGATCGATATGGATTATGGAGTTTTGATCGCGGGTCGAAGCTTGGAAACCAACTCGCAAGCGATCATTAGCCCGGTGTTCAAGTTTCGCGGGCCGGTGGCCACCGTGATCGAGCAAATTCACGCGGCTCGCGCGGTTTACATGCCCCCCGAGGGCTCTCGGCACGCGGGTTATCGTTTAGAGGGCGTGGCTGCCAAATCGGTACTGCCGGGCAGGGCCTCGATTCGAGACGAGGGAAGGGATTACCTGCTACTGCCTTCGGACAATCCGTGGTTGTCCGCGGACCAGTGTTTTGTTCCGAGTCGTGTCGAGTACGATATGCTTCGCGGTGGATCGAGCCAGCAGTTTTCGTCGACGGCGGAATTGATTTGGAGGCTTCGCAATCAGGGTGACTACTACGGAAGCGATTTGCAGGTGATGGTTCACACTCGCTTTTTGCAACCATGGATGGACGTGACGCTGTTGTTATTAGGTTTGCCGCTAATCCTCACGACACGAAGTCGCAATCTGGTGCAAATTGCTATGGTATGTGTAGTTACATTTGGACTCTTCTTCGCCGTCACCGCAGCTCTCGGATCCCTGGCGTCACGGGGGACGCTCCTTTCACCGTCGGCAGCGGCTTGGGGGCCATTGATCTTGTTTGGCCCCATCGCGTACGCGCGGGCCAGGCAAGCCCTGATGGAATGATTATCCCCTAAAGAGTCTCAAGCGGATGGGGCCGCGGATCGATTCTACGTCCCGCTCATCCACATCGATTCGTTCGCCGCGCTGCGTGATCTCGATTTGTCCATCTCGGACCATATTGGCAGCAACTTCGCGAACCAGCGGCATGTACTGGCGCCATTTGGAGCCGAATTGCCGAGCGGCGTCGGACGGGCAAATGCTTTCCCCTTGCTTGAGGGAATGGAGCAAGCGAAAGATTTCATCGCGGATATCTTCGTGGGTTGGATCGATATGGTCTTGCCATCGTGTCTTCATGGGGAAACCTCTTTGCGGACAGACCGACTGCTTGTTGCTGCAACGATCAAGGTATCAAATCCCGATGCTTGAGCCACTCTTGGATCACATCGAGCACCGACGGGTCGATCGTATCTGCGATATCGTCGTACTCCTCTGGGAGTCCGGTCTTGGCGCGCTGCATGAGGTGATTGATATCGGGCAGCACCACCAAATCTCCTCGCAGTTTCGGATTGCGTGTTGCCACGTCGATAAGTTTTTCGCGATTGGGGCCTGCGAGGACCTGTACATCCTTGTCACCCCAAATGGCCAACGTGGGCGCGCGCATGACCATCCACGACGAGGTCGGGTCAAAAGCTAGGAAGAATCGCATCCATGGCGTTTGCAATCCCCGGAACTGGGCAGTGATTTGATCGACGACCCGGTTCTGCAAAACTTCCTCAGACTCTGTGGATTCACTGCTGGAAAGACCTCGCAGGGAATCCCATCGATCGAGGATCGCCTGTCGGACTTCGCCCTTGGTCTTCTCGTCGCTGGGGTCCAATTCCAGGGCCAAGCGCTGCAGTTTGCGTTGCAGGTCAGTGGTTGCCTGGCGCGATTTCGCATCCACCCCTTGGACTTCGGCGATGCGATCGATTTGGCTGGACAGTATTTCGCTCCCCGGAAGGCCGGGCGGTGCGAGGAGGACGAGGAAGCCGACTTCGGATCGGTTGGCGGCAACCATTGGGCCGATGATTCCCCCTTCGCTATGGCCGAGGAGGCCGACTCGTTCGCGATCGATTCCATCCAGGGTTCTGGCGTGTTCCCAAACAGCCGTTGCGTCCTCGGCAAACTCGGAGGTCGTGCTCTCCATGAACTCACCGGTGCTTTCCCCGACTCCGCGGTCGTCATAGCGTAGGCTTGCCATTCCGCGCGCTGCGAGCCAGTGGGCCAGAAATCGGAACGGTTTGTGCGATCCGATGGTTTCATCCCGATCTTGAGGGCCGCTGCCGGAGACCATGACCACCGCCGGCACTGGGGAGTCGGCAGATGCGTTCGCAGGCCACGTGATGGTGCCGCTGATCTGAAATTTGGGTTGCGTCCAACGGCCGTCTTGCTTGACCTTGGGTTTGCGATAATCGACGCGAGCAATCGTGAAATTTTCTTCGCGCACTCCGTCAGGCAAGGAGTTGTTGATCCCAGGCTTCGGTGGCTCGGGTGGAGTCGCTCGCCTGGACGCTGAGGGGGCTGCGGACCCGCCGTGACCCTTGAGTGCCAGGAGCAGGGGATCGTCAGCCAGCGGGCGATCGCTCAATTCTTCTACACGCGACAGTTCCAACGGGATCGGGAGCAAGCTTTGAATGAATCGCCCTCGAATACGGTCGGTGAGTTCCGAGGGGACGATGTATTTCGCATTTCCCGGCAAGCTTGGAATGCGGAGCACGATTTGATCGTCTTTCTCCAAACTTGGTTGCACCGGGAACCCGTAGGCCTTTTCGGTCAATGAGTCGAAAAAGATGCGTGGTGCAGATGGATCCGCATACGGAGGTTTGTCATAAATTCGAAATCGAACGGCAATTTTTTGGACGGCGATATTGAGTTCTCCCTTCCATGCCGAATCGGCACCCAGGCGTTCGAACCCTTCGTCGGGCAGTGATTCGGTTTTTTGAAAGCTTAGAGGCAATTTCGCATTGGCGTTTTCAAACGTGCCCTCGATGCGTCCTCCCGTTCGCTTGCCCCGAAACGAGTAACTCAATTTCGAGTCTCCTCGCGGGAGGACCGTGAACTCGAGCGTGCCATCCTCGCGAACCGCAGCATCGGCGAATGGTACGGCATCGGGGGTTTGATCGAGACTTGTGATCGTCCCTTCGATTTGCGACTTGGTCGGCTCCGATTCGGATGGCGTAACGGTTTGGACCCGCACCAGAAGCCTCAGGTGCTGGGCGGGCGTTTCCAGCCAACCGACCCAAGTGCCTTGCCAAGAGGTGGGATCGACTCGTTCATCCGCGACCGATTGCGCGCGAAGAATCGGCAATCCTGTCGAGAACGCGATGGCGATTGCGAGTAGCCAGGACAGGTTGGGTGCGGTCGCGAGAACAAGCCGATTCATAGGGATGGGGCTCGTGAACAATAGCGAGAGAAGAAAGAGTGTCGTAGCGTAGAGAGGATTGGGAAGTGAAGGGCAAGCAACTCTTTATCTTTTGTGACTATTTCAATCTTCTCGATCGGTGGGCCGCGAATTCCTCGACGCTGATTTGCCCATTGCCGTCGGTATCAACGTCCCCAAATTGCGTGTCTCCATCGCTGAACTCATCGGGAGTGAGAAATCCGTTCTTGTCCTTGTCTTTCTTGGCCAGCGCTCTTCGACTGAATGCCAACATGCTGGCGTCGACCGCTCCGCCGGAGGAGGATGGTGCGGATGGCGTGGCGTTGGAGTTGCTGCTCTCCTTGCTCGGTGTGCTGCTTGCGGTCGAGCTCGCGCCGTCCGACGGTTCCGATTTCGAACTGGACGAGCTTGTTGAGGAGCTGGAACCTTTGAGGTAACCTTTCTTGACCCCTACCAGGCATTCTTTCGCGGTGATGTAGCCGTCTTCGTTGGCATCGAACTTGGTGAAATCCTCGAGGGTCGACGCATCCCATTTCCGGGCGAATTCGTTCATCCCGACTTGGTTGTCCCCGTCGATATCGTCGCGCACAAACCATTCGGGAAGTCCCGCAGGCCGCACAGCGCCCCCTTCGGAGCCTTTGATTCGAAAGCTTGCGGTCTTTTCAAAGGGACGGGAGGGTTCTTTCTTGTCGTTCTCCGTGGAGGCTTGTTGCCGACCTCGGTTCTCTTCTCCAGGTCGGGCGCGCGATTCCTGGTCCTGTCGCTGTTCACGGCGTCGAGCGTATCTGAGAGCAACCTCGTCTCGCGAAAGTTTGCCGTCCCGATTCCGATCCCATTGAGAGAGGGAATCGCTCCAGCGGGCCTCTTTGATTTCCTCTTCGTCGAGGGAGCCGTCGTTGTTTTTGTCGTAGCGACGCATTCGTTCGTCCGCATCGCGGCGGTCCCGGTCATCGACTTGGATTGCGGACAAAGCACCTGCGGAACCAAAACCCGGAACGGGGGACCTTTCCAATCGGAGTCCAAAGCCTGGGACCAATGATTGTGAGGGAGCATCGACGCTGTCATCCTCCGACCCAAAACCACTCCAGGATCCTCCCCAAGAGCCACTCGATCCCCCGCCGCCCCTCATTTGTTGGATCGACTCGGTCAAGACGGCGATGGGAATTGGCTTGGACATGTCGATCTTCGGATTGTTGCGAGCCATCCGCTCGAGCATAAATCGGGCTGGACCTTGGACTTCTTCGGGATCGAGCGATCCGTTGCCATTGGTGTCCATGCGGGAGATAAATTGCGAGGGGTCAAAACCTCCACCCCAACCTCCTCGGCCGCGATCTCCTCGATCTCCTCGGTCCCCCCCTCGGTCGCCTCCCCATGGTCCTCCCCCCATCATCATCATGCCACCCATCATCGGTGGGCCACCCATCATCGGTGGGCCACCAGGAGGCGGTCCGCCGGGGGTTTGGGCGAGTGTCGTCTCGGGAGCACCCTGTGCCAGGATGCCAAGCACGATGCCTTGGAGGAATAAGGTCTTCGCCGAAGGATGGGATTTCATCGAGGAATTTCCGCGAAAGATCGTGTGTTGTTGCAACGTTTGGGTCCATAGGGATCGACACGGAGCGACCCGGCTGTCGATCCATTGTACTCGCCGGACCTCGCTATTTCTTGGGAACACGGCAGAGGGCTATTTGTTCTCAGCCTGGCCCGAATTCTTCTAAATCCTTGCCCTGACGGGGATTTGTGGTGTTTTCGGGAAACCGCTACAATCCCGGTCGAAGGTATCGTAGTTCCTGGTTGCACCACGGGAGATTATCTGTGCAAGTCAACGTTTCTGCTCGTCACGGGCATCTCAAGGCCGAGGATCAGAAGATCATTGTCGAGAAAGTTGACAAGGTCCGGCGCCTGTTTGATCGCATCAATGCTATCGAAGTGACCGTCGATTTGGGGCGTTTGGACCGGCCGTCCGTGGAAATCAACGTTTCAGCGGAGCACTCTCCGGATTTCGTGGCTTTCGCCGAGGCGAGCACGGTCCTGTCCGCCCTGGATTCTGCGATCGGCAAGGTGGAGCAGCAGGTACGCAAGCACAAAGAACGGGTGACCGAGCACAAGGGGCCTGGTCATCGGCATACCGAGGGAGATGCAAACGCCTGATGGTTCGAGGCTGTTTTTCACCACGCCAATCTTTTCCGTCCATGGCTTTCATCGAGTCGCACGATCTGCGATCGATGGATTTTCGAGATCATTGAGGATTTCCTTATCCATGAAATTTTCTGTATTTATATCGCCGAAAGCGATCCGAGCCCAATTGTCTTCAAGCAGCAAAGAAGGCGTGATCAAGGAATTGGTCGGTGCGTTGGTGGCTGCGGGCGAAATTCGAGCCGCAGACCAGGACGACATCGTCAAGGCAATCATGAAGCGGGAGGAACTGGGCAGCACCGGAATTGGCCGCGGTGTTGCTGTTCCCCACACCAAACATGGCAGCGTTGAGAAGTTGGTTGGGACCGTTGGGGTCAGTTCCGAGGGGCTCGACTTTGAATCGCTAGACGGCCAGAAGGCATCGCTTTTTTTTCTGCTGGTGTCTCCCCCGGATCGCCCTGGCGACCATCTGAGAGCGCTCGAGAACATTTCGCGGCAATTGCGCGACGATCAGTTCTGCCGTTTTCTACGCCAGTCCACAACCGCGGAAGATATCCAGCAGTTGCTCGATGAAGCGGACCGAAGTCAGTTCGGTTCGTGATGGCAAAACCATGACTGACGACACGCTGCATCGAACCGTCAAAGTGCTCAACTCCGAAGGGTTGCACATGCGCCCGGCGGACAAACTGGTTCGGGCTGCGGTCGGTTTCCAATCCACGATTGAACTAGAGCGGGAAGGCCAAGTTGCCGACTGCCGCTCGATGATCAGTTTGCTCACCCTCGGCGCGACGCAAGGGTGTGAACTAACACTGCGGGCTCAAGGTCCAGATGCGAATGCTGCGATCGCAGCGATCTCGCATTTGTTCGAGTCCCAGTTCGAAGAATCCCAATCCAACACCAAGCCATAGGAACACATCGCACAGAACGATTGCCTTCGGGCATCGCTCTCGGTGTGCAAGCAAGAATGCGCGAACTGCAAGGCATCGCGGTATCCCCGGGTGTCGCGATCGGAAAAGCTTTGGTTTTCGACCGCGAAGGGTATAGCCTTGCGCACTGTCTGACCTCGCCGGAGGAGTCGGCTCAAGAGAGGGAACGGCTGATCGCTGCCCTGGAGCTTGCCGACAGGAATTTGGAGTCGAGCCGCGAGAAGACGACCGCATCCTGGGGCGAGCATCTCGGTGGGATTTTTTCTGCCCAACAGCAACTTCTCCGGGACCCTCGAATCCGTTCGGAAATGGAGCATTTGATTCGGGACAAGCAATACTCGGCCGACTACGCAGTCAGCGAAGTGTTTGCCAAGTATGCAGCGGCTTTTCGACGAGCGAGTTCCTCCTTCTTGGCGGAACGGGCTGCGGATGTTCGGGATGTCGAACGTCTGCTGCTGGAGGCTTTGTCGGGCAAGCCGACGGCGACCATCCGCGAGCTACCGCACGAAGCGATCGTGGTCAGCCACGACCTGACACCGGGAGAAACAGCGGGGTTCGATTCCTCCAAAGTGCTCGGTATCTGCACCGAAGCGGGAGGACCCGGCGGGCACACGGCGATTGTTGCGAGGGGGATGGAGATTCCAGCGGTCGTCGGCGTTGGAAATTTTCTGCATAATATTCAATCGGGCGACGAGGTGATCGTCGATGGCCATCTGGGGCGAATCATCGTTTCGCCGGACGAAGCGACGCGAGAAAGATACTTGCAGCGGCGAAAAGCGCGGCAGTCGATCGCCGAGCAACTCTGCGAAATCCGTGATCTCCCGGCTATCACCAGCGATGGTGTTCGTATCGAGTTGATGGCCAACGTGGAGTTCCCCCAGGAAACCCAAGCGTGCCTCGACCGGGGTGCCGACGGGGTCGGGCTCTACCGAACGGAGTTCCTCTACCTCGGACGGGAGACGGAACCGACCGAGGAGGAACACTACCAGGCTTACTTGCAAGTCGTCAGGGATATGCAGGGACGCCCGGTCGTGATTCGTACGTTGGATCTCGGGGCAGACAAAATGGGGTTGGTGCGTCCGACGGAACAGGAGAATAACCCGTTCCTCGGGCTTCGCTCGATCCGATTGAGTCTTCGAAATCCAGCCCTGTTTCGGATTCAAGTTCGCGCTATTCTCCGCGCAGCATGCGCGGGGGATTGCAGGGTGATGTTTCCGATGGTGACGACCCTCGATGAGCTTCGCAGCGCACGGTTTCTGCTCCGTTCGGTCTCCGAAGACCTTTACTCGGAAGCGAAGCACATTCCGTGCGCAGTTCAAGTTGGCATGATGGTTGAGGTGCCGGCTGCTGTTTTGATGTTGGACCGATTCATCGACGAAATCGATTTCGTCAGTATCGGAACCAACGACTTGACCCAATACACGCTGGCTGTCGATCGCAGCAACGATGCTGTTGCCGATCTTTATCAGGCGTGTGATCCCGCGGTTCTGAGATTGATCCAGCGAACCCATCAGGTCGTTTCAGAACGCGGCAAGTCGACCAGCGTTTGCGGTGAAATGAGCAACAATCCCGCACACGCTCTCCTCTTGGTCGGCATGGGGATTCGCACGCTGAGCCTGACGCCGGCTGCGATTCCAGTCATCAAAAAAGCCATTCGATCGGTGACCATCGGCCAATGCGAAGCCATGGCATGGCGAGCTCTTCGATTGAGCACTGCTCGCGAAGTCGAGGCGTTCTTGATGAATCAATTAGCGGGGCTCGTGCCCGAGATCGTGCTGCAAGCATGATCCAACAACCATCGAATACCAATCAAGCAAGAAACATTGCAAAGGAAACAAGCAAGACAATGAAAAAGGAAATGCTCATTAACGTCTCGCAAGCGGAGGAATGCCGCATCGCGCTGCTCGAGGACGGGACCCTCGAAGAACTCTACACCGAACGGACCAGCCAAAACAATTGGGTCGGCAACATCTACAAAGGAAAGATTGTCAATATTGAACCCAGCATCCAAGCCGCCTTCGTCGATTTCGGCGTAGGAAGGAATGGATTCCTCCACATCAGCGACATTGAACCCCAATACTTTCGCCAAGCGGGTTACGATCCTGCGGAGATTATGGACGGTCGTCGTTCCGAGGATGATGACGACGACGAACAGGACGACGGCGACGAAGAAGAAGGTGAGGATCGATCGTCTGGCAATCGACGCGGCGGGCAACGGCCTCCGCGCACAGGGCGACTCCGCAGCGGGCGGCCGAGATTCAAGCCGCCGATCCAGGAAATCTTTCGTCGCGGTGACGAGGTGCTCGTCCAGGTCATCAAAGAGGGAATAGGGACCAAAGGCCCGACCCTGTCAACGTACATCAGCATCCCGGGCCGTTATCTGGTCCTCATGCCATCGTTGGGACGGGTCGGCGTCAGCCGAAAGATCGAAGACGAAGACGCCCGTCGCAAACTCAAGGCGACGATGAACGAACTGAACATCCCCAAGGGAGTTGGCTTCATCGTCCGCACCGCGGGTCAAGAACGCACCAGGAAGGAATTGTCTCGCGACGTCGCTTACCTCCTGCGGCTTTGGAAAGTGCTCGTGCGGCGGATCAAGAATCAACCCGGTCCATGCGATGTCTACGAAGAGAGCGACATCATGATCCGGACGATTCGAGATACCTTTACCGAAGACATCGATTCGATTGTGGTCGATCACCCCGATGCATTCCATCGAGCGAAGGAATTCAGGGAGTTGGTGATGCCGCGATACGCCAGCCGTATTCACTTGTACGATAACCGAGAACCGTTGTTTCATCGATACAAGCTCGAGGCCGAGATCGCGAAAATTCATCAGCGGGTTGTCCCTCTGAAAGGTGGCGGCTCGATTGTGATCGATTCCACCGAAGCGCTCGTCGCGATCGATGTCAACAGCGGCAATTTCCGCGGCAACGAAGAGAATGCCGAGGAGAATGCGTTTCATTTGAATCTTTCGGCGGCCAAGGAAATCGCGCGGCAACTGCGTCTCCGCGATCTCGGAGGGGTGATCGTCAACGACTTCATCGACATGCGCAAGGAATCCCATCGGCGCAAGTTGGAGAAGTCGCTGAGGGATGCGATGAAGCGAGATCGCGCCCGGACCAAGATTCTGCGAACTAGCCCGTTCGGCTTGATCGAAATGACTCGCCAGCGCATCCGTCCGAGCTTCAAGCGAAGTGTTTATGAAGATTGTCCATGCTGCCGTGGTCGCGGGTTGGTCAAAACGTCCGAAAGCATGTCGATTGAAGTGTCGCGACTGCTGATGCTCGCATGCCAGCAGCAAGGGGCCAGTCGTGTGGTCGTGCGCGTCCACGAAAACGTATCGTCCTATTTGAACAATCGAAAGCGTCGTGAGATCATCGCACTCGAGGAAACCACTGGGGTGTCGATCCAGATCCTCGCGAGTGAGACCCAATTCCCCGAACACCTTGAATTGGACTGCCGGGATAAGGATGGGGGATTGGTCACCCTGCCGTTCCTGGCTAACGCCTGAGCCGATCGAGTCTTCTTTTCAATGGAGAGCACCAGACACCGTGAATCAGTTACCGCTGTTCATCGCTGACGGAGGAATGTCGATCCAGCTATCGCGTTGGGGGCTGATCGGCTTGGCTGTAGCAATCGTCTTGTACATGCTGGCTCTCCTGGCGGTCAGTATCTACGCCTCGACGCAGGTCAAGGATGAGCAAGACTTCTTGGTTGCCGGCCGTCGTCTTCCGTTGCACTTGTCCTGGGGAGCCCTCATGGCGACTTGGTTCGGGTCATCGGCGATCATCGGCGCCTCCAAGGCCGCATGGGAGTCCGGTTTGAGCGGCGTGATCCTCGATCCCTTCGCTTGCTCGGCGACTCTGCTTTTCACCGGCCTGGTGTTTGCTTCCCCATTGTGGCGTTCCAATCTGTTTACGATCGCAGATTTTTATCGCAAAAAATTCGGTCACCGAGCAGAGTACCTCGCTTGCCTCATTCAATTGACGACGTTCTTTTGCTGGATTGCGAGCCAATACATCGCTTTGGGATCGGTGCTTCAAGCCTATTTCGGAATGAATGCGGTGGTAGCTATCGTCGGTTCAGCGATCGTGGTGACGATCTACACGCTGATCGGTGGGATGTGGTCGGTTACGCTGACCGATGCGATTCAAATCGTCGTGGCTTTGATCGGTCTGGTGATTCTCGGCTATGCGGTCATGGCGCATATCGGCGATGGGAATGTTTTTACCGGCGTGCAAACCGTGCTGGCGAAACAGCCTCCGGAGCGACTGATGTTCGTTCCCGACTGGACAACTTTCGGGTTGTTGGCAGCCATCGGAACTTTCCTGACCGGTTTGCTCGGAAATGTTCCGGGTCAGGATCTGCAACAGCGCGTTTTTACGGCCAACAGTCCGCGCACGGCGAGCCTCGCATGCATCTTGTCGGCAGCGGTCTATTTCCCCTTTGGACTGATTCCGGTGTTGCTGGGCTTAGCTGCGTTTTCCCTTGGGATGCAAATGCCCGAACACGATACCGATGGCCACATGCTTCTGCCGATGCTGGCAGCCAGGTTCCTCCACGAGGGCTTGGTCATCGTCTTTGTCCTGGCCGTGATCTCGATCATCGTCTCGGTCGCTTGTAGCGCCACGATCTCGGAAGCAACCATTCTTGCGAGCAATGTGCTTGGACGTGTCAAGTTGTTTGAGGGGCGGCACCTGCTCCTCGACCGAATCTGCGTCGTGCTGGTCACGATCGGCAGCGTGATCCTCGCGTTCAGCGGCGAATCGATCATGAGTTTGCTCGATATTCAATTATCGATCGCGATGGTCGCGCTCTTTGTTCCTCTGGTGATGGGAGTGTTCAGTCGGCCTCGCAACGAGATCTGCGGTGTGTTGGCGATGTTGCTGGGAGGCGGGATTTGGGGATTGCGGTATGTATTTGAGACGTTCTGGTACCCTGTTCCCGAAGGTTTTTCCTATGCTCGCTACCCGGAATTCGTTTTCGACACCCTCGGCGGTGCTGGCGGCGGGCTGATCGCGCAACTGGGATACTGGTATGCCTGGATCCCTTCCGATATTCAGGGGTTGGTGATGAGCTTCGTTGGCTACTACATCGGCCAGTATTGTTTCCGCCATACGCCAGGGCACTTCGATGGCGATATTGCGCCGGAGCCTGAAACGCTTTCTGCAGCGTAACCCGAATCCCCACTTGCTCGCGGAGGTTCGGATGGCGAGTGGAGAGGCGTGTACGGGATTAATCAGTATTCAGTCGACCTGTTGCTGGTCGATTTGTTGCTTTTCGATGGCCCGAAGCAGCTTCTGTCGTAGCGTGTACAGGCGGGTGGCTTCGGTGACTTTGTTGCCGTCGAAGTCCGTGACGTAAAAGACGTCTACGACTTGATCCAGATGCGTGCTGACCTTCGCCACTTGGAGATCGAGTTGGAAGTCGAAGAGGGTTCTCGAAATATCGTAGAGTAATCCCGTGCGATCATACGCGAAGACCGTGATGATCGTAAAGTCATCGGAACTGGAGTTGTCGAATCGAATCTGGGTGGGTTGCGTTCGGGCGATGGCGGCATCCGACGTGCTCTTGCTCTTCCAGGTTCTTCGAAAGAGTGGAGGCTTGGATTCCTCATGGACGATCGCGGAAACGATCGCCTCGCAGACTTCAGCGAGACGGTGAGGGGGAGGGGCTCCGTTGTAATCCATGTCATCGACGACGAATCGGTCCCAAGCGATTGGGCCGGGTTGCGTGTGGATATCGGCAGAGAGAATGCTGACTCCCTTGCTGGTGAGCGCACCGGTGACCCGGTGGAATAGTCCGGCCGAGCGATCAGGATGGACGGCCACGACGTACTCCGTTGCGTTCTGGTCGGCCAGGTAGGTCGCCCAAGCGTCGGCGGGTCGCTGACTCGACAAGCGTTGGATGCGGCGCAGTTCCTCCGCCAGATCTTTGGGCTTGAGGTGGGTGAGATAATTCGTTGGGACACTGGCGATTTGTTCCGACCACCAAGGATCCTCTCGTTCCTGAATAGTGCGCTGGGCCATAATTGCCGATCGCAAGGTCGCGTGCTGTTGCGATTCCTGGCCAGGTACGTTGCCGGTCCGAAGTTGGGCTTCGGTAGCAACATACAGCTCGTGAATCAAATTGAGTTTCCATTCGTTCATGGCCCCGGGGCCGACGGCATCCAGGTCCGCGCATGAGAGGATCGTGAGCAACTTGAGTCGTTCCAGCGATCCGACCTGCAGTGCGAAGCGAATGATGGTGGATTTTTGAGTTAGATCGAATCGAAACGCGGTGTGCGTCATCAGCAAGTGTTGGTGCACCAGGAATACGACCAATTCTCGGTCCGAATCGGAGAGTTTGAGTTTTTCCGCCGTTTCCTCGGCGATCGTTTTTCCGACTTCGCTGTGGTCTTCGGTGAATCCTTTTCCGAGATCGTGGAGCAGCAAGCTCAGATGCAAGATCATCTTGTTTTTCAGCCCGCGGTAGAGAGGGCCTAGAAAATCGCTTCGCTTGGCAAACGCGCCGGCGCACTCGACGGATCGGATGCAATGGGCATCTACGGTGTACTTGTGGTACTCGTTGAATTGAAGCAAGGAACGGGCATGCCTCATGGCGGGGATGATTTGTTCCAAAACCCGGAGCTCATGCAGCCTGCGAAGGATTTCACCGAGTCGACCCGGTTCGCTCAGCAATTTCAAGAACCTCGCGATCGCTTCGCTTCCAACCGGGCTCTCCGGACGCCGCAGCATTCCTTGGCGGATGGTTCGCCAAGTCCGGTGTTCAATGCGTCGATTGTAGCGATTGGCGACTTGCATCAGTTCCAGAACTTTGGCGGGATCGGTTTGCATGCGACGCAACCCGGTGGGTGTGGCCCAGACTTCTTTGATCCCAAGGCGCAGATGCTGACCGGCTGGCAGGCAAAGGAATCGAGAAAGGAATCCAAATGGGGTTAAGCGGGACCGCGCCATACCCACAAAGTTGGCGGAACTGTAGCGGACCTCGCTCGTCTTGGCGAAGAAATTCTGCATGAACTCTTCGACCGGCAGTACCCCTTCGGTTCCTTGGTGGCCCATCCATTTCGCCATCTCCATCTGCTTGGAGCGATCGAGCGAATCCTGGGCGCGGCCAGCGGCAAAATGAAGCTGGTTTCGAATCAGCAGCAGGTATTTGTATCCATCGCGGATCGCCTGATAGTCCTCGGGTGCGAGCAGCCCCATGTCGACGAGTTGCTCAGGGCTTTTCTCTCCAAAGCAAACGAATCCGATCCATCGCACGATTTGGACATCGCGCAGGCATCCTCGCGATCGCTTGATATTCGGGTGCAGCAAGAACTCGGTCTCGCCGTACTTCTGGCGTTCTTCGAACCTTTCTTTTTCGATCATTGCTGCCAAGGAACGCCATCGCCATTTCACTCCCGTGCGCAGCGATTGCTGGAATCGATCAAAGAGCGGTTCCGAACCGTGCAGGAATCGCATCTCTACCAGGGAGGTGAGGATGGTGGCATCCGTCCACGCGATCTGACGGCATTGAAACGGTGTGCGGACCGAGAAACCGAGTTGGAACCCGGTATCGACAATCATCTGAGATATTTTCCGAGCCAGCGGCGAAATCTCGCGCTCGGAAAGGCCCCGATGCAAGAGCATCAGATCGATGTCCGAAAAGGGCGCGAGATCTCTGCGCCCGTATCCGCCATGGGCCACGAATACGAAAGACGAGGGATCGATTGCAAGTTCTTCGCACGAAGTGCGGATCAATCGCAAAACGATCGCATCGACGGAATCCGCCCAGGCGAAACAAACTTGGGGCCCGGTGGCACCCGAGGCGTGGAGGTTGGCAGCCTTGATGCGCGCCTCAGCCAACTGAGTGCGCGCTTCGATGACCTGGGGATGAAGAGAGGACAAGTCAGGCTTTTGCCGCGTTGCAACAGACTACAACGCGTCATCTCCTTTTTCGCCAGTACGGATGCGAACGGCATTCTCCAGACTGGAAACGAAAATCTTTCCGTCGCCGATCTGGCCTGTTTGGGCCGTCGCCACAATTGTGTCGATGACCGTCTGCAGGTTCGAGTCCGCGCAGACCACTTCGATCTTCACTTTGGGCACGAAGTCGACCGCGTACTCGGTACCGCGATAGATTTCCGTATGCCCTTTTTGACGACCATACCCGCGAACTTCACTGACCGTCATCCCGTGAATCCCTTTCTCGGTAAGGGCGTTCTTGACGTCTTCCAATTTGAAGTGACGTACAACGGCTTCAACTTTTTTCATTCCTGAAACTCCAGACAATGTGTGCAAACCAAGCCGCTTCCTGATTTGCATGTAGGGAAAAAACGCGGGACCGCCTGTGCATGGATCTCATGCCTTTCTCCGACCGCTCAGTGTAACTCGTAGCGCTCGCGTGCAACAAGGGTAGCTTGCGGATTCCCCAAGGGGGCCAATCCTCGGAGCATACGATTAGCTAATGAAAGACCAGGAAAAAACCTCTTTCAGGTCGATAAGGCCCTCATAGATTGCACGACCGAGAATGGCAGCGTGTGTTTGTCGATGGGCCAATTCCCGCACATCATCGAGGGAGGAGACACCTCCGGACGCGATGACCGGCATCGGGCTGGCGGCCCGGACTTCCTCGAGACCCTGAAAATTGGGGCCTTTGAGCATGCCGTCCCGCGCGATGTCGGTGTAGACGATCGCGGAACAGTCGCTGGTCCGGCGAGCGATCTCTCCTATCAAGGTGACGGCTGGGGTTTGAGAGGTTTCCAACCAACCGTCGGTGGCCACCATGCCATTGCGGGCGTCGACCCCCAAAACAAGCTTTTGCGGGTATTTTTCGCACATCCTCGCAAACCAGTCCGGATTTTTCAGGGCCGCGGTCCCCACAACGAGCCGGGCGACGCCGAGATCCAGTAGCCGCAGGATGACTTCTTCGGAGCGAACGCCACCGCCCAACTGAATCGGACGTCCGGAGGCAGCGCGGACGATATCACGGATCGAAGGTTCGTTGACAATCGTTCCTCCTTTGGCTGCATCCAGATCGACGCAATGGAGTCGACGGGCACCTTCTGCGAACCAGCATTCGGCCATCCGGGCAGGATGGTCGCTGAAGGTGGTGCCACGAGAATAATCTCCTTGCTGCAACCGGACGCATCGGCCTCCGAGCAAATCGATGGCTGGCCAGATCTCCACGGAATTTCCCTCGTTCACATTTTTCTAAGCCTGGGTGTTTTCCCAGTGCGATTCTCGCCATGGCGCCGCAGTCAGCCCCGTTTTTGGCGACCAAAACCGCACAGCTTAACACGAAACCTCCAATCCGCTATCGGTTTTCCTGACGAACCTCGAGGTGGCGGTATGCGAGAGCTATTGCGGCCCGTGTTGAAGCGTTACAATTCCGAAGTTGGGACCCTGTCCAAGGGCAACCGTATTCGCAATTACACTTTCCAGCAGCGATCTATGTCGAACGTTACGCAACGCTACACCGAAGCCGAGCAGTTGAAGAACTCCGGGAAGCCAGAGGAGGCGGCGCAGATCTTACGAAGTTTGTTGGAAGACGATCCCACGCACTCTCTCTCCCACATGGCGCTGGCTCGAATCTTGACTGGGTTAGGTCAGCATGAGGATGCGGTTGCGCATGCGGAGAAAGCATGTGAGTTGGAACCGGGTGATGCGATCAACTTTACGGTTCTCAGCGTGACCTACCAGCGAGCCTATGCCGGGACCGGCGATCATCGCTACATCCGCATGGCGGAAGATGCGATGGCGCGTTCGCGATCGCTGTGAATCCTTCCTACCAAATTCCGATCCCCTCTCTCTAAGTCACGATTTGAATGTCTGAAAGGCGGAACCGATGACGCTAGCTCCTTGGTCCATTGGCGTATTCACAAGCATCGATGCGGGCTTGGGTGTTCACCTGGAAGTGGCGAAAGAACTCGGGATCCCATCGATCCAGTTGCATGCGCCTCATGCAGCGGGACGAACTCCGTCGGCAGCCGAAGCGTTTCTCAAGCGGCTCGACAATTACCGGATCGAGTTGACTTGTGTTTTCGGTGGTTTTGAGGGAGAGAGCTATGCGGACATCCCGACGGTGGAGAGGACCATTGGCCTAGTGCCCGCTGAAACGCGCGCTGCCCGCTTGATCGAGATGAAAGAGATCGCCGATTTTGCACGAATCCTCGGATGCGACGTCGTCGGTTTGCATCTCGGAGTGGTCCCGCACGACACCAAGTCCAAAGAGTACCAAGATGTTGTCGATGTGACTCGCCAGCTGTGCGATCACGCTGCGAAAAATGAGCAGGCGATCCATCTGGAGACAGGCCAGGAAACGGCCGATGCGCTGCTGCAATTCATCGGCGATACTCAGCGCGCCAATTTGTTTATCAATTTCGATCCAGCGAACATGATTCTCTACGGAACCGGGGAGCCGATCGAAGCGCTTCGCAAAGTTGGCCGCTATGTACGTAGCGTCCATTGCAAGGACGCCACCTGGAGCGATCAGCCGGGAAAAACGTGGGGAGCGGAGGTCCCGCTGGGCAACGGGCAGGTCGATATTCCCCGTTATCTCGCGACCCTCAAGGAGATCGGTTACACCGGACCATTGACGATCGAGCGAGAAATTCCGCAAGAGCCGGAGCGGCAAAAGGCCGAAATTCAGCACGCTGCGGATTTGCTCAGCAAACTGCGAACCTCGTTGCTGCAGCACGCATGAACCGGCACGGCGCCTCGATGCCAGTAGCGTAAAAAGGGATTTTCCGGCCCGGTTTTCTAGGTTTTGCTTTGGAAAAACGGGATCCCGAACTCGAAGGATCGGTCCCCGCGATTAGGATAAGCTCTGGTTGTGATTTCCCGGTTGCGTTTTTTCGCGAGGAAAACGAGTGTTTGAGTGGATCTATACGATTCCGATGCCCCGTTTTGCGGCATTGACGTGCGGGTTTTTTGTCGCTTTTAGTTGGGTTGGGACCATCCTCGTTCGACCTCTCTTGAGGTTGTTCGTCAAGCATCGGGAGAACGTGAACGATCTGGTGGGATATGTTTTGTCCTGCTTCGGCGTTTTCTACGGTTTGTTGTTGGGCTTGTTGGCGTTTGGTGCCTACCAAAATTTTCGCGACGTGGAGAGCGTGGTGGCGAGCGAAGCGTCGTCTCTATCGGCGTTGGCGACCGATGTGTCAGCCTACCCGGATCCTGAGCGTAAGAACCTCGTGTGGCTCCTGCGGGATTACACTCGCGATTTGGTCAAGATCGCCTGGCCCAAACAGCGGCGGGGAATCGTCTCACGGGAAGGAGACTACACCATGGACGCGTTTCATGAAAGGCTGTTGAGATTCGAGCCCGTCACGGCAGGCCAGGAAATCATGCATGCCGAAACCCTCAAGCAGTTCAACCACTACATCGAAAAGAGGCAGCTCCGATCGCTGGCAGTCTCCACCGCGATCCCGCAGGTCATGTGGATGGTGGTCCTCATCGGTGCCTTGATGAATATTACCTTGGTATGGTTATTTGACATGAAGTTGGCCAGTCACTTGTTCCTGGGTGGCATGCTGGCGTGTTTTTTGGGGCTGATGATTTTCTTGATCGCCACCATGGATCACCCCTTTCGAGGCGAGTTCAGCATCTCGGCAGCGCCGTTCCAAGAAATCCTTACGCGATTGCTGGAGGAATAGTCATGAGGATGGAATGGGATCGCAATCGCTCGTCATACTCTACGCAACGGACCAACCCATGCGCATCCTTCGCTGGTTTGTTGATCCTGGGTTTGCTGGGGTGGTGCTCGGGCTGCTCGCAAACCTCGGACGAGTCTCCTTCGAAAATCCTCGAGCAATTAATAGGGAAGAAAAAGGCACCGGAACCGATCCGAGTCGGGGTCCTCTTTTCGCAAACGGGCTCAATGTCGATTAGCGAAATGCCTTTGAAACATGCGGTGCTTCAGGCGATCGACGAGATCAACGCCCAGGGCGGTGTGCTCGGACGGCCATTGGTTCCCGAGATCCGGGACGGGCGCACGCGCGAAGACCTCTTTGCCAAGCGGGCCCGCGAACTGGTCGAGGATGGGGCTGCGGTGATCTTCGGCGGTTGGAGATCGGTCGACCGCAAAGCCATGATTCCTTGGGTGGAAAACTCCGAAACTTTGTTGTTTTATCCGCTGCAATACGAAGGAAATGAGTCCTCTCGAAGTGTCTTTTATGGTGGAATGACCCCCAATCAGCAAATGCTTCCTGCGATCGATTGGTTCATGAGCCCCGAAGGTGGCTCGCGGACGCGGGTCTATCTGATCGGCAGCGATTACGTTTTTCCTCGGACTGCCAATTACATCATCAAGGAGTACCTCAAGGACAAGCCGATGCAGGTGGTGGGGGAAGCGTATGTGCCGTTCGATCACGCTCATTTCGAGGAACAGATGCAGTTGATTCGGGAATCGAAGGCGGATTTGATTCTGAGCACTGTCAATGGTGTGAGCAATATCGCCTTCTTTCGCCAGTTCTCGGAGCAGGGGCTGGATCCCCAAAAGACCCCGATTTTCGCGACCAGTATCGCTGAAGCGGGCCTGCGATCGATACCGTCGATGTACACCACGGGCCATTATGCCGCTTGGAGTTTTTTTCAGTCCTTAAAACAAGAGCGAGCTCGGGAGTTTGTCCGCCATTTTCAAGACGAGTATGGTTCGGATAGGCCGGTGCACGACCCCATGGAGTCCGCATACACCCAGGTCTACTTGTGGCGTGAAGCGGTCGAACGAGCCGGAAGCGTATCCGCGGACGCCGTCCGCCGTGCCCTTGAGAAGAACATTGAGTTTGAAGGCCCCGGCGGATTGGTGCGAATCGATCCGAGGAACCATCATGTCTACAAACGGCTGCGAATCGGTCGCATTCGAACGGACCAGCAATTCGAGGTCGTTCATGAGTCCGCAGATTGGATTCGTCCTGAGCCTTACCCGGCATTCGCTTTTCCTGGATGGAGTTGCGACTGGACACAAGGCGGGCTTCGGAAGGGGCCTGGAGTCAAAATCGAAAACTAGCTTTCCCCTTTGTTATTCCGCCGATAAGAAGAGGATCCTGAAAGAGCATCACCATGAGTGAAACCTCGAGTCCAAGCAACGAGAAACAGACCGATCGATCGGAGCGTCGAGGAGAACTCGACATTTGCCCGATTTGCGGGTCCGGAGTTCATCCCCAGGCCTACTTCTGCTCGCGTTGTTCGAATTACTTTTGTTTTGTTTGCCGCACTCGCGTTGCGCCGAGCGATGTTTCGCTTCAGTGCGTCAATCGCGAATGCGATTATTTTGGGAAACTCGTTTGCAGTCACTGCAACCCATCCCAGACTGTTTCGGAAAAGCCATTCGTTTACAAGGAACCGTCGGACGGTTATTGGCCTGCGTGGTTGCTCGCCTGTGTGCTGATCGCGATCTATGTTGTCTGGCGAAGCACTTGGATTGCCGGCGGGTTGGCATTCGTCAGTCTTTACGCTGGGTTGGGATATGTTTTGAATTCGGTTGGCTTCAACATCTTCGGCAAGGAACGAAACGTCGAGTTGCCCCGACAATCGACGAAATACGCCTGTGTTCGCTGCTCGCAACCGGCCAAGCCGGTTTCCTTTTCCAAGAAATCCTAACTCAGACCAATGGCGAGATTTGAAGTACAGCAATTGGAAGGGATGCGATTCGTTGACATCCATTTGGACCATGAAATGGTCCGATGCGAGTCCGGCGCGTTGAATTATCTCCGAGGGGATATCGCGATTCACTCCCAGTTGATCCCCTCCGTCGGGGATCTCGTTTCTTCGTTGGTCGCCAGCGAGTCGGTGTATCGACCGACGTACGCCGGGACCGGCATCATTACGCTGGGGTCTTCCCTGGGCGGATTCCACGTCTTCGAGCTCAAGGGTGAGAACTGGATTCTCGAGAAAGGAAGCTACTGGGCGTCCGAAGGAAGTGTCCAGTTGCAGTTCTTTCGCGAGAAATTGCTTACGTCCCTCTGGGCGGGGGAGGGGTTTGTCTATCTTCAGACACGCGTGTCCGGGCAGGGACAGGTGGTGGTGTGCACCAAGGGGCCAATCGAGCAAATGGAGTTGGCCGAGGGGGAATTGTTGATGGTGGAGGGGCGATGCGTCATCGGTCGAACGCAGAGTGTTCAGTTCTCGATGCGTCGCCCTACCAAGAACTTTTGGGGAAGATTCACGTCGGGTGAGTCGATTGTTCGGTCCTACCGTGGACCCGGCAAAGTTCTATTGAATCCGACGTTCTATTGGCGGTACTACATGATGCAACAGAAGGGACTGATGGGTCCTTGATGGGTGTGGGTCCTTGATGGGCGTGGGTCCTTGATGGGCGGGTTGCTTGGACCGGAAAGGAAATGGATCTAGCGGCCTTCGCGAAGCCGCTCGCCCAAGAAATTGTCCAGTTCTGGAGTGTCAAAGATCTTGCTGACCGTGGTGTCGATGTCGTACTCGACTCTGCGGAACTCGAGCTTTGGCAAGTCGACGACCGCGTAGCAGGATCGCCAATCTCCATCGCGGGGTTGTCCGACGCTCCCCACGTTGATCATCGCTTTTTCGTCGACAAGCTTGAACTGATAATTCAATTCCTCGGGGCGGAGGAATTGCATATTCATGGTGAAGACACCGGGCGTGTGCGTGTGGCCTTGAAAAGAGTACTTGGGGACCATGGAAAACAATTTTTCCATTTTTCGCCGATTGTAGATATCTTCGGGAAAGACATATTCATTGACCGGGTTGCGGGCAGATCCATGCACCAGCAGCATTCGATCTTCGACGATTGTCCTGGGGAGTCGTGCGAGGAACTCGAGGCGACGACGGGCGTCATCGCTGTTCGGGCCTCCTTCCAGTTGTTTCCTTGTCCAGAAAATCGCTTGCTCGGCCGCAGCGCTGAATCCCTCCGGATCGATCAGCGCTCCGTAGTCATGGTTTCCCAACACACATCCGTCCATGCCCATCACGACATCCAAACATTCGCAGGGGTTGGGCCCATAGCCGATGATATCGCCGAGGCAGACGATACGCTGGCACCCCTGGTCCGCGATGTCGCGCAGGACGGCCTCGAGCGCCTCGAGATTTCCGTGAATGTCGCTGATGATCGCTGTCCGCACTTTCGATCACCTGCCTGTCCGAAGTCGATCGCCGAGCATGTTGTCGAGCTCGTCGGTTGCGTAGATTTTGTTAATCGTTTCCTCGAACGGATACTCCACCCGTCGGTAGTAAATCTTCTTTGCGTCGTAATCCAAAATCGTGTAACAGGCGCGATTGTCTTCGTCACGAGGTTGCCCGACGCTTCCGACATTGATCATTAATTTCTCTCTGCCGAGCGGAAACATGTAGTTGCAATCGCTCGGACGGATGAACTCTAGATCGGTGGTGAAGATACCCGGCATGTGTGTGTGGCCTTGGAAGCAATACTGTGTCACCCGCTGAAACATACTGTCGATTTTGTTCTTGTCGTAGATGGTTTCTGGGAACACGTACTCATTGGTTGCGTCGCGAGGAGACCCGTGAACAAAGAGGTATTTGTCGTTCTGGTGCATCCTGGGCAACTCGCTGAGGAAATCCCATCGCCGATTGACGGCCAGCTTGGTTCCGGTGTCGAGCTGGTCTCGCGTCCAGTAGATAGCCCTCAGAGCCACCGGATTGAAGCCGTCGGGATCGATCAATGCCGCTTGGTCATGGTTGCCGAGGATGGTCAAGGAGGCCTTGCGGATCACCAATTCGAGGCACTCGTTCGGGTTGGGGCCATAGCCGACGATATCCCCAAGGCAGACGATATCATCGACACCCTGAGTCGCAATATCCTCAAGCACGGCCTGGAGGGCTTCCAGATTGCCGTGGATGTCGCTGATCAGAGCCTGCCTCACGAGTTTCCCTTCGAAAAAAAGAACATATTCCTTGGACAAGTGTAGTGCCTAGTTCGGCAAATGTGCAGTCCTAACGGTCCGGTTTGTCAGGAGTCCGGTTTTCTTTTCGATAATCCCATGGAGCTTGCGGATTCTCCGCCCCCCAGAGCCCTTTTTTAGCTTTGCGTGCTTCTTCCTCGAGTTGGGCTAATTGTTTGGACTGGTTGTAACGTTTGAAGTGCCAGGCATGTCCGTCCCGAATCATCGTTTGGTTGATATGCTCGTCTCCCAAGTACACTTGGGCAAGTCGTCGGTCAAAGTTGTCCTTTTTGGACCAAGTAATGCGAACTTTGCGATCGAAGATCATCTTTCGGAGTGCTTCGGTCGACTCCCCTCCGTACGGTTGTTTTGCTTCCGGAGCGTCGGTACCCTCGATTTGAACTTCGTGGGTCTGGTCTGAACCTTCCTCCCGAATCTTGATCGAATCCCCGTCGATCACTTTCACGACCAAACCCGTCATCTCCTCCTCCCTGGCATCCTCGGACTTGGAAGGAGGTTGGGCTCCCAAAACCCAAGGGCTGAACAGGGCGCACACCATTCCGACCAACCCGATTCGCATCTTGGAACGCCTGGGGCTAAAATACATGAATGCACCTCGGAATGCTAAAATGAAACTGCGGTGGTTTGAAGGGAACGGAGCGATGAAAAATCAGACCGGTATCTTAGCATTGCTCGGCGGCACAACGTTAGCGCACTGAGAAAATTACGGAAGGAAACACCAGGCATGCCGAGTCCGTCGGATTCATCCCCTGGGAAAAAAGAGCTGGAACTGATGCGGCGGCGGGAAACACGTCCGCTCGTCCCGCATATCGCGAATTGGCGAGACCATCGCGCTTGGTTGTCGAGTTGTTTGCTCCATACGCTGGTCTTGGTTTCGGCGGCGCTCCTCTGGCAGCCTCGCACTCGGGGAACCGGCCAACAGCCGGATCGCCCGGTTGGAATCGCAGTGGCCCATCAGGCGAACGGCCGCGAAGAGTTTTTCCTGACTGGCGGGGGGGCCAAAAGTTCGGCTGCAACGGCAAAGGAGGCGTCCGATGCCGCGATGGCACATGCTGCTGTCGCCACCGAGGAAGCAGGCCCCCCCATTTCCGTTTCTGAGTTGATGGATGGGTTGGTCGGCAAACCCGGCTCAAGTGGTACTGATGGGGCAACCGGAGAAGGACTTTCGGGTTTGGGAACGGGTACCAATGGCACCGGATCTGGACAAGGAAAATCGACGACGACCTTCATGGGACTTCGAGGTACCGGATCATCGTTCGTGTATGTCCTGGATCGCTCCGGGTCGATGCTCGAATTCGAGGGTTCACCGATGCGTTACGCGAAAATGGAGCTTCTCAACAGCATTCAATCCCTTTCGACAAAAAATCAATTCCAGGTCGTTTTCTACAACGAATCGCCTGGGGCTCTCAACCCAGGGACGTCCGGGGGCAGGATGTTGCAAGCCAACGATATCAACAAAGACAAGGCGGTTCGTTTTGTCCAAGCCATCGCCCCTCAAGGCGGAACCGAGCATATCCCAGGGCTGAAAATGGGATTGTCCTTTTCCCCGGATGTCCTTTTTTTCTTGACCGATGCCGCTGAACCGGCCATGAGCGAAGCTCAGTTGCTCGAGATTCAATCCCGCGCAGAACGGTCTCTCACCACGATCCATACGGTCCAATTTAACCGCGGGCCGGAAACCAATGACGGCGGTTGGATTCGCGTGTTGGCCGAGATGAACCGCGGTACGTACCGGTACGTGGACATCCTCTCGCTGGAGTAGAACGCGGCCTCCCCGGGAACAATGCCTGTTCAGCGATCGGCGGTCAAGCGAGCGAGAATCGGCCGCACATCGACCTTGCGAAAAGCCTCGCGCAGGTGAGGAGCGACAAAGACCCGAACCCGTTTAACCAACTCGTCGAATTGCCGGGTAGCGAGTGATTGAACCACTGGCGAAAGCTCGCTCAGAGGGCGGAAACTGCCATCTCGCAAACGCACCTGCAAATCGAATTGGACTTCCAAAGCCTTTGGTGGTGTATCGATCAAAAGATCGTTCTCTCGGATTGGCAAGTCGACGGAGGGCTGAATCTCGCGAGACAGTTCCCTGGCGATTGCGACGATCTCTTGATACGGTCGCTTGGCCAGGGTGCGGTGAAGCTCCGGATCCGACAGGTTGTCAAACTGTGCGATACGCTTGAACAGACTGCGGCGGGCACCGAATAGTCCCAGGACACAGGCTTCGAAAGGCTTGCCGCGGCTGGAATCGAGAAGTGATTCCTGCATGGTCGCTTCGTCCATGTCGGACCAAGCCGTCGCCAGCTCTTCGTGATCGCGCAATTCGAATACAGCGCGCTGCAGCATGGCTGTTGCGCTTCGCACGGCATGATGCCAATAAACTTCGCTGAACATGACGTAGCGTGCGAATACCATCATCTCAGCTGCGGTTTTTCCTTTCTCGGAAATCGCGAGCCGATTTCGATCGGTGTCGACGCACAGCGAGTGAACCAGGCGATTGCGATCAAAGTTTCGTCCATAAGGGACGCCGGCATGGAGCGAATCCCGCTCCAAGTAATCGAGTTTGTCGATATCGATCGGTCCGCTAAGCATCGACCGCAGGATGGAATGGGACTCGGAGGCGGTGTTTCCTGCACCTGGGTGAAGGAATCGTGCCACATCCTCCGGCTCCAAATCCCAATCGGTGCGAAGCAGCGCTGCCAACTCCCGGTGGCACAGCAGACGCTCGGCCAGAATTTCGTGCTTGGGAAGGTGCACCAATTTGATGTCCTCGATCGCATGGCAGTAGGGCCAGTGGCCTACGTCGTGCAACAAGCCAGCCACCACGAAAAGAGCCGCGTCCCGGTCGGAAAAAACGTGAGGTGCCTTCGGATCATGGGCCAACTGCTTGAGAAAATCGATGGCGTTGCGATAAACCCCGAGAGAATGCTCGAACCGCGTGTGGGTCGCCCCCGGATACACCAGAGACACCAAGCCCAGTTGGCTGATGCGTGCCAAGCGTCGAAACGCTGCCGTATCGACGATTCTTCGGACCCGTGGCGTGATCGGGACGTCGACTTCCGGGCTGATCCTCAGGATCGAAGCGTGGGAATGAAGTTCAGGTATCATTTCGCTCGATTGTATCAATCTGGTGCGCCTCCGCTGGACAGTGCGTTAAAATAAAGTGAGTCAACCGAGAAAACTTTTGGGGATCGCATGACGAAATCAATCTGGCCCGATGGCGAAGGGACTGCGGAACTGCTGTTGCACGTCCGCGATGGAGAGTCCAAGGCGGTCGAAGTCTTGCTGGACCGTCATCGCGATTCGTTGCGCCGAATGATTGCGCTTCGTCTCGACCAACGGATCATGCAGCGATTGGACGTCAGCGACGTCGTCCAAGATGTTTTGATCGAAGCCAACCGCCGGTTGATCGATTACGTCAACAATCCGACCATCCCCTTTCATCTGTGGATCCGGCAGATCGCCAAGGATCGTATTATCGACGCCCACCGAAGGCATCGGCTGTCCGCGAAACGGAGCATCGATCGCGAGCATGCGGTTTCTGCGATGCCTCCTCCAGACCAATCGACGATCGATTTTGCCAACCAGTTCCAGGATGGCGCCCTGACCCCCGCAGCGGCGGCGACCCAACGGGAATTGGCCCAGCATATCGAGTTGGCAATCCAGCAACTCAAGGACAACGATCGCGAGATCATCCTGATGCGTCACTACGAACAGCTAAGCAACCAGGAAATCGCTCAGGCGCTCGGGCTGACAGAACCCGCTGCCAGCATGCGTTATCTTCGGGCTATCAAGCGATTGCGGGAAGTGATCGAAAGCCTTCCCGACTTGTACAAGGAACTTCAGGAATGAATTCCGCACGCGATCCCGAGGAACGGGCTGGAATTGTCGATCTGGAGGAAGAACCGCTCTCGGAGGAAGAGTGCAAGCTCGCGGAATTGGTCGCGTCGCTCACCGATCGTTTGCAGCGAGGCGAGACAGTCGATATTCACGCGGAATGTCGTTTGCATCCCGCACTAGCCAGGGATCTGATGTCTCTCTGGGGGACGGTCGTCGTCGCCAATGCGGTCGGGGGCAATGAAGCGAGCGCCGTTCGGAATAACGAACCCGTGGATGATGAATCAGGTACGTGGCGACTGCCGTTGCCGTGCATCCTCGGCGATTATGAGTTGCTCGAGGAAATTGGTCGTGGAGGGATGGGGGTCGTATTTCGCGCCAGGCAACTCAGTTTGGACCGCGAGGTCGCGATCAAAATGATCTTGCGGGATCGGCTCGCCTCTGAGGGGGAGCGGCAGCGATTTTTTGCGGAGGCGAGGGCGACGGCGCAACTGCAACATCCGGGTATCGTTCCGGTGTATGACGTCGGCGAAATCGATGGACGCCCCTATTTTGCCATGCAGTATCTGCAGGGACGCACCCTCCTGGAATTGATCACAACCGGGCAGCTCGATCAGCGCGAGGCCGCTCGCCATCTGGAGAAAATCACGCGGGCCGTTCAGTTCGCCCACGCATCGGGAATTCTCCACCGGGACATCAAGCCATCGAACATCTTCATCGATCTGGCAGGCGAGGCGCGATTGACCGATTTCGGATTGGCCAAGCAGTCCGACAATGCGGAATCGCTTACGCGAACTGGCGTCGTACTCGGGACCCCGACCTACATGAGCCCTGAGCAAGCCAGCGGTCGCATGGGAGAACTTGGGCCTGCGTCCGACATTTATTCCTTGGGGTCGGTCCTTTATCACGTCCTCACCGGCCGACCTCCGTTTACGGCCAAGTCGGCGATGGACGTTCTGCTGCAAGTTCTCGAACAGGATCCGCCCAATCCGCGTTTGATCGACCCGAAAATCGATCGCGATCTCGAGATGATTGTGGTGCGTTGCCTGCAGAAACCTCCTGAACTCCGATATGCGTCGGCAAAAGCCCTCGCCGACGACTTGGCCGCGTACCGCAAGGACGAACCGATATCCGCTCGGTCGGGCCAATTCGCACAGATCGTGGCCCGTTGGTTCCGGGAAACGCATCATGCACCGGTCCTTGAGAATTGGGGATTGCTCTGGATGTGGCACTCCCTGGTCTTGTTCATCGCGTGCGTTCTTACCGAGGTGTTGGCATGGAACGAGGCGCATCGTTCCTCGTTCGCCCTGCTGTGGACTGTCGGATTAGGCGCTTGGGCTGCGGTCTTCTGGGCGATGCGCCGCCGCATGGGGCCCGTCACCTTCGTTGAACGGCAGATCGCGCACGTTTGGGGAGCGAGTATGATCGGCATCGGAGCCCTCTTTCCGATCGAATGGCTACTGGAACTCGAACCCCTCAAACTTACTCCATTGATCGCGGTGATTTCTGCGATGATGTTCATCATCAAGGCAGGGATTCTCAACGGAGCGTTTTATGTCCAAGGTGCTTGCCTTTTGGCAACCAGCATCGCCATGGTGTTGTGGCCCAGCGTGGCCCACCTGATTTATGGGGTAGTCGCTGCTCTCTGCTTCTTTGTTCCCGGCTTGAAATACTATCGACAGCGCAAGGAGTCCTGACGCTGATCGCCTCATCTCAGGAGAAGCGAGTCCCGATCCCGCGCACGGTCTGGATTCTGAGTTGGATCTCTTTTTTCGCTGACGTATCGAGCGAGATCATCTATCCGATTCTCCCGTTTCTGGCTGTAGGCGCGATCGGCATGTCCCGGTTTCAGATTGGGCTGGTCGAAGGGGCGGCCGTTTTGCTCGTGGCGATCATGTCTGCGGTGGCGGGGTTCCATAGCGATCGCTCCCCATCGACCGCTCGCTTGATGTGGATACGCATCGGTTACGGCCTGCCCATGATCGCAAGGGTCATCATCGCGCTCGCAACCAACGGTTGGGTCTGGCCAACCCTCGCCCTTTATGGGCTTTCTATGGCATGCACCGAGGGAGTCGGCAAAGCGATGGTGGCTGATCTGGTGCCGAAAGGAAGCCGGGGCAAGGCGTTAGGAATCTTCTACGCGTTGACCGGTCTGACCCAATTGGTAGCCAGCGCCATGATGGGCTTGGTATGGGATCGGATCGATCCATCAGCATCATTCTTCCTGGCGGCGGGCATCGCTTTCATTGCGATCGTTGCACTGCCAGCCGTCCGCACGTCACGATGATCTCGATCACCGCAGTTGAGTTCACCCTGCAGCCTCGCTGAGCTCTTCGGGAATTTCACGGCCGTCATTGGGGAGAAGTCGGATGACGGCGCGAGGAGGATCGCAAAGGCTGTCATCGTGCATGGTCATTCGCCACGTCACCCCTGTTTCGTCCTCAATTTCCTCTCCCTCTCCGAATTCATCGTTCTCAACCAGATACATCGATAGGGTGCGTAGCAAATGGTCGACGCTGTTGAACTCGTAACTGGTGGAATCAAAACAGGCCTCGATGTCGGGCAATCCCAACTGGCTATTCCCCACGGTGTCCATCAGTGCCCACTCGCTGTCGAACTTGAACAGCCTCACATTCGACCAGAGGTCAATCGTTGGGATCCCGTGCTGCTGGCAAAGAGATTCGCTCTCTTGGAACGTCTCGCGATCGCGCAATACTTCGCCGCTCGGATTGAAGTAGCAGATTGCTTGGGGCATTCGCAAAAGCTCGGAACAGATCCGAGTCAGCGACTCCAGTTCGCTCACGGGGTCGAACTCTTGTGACAACTCGTTCTCCGACTCATTCTCGTCGTCGAGATGGTATCCGAGACGCACTCGAATGAACCCGACGCATTGATCCCGGACCGCGTCGCCATCCGGCCAGCCCCAAGACTGCTCCGTGGCCCGCTCTAGCGATCCGGGAAATGTGTAGGGGCCGAACTGCCCGGAATCCCAAGCTTGAAACAGGGTTGATTCCTGCTGGTCGAAACCCATGTCATCCGGCCACGGTCGTGTCACCAAATCGACGACGACGTAGCCGGTTTCGAGATCGGGAATCTCAAGCACCAGCGCCGGACCGCTGAACTCCCAGCCGACTTGCCCGTCGCGCTGACGCTTGGGATGGAACGTGGCCAATGCCTCGGCGATCGCTTCGAGGGAGACCTCTGTCTTCAAGAGCACGCACAGCGTTTGAGTAAACATATCACTCGACATGGCAATTTCCTTCTCGCAACGACCCTTCGCACGGTTGAATTCATCTCACATAGGGCGTGGATAATACCAGAAATACTCGTCCGCGTCTTCCGTCAGCAACCGTTCGATCGCCACATCCCGCACAACCCGTCCATCCACTCCGGCCGGATCGAGGATTTTGCCAGGAGTGTTGCTGAGGAGTCCACGCCTTGGCTCGGGCTGTCCTACGCTTCATGGTGTTCATGAGTATATTCACGACCGTGGTTCGAGTTCCTTCAAGTGCGCTATGGCCGACGCCAAGAAAAAAGCCAACAATTCCGGCGAACCCAAGGACAAGGCTAAGAAGCCCGAAGGTTCCGCCGAAAAGGGTGCTTCCAAGCTCACGGGAAAGATTCTGATCCCGGCGTTTGTCAGCATCGTCGTCATTGTCGAGACGCTGGTCTTCTTCTTCATGGTCCCATCCGGAGAGGAAGTTGCCGCGTTGGCAGAAGCGAGGCTCCTCTCAGCCGCCCGCGCGATCGACCAGTCGCATGACGAGAACCACGACGATTCCGACAAAATTTCCGAGTTCGACCTCGGTACCTACAGCGTCTCCTTCGTGCCCCCTGGCGCCGATCGCAACTATCGCGTCGAATTCCGACTGTTTGGCACCCTGAAGGAAAAAGACAAAGAGGATTTGCAAGCTTTGATGGACGAGAAACAGTTTCGCTTTCGCCATCGGATGATTCTCGAAATTCGCAATGCTAGCTTGCAGGAGTTGTCTGAAAACCAATTGGGCTTGATTCAGCGCCGCATTTTGGCGACAAGTACGGAGATACTTGGAGAACCGATCTTGTTGAGCATCGGTTTTAACGATTATCAAGTCATTGAAGACTAACGTTCAAACGCGGGCAGGGATGCAGCATGTCGAACGCAGAAACCGACAAGACCAAGACTCCGACGACCTCCCCGAGCTCGTCGACCCCAGAGGCCCTCGATGCGGATTCGGTCTTGCAGCGAGCGGAATCAACGCTCGACGCAGTCGAATCCACGCTTAGAAATTCCAAGATCAACCGATATCGTCTCGAGGAATTGATTGGCGAAGGAGGACCACCGGAAAAAGTTTCCATGGACCTGCTTCGGGATGTGACGCTCGATTTGAAGATCGAGTTGGGGCGGACACGGTTGAATCTCGAAGAGATTCTTCAATTGCGCTGCGGCTCGGTGGTTACCCTCGACAAATTGGCTGGCGATCCGGTGGATATCATCGTCAACGGTCGCTTGGTCGCTCGAGGCGAGGTTCTCGTACTCAACGATAACTTTTGTGTTCGCGTCGCAGAGTTGATCGGAAGCAACTCGCTACCATGATACGGCGTTCCGCATCCCATGGCGTTTGGCTGCTTGCCGTATTGCTCGTTTCGCACTCTGGCGTTTTCGGGCAGGACGATTCGCGTGCTTTTCTGAATCGGAATCAAGCTACCCGGGTGCAGACCCCCAGCGCAGTCGTACAAGCCTCGGCGCACATTCCAGCGACTTCCCAACGCACTGAGCCGATACCGTTGAAGAGTGCGAGCGATCCGCAATCAAAACGCATCGAGACTCCGAGAAGCCAGTGGTCCACCACCCTGTCGACCATGGCATCCCTTGCGGTCGTCGTTTTTCTTTTTCTCGGCGCAAGCATGGTGCTTCGCAAGGCGCAACCTAAGCAATTTCAGAGGTTGCCGACGGAAGTGGTCGAGGTTCTTGGTCGCACCTCGATCGCGCCGCGGCAGAATCTGGTTGTGATCCGTTTCGGGGCAAAGCTGATATTGGTGAGTCAGCAGCCGGGAGAAACGCGTACGATCACCGAGGTTGAGGATCCGGACGAGGTTGGGCGGTTGGCCGGCCTGTGCGAATCGCACCGTCCGGAGAGCATCGCGAACTCATTCCGAGATGTATTGCACCAAGTGGTCCATGCGAAGCCGGGGCGAGCCGCGTGAACGCGCGGTATTCGAGCGGCGTTGAGCATGTCGCCGTTTTCTGCTACGGAGCTGGAGGGATCGCGTCAGGAAACGGCTTGTCGAGCAGTTCTTGAACGCGTCCGACGAGTTGGTCAAGCGAAAAGGGCTTGAGAATGTAATCGTCGACACCGAGCATCCTCGCATAGGTCTCGTGACGGTTCCCTTCGTTGGCAGTAACCATGATGATTCGGATGCGATTCTGTTTCGTGCGGCGAACGTGTTCGAGCACCAGGAAGCCACTTTGGCCCGGCATCATCATGTCGAGGATCATCAGGTCGGGATGGAACTCGTCGAGCTTTTGAGCCCCAAGGGTTCCGTTCGGCATATGGATTACTTCATACCCCAAGGCTTCGAGGGAAAAGCGGACGGGGGTGGCAACCTCCGGATCGTCATCCACAATCAAGATGCGAGGAGTTCGATTTTCGGTTTTCCAGGCCGGCTCAATGGGCATGGGCGGCCTCCGTTTGTTGGTAGATCGAGACGATCACGTTTTTGAATAAAGGGGTGCGAGACTGCGGATCGACCACTCGCGGAACCAGGACATTGGCTTCGGGGTAGTACATCATGGCGTTCCCTTCACGGATCTCTTCGAACGACCGGGCCAGGATATGATGCATCGTACCTGCGGCGCTCGATACGGTAACCAGCGAATCGTTGGACAGACCCATGCGTTCCATATCGGTCGGGTTGAGAAGGATCACATCGCGACGATCTTGATGGCGATACAAATCGTAGTCCTCGTAGACGACCGTATTGAACTGGCCTTCGCTTCGAACGGTCATCAGCCGGACCTGATTGGTGGCGAGGGGAGAAAGGGCTGGCAGTTCATGGACGATAAGGTTGGCTCGGCCATTGCTGGTTTTGAATTGGGCCTGATGGAACGTCCGTCCACCCACTTGGAACTCCTTCTTCGTTTCCGCAATCGAGTCGATTTGCTCGTAGCCTGGAACCACTTTGGCGATCCAATGGCGAATCGTATTGGTTTGTTCCATCTGTTCCCAATCGATCGCGGGGCTGTTTCCGAGGACGCGGCGGGCGATCTCCGCGATGACATGCACTTCGCTTCGAGGACCCGGCAATCGGCGGGGGCCGCCGTCGCTGAGTCGAACGTAATTGAACATCGATTCCTGCGTTGTTGGCTCCGGCTCTTCGTCCCTAGCCAGGACGGGCAAGATGATGGTTGTTTTTGCCAAGCCATGGGCATGACCGGTGTTCAGCGTGGTGTTGAGCATGACGAGCATGTCCATCGACGCGAGGGCTTCGTCGGCAAACTGGGAATCCGGATTCGATCCGTACAGGTTGCCACCAAGGCAAAACGCGAATTTGCAAGTGCCGCGATGAGCGGCCTCGATGCAAGCGAGGGTGTCCTTGCCCGGAGTGGTCGGAAGCGCGAGGCCGAACTTTTGGTTAAGGTTGTTGAAGATCTCGTCCTTCAGCTTCGGAGTTACTCCGACGGAACCGATGCCTTGGATATTCGAGTGTCCGCGGATCGGCATCATGCCCGCACCCGGACGACCGATCATCCCTCGGAGCAACGCCAGATTCGCGATGGCTTGAACGTTCTGGACCCCATGCGTGTGATGCGTGATTCCCATGGTCCAGGAAAAGACCGATCCTTGGCTCTTGCCGTACTGCGCAGCCAGTTCCTCGATGGTCGCTTGATCAACGCCGGATTTCCCGACAATTTCCTCCCAACTGATCCGTCGGAGGGATTCTAAGTAGGCCTCGGCACCGTTGCAGTGGTGCTGCAAGTACTCGGCATCGTGAAGGTTTGCCGCGACGATCGCTTTGGCGATCCCGGTCAGCAACGCCAAGTCGCCCCCGATGTGAGGTTGGATGTAATGGGTCGCGATCTTTGTTCCGAAAAGCATACTGATCGGGTCGCTCGGGACCTTGAATCGAATAAGTCCCAACTCCTTCATCGGGTTGATCACAATCACCGAACCGCCGCGTCGGCGTAGGTGCATCAGGCTCGTCATCAGCCTCGGATGGTTGCTGGGAGGGTTCCCGCCGATGATGAAGACAGTGTCGCATCGGTCCAGATCCTCTAGGACAACCGTCGCGGTGCCGGTTCCCAAGCTGGTTTGCAAACCTACGCCGCTGGCTTGGTGGCAGTAGTAGCTGCAGTTGTTGACGTTGTTGGTGCCATAAACGCGAGCGAACAATTGCAGCAGGAACCCCGCTTCGTTACTGGATCGGCCGCTGAAATACCAGAACGTTTCGTCCGGTGTCAGGGCTTTCAGTTTGTTGGCGATCCGGTCGAACGCTTCATTCCACGTGATGGTGCGGTAATGGGTGGCGCCCTCTTCGTAGAGAACGGGTTGGATCAGGCGTCCGCTCGCCTCGAGTTGCCTGGGGCTCCATCGGCCCATCTGGTTCAGCGAGTAGGTTTTCCAAAATTCCGCGGTGATCGCCGGTTGCATATCGGCTGCCATGGCCTGGATCGATTTCTTGCAAACCTCTGGGAAAGAGCCTTGCTCATTGACCATGCCGCCATGTTGACCTCCCATCCCGAGCGCGCATGTTTTGCACGCGTTTCTGGAACGGAGGGCGGAGACCATCTTCCAGAGACCGCCGGATTCGAATCCTTTGCGGAACGAGTAGCGGACAGCTTGCCAGCCGCCGCCTGCCTTGAGTCGCTTCATTCTCGGCACTTTTTGGGGTGGGGTGGGGAAGGGAGGTGAAGAATACTTCCCAGTATACCCGCATCGTGAGAAGGTGGTTATCGACGGACCGTGAAGTTCGAAAACTCGCCCGTAGCCGGACTTTCTACGCGCTCGATGCGATGAATCGCGCCCGGTCCGTAGGTTTGAAGGGTTTCCAGAAACTCCGCGAGAACACGGGTTTCTCCTTCGGCCACGATCCGCACACGCCCGTCGTCGATATTTTCAACGAACCCGGTGAGCGAGCATTGGTTGGCCATCCGATGAGCTGCGAATCGCATTCCGACTCCCTGGACTCTTCCAGAAAGAAAACAGGTCCATCGCATGGCAAACCTCGGTCGCTGCAGTTTTGGCAAGATCGCCCCAAGCGGCGTAACAACGGGCGTTGCTTTCCAGGTCCGTCCTCATTGGGTGCAAAAAAAAAGCGGCCCAGGTTTTGGACCGCTCTCTCGTTGGACGGAGATCACTTCTTCTTTTTCTTCTTGTCGTCGGTCTCTTCCTCTTTCTTCACCTTCTTCTTCTTCTTCAGGGAGACCTTCGGAACGCGGACTTTCGCCATTCCCAAAACGATGGAGTCTTCGGACCACCGGTTCAAATCCTGGAGGCGCTTGATGCGTTCGGCTCGCGTCATGACGTTCCGGGATTTGATGGCGCCGGCACGTACTTTAAGGCTTTTGTCGAGAGTCATTTTCGATGATTCGGGGGGACGGGGAAATCCAGTTTTCGCTTGCTCGCCAGGGGATTCCACCCCCAGGAAGACCCAAGATAGTATCCCCTCGGACAAAACCTTTCAAGTCGAGATTGAGCCAATCTTTTTTCGGGCCGTTTGAGGT
>JBKDXO010000023.1:0-4200 GCA_046306195.1 Planctomycetota bacterium | reverse complement strand
ATCTGGTCCAGACCGCTCCGAACGTAACCTACGAAATCATTACGCGGAGCGGCGATAAGCTCGAGATCCATCGGCCTCAGGAAGTTCCCGATTCCGGAGATATCCAGGAATTTCGACAGCCCATTGTTCGCGTAAATTTCGTGCTGCCGACGGAGTACATCGGCGTCGTGATGAAGCTGTGCCAGGATCGCCGCGGGATCCTGCGAGGCAACGAGTATCTCTCCGCGACTCGCGCTCTTGTTTCGTACGATCTTCCCCTCGCCGAGGTGATCTACGATCTGCACGATAAACTCAAAAGCGCCACCCGCGGCTACGGCACAATGGACTACGAGATCATCGGCTACGAGGAAGCGGACCTCGTGCGCATGGATATCCTCGTCAACGGAAAACGAGTCGATGCTCTGAGCATCATCTGCGATCGCCGCGACTCGGATCGACGAGGTCGAGCCGTCGTGAAGAAACTCAAGGAGGAAATCGACCGGCACATGTTCGAGGTTGCCGTCCAAGCGGCTATCGGCTCTCGAGTCATCGCCCGCGAAACGGTCCCTGCCATGCGGAAAAATGTCACCGCCAAATGCTATGGTGGTGACATCACGCGAAAACGGAAATTGTGGGCCAAGCAGCGGGAAGGCAAGAAACGGATGAAATCGATCGGATCGGTCGATATACCGCAAAAGGCGTTCATGGCAGTGCTCGATACCGGATCCGACAGCAAGTAGGTATGATTCCGCTCAGGGAGGGCTGGTGATGGTTCGCGAACGCAAAATAACGTCCCGACGCAACGAAGACCTGGACGACGAACTCTCTGACGAGCAATCGAGTTCCACTGCGACCGAAGTCAGGACCCCCAGCGAGAACATTCCTCCCAGCGAGAATGATTCGGTTCTTCGCCCGAGCCGTATCGCAGATATGGTCGGTCAACGCGATGTGATGGAAGTTCTGCAAATCGCGATCGACGCCGCAAAGAAACGAAAAGAGCCGCTCGGTCATATCCTCCTCGACGGACCACCCGGCTTGGGAAAAACCACCTTTGCGGTTTGCATCCCTCGCGAACTGGGTGTCAAAGTCGACATGGCGAGCGGGCCTAGCTTGAAGGCTCCGAAGGAAATCATCCCGTACCTCACGAATCTCCAATATGGGTCGGTCCTCTTCATCGATGAAATCCATCGACTCCCCAAGCCAGTCGAAGAATTTCTCTACACCGCCATGGAGGATTTTCGCATCGATATCGTCCTCGGCGAAGGTGTCAACGCGCGAACTCTCAATCTGAAATTGCAACCGTTTACTTTGATCGGGGCAACCACCCGCGCCGGGATGCTCAGCTCGCCTCTTCGCGATCGATTCCATATCCGGCAACACCTTGGTTATTACACGGTCGACGATCTCGTGGAGATCCTGGGCCGCAATGCGAGAAAATTGAATGTGGAACTGCATACCGATGCGGCCAGCGAAATCGCCAAACGATCGCGAGGGACTCCCCGCGTTGCCAACAGCCGTCTGCTGTGGGTCCGGGACTACGCCATGAGCAAAGCAGACGGACGTGTCACGCTCGACATCTCCCACCGGGCACTCAACATGCTCGGGATCGATGAGGTCGGACTGGATCGCCAGGACCGAAGGTACTTGGAAACGTTACTCAGAGTCTTTCAGGGAGGACCGGCAGGTCTCGAAGCCATCGCTCATACGATGAGCGTCTCCGCCGATACCCTCGAAGACGAAGTGGAACCGTTCCTGCTCCGCTCGGAGTACATCATCCGAACCCAACGCGGTCGCTGTGCGGCACGAAAAGCATTCGAAATGTTCAAAATGCCCCCACCTACTCAGACCCCCGGGTTGTTCGACAACATCGCGGACTAATCTGACTGATGGTTTGATCGGTTTGATCCGACCGATCGCCAACGCCCATTCCTAGCGTTCCGCGCGGACGCAATACAGATGGGAATCTGACCGCAAATACAGTTCGCCACGATCGGTCGCGGGAGTTGCGTTGCACATGCTCTTGTCCCCGTCGAAGCGATTTTGCGAGATGATCTTGAGCTCCGTGCCAGGTTCGGCGACGAGAAGCCCATCGAAGCGGGTTTGGAAATAGAGGCGGTTGCCTAGCGCCACGGCGGATGCGTACACGGGGCGATCGCGCGACGTGATGTTGGAGACCCGCGAGCGATGAATGAGTTCTCCGTCCTTGGCGGAACTGGCGTAGTAAGTTCCCCGGTCGTCGATCCAATACAGCTTGCCATCGACGAGCACCGGAGTGGATACGTAGGAGGAATTGCGGCTGGTCCAAACCACATGCGATTTCGTTACATCCCCGGTTCCGCCAACGCGGATTGCCATAGAACCGCTGGAGCGATAACCGCCAAACGCGATGACCTTATCCCCGTCGAGGATAAGACTCGGCGAGAGATTGCCCGTCAAGGTTGTCTCCGCATACCAAACGAGTTTCCCCGTCCGAGGATTCAATCCCCAGATCTCGCCAGGAACTGCGATCACCAAATCGGTGCGTTGATCATCGACCTTAGCAAGGATGGGAGTTCCATACGCCAACTCCAGCGCCGACCCGACGGCTTTCCATACTTCCTCACCCGTTGCGGCGTTCAGGGCTCGGATCGACTGGCTCTCTTCCGATGCATTGACGATGACCAAATCCTCGTACAGGATCAAACTCGACGCCGTCCCCCATGCACGGTTGCCAGATTCGGTACCGACGCTGGTTTGCCAAAGCTTTTTTCCCTGCATATCAAACGCGAGCACCCCCGACTTGCCGAAAAAAGCAAACACGCGATTGCCGTCGGTAACGGGTGTGTTGGTCGCGTAGCCATGTTCGGGAACGCCCATGCCTTGATACGGATCCTCGGGCTGAATGGCTGACTCCTCATGTGTCCACACAATTTTTCCGTCCGACCGTTGGATGCACAGCAAGTGGCGTTTGAGTTTTCCCGTCTCGCGTTGCCCTTCGCCGCTGATGCCGGTGTAGCAAGACAGGAATACAAACTGATCTGTCAGGATTGGACTGGAGGAACCGGGGCCAGGGAGAGGAATCGACCATTTAAGATTCTTGGACTCGGACCACTCGGTGGGGATCGAGGTGTCGCTGCTGATTCCTGTCCCGTTCGGTCCGCGAAATCGTGACCAGTCCGTGGCAGCATGGTTTGCAGTCGTCGATATCAACTCCGCAGCGGTGTTTTCGGCGTTGCGGGATCCCGCATCCGCTGGGTTCGCTACATCGAGGATGGCTTCGTCGGAACTCCCTGCTTGCGGGATTTTGGCCTGGGGGGAAATGGTCTGGGTAGAAATGGCCTGGGTAGAAATGGATTGTGCAGCAGATTGCGTGTCGGGGCGAACCGGTGCTCCCGGATGACGCATGCGTCCGCCGGAAAGGTACGGCATGATGAGGGTGATTCCAGCGATGCCGAGACCAAGCGGCACGAGAAGGCCTACCCATCGATACCGTCGTGATGACGTAGGGGAGTTGGAAGTGTTCCCCTCGGTGTTGGAATGACGGAGCATCGCGATCGCCTATTTAAGGAGAGGAGTGAGATATCGTTTTTTCGATTCGGTGGGCGACGTGATCGGCATCATCATAACGGACATCGTTCCGGAATAAACGCGAAGCGTGGTTGCTTTTGAGGCAAAAACGTGTTCCGCTACTGCGATCCCGACGCGGATAGTAGCAGTTGGTGAGTAACTTTTCCTTTCCTCCAGCAAATGCGAAGCGCGAACCATGACACAGTCGGCCTTTCAGGCCTGAGGAAGAGTTTTGGGGACTCGGTAACCGGGGGACTACGTCACCCCGGCATTCATACTGCCGGCCCATTCGGGCCTGAAGAAACCACTGCCGGCCCATTCGGGCCTGAAGAAACCACTGCCGGCCCATTCGGGCCTGAAGAAACCACTGCCGGCCCATTCGGGCCTGAAGAAACCACTGCCGGCCCATTCGGGCCTGAAGAATCGCTCGTTATTTTTTGCTCCCGAGCGCGCGACCGGACGAATCGTAGTACCGGGTGGTGCCGTTGCGGGTTTCTGCTCGGCCTTGAAAGGTTCCCGATGGACCGTAGAAGCGAGTCGAGTTGCCCGAGGTTTGGCTTGTTCCCAAGCTCCGCCCGGAACTATCGTAGAAACGCGTCTGGCTGCCGCGAGTTTCCGATCGACCCTGCAAGCTACCGCTGGGTGCATACAATCGCGCCGAGCTTCCGCGGTTCT
>JBKDXO010000022.1:0-1159 GCA_046306195.1 Planctomycetota bacterium | reverse complement strand
CATGGCAGTGATCGATTCGGTGACGCCGCCAAAGCGATCGGTGCGGAATCGCCACAGGTTGCCCCGTTCGTCGGTCACGGCGGCTTGGGCATCGACGGGGCGTCGCAGCGTGTTCCCGGTAGATGCGGTTGGTAGCCCGATGGTGTCGATCGGTGTCAGTTGCCAGGTCTTGGTGTCAGGATGGGTGACCGTTCGCAGGCGACCATCATTGGCGCTATATGTAAAATAGGTTGTTTCCCACGAGGGATCAGTGCGGCTGGACAGTTGACTGCCGGTCGTGCCAAAGAAGTCAAAAAAGACCATAGGTGCCCATTGAGGGCCCGCACCGTCCGGGTCGGGGAGTGTATAGCTGTCGAGCTTCGTTAAGCCGTTAAAGGTTAAATACTGAAGCGTCGTGGAACGACCGGAGAAATGGCTGACTCTTGTCACTTTGCCGGAAGTGTAGCCCAGGTTGGTCACGCGGCTATAGGGATCGGTGATGCTGATCAATTCGTCCGCGATGCCATCGCTGTCCCGATCGGCGTAGGCGAGCGCGGTCGTGTTGCCGTTGGGGTCGACGACACTGGTCAATGGACCGAGGGTCGAGAAGTTGAAGACGGTGCCGGTCTTGGAGGTCAGGGTATAGGTGCCGTTGCCGTTCTTGACCAGTGCGTGGACGTTGGTATCTCCGGCGGCGCGTTGGTAGGTCGTACCGGATTTCGCGAACCAGAGCGTGTCGCCGTTTCCTCGGACCAGCAAGGCACCTGCGGCACCGTCATGGATACGATCCAGACCATCCAGCCACCAGCCCGCACCGTATTCGCTCGCGCTGCGATTGACGATCGCTTGTCGGCCCGAAAAACTTTGGTTGAATGTGCCGCCCGAAATCGTCATCGTCACGGTCAGCGTGTAGTCGTAAACTCCGGTTGGCAGGCCTGAACCGTCAGCCTGCAGCGCGAATCGCATGGCTTGCCCCATGGCAAGGCCTGTGGTGGAGTAGGCGAAACTGGGACCGGCGACGCCGTTGAACGTCAAACGCGCGGAGATGGCCGATGGGACCGCGACCCCGGGCGCAAGCTGTGTATCGACCGCGATGATGGGGTTGGTCAGTGCGTTGGAGCGATAGATCAAGGCTTGATCGGGGGTAATGGTTTCCATCAGTTGCAAGCCCCCGGACGCG
>JBKDXO010000021.1:0-14935 GCA_046306195.1 Planctomycetota bacterium | reverse complement strand
GTGCAACGCGGAAGTTGTTCCAGTTGATCTCAATGTCCTTCTCCACCGTTCCGTAATCGACGAAGGCAACCATGCGGAGCATGTCGTCGGCGGTGATCGGAAACATGTACTCAAAGGTTCCCAGGAACTGGAAGCGACCACCGACCTGGATCCCTGACTCCACCGGGCTGGAACCGCGGAATTGAAAGCCTCGCATGGTCGAAAATCCACCTGCAAAGAAATTCTCGAAGATGGGCTGATCGACCCCGGCGAATCCCGTTCGAAATGCGGTCGTGAAGGTGTGTCGCCCAGACCCGTCGGCCCGCTCTCGCACCAGAAAGTAACGGCTGTAGTTGATCTGGCCGCGAGGGAAGTCGAACTCCCCGAAAGCTTGGTCGTAGATCAATTCCAACAGATGCCCTTCGGTAGGAATGAATGGGCTGTCTCGAGTATTGTGCGCCAAGCGGAACCTGGCGAAGTAAAGATCATTGCTCCCGAGGGAGTCGTTGAGCGATTGCACCAGATTGTTGCGAGGATTGAACAATTTGACATCTTCGCCTCGCAACTCGGTCGAAAGGGACAGGTCGGGCGTGATGTCGTACCCGAGCGCAACACGGCCGCCGAGGCGCTGCTCGGACCAGTCGCGGTAGAAGCGTGTGAAGTAATAACCACTCGTGGCCAGACTGAAGGGTGAATACCCGAACAGGCTTGGGGTCGACCAATTCACCGAGTAGCGTTGAACCAAATTGCCAGGGACCAGTTCCAGCCGAAAGTTCTGGCCCGCGCCCCGAAACGCGCCGTTGCTGAGGTCGCTGAAACGACCAGGGAATCTCGAAATGTCAAAATTGCGTTCCTCAAGGATGATATTTCCCGCAACGCCAAGGTCGCTGTTGACCGAGCCACCGATGGAGAACCGTCCCGTCTGTCCCTCGGAAACCGATACATCGATCGGTACATCCCGGTAGTTGGGCATATAACCAAAGGGGGGCGGGCTCATGAACCCAGGATTGGGTTCGATCTGCCAAGGCTGATTCAACGGGGGAAGGGGCTGATTCATTGCGCCGGGTGGGGTTGCCGGCGGATAGAACGGTGCACCCACGTCCGGAGGGTTCGTCACGGGAGGTAGAGGAGGGCCACCGAATTGAGCATGCGCCACGCCTGTGGTGTTCCACCAACCAACCCATCCCGCAATCACCACCGTCAAAACGCAGGTGAGCGATCCGGATCCGACACCACCGGTCGATGCAAACGATTGGAGGAAGATACGCAACATGTTCTGCATGGATAAGGACTCGCTACCTGCGAACGAAATCTAGGTCTTCCGGGGGTTTGACGGTGACCCGAGGTACTTCTCCTCGCGTCGGATCGGTGTTGAATATCGTCGAGTACTTCAGTCGACGCTCGCCCGCCTCGAGCTCCATGCGATTGATGATCTCGCCCGGTCGCAAATTGCGCAGCGGTTGAAGAACGACATGGCGTTTGGTGAAGTCACCGTCGATTTGAACGTTGATGTCGCTGGCTCGATAGACATCCCCTTCCTTGACGTGGTAGATGATGTCAACACGATGATCGGGCTGGTACACAACCTCCCCCTCGACATCGCAAAAGATATGCCCCTGCGCCCCAAATACATCGCTCAAGAGACGTTCGTCTTTGAGTTTGTTGAGCTGGAGGAACGGTTCGTTGGACTTGACCAGCAAGTAAGGCATCAAAACGGTCGGTGCATACCGCTGCATTCCGGCGATGGAGACCGAATTGATCGTGTAACGATTCCCTTCGTAGATGACAAAGGTCACGTCGACGAACTCCCCGCTGCGATCGTATGCCTTGTGGTAATCGATTCGGGCGTCGAAATAGCCGAGCGAACGGTAGTAACCGAGCAATCCGTCGCGATCCTGCTCGAGTTTTAGATCCGAGCACTTGTTGCCGAAAAAGCGTGTGACCCCCCAGCGCGAGTCCCGCGAAGTGATACGAGCCTTGAGCAGATCCTGATTGAACGCCTCGTTGCCGATGACGCGGATCGAGTTGATTCGCTCCACAGGGCCTTCGTTGATGAGAAACTCGACATCCCGCTCCTGCGGCTTCAATCCCTTGAGAATCTGGACGTCGATCTGGTTCATCCCTTTGTCTTGATACAGTTCGATCAACCGAGCCTTGGCCGAATTGAGGGCGATCGGATCGAGCGGATCCCCTTTGGTCAAACCGGCATGTTTCTTCAGCGTGCCTTCCTCCACTCGCTCGTTCCCCAAAAACGAAACCGAGCGAATGATCGGCTTCTCCGTGATGATCAGGCGGATATGGACTCCCTCGGGAGTCGAATTGAAGTACGGGTCGACCTTGCGAAATAAATTCGTGCGATACAGCGCACTGATGTCCCGGTTGAACGTCTCCTTGTCAAACGCGCGATCGTCGCGCGATTGCATCTGGGACAGAATGAAGTTTTCAGAAACCGAAGAATTCCCTTCGATCGACACCGATAAAATGATCGCTCCCTGACGCCCCTCACGCTCCGCGAAACCACCCGCTTCATAGAGTTTGTCCCGAAAGGAAGGATCGCTAAACGCAGGCGCGCCAACTCCGTCCGACCCGCCCATCTGGGCGTAACTTCGGTCCATGCAAGAGACTAAGGCAAACGATCCAGCCACCAGCCAAATGCCAAACGCAATTCCCCGCTGCAACCGGTCGCAAAGAGGATCCATCATTCCTTGCCTCAGAAAAGCTTGCAATCAAAACCCGGGCGACTCCATCGGCGGCGACGCCGACACCCCCAAGTTTCAATACAGGATCAACCCACCGGTGGCAATGTCAGTCAAACGCGATCCTGGCGGCGACCCTGCGACCGCTTCTTTGCGCAGTCATCGCAGATTCCGTGGATGATGAAGCGATGGTCGCGAACGCGAAACCGATGCTCCCGAGCCACTTGGTCCCGAATGCGGACCAAATCGTCGCTGGTGAATTCAATCAAACGGCGACAGGTCGAACAGTACATGTGGTCATGCTCAGGGTACCCGTAGTTCAACTCGTACATGCTCCGGCCATCGAGCTCAAACCGATGGAGAAGCCCCGCGTCGACAAACTCCTTGAGCGTACGATAGACCGTCGGCCTGGATACGTAGTTCGGATCCCCACGCAACGGGAGTTGGTCGATCAATTGGTCCGCATCAAAATGGGCATGTCGATCGAATACCTGCTCCAGCAAAAATCGCTTCTGCTGCGTGTTGCGAAGTCCCCGCGACTGCAAAAATTCCTCGTACCTCGCCAGGGGTGTCATCGATACGCGGATCGACTCCAAGGGCAAGGCTTTTTGCAATTCCGACTTGGACGGGGGATTTGGCATGAGGGGAACGGCAGTTCATCCAGGCGAGTTTGGTACGGTCACTCCTCCTACTATAGCCGGACGTCAGCCTTCGAAGACCGGGAATTCAACCGAAGGGATTTTTCGCAACGTAGGGTTTGAAAATAAGGTTCGCAAACGGGTCGAAATCGTCTCGCCAGAGGGGAAACCCGGATTTGCATGCTATCCCGAAGAAAACTCGAGAGGTAAGCTTGGAGTATGGGGAGGTATGTCTCGTGAATATCAGTTTTGAAGGTCAGGTCCTGCTGGAACGGGTTGTCGTCCCGAGTCTACTGGGTTGGATCGGTGGATTTGTGCTCTCCCGGTGCGAACGCCGCTCGCCGGGACTGGACCCGAGTCCGCTGCGCGGGGTGCTGGCCTCGTCGTTCTTTGGTGCCTTGCTGGTTGGTAGCGGATTGATCGTTTCGGACCTGTGGCAGCGGGGGATGATCACCGAGCCAGCGAGTTGGCGGCGCTGGGATGCTCGCGAGCCCTGGATGTGGATGGTATGGATGGTCCCGGGCTTGATTCTCTTCTTGGGAATTCTCAAGGGATGGATCGCGACACCCATTCGGTTTGCGACGTGTTGTCTCCCTTGGGCCCTCGTGGGAGCGGCCGGAATCCTCTATGCGGCGTTGCCGCAGGGCAAGGGATACGAGGACCAGTTGCCGGAAGTGATTCGATCGATGGCGATCGCAATGGCTGCGGTCGCGCTCAACAGTCTTTCTCTGAATGCGATTGCGAGGGGACCAGGCGGACGATGGGCGCTTTGTGTGTTGTTGGCCCAGTTGGCATGCATCGCTGGGTTGGCATTCCAAGCTTACGCATCGCTTGGCGAATTCGCATTGGCGGGAGTGGGAGCCGTCTTGGGTTTGTCGCTAGTCTCGTTGATGTTGCCGTCGGGACCGACGTACGACTACGGTTGGCCGTTGGCGCCGGCGGTTTTGGGGATGATCGTTATGGCGGTGGCGAGCCAATCGGTTTCGACGCTTTATTTCTCGGAGCAACCTCCGATTTGGCTTCGAATGGGTATTCTTTTCTTGCCATCGCTGGTGGGTGGGGTGGATCTTTGTTTGAGACGAAAGCATTGGGGATGGCGAGTATTGTCGGCATTGGTACTCTCGGCATCGGTTTTATCGGTGGTGGTGGTCCGAGCGATGCAGAACGAAACGGGATGGTAGTCCCCCAGTGCGAGGGAGTGGACAGAGCATGGCGTCGGTCAAGGATTTGATTTCGTTGCAGTCCAAGGTGATGCGCGATTCGCCCGTGGGCCCTCTTACCTTGATCTCGGCAGGGGGAAAGCTCTTTGAAGTTCGTTTTGGAGCCAAGGAGGATGCGGAGGCCGCCGGTGATCGTTCCTCGCGCGATGCTCGAATCCTCGTCCAAGTGGAGCGGGAACTCGGGGAGTTCTTCGCCGGGAAGCGGCGGATGTTTTCGATTGACTTGACATGGCGAGGGACTCCCTTCCAAAATCGCGTCTGGAAAGGCTTGGGAGCGGTTCCGTTCGGCGAAACCTGTTCCTACTCCGATTTGGCGCGGCGGATCGGCTCGCCCCAGAGCGCCCGCGCGGTAGGAGTTGCGTTGGGCCGCAATCCGATCGCGATTGTCGTGCCGTGCCATCGGGTGATCGGGGCGGATGGATCGCTGGTCGGGTTCGGCGGCGGGTTGGCGATCAAGCGCAAATTGCTCGAACTCGAAATGGAATACTCATGAGTATGTCCCCCAGAAAAATCGATCTGCCGCGACCTCCCCGATCCAGTTGGTTGGGTCTGAAACGATTCCGGGATTGGTTTTCATTTCGGATCAGCTACTACTACATCATCCACTTGCTTTTGCTGATCGGGTTTGGATGGATGGCGATGGGATTGGTCGGATTGACGATCGCGTTTTGGGTTGTTTTGCTTTGGTATTCTGCATGGCAGCGGCCTTTTCACCCGGAATTCTTTTTCATCGCTGGTCTTGGCTTGTTGGCCGCCGCTCCCATGCTGCCAGAGCGAGCGTGGGATAACGTGTGGTGGTTCCTGGGTTTCCTCGTAGTCGCGGGGAGTCCGCTGATCGATTTCATCATCCCAATCTTCCGTATCAAGTAACAATTCGTGGCATCCGACCCGGGCTCGACAATTCAACCCACGACGGCTCGCTTGGAGAGCATCGATATCTACCGCGGCATGGCGATGTTCCTGATGCTGGCCGAGGTCTTGCATTTGAGCCAGCTGGATTCGCACAAGGAAGGATTTCCGGGCTGGGTTCAGCAATTGTTCGATTGGATTTCGTTCCACACGTCGCATGTCGCCTGGGGTGGTTGTTCGCTTCACGACATGATTCAGCCCAGTTTCTCGTTTTTGGTGGGAACCTCGCTGGCTTTCTCGTGTGCCAAGCGTCTCGCAGCGGGACAATCATGGGCCTCGCTCTGGTTGCACGCGTTGTGGCGCAGCCTTGCGTTGATCTTCTTGGGAATCTTCCTACGCAGCCTCGGTCGTTCGCAGACAAACTTTACCTTCGACGATACCTTGACCCAAATAGGACTTGGGTATGGCTTCCTCTTTCTCTGCGCACCGCGATCTCCTCGCGCTTTATTTTTCATCGGCAGCGGTATCTTGGTCGGCTATTGGATCGCCTTTGTCGCCTTCCCGTTGCCGGACGCGAGTTTTCCGTACGAACAAGTTGGTGTACCGATGGCTTGGCCCGAACACTACACCGGTTTCGCATCGCACTGGAACAAGAACAGCAATCTTGCCTGGAAGTTCGATACCTGGTGGATGAACCTCTTTCCTCGCGAGTCCCCGTTTCTTTTCTCGGGGGGTGGCTATTGCACGTTGAGCTTTATCCCGACGCTGGGAACGATGATCATGGGCTTGATCGCCGGCAAATGGTTGCAGATGGAGATGCGATTCCCTGACCGGATACTCAGGATGGTAGCGACCGGAACCATTTGCATGGTGATTGCTTGGCTCCTGGACCGCTTGGGTGTTTGCCCGATCGTGAAGCGGATTTGGACCCCGAGTTGGACCCTGTGGAGCGGTGGAATTTGTTTCCTGTTCCTGGGATCCCTGCATGCCATCTGCGACGTTGGTCGACGCTCGCGATGGGGAACATTTTGGAAAATCATCGGAGCCAATTCGATCTTGGCCTACGCGATGAGTTGGACTCTCGAGGGCCCGATCCAATCAGCCATCGAAAGGCATTTCGGATGGCTTCTCGATCGAACGGTCGACAACATGTGGCGACCATTCCTGCTCGGCGCCATGGTCCTGGCGATCTTTTGGTCTATCCTCGCGTGGCTTTACCGCAAGCGATTGTTCGTGCGGATCTGACGGGATCCATTGCGAGCATCCCTACCCGACCGCGATCGCTCACGCATCCGATTACTGTTGGTCTTGCGGCGCTACGCTGGTTTGGGCGGGGGTGGCCAAGCCACTGAAAACCGGCAATCGCGGCGTTGGAGTCGTCTTCTGAATCGCGCGGTGCACCAAATTCTGATAGGCACCCGGCGAACTCGAAGGAGCGACCGAAGTGATGTTAATCGCCGGCATTTGACCATCGGTCACCAGAGTGGATACCGTCGATTGCACACTCTGCACCCTTGCGAGAGTCTCTTCTTGGTTCGCGCCGGTCTGTACGTAGATCATTCGGTAGTTGGAGGGGGTGGAGGCCAAAAGATGAGCTACCTTCAAACGCCCGGCTTCGGTCAATCGGTTGTTCTCGAAAAGCATCGAGCCGACGGTGTTGTTATCCCGCCAGCCATTCCTCTTCATAATCTCGAACGGAGCGACGGTCGATGCAGCATCCTGACCGCGAAACGGCTGGGGCCACACATTGTTTCGGGCAAAGTCGACGTGGGAGTTGTGTTTCGCGGTTGTTGGCCATTGGGCTACCGCCCACCCACAGTTGCCGCAGAAAAACATCGCTATTGCCATCAGATGGGTCGAATGTCGCATCGTGCCATTCCCTTGTACCAACGTGGTCGATCCCACCCTGGATCGCCCTTCGTATCCTGTATCGTCGTCGCGCCCCAGAAGAAGTGATTTTGCCGTTGCCAGGCGTCAAACTCGAGTTTTCCGGGACAGCTGGAAGCCGTTTTTTGAAAGCATTAGCGATGCGGGTCGTTAAATTCCCCCGAGTTTACTTAATTGCCGCAAGCAGATTTCCCGATGTAAAAGGAAGAGTTCATTGCCGCGGCGCGGACTTGGAATCTGCGCTAGCGCTATTTTTGGGGGGCAAGCTATGGATCGAATGCAATTTCGTCTTTTTGGTCGTCGTGGTTGGCTGGCGGTATCCTGCGCTACTCTGGTGGGGGGAGGTTTGTTCGGTGACCCCGATCCTGCCTTCGGTCAGCTCCGGACTGGACGAAGCGACGCGCGGGAATTTTATTCGGTGGGACGCACCGAATCGTCCCCTCGACAAGTAGGATCCGGAATTCCCAGCAACGAAAAAGTCGTCCAGGCGAGCTGCCGCTCCTGTGTCCAAGGGGCTGCGATCGAGGATGGTTCCGCGGTTATCGAGGATTCCCATGGCTCGGAGATCGTCGTCGAGGATGAGAATGTACTCCACGATCACGCGCTCGGGCACTCGCACGGGGCCGGGCACTCGCACGGGGTCGGGCACTCGTACGGGGCCTGCGGTGTCTGCGGCGATCACGATGGCAATTGCGGATGCGATGGTATCCCTCACATCAATATTCGGTTAGCGCTTCCCTTTGCGAAGGCGCTCGATCGCTTCTCGGTTCGCATGGAAGCAGCCACTTTTTGGCGAGACCATCCGACCATCCCAGCCTTGGTGCGTACCGACAACATCGGGACGGTTGGATCGCGAGATCTCTTCGGCGGAACCATCGGGATGGACGAAACCACCCAAGGTTATCGCGGCGAAGTCGCCTGGCGTCTCGGCCACGATGCGTGCACCAGCGTTCAAGTGCGATTCTTTGATGCGGGAGCCCAGTCGCTGACCTTCGACAGCACCGCCACCGGAAGCGCGTCGATCGTCCGGCCCTATTTCGACGGGGTCAATCAGAACTCGATCGTTGTGCAGCAACCAAACTTGGCCACCGGGACGGCGTTCGCGCATGCCACCAGCGATCTCTTTGGAGGAGATCTTCTACTCAAACAAAGCGCGTACCGCTCACGCTACAGCAAACTCGACCTGCTCGTTGGGTACCAAACCGCCAGCCTATCCGATCGCCTCTGGGTCAATTCGACGACGCAAGCGCCCGTCGGAACCTTTCTCGATCTGAGGGATCGCTTCGATACCGACAATCGGTTTCACGGTGGGGTCATCGGTTTTTCGGGGATCGCTTACGCGCCGCGATGGAGTTTGTCGAGCATGTTCAAATTGGGGATGGGAAACATGAACCGATCCGTCGGCATCGACGGTTCCCAAAGCATCACGACGGGATCTCCAGCGGTGACAACCTCGTCCTCGCAGGGCCTGCAAGCCAGGGCAACCAATATTGGCAATTACCAATTCGATACGTTCATCGTTTCCCCGGAAGCCAACCTGACCTTGGGCTACCGATTGACCCGTCGGCTCGAAGCGACAGTCGGCTACGATTACCTCCTTCTCCCCAAAGTTGCTCGGGCCGCCGATCAGTTCGATCCAGCGTTGGCTGCGAATTTGAGCAACCCGTTGACCGGTGACCCTCGCCCGCGATTTACCTTCAAGGAACGGGATTTGGGGATCCATAGCCTGAGCTACGGTCTCCAATATCGCTACTAAATCGATGGAATTGGCTATCTTTCGCAGGCTGCGGAATAGGAATTTCTTACCACCTTCAGAATGGTGGGTGCGGCTGGGGGCGAAGTTGTCTATAATGAAGATTCATCGAATGCAATCGCGTCCGGAATGAGAGCCTCTTATTTTCCAGTCGTCGCAAACGCTTCGCTGAACTTTTATCATTTGCTTTCTTCTTTATCCCTCAGTTGGAGCCAAAACAATGGCAGGCGTCGCGAAAGCACAACGTACGAAGAAGGCCGCCACGGAAGTCGACCAAGCCGCACCCGCAGTCGAAGCGAAACCCAAGCGAACCCGCAAACCTGCGGCTGAGCCTCGCATCAAATTGTACTGGGGTGTATTCAACCAGCATCTCAAGCGGGTCGCCGTGTTTGAGTACCAGGACGTCAAAAAAGCCGAAAAACATGCCAAGGAATTGAGCAAGGACGGCAACGACCACTTCCTGCAAAAGATCAAGGAAGTCGTCGGCTAGGAACGGTGCCGACGGATCGATTTCTCGCCAAAGCACAGCCGCAGGCAATCACCCTGCGGCTTTTTCTTTGATTCCCGATGCGATGTGATAGCGCCGAGACGGGAAGACTTCGCACGATTCGAACCAGCGGGGCATGTTCGTTTCGTACCAGCTTGGTTGTTTCGTGACCAGAACCAATCTCCCACCTGGACGCAAGGATCGGTGAGCTGCCTGCAGAAACTTCTCGGCGATCAGGAAGTTGCCGAAGTAAGGAGGGTTTGCGAGAGCCATGTCGAAGGTGCTCGGATCACGGTAATTCCCTTGTGCATTGAGCTCCCAACTCACGTTTTCCAGGCCGTTGAGGAGGACACCTTGCTGCAGGCAAGCTAGCGCGCGGGCATTGGAATCCACGGCGTGCACATGAGCTGACCCGTCTCGCTTCGCCAATCCTAGGGTGACCGAACCGCTTCCGCAGCCGATATCAATCAGCTTGGCTTCGGGATAGACATCCACAGCATCGAGCAGCTGTCTGGCGCCGTTGTCGAGTTCCCGATGGGAGAAAACCCCGGGACGGGTCACCAGTTGGATCAACTCATCGCAATCCCGAAATGCGAGCTGACAGGAAAAGTCTTTGCATTTTTTGAGCGCCTGGGTCTTCTCGACGATGTAAACGACTGCGTCGGCGAACGGGCGGACACGAATCCGTTTTTCGTAGGTCTTCAATAGCTCATGCACCCATCGGTCTTTGGGATTGTCCACGCTGACGATCATGTGTCCCTGGATCGCGAGAGCATGGTAGTGCTGCTGCACGAGATCCCGGGTGAGTTCTTGTTCGCCGCCGCTGGAGAGTGGGACAATGGTCCAATCGAGGTCCTTGCGATCGAGATCGGCGGCGCAACGGATCGTCAAGTTGGCAGGGAGTTCTCCCGAGGCATCGCGGGCGTGATCCGTTGCAAGGGTGCTGTGGTGCAAGTCGAGGTACCAGAGATCGACCACCCCTTGAGGGAATCGATCGGCGATCGCCGCAAACGCTTGCCCCCGGCCTGGCGAGCAACCGGCGACGTGAAACGGCCGGGAGCTGTTCGCAGTCTCCATTTGCTCGAGAGCGACTTCCAGAAGCCGCGATTCCTCGATTTTCGGTGGCAATCCCGGCGTCCCTGAGGCAGGAGACGGTTCGTTCATGGAGTCCCCAGGAGGTGTTTTTTCACGAACAAGATCGTGGCGTAGAACTGGAAGTCTGCATTGTTTTTCTTGCGGAAACCGTGCCCTTCGTCGCTGGCCATCAAGTACCACACTCCTCCCCCGTTGCGTTGGACCCGGTCGACGATTTGGTCGGCTTCGCTGAGAGGGACACGGGGATCGTTTCCACCTTGCACGACGAACAAAGGTTTGGTGATCCGTTCTGCGTTGTTCAGCGGCGCGATTCGCTCGAAAAACTCGGCGACCTCGGGAAGCCGTTCATCCCCGTATTCGACTCTTCGAAGATCTCGGCGGTACGACTCGGTATTCTTCAGAAAGGTGCCAAAATGGGAAATACCAACCACATCCAGGGCGCATGCGATCCGATCGTTGTACTCGACTGCGCAGGCCAAGGTCATGTACCCACCATAGCTTCCGCCGGTGACCATGATGCGTTTGGCATCGAAGCGACCATCCTGGTTGATCCAGTCGAGCAGGGTCCCGATATCCTTGACCGAGTCGAGGCGATTCAACGCATTATCGAGCTTGGTAAACGACTTGCCGTAACCGGTGCTGCCACGCACATTTGGGAAGATGATGGCGCAGCCGAGTTCATTCAGGAAGTAGTTGCTGCGCGCCAGGAAGTTGGGGCGAGATTGACCTTCGGGCCCGCCGTGGATATTCACGATGACGGGTCGTGGCCCTGCAAACTTTTTCGGCGGCAGATACAAAAAGCCGCTGATCACTCGACCATCGAAAGATTTCCATTCGATCAATTCGGGAAGGGACAGGGAATCGGGCGAGATGCCACCCAATTCGCTCTCGGTCCACCGCTCCACCGACAGCGACGAAGCGTCGACGCTGTAAACGTCCGAAGCGCTCCGGGCCGATGCAACGGTGACGGCAAACTCGTTGCGAGCGGGATGCCATGGACCGATCGAGGCAATACCCGTGGGGAGTCCGTCCACTTTTCGTTTGCGCTGGGTCTCGACATCGTAAACATAGACCTCGGAGATGCCATTGCGATTGATCGAAAAGGCGATCTGCGATCGGTCCTCGGACAATTGGCTGGCTTCCACGTCCCAAGCGAACTCGCTCGTGATCGAATCGACCTTCTTGGTTTCCAGGTCGATTCGGACCAGTTGGCTGAACTCGCCATCGCGATCGGAGCCAACCCAAATCCCTTTTCCATCGCGGGTGAATCGAGGAGCATCGTAGGAAACCTGTTCGCTCGGGTCGGTGATCGGTCGAAGAGCGCCGGTGGTGACGTTACCCAGATACAAGTTGGATTGATTGACCGACAACGTTTCTTGGACCAAAACTTGTTGATTGTCCGGCGACCAATCCGTGACTGCCCAACCTCCTCCAGATACTTGGAAAACCAGCCGATTGGAGGCTGGGTTGGTGGGGTCCATCAACCACAAATCTCGGTCGGCTCCGTTTCGCCGCGTGGACGTATACATGATCTTGGTTTTGGATCGATCCCAGACCCATCCACCGTTTTGCGAGCGCCCGCCATCGCTGAGAAGTGTGGCCGATCCGGTCTGAGTATCAAACCGATAGATCTGCGCGAATTCGTTCCCGCCCGCGTCGCGGGTGAACAGGAACGAGTTGGCGTGGTTCGGGAGATACTCGGCGGAACCGACTGGTTCTTGGTAGAACGTCAATTGGTAACGGGCGCCCCCTGGCATCGCGACTCGGTGGACTTGGTTGGAGTTCCCGAATCGGGTGGAGACCAACAGGCTTCGCTCGGTGGGATGCCAGTCCAGGGCAGTGGCCCCTCGGGCTTCGGTGTACGGTCGAACGTTTTCGACCAGATCGAGGGAGATATCTGGGATTCCCTCGACCTTCAGGTTCTCCGTTGGACGCAGCGAGCCCTTCGTTGGGGGGCCGGCGTCCTGAGCATGGCCAATGCCGCTTAGCGCTGCGATTCCTAGGGACGCGATTCCTAGGGACGCGATTCCTAGGGGCAGCGTGAGGAATCGACGAATCAGCAGGCAGCACATGATCGGCTACGACTCCTGAGCGCACCGGCTCGATAGGGTTGCGTGTAGGAACTGGACTGTTGGGGAGGTTCCCCGTTAGCGGCGATCGCCGCCTCGGCTGCGGGGACGTCCGCCGCCGCCACCACCTCCGCCGCCACCACTTCGACCACCACGTCGACGGAAGCCATCGCGTCCGCCACCTCCACGATCGTCCCCTCCGCGTGGTCGTCGATCGCCTCGATCGCCCCGTTCGGGCCGATCACCGGCGGGTCGATCGCCACCCTCGTCAGGTCCGAAGTCGTCTTCGCCTGGGCCTTCTTCGGTAGCGATGTCGTCTTCGATTCCCAATTCCTCGAGGGCTCGGCGACGTGAGAGTTTCACCCGATCGTGATCGTCGATGTCGATGACCAATACCTTCATGGGGTCCCCGACACGGCAGACCGTGTCGACGCTGGCGACATATCCGTTGGACAGTTCGCTGATGTGGCACAGGCCATCTTTGCCCGGGAGGATTTCGACGAACGCGCCGAAGTCGCGAATGCTGGTGACGACTCCGTCGTAGATCTTGCCGATTTGGACCGTTGCGGTGCAGGCTTCGACTCGCGATAGGGCTGCCCGCGCGGAGTCCGCGTCGGAGCTAGCGACGGTAACATTTCCTTCGTCATCCACATCGATGGTGGCTCCGGTGTCTTCCTGGATGGAGCGAATGTTCTTGCCTCCAGGACCGATGAGGAGACCGATCTTGTCGGGATCGATCTTGGTGCGGAGGAGACGCGGGGCGTACCGGCTGATTTCGCTGCGCGGACGAGGGATGCAGGTCAGCATCTTGCGAAGGATCTCCATCCGAGCTTCCTTGGCTTGCTTAAGCGTGCTTCGGATAATCTCTTCGCTGATCCCATCGATTTTCAGGTCGAGTTGGATACCGGTGATGCCGTTTTGGGTTCCAGCGATCTTGAAATCCATATCGCCGTGATGGTCTTCATCGCCGAGGATATCGGTGAGCAGAACGAATCGATCATCTTTGTCACGGACCAATCCGATGCTGATTCCAGCGACGGGGTTGGTGATCGGGACGCCGGCAGCCATCAGACCCAAACAACCGCCGCACACGCTGGCCATCGACGAGGACCCGTTGCTTTCGAAGATGTCGCTGATCAGACGCACGGTGTAGGGGAAATCCTCAGGATCCGGCAGCACCGGTTCGAGGGATCGTTCCGCGAGCATACCGTGGCCGATTTCACGTCGGCCTGGCCCGCGATTCGGTTTGCACTCGCCGACCGAGAAGGGAGGAAAGTTGTAGTCGAGCATAAACTTCTTGCTGTACTCGTCCATCAAGCCATCGATCCGCTGTTCGTCGCGGGTGGTCCCCAGCGTGACGGTGACGAAAGCTTGGGTTTCTCCCCGTTGGAAGAGGGCGGTGCCGTGAGTGCGCGGGAGAAGGTCGGTTTCGCAGTGGATATTCCGCAGGCTGGTGGTATCGCGGCCATCGGCGCGCGTGCCAGCCATGATCAAATCGCGGACGACGCGGTTTTCCAAGGTGTGCCAGGCTCGGTAGAAGACGTCCGAGCAAAGAGCACCTTCGGCCGCTGGATCGGGGATCATTGCAGCGCGGGCTTCTTCGCGGAGCACGTTGCAGGCTTCGTTCCGGGCTTGTTTGCCTTCGGTTTGCTTGGCTGCGCGGAATCGATCGTAGTACTTGCTGCTGAGTTCCTGAACCAGGGCGGAATCGTCCGGGGAGGTGAACTCGACCTTCTTCGGCTGGATCTTGTCGTACAGTTCGCGTTGCAAGGCGATGATTTCGCGGCAGACACCGTGCGCGTACTTGATCGCCTCGATCATTTCGTTTTCAGGGATCTCTTGGCAGAAGCCTTCGATCATGACTACCTCGCGCTCGTTGGCTGAGACGATCATGTCCAGATCGCTTTCCTCGAGTTGGCTGACGGTAGGAAACGGGATGTGTTTGGAATCGATCCGACCGATCCGCACCGACGCGATGGGGCCCCGGAACGGGAGAGAGCTCACAAACAGGGCGCACGCCGCGCCATTCATGCCGAGCACGTCGGCGTCGTTTTGAGTATCGCTACTCAGGACCATGGATTGGACCTGAACTTCGTTGAAGAAGCCTTCGGGGAACAGGGGTCGGATCGGTCGATCGATCAGACGGCTGGTCAGGGTCTCTTTGGTCGTTGGGCGCCCTTCGCGCTTGATGAATCCACCGGGGAACTTTCCGGCGGCTGCGAATCGCTCGCGATAATCGCAGGTCAGCGGGAAGAAATCGGT
>JBKDXO010000020.1:0-8183 GCA_046306195.1 Planctomycetota bacterium | reverse complement strand
CTGCTTGTCAGTAACTATCAACTGGAGAGCCGGATGCGGGAGATCCGCCAGTCCGGTTCGGTGGGAGGGGAGCCGCAATCCAATGCGGCTTCCCTACCCCAATTAACGGCCGTTCGCAAACTCCCCATAGCAGCATGAGTCATATAACTTAGATACTGCCATGGTCAGACAGACGCCACCCGGCGCATTGCTTTGCCCTCGATCAGCTCGGTGCAAAGACTGGGTAACGGGACAGGCGGATCTCGGCATGTGAGGTGCGAAGCATCACCCAGCCGACGCAAAGATCCGGCGCACTGCCCGCTGGCCTCGGCGCCAGCGGTGCTGATGCGCCGATGCGTCGCGCGCCAACGAGTCCGGCATCCCGGCCGCGCTCCCCTGGTAGTACTTCTTAAAACTCCACACCAAGTCCAACCACATCGAGCCATCGATCCCCAACCGCTTCAAGATCGACTCCACCTCCGGTGTCGCCTCCGCCTTCGCCAGACTCGGCCGATTGCTCCCGGTCCACGCTAGGAGTGCCAAGTAATCCTTCAGCGACATCGACAAGAATCCCTTGTCGCTAGCTCGGACCGGCGTCGAACTCACCTGCGGGCCTGGCTTGCCTTGCTCGTCGAGCGTCAACGGAGATAGCCATGCATCGCGCAAGATCGCTTTCCCACGCCGCATCCGACGCGATTCCGACCGACGCTTGCGCAACTCGTCCGGGGTCGAAGTCCGACGGATCCGGCCCGCTTCCTCGGTCTCAATCACCACCGTATCCGAGGCTGCCGAAGGGAGTTTCTCTCCTTCCAATCCTGCGATCCGGTCATAAGCCGACGTGTGGAGCGAATCCTTGAGCGTCAACGCCATGGCGGCACGAATCGGATTCAAATCGACGTACATGCTGCAGGCCAACAATCCCGCTTCGTCCTTGATCGCCTGGGCCTTGAACCTCCCTTCCCAGAACCGGCCTGTGCACTCATCTTCTTGGTTAGCCAATCGCGCGATCGGTTCGGCCAAGGCACGCATGAACCACGAAGGATTGCTCAGTCGCTCCCGGACCTCGGTCATCCGGGCCTGGTCATGGACCAGGGCGTCGATGCTGCTCCGGGTGGGTTGGCCCAGGAATTCGTCGACCCGCTGGCCAGGAAACAGGCTCAGCCAACGCCGGGCGACCTCTTCGTCGGACCACTGGGCCACGACATCGGGACGAGTGCGCAGGATGACGTGCATGTGATTGGACAGGATGGCGTAGGTCAGGACATCGATCCCGAAGACCGAGGCTAGGCATTCCAGGCGAGCCCGGATCCATTCCCGGCGGCCTTCGTAATTCTTGCCTGAGACAGGGTCCTGGCCTGCCAAGAACGCGCGGCGGACGCAACGTTGGATGCAGTGGACAATACAGACTTCGTTGGGCTCAAACAGTTCGGAACGCAAGGGTCTCGGCATAACAGGTTTCTCCTCAGCCAACGAAGATAGCAAAAAGAGAAGGGTGAGTCAAATAGGTGGGTGGCACATATTTAATTCTGTTGCCACTAGACAGATTGCGCAAACACGCCAGCACGACAGTGCTATTTGTGGGTGGCACGTTAATAGAAAGCATGATGCCGAGTCGATGGACGTATCCCCAAGCGCACGTCATCCTGCGATTCCCAAAAAAGCAGACGCGAGTGTTCGGAAGCTGTTTGACAAAAGTATTCGAGAATCGAATTCCGTTGACTTGGCCACGCATAGACATAGTAATAGTCTGCGGGTTCGATACGATCGAAATAGCTCCCCGTTTCAATGACGGCGGAGAGTCCGTGTTCTCTCAATAACTCCCTCGAGGCTGCCGCACAGTTCGCGTCAAGTTCGATACCAATGGCCTGAAAGCCAAGAATTTCGGCAAGCCCGACCGCGATCCCAAGCCCGCTTCCCCATTCGCAGAAACGACCGCGAGACAAATTGGAGAGGACTTCCCAAGCTACTTCGTAGTTGCTGGGAACGAAATCGAAGCAATCGATCTCTCGCATGCGTCGCCGACCGTCTTGGATGAATGCGATCGCACGATCGTTCAGCGGTGTTGCATTCCGCGTTCGGGGGAGTTCTATCCATTCCACTAGCTCTTGACTCCTATTCGAGTTGTCGTCCTTCACTCGGCTGACTCGTGCCGGCTGATTTGTGCCACCCACGCATTTGGTTCGCTAGTGTTGGCAACGCTGGAGCGATCAAGCGTTCGAGGAGGCAAATGGCTTCTTCGCGGGAACCTCCGATAACCAAAAAGAACCCACGAATTTTGATGACGAGGCGAGGATTTAATCCCACTGTACCTTGAGTGGCATCTTTTGGAGTTCTTCGTCGAAATTCCATGGAGATATCGAGGGCTGCCCGACTCCCGATTCAGTTGGAATCCGATCGGCTTTCCGATGACGTCCGCCGGAGTCAGGGCGGGCTTGGGCGAATCGATGGTCAGAAAATACTCGAAGTGCTGCGAGAGTCCTTCTTTCCCCTCGAAGGTCGTCACCACGGCTTCGCCGCCAAAGAGCGAGGTATCGGCGAGTTCGATCAAACGCGACATGGCAGCACGTTAGCGAAAAGACGGAAAGGGATGGCAAGGATGTTGTCGTGGGAAAGGCCCCCGAGGTTGCTAACTCATTTCCAATTTTTTGTAATCACATGAAAGATCCAGGATTTCACACGTTTGCAAACGGCGTCCATGACGCACAGTATCATAGCGACCTAGGCGTAATCTCGTGTCCTTAGTTTTCGATTTTATTCCGTGCGCCCGGGTTTCTACCGATCCCGATTCAGGGCCATCAACGAGCCCCTCGGCGATTTTGGGGCCGCCGGCGTACGGTGGTCCGAACACCTGACTGAAGATCCGGCCGCGAGATACGACTCGTTTGTCGATGGCCGATAGAAGTCGATGGCCAATAGAAGTGGCTACCGACGGTACCTATTCAGAAACAAACAGGGCGCGATGGCTTAATGGTACGTGGTCTTGCCCTGGAACGGGGCGCAGTTCCCTGGCCGATGATGGCCCAGCGTGCATGAGCAGTCCCAAGGGGGAGTACAGATGACGGCGATGGGCAAGGTAGTCACGTCGGCAACGAACTTAACCGCCGATACAGTGGAAGCAAACGGGCGTCCAACGCCTTGACCGTACCGTTCGAGATTCGGCTGTTCGAAGTACAGCGGCGAGAAGCAGAACGTGGCGGATTCCCATGCATACCCATGAGCATTCCACAGGTAGGGAACCGAGTCTGCATTTCGTTCCGTGCGAACGGGTTCGACCAGCGATGCCAGCTCAACATATTTACGATCGGTTTCGAGTTCTTTAAACATCTTTTGCGAGTTGCGTTGCCGTCCGATCAGGTTGTTGACATCGAGGAAGTACTTGAGCGTATCCTGCAAGCCTTCCTTCGGTTCCTGGCTCTGAAACGTGCTCACGATCGCAACCGGTAGGTTTGCAGCGGTCATTGAAGTTGCCGAAGCGTCCGAATGAAAGGAACGCACGACGGCCTGTTCCGAGGGAGGCAAGTTGGCTTTCGGCAGCTCCTTCAGCATAAGCGTTCGGGTGCCAAAGGACTTCGGCTCGCTCGGGACGGCGGAGGGAACCGATGTATCCTCGGTCCGGAATTGAGCTTGGGGAAGCGGCAAAGGGACAAACGCCGCTTGGCCGGCAGACCCAGCACTCGCCGATTCGGACGGAGCGGGTGTCAGGGGCTGCAAGGACAGCTTGCTTTGAGCAAGCGTGGACGGCAGCGGGAGACTTAGGATCACTACCAACGATCCCATCCATTTGCAATTCAAGGACGCACGAAAAGTTTTTTTGTTTTGCATATCGAGCTTCGCCTCACAACAACTTTGGACCTCTTCGGTAACATCGGTCAATTTGTCGGTTCAACCGTTACGATTTTCCGCCGAATTTCGTGAACAGGCCCGTCGCTTCGGTGGGACGAGGCCGCACAGCTTTGCTAACCCCTTGATTTCAACATTTTCCAAAAGAAACGGGGAGAGGAATCGGCAACTTGGCGCTCCGAGTTCGACTAGACTATCATCACTCGTTGACCGTTTCCGAGTTCCATCCCTTGGCAACCAAAACAACTTGAACGCGCCAGCCAAAAACTTAATCGTCGAAGTCATCGCCGGTCCCACGGGTGCGGATTTGATGTCTTATGTGGTCGCGCGAGGGAACACTCGCCTATTTGGGGGATCGCACCGCAAATCGAAGGAAGAGATGACCCCAATATCCGATAGCGGGATGTCGGTGCCGCACTTCCGGATCAGCAACTTGGGGGACAAGATTCTCCTCAGGGACTGCGAGAGCAGAAATGGAACCATCGTTGATGGTCAGAAGGTGACCGAGAAATACATCGACGAAGGAACAACATTCAAGGCAGGGCGTACCGAGTTTCAAGTTCGCTGGGAGAAACCGCCTGAGCTGCCCGTCCCAAAAGCCGTCCCGATCGAGGTAGAACCGACCTTGGATAGTTCCGTTCTGCCAGAACTGCCGAAGCCCGACGGAGGGGCATTGGAGCATTTGCCGAGCGCCTACGATCTCTCGGGCAATTCGAGCATGTTGGAGCTTCCCCAGTTGCCCATCCCAGATGATGTGAAAGAACTTCAGAACTTCGAAGGACCAATCGATCCAGGTGAAAGCGAATCGTACCCTCAACTGCCCAATCCGATCACATCGATGGATGGAGAGCCTCCGGGCAACCTCGTCCAGTCGCATAACACATATGTTCACGCATCCGACTCGTATCGCAGTGATGCATCGCACGTTGCTCCAATAGTTCGGTTGATCTTGCCATCAACCGCATTGTGGTCGGATTTCGATCGGGTGATCCGGGATCTCGGCTTGCGTTACGACTTGTATGTCATCGCGCACTTCGCAAAGCTGCCGGATCATCGAGGTGATTCCCGGGTGGGGATCCCCCTCTTTCCCCACTTAGATCCCGCCGGATCGGCGTTTCCCGTTGGCATCGAAAAACACGATTGGTTCTTGCATTTTCATAACCAACTCGGGGAGCGTCTTGTCGCGGTGGATGGATTGCTGGTAACGCTTTGTCAATCCAAAACAGCCGAGGCTGCGGATGGCCTGCGATCGTTGGGATCGGCTGCAATTCCCGGCGTCAGCCACCATGGCGGCTTTGTACCTTGGTGCTGGCCCAGCGGACTTTATGGGATTCTCGACTCCCTATCCGATGCCGGGATCGCCAAGTGGATGGGCGGGGCGATCAATGGGCTGATCTTCCCGCATCGGGATCGGATTTTCGCCTACACGCGGCTGGATCATATGGAAACCCTGCTCGAGATCGGGTTTCAATGAAACGCTCTCCTAGCGATCTGCTGGACGACCGATGATCAAATCGCGATGGTGTGGCACGCGAGAGTAGTCTTGGGCTGCGCCACGAGTACGGGCCTGCGCGATCGCTTCGCCGGTCGCGGCGGACTCGTTCAGGAACACATTGCAGTACCGCAACAGGGTTCCTTTCTCCACATTCACGTTCCTCAAAGCCAACTCGTATTCCACTTCGGACTGGAAGTAACGAATCCGGGAATCGAGGAGTCTGCGGTGGGCGTCGAGAACCACGTCCAGTTCCCTGAATTCACTGTCTTCCATTCTCTTTTGGATCGCTTTCATCAGTTCTGTGATTGCGCCCAATCGTTCCTTCTGAAGGCCGAGGCTATCGAAAGCTCGTTTTGCATCGTTTATCGCATTGCTCAAACCAAGATGGACCGCACGTTCCTGTTCCCTCAAGAGCTCCGTCGCGCGGACCAACTGAAGCTGCGAATTTCGGACGGCGGCATTTCCACGACGGAAGCCCACCGGCATCTGGTAATCCAACCCCAACGCCCATTCCGAAAAGTCAGCATTGAGCGGTGATCGCCATTCCTGTCCGAAACCGCGGAGGCGATAAGTGGAAATCGCATCCAGTTGTGGCTTAAGAAAGTTTCGGTTGGCGATCAGTTCCAATTCATATTGTTTGATCACCCATCGCTGCCTTCGGAGTTCTTCGCGGAACTGCAAGGCCTCCTCGACGCAGGTGCTCCAGTCGAACACAAGGGGGGCTGTGGTGGGGCCATCGGTCGTCTCAATCAGCATCCCGTCGTTGATGGGAAGTCCGATGAGCAATCGAAGTTTTCGCTCACAAACCCTGACCCCCCCAATGCCTCGGAACGTTCCGCCCGTCGAACCGTTGTTGGTTCGCGTCCCGTCGATCGGCCTGCCATTGAGCGCGTCAACAACGTCGGCTTGAAATCGGATCTTTTGTTCAAGTGCCTGTTGTTGATCTTGTTCGCGACGATTCTGACTCACGAAGGTTTCATAGGTCTTCGTCGAAATATTGCGAGCATCGATGCGAGCTTCGAGGTCCCGATAGGCGTAATACAGATCCCAGTAGGCGTTCTCAACATCCGCGACGAAATCACGGACCCCTCGCTCAAAGTCGACCAAGCTGATGTCCGTTCGTACACGTGCCAGGAGAACGCCATTGAGTTGGCCAGGCGTCGCCCCAGGGCCGGCGATACGATTGAATTCGGTCCCCGCGCCCAGCAGCAACGGTTGTCGCGCTTGGGCCTCGAGGTAGTTGTCCCAACTGTAGGAACTGAGCGGCGGTGGCGGCGCGCCGAAACGGTTGCCCGCCTGATTATTTCGGTCAAAGATCGAAACCTCGCGAATCGTGAACAATGCCCCGGTGGCGGAACGCTTGTTGACTCCCACCTGCGTGGTGCTCAAATCTTGGTTCAAAATTCCGTTGCGGCCGAAGAAGCTGTTGTTGAAGCCTCGATTGTTGTTCTCGAAGTAACTGGAGGCGAACAAGTTTGCGTCGAACGCGCTCAGTGCCGCCTCTTCCCCTTGCCGTGGATCCGAATAGACGATGGCGGGATCCAAATTGGTTTGCGCCAGAGCAGGCGCCCGGATCACGCTGACTCCCAAGTCCCGCATCAAACGCGAATTTCCAAGGGCTTCCACGAGACAATCCTCGAGGGACATGCCTCGAAACCGATCCGGGGTCAAGTCGGACTCGACCAGGTCGAGCGGAGACATCGGTTCAGCGTAACGGTCCATATTGACCGTCTCGGTCGCATCGGACACTCGCAACTGCGTCATCGGTCCGCTTCCGACGTTGGCAGCCTGAAACTTGGCTTTGCCGCTGGACAGAGCGCAACCACTTAGAGATGCTGTGACCACTGCGATGTAATGCAGGTATCTCGACGTTCCGTGACAGTTTTTCATAGCGGACTTGAATCGGGCTCTCATAACTAAGCCGCATTTCTGCAAAGTTATAAATCAAATGGAGCGCACAAAGCTCCCTCGATCTCTGTTGTCGACCGTCACACCCCCTACACTTGATACATTGGTACGCTAGATCGTTGATTCTACTCCAGTTCGCAACGAAATCTCTTGACCTGCAAACCAAGCAGCAGGTTGAATAAACTGTTTTGAAGGATCACTCCCTTCAAATTACCTGATTTGTCAACCTCCTACCAAAGCGAGCGCTCCGTGCCCACCTCACTCGCCAGCCCGATTCCAAGCATCGCTGAAGCTGACCGATTGCTCGATGGCCTGGATCAACTCGCGCGGAGCGGAGCCAAGGAAGGGGAATTTTGGCAGCAATTCTTGGTCGTTTTGAGAGGGATGAGCGGTGCGTCAGGAGTCGCTCTGCTGTTTCCAATGCGGGGGGAATGGATCGCAGTAGCCACGGGGGGGGAGGTCCAGGCGGGTCGGATCCGCTCGGTAACAGAAAGGGCCGCGAAAACTCCGAGCCCCTCGGGCTTGGAGGGGCTGGATCCCGAGGGACCTTGGATCGGTGCCCGGATCGATGCGGTCCGCAACGAGGAGAGTGGAATTCTCTGGCTGGGCTATCGCAGCGGAGATGCCCAGTCCTTGATCGCGAGCGGTCGACTCCTCTTGGAGCCTTTTTGCGAGATTCTACGCTCGCGGCAAAGTTCGTCGGGGGGCAGAGCGGGACCCGAATGGGTTGGTCGCTTGGAGGACGGCATTCGATGCCTGGCCCAGCCCGACTCGCCTCAGGACGCGCGACAGGTATTGGTCGATCAACTGGTCCTCGCGATGGAGGGAGGCCGTGCATCGTTGGTCACCCGCGATTCGAAAGGCTTTCTTCTGGTCTGCTCCAGCGGTGCTTCAAGCGTCGATCGGATGAGTTCCACGGTCAAGAAGCTCGAGAAACTCGCTGAAATGGCATCCCAACACG
>JBKDXO010000019.1:0-25187 GCA_046306195.1 Planctomycetota bacterium | reverse complement strand
CCCTTCTCCCCCGCGGGGGAGAAGGGAGCAAGAGCGTTGTGTTTTATTCCACTCACGAAATCACCTCATGGAGAGGCGAGTGGTACAAAAGCCGAGGAGCGCGAGCTTGCTTGCGCATCGCGGCTAACAATCGCTGTGCCCCCAGCCCTTCTCCCCCGCAGGCGAGAAGCATATCAATGCCTTCCGAGGCGATCGATCGCTTCCTCGGCCCATGGGCTGTGGGGGGCGAGTTGCACGAACCGGAGCCAATGCCGCGTGGCCCGGTCGGTGTTCCCGATCTCGTCCAGGGACCGCGCGAGATGGTAATGGACATCGGGGTAATTGTCGTCTCGGGCCAATGCTCCTTGAAACGCGGCGATCGCCAGATCGAGTTGGCCTGTTTCTGAGAGTACACAACCCAGGTTGACGCGGGCTTCAACGAAATCCTCGTCGATCTCGATCGCGTTGTAATAACGCTCCCTCGCCGCGCTGACGTCTCCGGTCCGGTAAAGAAGTTCCGCGAGTTGAAAAGCAATTTCGGCGTTGGGACCATGCTGGGCCAGGATCACGCGATACCATTCGATCGCCTGTTCGAGTTGTCCGCTGTCCTCGTGCTCCTCCGCCGCGAGGAGCATATCATCGCGGCTCAGCGGGCTTTCCTGCGAGGCCCATGAAGCGCGGGGAAGCTCTTCCGCGGCCTGCATACGCCTTTCGACAAACGAGAGAGTGGCTGAGCCTGGATCGCCATCGGCATCCGGATCGGCTTCGTCGAAATCGAGATGGAGCTGTCCGTGTGCCCCGACGAGACGACCGCGCTCCCGCAGCAGCAGGCGTCGCCCGTCGAAAACCAGATCGAGATCGAGCAGGCTGCGGTCCTCCACGCGAGGACCAAACCCGTCGAGTTCGCGTTGAATCGACGCAGGCTTGGCCCCTTGCGCGATCCAGGCCGCAATCCTTTTCGCGCACTGAACCTGTTCGAAATCAAAGTAGGGAATGCGATGGGCGATTCGAACACTGTTCAGGAGCCCCATGCGATGCCATCGCCGAATATGACGCGGGGAAATTTTGAGTAGTCCCGCCATCATGGCTGGCGTGTAAAGCTGCTGGGCCATCGATTCCTCGGTCTGGCTCATGAGACCTTCCCAAGCCCAGAGGCGCGATGTTCCGCGAGTCCCAGATCCCAGCCCCGCATCGACTCGAGCATTCCTTGCTTGGTCATATCGAATTGCAACGGGGTGATGGTGATGTGTCCAGAGGCGAGCGCGTTGAGATCGGTCTCGTGATCGGTTCGCTTCGGAGGCGGGTCATTGGTTGACCAATAGTAATCTCTCCCCTTGGGATCCTGGCGCTTGATGTAGTGATCGCCATAGCGTTCGACTCCCATCGGAACCAAATGAACTTCCGGCATTCGTCCCGCGCGGAACACGCGAGTCGCTTCGGTGGGGATGTTGATGTTGTACAGCTCCGGCGCACCTCCTTGTTTCGCGAGGATCTGTTCGATCAACGCGACGGCCATGATGGCTGCGGCTTCGAAGTCGGCATGGGGATCATGTTCGAGCGAGACCGCGAAGCTGGGAATCCGAAAAAATGCCCCTTCGATCGCTGCCGCGACGGTGCCGGAGTACAGGACGTTGATGCCAGCGTTGAGACCGCCATTGACACCGCTGACGATCAAGTCGACCGGCTTGGGTACCAGTTCCGACACGCCGAGTTTGACGCAATCGGCCGGCGAACCGTCGACTGCCCAGCCGCGCAGCACATCGCCGTCATAAACCGCTTTGCAGGTCAACGGAGACAGATAGGTGATGGAATGACCGACCCCGCTCTGCTCGGTGGCGGGCGCGACAATCGTCACGGAGCCCAGTCTCGAGAGGGCGATGCCCAAGGCCTTGAGCCCCGGCGCGTAGATCCCATCGTCGTTCGCAAGAAGTATGTTCAAAATCGTGATCCTTACCAGCGAATCGAATCGCGGAAATGGGATGGGTAGCCCGAACTGAGCCGCTCGATCGCTTCGCGCGAAGCTGCTGGAATGACATCGGGCAATTTGATGTGCAACTCCACAAGCATGTCCCCGGGGGTACCATTCGATGGAGCGAAGCCTTGGCCTTTGATGCGAAGCCGCTTCCCGCTGCTGGACATCGGGGGAATGGTAACCGTCACGGTCCCGTTGGCGGTTGGGACGTCGATCTTGGCGCCGTCGATCGCTTCGGCGAGGGTGATCGGGAGTTTCAATTCGATGTTGTTCCCGACCAGTTTCACGGCAGGATGGGGCTGGACCTTGATCGTCAGCAGAAGATCACCGGGCTTTCCAGTCGCCATGGGGCCCCCTTGCCCACGAAGCCGAATTTTTTTTCCTGGCTCGATGCCGCGCGGGATTCGAACTTTGATCGATTCGACGTGATTGTCCCGTTGCAGTTGGAATTGCATCTCACCCCCCTCGAGCATGGTTCGGAGAGGGACTTCGATTTCTGCGGCGATATCGTGGCCACGGGGTGTGGAACTTCGGCGGCTGCGTCCTTCCCTTCCTCCGAAGTTGCGGAAGATTTCCTCGATATCGACCCCTTGGCCTCCCCCCGATCCGAAGACGCTCCCGAAGTCGACCCCTCCTCCGCCGAAGTCGGTCCACCCCCCGGGCGCGGATCCGAACGGTCGACCACCTCCTGGGCCGCCGCTGGCGTACCGCTCGTAGTCCTCCCCAAATTGATCGTAGAGCTTCCGTTTCTCCGGATCATTCAGGGTATCGTAGGCGGACTGGATCTCCTGAAAACGTTTCTTGGCATTCCCGTCCTCGGGGTTGAGGTCAGGGTGATATTTGCGGGCTAGCTTTCGATACGCCTTGGCGATTTCGTCTTGGGACGCAGAGCGATCGACACCCAGGGTCTTGTAATAATCGTTGGGCATAGGGGATGAAGCACTCGAATTCTGCGGAACTGGCACTATGCATCATTCTATAACTTTCGGCCTGGGTCGCATCTCCAAATCCTTTTTCCGATTTCCGTGGCGGCCCCCCCGTTTTTTGGCGAAATCGGCGATGGTATTCGCCCTTGCGATGGCCATGCCCTCGTCGGGGATTGGGCAAAGCCAGGTCGCGTTGGACGTTGTGGATCTCGACAGTCGCGAGAGCGTCGCCGCGCGGGTCGAATTCACTCGGTCAGCGAAAAAATTGAAAACGGACCGCAAGACCCTGGCGGTCGGGAACACCTGGCTCGTCGAGGGTTCGCTCCCTCTCCAGCCTCCGCCGGGGGACTATGAGTTCGTCGTGCAGCGCGGTCCGGAGTTCCACACCATTGCGGGAGGGTTCACGATCGAGCGTGGTAGCCGTGATACGGTGCTGATCGAAATCCCTCGGTCGATCGCGATGCACGAGGAAGGATGGTACAGCGGCGATCTGGGTTCGGATCTGCCACCGGACCAACTAGCGCGCTGGCAAGTCGCGGACGCGATCGATATGGTCGTTCACAGCTCGATGAAGGCCGAACCGCAGCCGGCCAAGCGAACGAATAAACAAAAAGATGAACCGAAGTTCGGATCGCCCGAGCAAGTTGGTTATCGATGGGTAGGATCCTCGATGGAGTACCGGTCGTCGACCGTTGGCTTGGCAGTGCATCGGTGGCCTGAGGCTCTCGAGCCGCCGAGCGATCCCTACGAAGCCCTCGAACAGATCGAAGGCAATCCCGATGCGATTGCTGAAGTCACGCAGCTAGCGGCGGGTGATCTTCCTGTTCTCTTGGCCCATCCCAAGGTGCGCATGGCGAGGGTCCTGAGCTATACCAGTCGGGATAAGGGGGACGTGCCGTTGGCGTTGGATCGCAACGCCGACGACGATCTCTTTGCGAAACTGAGCATCGATCTTGGCAAGAATCGTTGGAGCATCCCCGTAATCGCTCCCTTTCCCGACAAAGATCAGATTCGTTTTCGCGGCCCGCGCGGCGCGGGACTCCTGTCGGAAGCGATCTATTGGCTCGCGCTCGATGCCGGAGTGCGGATCCCACCGACGGCAGCCAGCGGATTCGGTTTCGGCGATACCCACCTGGGATACAATCGGGTTTACGCCTATTGCGAATCACAACCGAGCGCGGACGCGTGGTGGCATGCGATCGTCCAAGGGGAAAGCTTCGTGACCAATGGTCCGCTCCTTCGCGTCATGATCAATGGAGTTCCCCCGGGGACTGTGCAAGCGAGCTACAACAACGAGCCGATCCCGTTGAGCATCGCGGTTTCGCTTGCGGTCCGGGATCCGGTCGACTATCTGGATGTGATCTTCAACGGGGAAACCCTCTACAACGCAAAGCTCGAAGACCATTACCGCAAGGGAGAATTTCCTCCGATCGAGATCAACCGGAGTGGTTGGCTGGTCGTGCGGGTCGTTACGTCTAGGGACGAAGGATATCGGTTTGCGACCACCGCGCCGTTCTACTACGAGATCGATGGTCGGCGGGCTATCCAACGCAAAGCCGTGGTGTTCTTTCAAGAGTGGCTCCAGCGTGTCGAGCGTTTGGAGGAAGGCCAAGCCTCCGACTCCCCGGCGAGGCGACGGGCTATCGAACGGGCCAAGGCGTTTTGGGAGGAAAAGCGGAGCGAATCGAACTGATTCTTTTAGTCCAATCGCCGAGTAATATTCTCGACAAGCTTGTCGAACTCCTCGGCGGATTGTGGTGGCGGAGCAAATCGGGGCGTATTTTCCCCTTCCTGTTGCGATCGCAGGGGGAGAGTCCCGATCCGCGTCCATGCCATGTCGTAAATCGAGTAGGACACGTGCAAACCTTTGGTCAGCGTTTGCACTTCGCGCTGCAGATCGTAAGCCGTGACGGCAGCGTTTAGGAAACAGGAAGTGGTCGTCAGCCATTCGCGATACCGCTTGTGTTTATGCACTTTGGACCCCAGCGACACTTCCAATCCGCGAGCAGCATTCCGGACCGACAGCAGAATTCGGTCGGTCAGGCTCCGGACGGCGTGACTGAACGCGATATCTCCGAAACTCGATGGTCGCAAATACAGATCCACTGCCGCGCCAACCGCACCGCATTGAGTGTGCCCCATCACCAACACACTTTGGAGGGATGACCTCAAGACAGTGACTGCGTAGTCGATGCTCCCCAAGCATTCGACGCCCAAAACATTGCCTGCCACGCGAACCACAAAAATGTCATTCGCGGTGCAATCGAGGATGCGCTCGATGGGAGCGCGTGCGTCCGAGCAACCTAGAACCAAGGCAAATGGGGAGTGAGCCTGCTCGAGCCCAGCGATGATTGGTATACCGAGTTGCATCGGGTTGACGGGAACTACCATGGGGAGGTGTTCGCGATCGCCGACCGCAATTGCCTGAATGTGCTGCGCGAGAGCGTTGTAGCGATCATTGCCCTGCTCCAGGAACCGCAAGGCTTCCCGATTCGAGCGCGGAACTCGATGTTCGATCGGTGCATGTGGATCAAAGCGATAAACAATGTCCATGTTCATTCTCGACGAAAGAGTTATTCGTGATGCGACGACAAAGCATCATCGCGCGGTGTGGCTGAAAAAACAACGGGCTGGATTTCGGCGCTGTTCATGAAAAACGTTCGCCACGAGCCGGCCCGAGCAGTTCCTCGACCGAAGACTCAATGGTCCGGCACATGCCATCCAAGTCGAGATCGTCCTCGTCAAATCCGAACGGTTCCTCGACATGCTCTGCGACGATTTCCATGCCGATCATGAAATACGCCGTGACCATAGTCAAAGGAATGGTCCACCATTTGAAGTCCTCGGCAATCCCCCAAGGCAACGTAAACAAAAAGAACATAATGCATTGCCTCGTGAATATCCGGTAGGACCGGACGATCGGTGTCCTGGCGATCCGTTCGCAAGCACCGCAAATTTCCATCAGCTTGGAGAGTTCGACGTCGATGACCCGCAACTCGTCTCCATCGATCCGTCCATCTTCCTTGCCGCGATTTACCCAGCTGTACAATCGATTGGCGATCGCCAACGGAGTATGGGCAGGACAGTTCTCGGTGATCAGCTCCTGATGGACGTAGGATTCATTTCGCAAGTGGCATTTCAGCGCGCGAGGAAATTCCATCAGCGCCAGGGCCAGGAATCGGGCCTCATCGTTGTTTGGCGACGCAAGTATCGACAACTTGATCGAAAGATTTCGGATTGCGTTGATCAGCCCACCCCACAGTGTTCTGGCTTCCCACCACCGGGCATAAGCGGCGTTGGTTCGAAAAACCAGCAACCAACCTAAGGTCAACGACAGGGCGGCATGCAATTCGGAGGGGGAATCGCCGATATCCTTGTAGGATGAGTACTCTTTCGCCACCGGCAAGATGGCATACACACCCATCGCCAAGGCGAGCATGGCGATATGATTCAAGGTCTTCGACGCAGTCAGGGGGACGATGAGATCTCGGAACGGCATCGGGACAGTGTACCCTCCCCCGCGCGTGAATTGGCGTGGCATCTCGCGGTCGAGCCAGTTATAATTTCGAAATACGATTCCGCAGAATCCTCGACGGTCTCGTATCCGGATGCACCTCCGCCATCCGGCCCTCCGGAGAATAATCGCTTGCCATGTTCTTTCCTCACTCTCGTGCCGTTTGCTGCCGTGCTGGACTCATTGCGATCCTCCTCCTTGCTCATCCCGTAGGATCGCACGGTCAGGAACCACCGCTCGCGAGCCAAGCCTCAAATGCGTTGACCGCCCTGGATTCGCTGGATCAGCAATTGACCGCAGGTTGGATCGACACGATCAAGCCGCTGATGACCCGGCATTGTGGCGACTGCCACATGGGGGACGGGGACGAAGGCGGGGTGAATCTCGACGATTACGATTCGCTGGCCAAGATTCGATCGCACGAAAGTACGTGGGAGCAAATTCGCGGTGTCATCCGCGCCGAGGCCATGCCCCCTCCGGACTCGGCAACCATCACCCCGGCAGAGCGAGCGACACTCGGGCAGTGGATCGAGCGGGTGCTCCACGAGGTCGATTGCGGATGCCGTCCACCGGTTCCCGAAGTGACCATTCGCCGCCTCAACCAGGCGGAGTACGACGCGACAATCCGCGATCTGATCGGATTGGATTTGCAACCCTCGAAAGTCATCGGGTTTGTATCCGACGATGTCGGCAACGGATTCGATAATCAGGGAGAGGTCCTAACCCTTCCTCCCATCGCGCTCGAGAAATACATGCAGGCCGCTGCTTTCGTCGCCGAGAAAGTGATCGCCATCGATCGCGAGCAATTCCGCAAGCAAAGCTTCGAGGTGGAGTCCCTCGCATTCGGGAATCGCATCGAAGCCCCGGTGCATGTCGCCCAAGGCACGTATGTCGTCAGCGTCCGCGCGCGGTTCGGTGACGATCAGAAGGACAGTTGCAAAGCCCGATTGCGGTGGGATGACCAGATCGTCGTCGAATGGGAGATTCCACCCAAGAACGAGAACTTCAAGCAGGAGATCGACGTCGCAACTGGAGACTATGTCCTGAGCCTCGAATACTCAGACGACTCCGATCCCGAAAAGCGCAATGGCCCCAACCGCCGCTTGATCGTGGAGTCGTTTCGAATGTCCGGTCCGGAATCGGGTGATCCTCCGTTCCCCAAATCGCACCAACGCATCGTCATCGCTTACCCGAACGATCAAGATACTCCCGGCGGCCCAGAGATCGGACCGACCGAGGCAGCCCGCCGCGTCGTGGCGAGACTCCTGCCGCGGGCCTACCGCAGGGCGGTCTCCGAACGAGAGATCGATGCGGTCGTGAGGGTGTGCCAGCGAGGGCTGGACGAAGGGTTCTCGTACCTGGAATCGCTCCGTTACGGTTTGCAAGCCGTGCTGGTCTCCCCGCAGTTCCTGTTTCGAGAGGAAACCAAAATCGATTTACCCAATGGCCAGCAGCGCATCGATGATTCCGCGCTGGCCAATCGGCTTTCGTATTTTCTATGGAGCAGCATGCCGGATGACGAGCTGCTGCTTCTGGCATCGCAAGGCCAGCTTCATCAGGAGGAAATTCTCAAGGAACAGATCCGACGCATGCTCGAGGATCCGAAGTCCGACGCGCTGTTGTCCGGCTTTTTCGCGCAGTGGTTGGGCCTGCGCAACCTGACGAAGATCGAGGTCGATGCGTCCAAATTCCCCGTTTGGTCGGAGCGATTGCGGGGTGCTTTGATTCGCGAAACCGAATTGTTTTGTCGAGCGATGCTGCGCGAGGGAAAGATTCGTGATTTGCTCGCAGCCGACTACACGTTCGTCAATCCCCGGTTGGCAGAGTATTACGGAATCGAGTTCTCGGGCAAAGATCCCGCTGAGATGTATCGCCGGCGTCCGGGTCGCAAAGGAAACGACGAACGACGTCAGGGGCTCTACGAAGAAGAGGAAACCTGGATCCGCGTTTCCCTGCCGGCCAATCGGCGAGGAATCTTGACCCAGGGTGCAGCCCTGGCCCTGACATCCAATCCGACACGCAGCTCGCCGGTCAAACGGGGCAAGTGGGTTCTCGAGACCCTGCTCGGTGACCCTCCTCCCTCGGCCCCCCCGAATATTCCTACGCTGGAGCAAGCCAAAGCCTCCGAGCAGGCCACCTTGCGCGAGCGGCTGGAGATTCATCGCTCGAACCCGAGCTGTGCAGGTTGCCACAAACTGATGGACCCGATCGGCCTGGGATTGGAAAACTTCGATGCCATCGGTCGCTGGCGCGATGCGGATGGGGCGCAAACCATTGTCGCCCAAGGGGAATTGGTCGATGGGACGGCCTTTTCCGGTCCGGCGGAGTTGGTGGCAATCCTGGCCCAAAGGGAAAAGGCGATCGCGAGGAATTTCACCCAACGCTTGCTAACTTATGCCTTGGGTCGAGGTTTGCAGAGGGCGGACCGCTGCGATGTCGATAAAATTCTAGAGCATTCCCAGGCCCAGGAATATACAATGCGGTCGATCGTGGAAGGAATCGTTTTGAGCGACCCCTTTTTCCAGCGATCGGCGGCTGTGGCCCCCCCCACCCTATCCCGAAGCGAGCGTACCGATGAGCCAATCCCACCCTGATCCAATGCAGCCAGCGACCGAAGTTCCGATGGGACGCTTGGATCGTCGCGCCCGCATCGACCGGCGGACCGTGCTTCGAGGTGCCGGAGCGAGTCTCGCACTTCCGCTGCTAAGCGTCATGAAGCCACTGGCAACCGCAGCGCAGGTCGCTCCTCAGTCCGCCACCCCGCTTCGTTTGGCCTGGATCTTTTTCCCCAATGGCACCAACGCCGAACGTTGGTTTCCGACCGGGACCGGGACTGACTGGACCCTCTCCCCGAGTCTGGAGCCGTTGGCCGAGTGCCGCAATGATATCAACGTGCTGAAAGGCTTGGCTCAGGTCAATGGCCAATCGCTAGGCGACGGCCCAGGCGACCACGCGCGGAGCGCTGCGGTCTTTTTGACGGGTGCGCATCCCTACAAGACAGCGGGTTCCAAGATTCGCGCCGGTCGCAGCGTCGACCAAATCGCCGCCGATACCTATGGCCGCAACACGCGTCTGGCATCCATCGAACTCGGAACCGAAGAGGGGCGCGACGCCGGAGCGTGCGATTCGGGATATTCCTGTGCGTACTCCAACAATATTTCCTGGAGGTCCGAGTCCCTTCCGACCGGCAAGGAGATCAAGCCCAAGAATGCCTTCGACCGATTGTTTGGCGCCACGGGAGGAGGAAGCGGCAAGGATCGAGGCATGAAGGCGAGCATTCTCGATTTCGTCAACGATCAACGGAAGCACCTCCTCGGACACGTGGCGAGCGAAGACGCCCGCAAGCTCGACGAATACTTCACTAGCGTTCGCGAAATCGAGCAGCGGATCACCAAGTGCGCTACCCCGGTTGCATTGCCCGCGGGAACCGCCGAACCGACCGAAAAACCGAGCGATATCACCGAGCATATTCGTCTGATGTATGACTTGATGTTGCTCGCGTTTCAAACCGACACCACCCGCATCGCGACCTTCATGCTGGCCAACGAAGGTAGCAACCGAACGTTCCCGATGATCGAAGTGAAGGATGGACATCACCAGATTTCGCACCATGAGAACAACCAGGACAACATCGCCAAGATCGCCAAGATCGATCGCTACTACTCCGAGCAGTTTGCATACTTCGTGAAGCGATTGCGGGAGACTCCCGATGGGGAGGGGAATCTGCTCGACCACTCGATGATTCTCTACGGGGGAGCTATCTGCGATGGCAATCGGCATGATCACCATGATTTGCCGGTCTTGCTCGCAGGCCGCGCAGCGCGCAACTTGACGACTGGCAAGATCCTGGAGTTTCCGCAGTACACGCCGCTGAACAACCTGTTCCGAACGATGCTCGATTACGCCGGGGTCGATCAAGGCAACTTTGGGGATGCGAGCGGCATCTTGAGCTTGGGATAAGATGGACAACTTAACCTCCTCCGGTCGGTCGGCGCCCGAGCTGCTGGCCCCGGCGGGAAATTGGGAATGCGTGCATGCCGCCATCGAAAACGGAGCGGATGCAATCTATTTCGGTCTCGAGACCGGGTTCAATGCGCGGGCCCGTGCGACCAATTTCGCACTCGATGATTTGCCCCGCCTGATGCAGAACCTGCATCGTCGGGGAATGTCCGGATTCGTGACTCTCAACACCCTGGTCTTCACCGACGAGCTTCCTTCTTTGGAGCAAAACGTCGCCCGCTTGGCCGATGCCGGAGTGGACGCGGTACTGGTGCAGGATCTCGGAGCTGTCCGATTGATTCATGAGATCTGTCCCTCGCTGAGCGTTCACGCCAGTACCCAGATGACGATGGTCTCTGCGGAGACGATTGCGGCTATCGAATCGCTCGGCATCGATCGCGTGGTTCTGGCGCGCGAGTGCTCGCTCGACGAGATACGCAAGATCACTGCAGCGACCAGCATGCCGGTCGAAACATTTGTCCATGGAGCGTTGTGCGTGGCCTACAGCGGACAATGTCTGACCAGCGAGTCCCTCGGAGGGAGAAGCGCGAATCGAGGCCAGTGCGCGCAGGCTTGCCGGTTGGATTACCAACTGATTCAGGACGGACGGGACATCGATTTGGGGGAAGTCAAGTATCTCCTCTCGCCCCAAGACCTGGCCGCCTACGAACACATCCCCGATCTCATCGATGCCGGAGTCTGCTCGTTGAAGATTGAGGGGCGATTGAAGTCGCCCGAGTATGTCGCCAATATCGTCCGGCACTATCGACAAGCCATCGACTCGGCCATGCAAGGTCATAGGGTACGGTTCACCCCAGAAGCTCAGCGGGAGATGGAGCTCAGTTTCTCCCGAGGGTTTTCTCCGGGTTGGCTCGAAGGCTGCAATCACAAACGTCTGGTCCCGGGTCGCAGCAGCGCCAAACGCGGCGTGCTGGCGGGCAAAGTGCTTCGAAAGAAAGGGGAACGCCTGGTGGTCGAGCTCAGCGTCCCGCTCGCCAAAGGAGACGGAATCGTTCTCGCCGGCGATCGTTCCGCTGGCCGCGAAGTCGGCGGTCGGATCTTTCAGATCTACGACCGGCATCGTCCTGTCGAACAATCCGCATCAGGACGAGTAGAGCTCGAATTCCAACGCGGCTTGATGAAAGATGCCGAGGTCTACGAAGGCCAGGCCATCTGGCAGACCGATGCGCCCCAGTTGACCAGACGTTGGCGAGCAACCTTTTCCCAGGAACACTTCGAACGTCGTCTCGCCTTGCATGTCTCAGGAACCATCGCAACAGGCCAACCGATTGCGCTGCGCGTGGCGTGGGTCGAATCGCGGGAAGGTCTTCGCGAACAAAACCACGCGGTCCAACTCGAACACTCCCATGTGCCCCAGCAAGCCCAAAAGCATCCGCTCCAACCAGACGACCTGCGGAAGCAACTGGGACGATTGGGTCACACCCCGTACCAACTGGCAACCTGCGAGGTCGCGATCGAAGGAGAGCCGATGGTCCCGTTGAGTGTGCTGGGTGAGATTCGCAAGGCGATGGTGGATGCGGTTGATCATGCGAGAACCGCTCCTGCGGACCGGGAAATCCGCGCTCCCGGCGTCGCACACCGCATGCTCGCCGCAGTGGTCGCGACCCGATCGACACCATTCGAAAATCCCGACGAAGGGAGAGTCGCGGGAAGGCGACTGCGCGTCTTGTGCCGCAGCATGAACCAATTGGAACATGTGCTGGCGGCTGGGCAGAAACATGTCTATGTCGAATTCCACGATATCCGGGAATACCGGACGGCGGTCGCCGAAGCGAGACGAGCAGCTGCCGAAATCTACTTGGCCACGTTGCGGATTCAGAAGGCGGGCGAGGTGGGTTTGTTTCGAGCTTTGGCCAAGCATGGGGCGGACGGTTGGCTGGTGCGCAACCTGGCGGCCCTGCGATTCGCTCGCGAGCAAGGAATTCCAAGCGTCGCGGATTTCTCCCTCAATGTTACCAATCCGTTATCTGCGCAGTGGTTGATCGAGCAGGGGGCGCGGCGCATTACCGCCTCCTACGATTTGAACCGGGATCAGTTGCTCGAGTTGATCGGCCCGATGCCGGGGGCATGGACCGAGGTCGTAGTGCACCAGCACATGCCGATGTTTCATATGGAGCATTGCGTGTTTTGCACCGTGTTGTCCCCTGGTACGAACAAGAGCAACTGCGGTCGGCCTTGCGATCAGCACGACGTGCGGTTGCGGGACCGTGTGGGGGTCGAGCATGTCCTGCACGCCGATGTCGGCTGTCGAAATACTCTCTACAATGGAAATGCGCAGAGCGGTGCGGAAGTGGTGCCCGTTTTGTCGAGCATGGGAGTTTGCGACTTCCGGGTGGAGATTCTTCGGGATGCTCCCCAGGGGGAAGTCGAACGTTTGGTTCGGTTGTATCGGGATTTGGTCGATGGTCGAATCGATGGCAGCGCCGTATGGCGATCCTTGAAGGCGGAGAACCGTGTCGGAGTGACGCGGGGAACGCTCGAACAACCTCGTAATCCTCTTGCAATCCTATAGCGCATCCATGCAAAACGATATGAAAATCCTGGAGCAACTGACCGCGACCGCGAACGAACGGGGGCCGTTGGAAGCCGCCCGGATCCTGGTCGATCATTTCCGATCGCTCCATCGGTTCAACGAGTTGTTCGAAGCCCGCAAAATGCTGCATCGTCTGGAGTTGGGGTTGCCGGCGGTCCAGGTCGATGGGCTTGTTCCCGAGACCTCTACCCCAGGTGGGATCCCGAACGAGATCCAGGACGAACTGGATCGAAGGTTGCTCGATGCCTGCCGCGAGGTGGGGGAGGGATTGATGCGATCGGGTCGGATTCAAGAGGGTTGGATGTTTCTGCGCGCGGTCGGCGACAATGCCCTTGCCGCCAAGGCGATGTCCGCGATCGAGCCCAACCAGGAGAACCTCGATTTGCTCCTGAGTCTGTATGTTCATGAAGGGGTTGATGTGGGACAAGGGACCCGCCTGAGCCTGAAAATGCGGGGGACGTGCAACACGATCACCATGCTCGACTCGGTGGTGGCCATGCGCGGGCGCAAGGAGCAGCAGGAGGCGGTTGGAGCCCTGGTCGAACACGTGCATGGGGAACTCCTGGCCAATCTGATCGCCGATCTGAAGCGACGGAAACCCGATTTGATCCCCCCCGTGGAAGGAAAGATTGTCGATTGGCTTGGGTTGCACCCTGGCCTGCTTCGGGATGGGACCTATCATTTAGATACGACGCATTTGGCCTCCACGGTCCGATTCGCGCGCGTGCTGGACGATCGGCGGGTCCTCGGGCTTGCCGCCGATTTAGCGGAATATGGTCGGCAATTGCACGCGCAGTATCAGTATTCAAGCGATGAGCCGTTTGCGGATTTGTATCCGATGAGTTTGGCTTGGTTCCGAGCTTTGCTCGGGGAACAAGTCGACGGTGCGCTTCGATTGTTTCGGCAGAAGGCTGAGACGCTCGATCCGCAGGAACATGGGACGGTCGCAATCGAAACCTATGCAGATCTGCTGGCGCGGGTGGGCCGGCCTTCGGAATCCGCTTCGTTTTTGATGCGTTGGATGCCTCAAGGCATGCGTCCCTTTGGAATCGCTCCGTCGTTGCTGGAGCTCGCGCAAGCAGCGGGGGATTTCCGACCCATGATGGAACACGCCCACCATCGAGGTGATCTGATCGGCTACACGGCCGCGCTGTTGCAATCGGCCAGCACCACGAATCCTCGGACGTAACCCCCATTCCTTTTTTCGTTTGCCGAAAAGTATCATGCCTCGAAAAGTTCTTGTCGTCGAAGATGATCCCGCCCTCTCGGATGCGATCCGTGAGGGATTGTCGGATGAAGGCATCCAGGCGGATGTCGTTTCGAATGTTCGCGATGCGATCGATGCGGTAAAGACCCGCAAACCGGATGCCGTGGTCCTGGATCTCATGCTGGGGAATGAGTCAGGAATGGACGTTCTCAAGTCGGTGCGCGCCAGTCGCGACCAGACACCGATTTTGATTCTCAGCGCGTTGGGAGCGACTGAGAATCGTGTGGCGGGCCTCCATGAGGGGGCGGACGACTACCTCGTCAAACCGTTCGAAATGAAAGAGTTGCATGCTCGTCTGGTCGCGATCACTCGCCGCGGGCGCAAGATTGTGGGGGATGTGCTGACCTTCGGACCACTGCGAATGGAGTTGACCACGCGCCGCGCGTTTCGAGACAACAAGGAGTTGAAACTTTCGCCGACCGAGATTTCCCTGCTGGAGTTGTTCATCAGGCACGAAAATCAAATCCTGACCCGCAAGATGCTTTATCATCATCTGTGGGACACCAATTGGGAAAGCGAAACCAACGTGATCGAGGTCCATATCAATCGCCTTCGGAGCAAAGTCGATAAAGGTTTCGACAAACCGTTGATTCACACCCTGAGAGGTCGCGGGTACATCCTCTCCGAGACGGTCCCCGCCCATCGCGAAACGATCGAAACCGAAAGCGACGCGGAAAACACCTAATCGACTTGCTGCGGTTTTCCGTAGCGCGGGATAGTAGGGAGCAAGCATCGTGAAGCGATTCTGGCAACGACTCACCCTGCGACATCGCACCGCGCTGATCATCACCGTATTCATATGGATTACCGGCGTTCTGGTCGGATGGATTTGTCGCTCGTCGTTTCAAAATCTATTGATCCGGCAGTCCGATATCGAACTGACCGACGACTTCAAGGATTTCCGAAGAATCCTGCTCCAAGAAGCGGTGCCGTTTTCCGTTAGGAAGACCGAGAACTGGAATCGTCGAGTAGCGATCCACCCGCTGCATCGATTGTTCATCCGAATACTCGATCCCAAAGGGGTGCCGATCTGGGAATCGATCACGTCGCCGCCCAATCCTCCCTCCTCGTCGATCGTGGACCCGCAAACGGTCCAGGTCCGAGAGGAGTATCGGTTCATTCAGGAAAGAGTTGTACTGAAGATGGACCAGACCGATGACGAGTTGATCGAAGATCCGGAAAGCGTTGCTTTGTTGCAAGTCGGTTGCTCGGACTACCTGGTAAAAACGACAATCTCGAAATTCGATGGATGGCTTCTCAGCGCTTTGCAGCCCATGTTTCTGGGAGCGCCAATCCTGGCGATGCTACTCGCGTCCTGGTTGCTTAGACCGTTGATGCGGTTGACCGAAACGACCCGCGGGATTGCGATCGAGTCGGAGCGCTTAATTGCTCGCAGTGAAAACGGCGACGAAATCGATGGGTTGGCGGAGACGCTTAACGCGCTGTTGGTCAAGGTGCGATCCCAGCTTCGCGAAAACGAAGACTGGATCGCCAATTCTGCCCATCAACTGCGTTCCCCCTTGACCGCGATCATCAGCAATGTCGAAGTGGTCGCGGGCCGAATCCCGGATGGCAAGTCGAGCGAAATGCTGCGTCGTGTGCTGTCGGAATGCGAGTACCTCAAACGTCTCGTCAATCAATTGCTCTTGCTCAGCGATGCCAAATCGGATCGCCAGCAGATGGTTCGCAATCAAGTGGATTGGGAAGAATTGATCTCCAAATCGAGCGATTTCTATGAAGTCCTCGCCAGTGCCGGGGATCTGCAGATTGGTTTTTCGCGATTGGATCATTGCACGGTGTATGCCAATCCCGAGCATTTGCGGTTTGTTATTCACAATCTGCTCGACAACGCGATCAAGTACACGCCGGCCGGGGGAAGCATCGATATCTCGCTGCTCCGCGACGATGCCGTGAAACGATGCACGCTGTGCGTGCGCGATACGGGAATCGGAATCTCTTCGGAGGATCTTCCAAAAATCGGACGTCGCTTTTTTCGCAGCAACTCCGGTCGCGATCCCTCGCAGACACCCCGTGGAACCGGACTCGGACTGCATATCGTCCAAAGCATCGTTGAAAGAATGGGCGGAAAACTGGAAATCGAGAGCCAATTAGGCCAGGGGACCGAGGTGCGCGTGTCGCTCCCATTGGCGGTCAGAGACCAAGCAACCGCGGACGCTCCACCCGTCAGAGACTCCCTATCTCCCGAACCGGCGAGCCCGAGCTAATAAAGCAGCGGCTTTTTCCGATGCAGGTTTCTCCACAACCAACTTCGGTGCATCGATTTGTTCAATCCTGCCAGCGACCAAAAGGGCCATGCGGTCAGCGAGTTGGGCAGCCTCGAGCGAATCGTGGGTCACAACCAGAACGGTCATACCCAATCTCCGCGTCCATTCGCGAAGCTGGCCTCCGATTTCCTCCCGCATCGATTCGTTCAAGTGCGCCAAGGGTTCATCGAGCAGCAGGATCGGACGCATACTCAGCAGGGCGCGGGCGATCGCGGTCCGCTGTCGCTCCCCGCCGGAAATGGCCGACGGTTTTCGAGCGAGCAGACGGGCCAAACCCAGGCGATCGATCAATTCATCCCTCCACGCGCCGATATCGATTCCCGCTGCCTGGACGTTCCGAGGAATCAGTCGCTGGGCGATCGCCAGATTCTCCGCGACGCTCAGGTGTTCGTAGCAACCCGCCGACTGCGACATCCAGGCAACCGGTCGGTTGCACGCCGGGCACGTGGATCGGTCCTCGCCAAGCAGGAAGATTTGTCCCGATGTCGGGCGCTCCAGGCCAGCGATGATCCGAAGCAGGGTCGATTTCCCGCTACCGCTCTCCCCGAGGAGCACCAACCATTCGCCTGGCGCTGCGCGCAATGAAACGTTATCGAGCACGGTCGCGGGGCCGTAGCAATGCCGCACCTGCACGACCTCGAGAGCTGGTCCGACCTCAGCTCCGCCGTTCATGATTTCTGCCGCTTGAGCCACTCCAAGACGGCCGCGAGCACCTTCGTGATGGAATCTCCCGAGCACTTGTCGGGGGTGTCGGCCATGGTGTGCCAGTAGCCTCGCACCCGCGTGCTGGAGGTCGGATAATCAAAGTCGATGATGTCGATGGTGGGGATCTTCGCGATTTCGTTCATCGGCAAGTGATCATCGCGGACCGCATGGACCACCCGGGGCGTGAACTCCTTGATCCCGAGCCCTTTCGCGATCTCCCAAACCTCGCGAGCAATCTGGGGCGCGTATCGAAATCCGACTTCGTCGTAGTAGATCTGCAAATTTTTGTCGCCGATCATATCGAGCAAAATCCCGGCGCGATAACGATAGGGCGGAGGCTCCGCTACATATTGTTGGGAAAAGTACGTCGACCCGACAAAGAACTCCCCGTTTTGATCGCCGTAGACGAGTTCCTCGGCATCAAAAAAAACAAAGTCGACGCCGATCGTGATGGACTTGTCCTTCATCGCATGCCCCAGTTCCATCAGCGCCGCGGTGCTGCTGGCTCCGTCGTTCGCGCCGACGAACAGACCGAAACGATTCTTGGGGTCGAGATCCGGGTAGGGACGCGTGTCGTAGTGCGAACACAAGACCACCCGTTCCTTGCGGTCCGGGTGCCACTGTACGATCAGGTTCTTCACTTCGACCGGTTCACCGGTCTTGGGATGCCGATGCTGGAAGGTTTGCCAGACAATGTTGCCCCCCAGTTTTTCAAAATGCGCCTGAAGCAGTTGTTGCTGCTGGACCATGCCTGGCGTCCCAGTCGTCCGCGATCCGATCGCGCACAGCTGCTCCAGGTACTTCATCGCCCGCGCGGACTGAAGAGGAGCCGGCGGATTCCAGGTTTTTCCAGCAGCATGAGTGACCGGGTCGGTCGGCTCTATGGCTCGATCCGAAACGGGTGTGTCGGCGGGACGCACGGCCAACCACACGACCGCCACGATCGCTGCAAACGATCCACTTGCGATCCACAGCGTTTTCTTGAAAAGCAAAATAGTGAGACCATTGCTAGAAAAAGAAAATGCGGCTTCCTACCGCCCCAAACGTTCCCTCAAACGCCGAATTGTTCGGATTGTGCGGGCGCATGTCAATCAGGGAAGCCCTGGAAAACGATTTGGCACGCGGATTGCATCTTAGGATTTCCCGTCGAATTCGGGTGCTGTCACAATGACAGACGACTGTCGAGCACCGGGGTCGAGGCCTTTGAACCGAGAGGGTGTAACGCTATGGCTCCTTTTCCTTTCCAGATTCGTCAGTTGCCCACCGCTTTGCAAGATTTCGCGAGCGAAATGGAAAACATCGTCGAGAACGTCCTCAACCAAAAAGGCTGCAGCAACACAGCCTGCGAAAAGCCGTCGGAGGTGACCTACGCTCCCCCGTTGGATATCGTCGAAGATGAGAACGGCTTCAGCCTGTTTCTCGATCTGCCGGGAGTCGCAAGCGACGGCCTGAAGGTCGAATTGCTCGAAGATAAATTGCATGTGTGCGCCTCGCGCGCTGCAACCCCGCTTGCCGAAAACGCGGTCGTCCACCGAGGTGAACGCACACTCGGAAAATTTGCACGCAGCATTCGCCTCCCCAAACAGATCGACGGAGAAAAAATCTCCGCGGAACTCAAGCATGGGGTCCTTCATCTTCGGGTCCCCAAGATTCCGAAGGCAACCTCGCGCCAGATCGAGATCCATTCGGGAGACTGAGGTTGCGGTTTTGGCTTTTTCGTGAGCGAGGGACAACTCAAGGAAGCTGTCGCTCGCTGCGCGCTGGGCCACCTCAGTGTCCAATGGACGTCGCCAACAGTCTGGGAAAGCCATCGCGAATCGTTTACACTCGTTGATGGCATGCAATCCTCCAGCTGGAAAACGCGATGGAACAACAATACCTCGACCTTCTGCAGCGCATCCTCGAATCGGGCGATATCAAAGGGGACCGCACGGGCACGGGCACCAAGAGCGTGTTCGGGGCCCAAATGCGATTCTCGCTCCAGGACGGGTTCCCGCTCCTGACCACCAAGAAACTCCCTTTTCGCCATATCGCGCACGAGCTGTTTTGGTTCCTGCGCGGCGAAACCAATATTCAATACCTTCGCGATCATCGCGTGACCATCTGGGACGAGTGGGCGGATGAAGAAGGAGAACTCGGACCAGTCTATGGCAAGCAGTGGCGGTCCTGGGCTTGCCCCGATGGCTTATGCATCGACCAGATCGCCGATGTCGAACAACAAATTCGAACCAACCCGGACTCGCGACGGTTGATCGTCAGTGCCTGGAACGTCGCTGATCTCTCCAAGATGGCGCTCCCCCCATGCCATCTCCTGTTCCAGTTCTACGTGGCTGGCGGACGACTGAGTTGCCAAATGTATCAACGAAGCGCCGACATGTTCCTCGGTGTTCCATTCAACATCGCCTCCTACGCGCTCCTCACGATCCTGATGGCCGACAGTACTGGGCTCGAGCCAGGTGATTTGGTCCATACCCTGGGAGATGCTCACCTCTACTCCAATCATTTCGAACAAGCCCGCGAGCAACTCGAACGATCAGCCCGACCCCTCCCCACGCTCAAGCTGAAGACCCAACGTCGCAGTATTCTCCACTATGGATACGAAGATCTCGAGTTGATCGGCTACGATCCTCATCCACACATCCCAGCCCCAGTCGCTGTTTAGTCGGATTCTGTCCCGCCGCACAGCGCTGCAGCACTTCACGCGGTCAGCGGTAGCTGGTCGTTCCTCCAGCAGGGACGGTGGGTGGATAAGTACCCCAAGTAGGAGGTAGAGAGGTTGGAGCTGTGCGACCCCAATAATTGGGAGCGTTCGACGCATAGGCCGCCGAGTTCGGAACCATCGCAGTGTTCGCAACCGGTGCGGCCGTCCACGATTGATTCTGGAACATCGTGCTCGAAAAAAGCGTTCCCGTCGAGGTCATCCAATTCGTCGCCGCAGGTGCGCTGGGATAACTCGCGTACGGATAACTCGCGTACGGATTGGTTGCGTACGGATTGGTTGCGTAAACGGGACTCGGGTAGGTCGGATATCCGAACATGCCAGCGGTCGGTGCGCCTGCGGCGGGTGGGTAAAAGGTTGGCTGCATCGTCGGAGCTTGTGGCATTACCGTGGGATTCGATGCAACGAGCGCCGAGGGAACAGGCACAAGCGTTGAACTGTACGTGACGCCGTTGCCGACGATGATGCTGTTCGGAGGGGACGTGGTCGAAGCTGTGGCCGAAAAAGTCGGAGGCTGGGACGCGGCATAGCTTGCACTGACGGGGATGGTGGGTACGCCCGAGGAAGCAGTCCCGGACGAAGCGACCGCGTTGGCGGGTGATGGGACCAAAGTCTGGGGAGCGTTCCAGGCCAGCGTTGGTGAGGAGTACGCATAGCTTGGGTACCCATATTGGCGGCTCGGATAGTCAATCGATCGTGTGGGATATCGGGCGCTGGTTCGAGAAGCTGCCGCGACCGTGGCCGATTCCTGAATGATATTGCTCGCCATCGGGCCCGCGCCAGGAGGCGAACTGAGCGGTCGATCCATGAATTTTGCTCGCTGCTCGCTGGCGTTGACCAGGACCGGAACCATCCGCGTGATCTCGCGCTCCTCGTATTTTTGATACGTAGTCATCTGCATGGCCTGCACATTGCGAGGCTGGTACTGCACAATAGGCGTGTATTCGAGGACCTGTTGGGGAGGGGTGAACGGATTCCAACTCGGGACCGAACGAGGACGCAGTTGCCACGAAGTGACTTGCTCGTATTGAGTGGCTGTGGTGGCCCGAGGTTCTTGGACCCAGGTCGGAACCCAAACCCGCTCCTTGACCTCGCGATACTCGTACTTGGGTACCGTGACCGTCTCGGACACCACGTACCGTCCCCAAGGCTGACCGGTATTCATGTCGAGAAACGTCATGACCGGCGCCGGAGCCGTGAATTGGTCCGAAGGTGCAATCGATTGCTGTCCAAAAGCCGACGTCGGAATGCCGAGCATCAGCCCCACAAGCAGGAAAATTCGAATCGTGAGTCTACCCGATTGGTTCATAGGGCTCATCCGTTGCCCAATCACCGGAAGCGAATTAATGCTAGCTTCCCCGACCCAACTGCAGTCCTTGCAAGAACGTCAGGAGCGAGGAACGCTGGCGACGAAGCTTGGTCGTACAGTTTCTGATCGGCCGACGCAAGGTCTAGTTTCGAGCGACGGTCTCTGGTTCTATCCGATCGAGCGGGGAATCGTGAGTCTCCTTCCGGACGACGCGGTTCCCTTGTTAGCCGAGACACAATCGACAAAAGTGAGCCTGAGTCGCTAGCCGAGTTCGTTCGACGTGCAAAAAATCGGCTAACGCCTCAGGCTCATGGAAACGAAAATGGATTTTTGTCGGCTGTGTCATCCGACGATGAAAAAACTTGCATGCCGATGCACTCGAGGCTACAAAAAAGAAAGTCCATTCCTTCCGCGATTCTCGATCCGATCAAGGCAATCATGTTCACAGGGCGACGTTGCGAGCATCGCTTCTGGCTGGGGATTGTCATCGCAGGAGCGCTCGTGGCAAGCGCGGCCCGTGCCGATTTCGTGGTCTACCGACTCCCTGGTACCGACATGGTCGTTCTTTTGGAGGGGACGACCAAGCGGGGAGGGTTTGGCATCATCGAATACACCCACCCTGCCCACGGAACGGTGGTTCTGAATCAAGATTCCACGACCGTGATCAAGGCCCCTTCGAAAGCCGATGACTTTAAAAAAATGTTGTCGAAGGCCAAGGCCTCGCAGGACGTGAACGATTACGTCTCGGCGGCCAATGTGGCGATTCGAAGAGGGTTATTGAAAGAGTTCTTGGAGTGCTGCTCCTCGGCGTACAAAATCGATCCCGAGAACGAAACGATCTTGCGGTTGATCGAAGCCAGGAACCGGGTCAAGCGTCCGTTGCAGGATGAGAAAACAGCGGAAGCTCGCATTCGGGAACTCGTCAATCGTCCGAATATGAGGGCGCAGGCCAGCCCCCACTACATCCTCCTGCATGACACATCGGAGGAAAAAATCGAGGGGAGGCGCAAAACACGCGCCGACCTGCGTCTTGAGTTGCTCGAAACGGTTTACGAATCCTACTTCATGAAGTTCGCGCTCGACGGTATCCTGCTCGAGCCGCCCAGCGAGCGGTTGATGGTGGTCTTGTTCCGTGACGAGAAAGACTACCTGCGATACTCCACCCAACTCGATCCGACGCTCGGTTCGGCGGCGGGATTTTGGTCGCCAGGCGACAATGCCTGCGTGTTCTACGACCGAGGAACGTCGGTTCGAGGCAAGGCGCTCGACAACTTGAATGCGGAGTTGAAGCGAGCCAAAACGCAAGCGAGAGGCACCCCCGCCTCTCGCGATGCGGCCCACTTGTCCAATACCATGGACCTGCTCATCAAAGTATCGAAGGAGGAGGACGAACTCGAAGTGGTCTCGCACGAGGCAACCCACCAATTGGCTGGCAACACCGGATTGATGCCTCGGGGGAAAATCGCGCTTCGATGGGCGCACGAAGGACTCGCTTCCTATTTCGAAACTTCGAGCGACGCCGTCTGGAACGGTATTGGAGCGGTCAATGAGCGACGCCTGAAAAGTTACTACCGTGTTTCCAGCGACGACCAGCGAAGATCGCTCGAACTGCTGGTCAGCGACCTCCTGTTCGATAGATCCAACAACGCCAAAGATGAGGTCGATGCGTATGGGCAAGCTTGGGCGTTAACGCATTACTTGATGGAAACCAAACCGGAAAAACTGGTCGAATACTATCGGCGCATGTCCGAAATGGACCCGTCTCAACAAAAGATCACGCGCGAGGAAGTGGTCGCTATCTTCGTCGATGTTTTTGGGAACATCCCATCCCTCGAAAACGATTGGCATCATTACATGCGATCGCTCGAGACCGACATGGACCGACTTCACAAGGCGCTCAAGTAAGAACTCGATCTGGAAGCGACGAGCCGGCCCGCGCCGTTCCGCTTTGATGACACAGCCGAAAAAATCAATTTCCATTTCCATGAGCCTGAGGCGCTAGCCGATTCTTAGCAGAGCCTGAGGCGAGCCGATTTTTAGCATGTCGAACGAACTCGGCGAGCGCCTCGGGCTCACTGTTGTCGGCGGCGTCGAGCCCAGTGACCATTTGAGGAAGAGAAACAAAAAGAGAAACAAGGACAGGCATTGCGTTTCGACAGGCCGCGAAATGCCTTCATTGCATGGGCGCTCCGTGCGAGGGCAATTCGGCCAGCCTTACCAGCGTCCTGTCGTACCAACGGTCCACGATTCTCTTTGCTAGCATCCCTGCAAAACGAAGATCCGATACCATGCATGTCCTTGTTTTCCTTCAAAATTGCTCGAACATGGTGCAAGCCCCATCTCGATTGCGGTATACTGTCTTTTGACCATCGCATTTGGTTACGCTGGTTTTCGCCGATCATGTGTTTCTGCGTTGTCCGCACCAACGAAACTGGAAACAGGGAAAGCACAAACCATGGACGAACAAAGCGATGCACGCAAGTCGCCGGTTGCCCGCGAATTTGAATCATAGTTTTTTGGCGGCGACTGCGTGATCGCCAGCGTTCGCCAAGCAAGAATAAAACACAAGTGAAAACAGTATCTCCTAGCGACGAATCTAACGCTGCGACTGCTACGAAACCGACATCCGCGTGGCGGCTCTGTAGTTGGGTTTGCGTAAGCGTCGTCATACTTAGCGTTGCTTCCTGTATTGTCTTGTCCATATTTCAAAGCGTTGCAATCACAGACATAACGGTAACTGCAATCGATCCACTGGCGGAGCCAAAAGATCACGGAGTTCCATTCCTTAAGCAAGTTGAAGCGTTACCAGACTATGAATTGCGTTTGCGCCTACGACATGGCGGAACGGTTAACCTCGGGGCCAAGCCCAATTCATCGGCAGCGGGTGGACTAACTTGGCATTTGTACCAACCCGTGAGCGTCCGAGGCGTATCGACCATTCGGCTACAGGAACAAGACAAACTCATCTCTGACGCCCTTGCGGAGGTTGAATATTCAGATGCCCCGATTACACAGAACGGATACAGGTTTGCGTTCGTTACGGAACGGTCGTACGCAACCGGGCTCGAAACCTTTTTCGATCTTCCAATTGGTAAGGCGATCGCTGCAGGATTCACGATTGCTATTTTTCTACTCATACTGAGTTTTTTCGCCGTCTAGATACCGGCATAGGCGAACCAGGCGATGCACCTCCGCCGCGAAATGAGGCGTTTTGAAGTGGTTGATCTCTGGTCGCGTCGAGGTGATTAACTGAAAACAAGGACATGCATTGCGTTTTGGTCGGTGAAGAATTGCACGCATTGCGTCGGTAGCTTGTGAAGGAGCGAATCAGAGATAAATGGACAGCATCCAGCCCCAATTCAAGACCATTGAGGTCGTTTGGGGCTGATGACGGACGGTTTTTCGCCGTGACGGCGCGCACCGTCTCTACAGTCGAATGTTGCCACGAACGTGAGGAAGCGGTTGGCCTGCCCTTGGAACGCTAAGCCGTGTTCGCAAGCTGCCGCAGGCCCAACTTCTGGGCCACTTGTCGGAGCACCGCTCGCGACGTGGACATGAAACTGCCGTAGAGGCGATTGCGGGTCAGCATGCCCGTGACGCGCTCCATGACACGCTGAGCGTCCATCTGCAAGCGATCGAAGATCGATTCCACCTCTTGCGAGATTGACGCCATCCCTTCGCGCACTGTTCGGCTCATGCAATCGACCAGCATCAAGTATTGGCCGAAGGTAAATCCTTCTTTGATCCCTTCACGGATCGAACCACGAGTCCGTTGGTCCTCGATCGGGATCAGCCAGTGCGATTGCTCGATCCCTTCGTTGACTCGCTGGGCTGCGACGCTGCCGGTCCGAATCTGCGCGATGTCTTGCAAACGACCTTGCGCGATCAAGTGTTCGACCCGTTCCTTGATGGAGGTGTGCGGGGAGTGTTCGGGCAAACTGCAGATGCCTGCCGCAAC
>JBKDXO010000018.1:0-36106 GCA_046306195.1 Planctomycetota bacterium | reverse complement strand
TGTGTCAAGCGACGAAGGGACCAGTACACGCTAATGATGGAACCCCGAGAAAAGCTGCGACACAGGCTCAACAAGGGAGATAACTCCTTTGAGTGAAACAAATTACGGTAGCCGTACAGTGCCATTCGTGGGTGGCACGTACTGACACAAACAAAAATCATCAAACAGTGGCGACCGTCACTTGCAAACCCAGGCCTTCATAGAACGGCCCCGATGGCCGGGCGGTGGCAAGGAAATCTTCTATCATGAGGCGGCCGATCCGCCGCTTCGGTCCATCGGATTGTTCGGTCTTGCATTCATTAGTCTTCTTGAATTACCAATGAATGTCAGAACCACGGACGACAGAACATAAGGAACAATGTATGTCACGAACTCGGAGAGGTAAAGTGGCGGGTGCTCCATTCTTAGGCGTCGAGGCGACTCATACCCCACCGCGGAAAGAAGCCATGCGACAACGAGGCCAGATGCGAATACAACGATGACACATACGCCAGCGTTCAGTTGTTTGTCGCCAGCGTAGTAGGCAAAGGTTGAAAAGTAGCAAATCATCACAAGCAGAGTAAAAACCAACGTAGCGTTCCGTAAGATTCCTAGTATCGTGACGTCGCTCAACGCACCTTCACCTGGAATTAGCCAGTCAATGGCCTTGGCAACGACGGCAAGCACGACGCAGGTGAAGGATGCGATTATCGCAGCGAGAATAGAACGTCGAAAGCCAATAGCGAATCGACCTATGTACGCTCTATCGACAATTTCACCCGATGGCGGAGCGTAAGGGTTCATAGCTTTACGTTTGCCTCTTGTCCGACCGAACGACACGCATCAATGGGCCAACGCGATACGCGTTGAATTCAAAACCGACCCGACCGCCGGTTCCGTTGCATGCGTTGGTTCGTCGTCGATCGGTTCACGTTTGATCTCAGTTTTCCAATTCAGCGATTCGTTGCCGCAAGCGGGCATTCTCCAACTCGATGTCGCTCGCATGCGATTCGTCAGTCTCTGCTGGCTCAACAATTCTATCCTCCGTGAAGTAGACTCCGGAAAACATCGATGTCTTTACGGTGGCCTCATGAATGTTGCCTAGCCGATCACGATATCGAACCTCATAAATTCGATCGTTCTTCTCCCCGAACCAGCCGCGACCGAAAGGGCTCCAGTGCGACTGGATCAATTCGCCACCTTGGCTGCGAATGTATTCACCCACGCGATCACCATCCATTCCGCCTGCCATTAGACGGATTACGATTGCGATCATGATGAAAACGGCGAATATCGGAAATACTTCCATAGGTTATTGAACGGCTTGAAGGGCGATGTTTTCTTGGGACGACGAACGGCAATGTTGACCGAGCCCCCGCCAACACGGCTTCGATTTCGAAACGGACCGACGGGGGCTTCGGTCCAACATGTTGTTCTGTCAGTTCTTCGGGCGCCCAATGTATACTGCACCGTGTGACGATGTAGAGACTTTGCATTTTTTGAGACCATCTCGGAGTCGGGCTAAGCCGCTTTCCGAAATTCGTGAATCCGCAACATCGAGGTCGATGAGCGTGTCAAGTTTCAGCAGATAGTCAAGGCATGCGTCTGTCAGATTGCTTTTGTCATCCTCTCCGTAACGCACCGTCTTGGCGAGCCAGAGGTGTTGCAAAATCGGAGGTTTGCCGATCGCTTCTAGTCCTGCATCTGTGATGTTGCACGATGACAAATCAAGAACGATCAGTGTCTTATGATCCTTGAGGTACTTCAGTCCTCGATCAGAGATCTTTGTTTTCGCAAGATGAAGGTTTGATATCTCGGGAAGCTTCGCCACAGTTGCCAACATTGCATCTGTCGCTGCAGTTCCTTCAAGCTTCAGAACCCGAAGATTCTTCAACTGAGCAATGCTTTCCGCAGACGAATCGGTAACGGAAGTGTACGAAAGGTCTAGCGATCGAATATTCGGAAGGGCAGCTAGTCTCTTGAAGTCCGCGTCTGTGGTAGACGTGCCAAAAAGCGAAAGGGATACGACTTCGTCGAAGGCAAGTATGTCATCAATTATTTTTGGTGTGACTTCTACCCTCTTTCCGGAGCCTCCATTGAGCCGCAGCGAAACCGCTTTGCCGTCATTGGAAACGTCGATGTGTAATGTCTCCTGTGCAAAGCAGAAAACGCCACTGAATGCTATTACCAGCGAAAGGAAGTATGTTTGCATTGGATTTCGCTTTGTGACAGAAAGACGACCATCACCGAGTGGCCGCCAAAAAGAAACACCATGTTGAGCACAGCCGACCGGCCACTTCGGTGCATGGCTTGGTTCTGGCTGTTCGTCGTGCTCGAACGATGATGCGATTGTATCATGCGGTCTCGGTCGACGCGCTGGTCGGGCTGGATTTTGCGAGCGGATGGGAGAATGGGGATCGGAATCACAGCCTGCGGGATGAGCCGATGCGGTCGGTTCTTCGGGTCGAGGATCGTATGGCTGCCATGCAATCGAGCCGGCCGATTACGAGCACGAGCACGATGGGAGGCGAAAAATGATTGGGGTGAGATGGATGGAGTCCGTCCAACGAATCAACAGAGCCGACCTGAACCGAACCTTCGCTTGGCAGCGGTAGCTACAAAGAACAACCACCGTTTGGTGGCGGTAGTTACAGGCGGATCTGAGACGGTTGAGGACAACGGCTCTACGGTGGTCGCTTCGCGAGATTGTACGCGGCAGATTTCGTAGAAGCCAATAAACCAAGGCAAGTGATCTCTCCGTGGTCTCAAGCCTCAAGTTTCAAACCTCACACCTGACCCCTCTCCGCGTGTCGGGACTTCGTCCCCGTGGGTGACACATCTGCCATCCATAAAATGATCTTGGATCGCGAATTGGACATAGCTTTACCGTCACTCAATCTATCCGTTCGGCGGGGCGGAATCCAGCAAGGGGAGCAAAAGTTTTCCATTCGTTCGGTCAGGGAGTTTCGCTGGTCCCGTCTTGGGGATCGCCCTCGAAATCTCGCTGGGTGCCGGATCCGGATCTGCGGGAACGCCAGTCGTTGCCGCGACTGATCGATTGCATCGATCGGCCTTCATGGATGTCTCGTCCGAACGAACCTTGGCGTTGCCCGATCCGAGATGTTGGTTTCGAACCACCGCGGCTGCGAAGATCGGTTACCTCGGTAACCAACCCCGAGTTGTCGAACGCTGGGCTTGGAAGACTGTTGAATTCCTTGGTCGTCGACGCGACCGGTTGCAGATGTCGCTGGAACGAAGGTGGGAGATCGATCGTCTTCACTTCGCGATTGTTGCCGTCTGGCTTTTTGGCGGGTTCCTTGGTCGATTCCGCGCTACTGGGCTCGGCGAACGATGCTTGCTGCACCGTTGAGTCCGAGTCATTCTTGGTTTGTTTTGGTTTCGATTTCGCGAGCGAATCTTGCGTGGGGATGCCCGGCAGCAGCTTGATAGTGGGATCGGAGATGGTCGACCCGCCATCGCGTCCTTCGAACCTCGCAATCAAACTCAATCGCATCTGAGGGCCACCGACTTCTGACCAGGGTAGCCAAACGCTGTACGATGGTCCGATCGATGTTTTGCTCATGTGCGAAGCGAATTGATCGGGGGTAAACACAAATTTTCGGAGCGGCTGCTGGGAGGCTGGAGAAAGATCGTCCGCATCGAAAACATAGACTGCAAGACCGCCATCGACCTCCATCGGATCGGTGCTGTCTTTCTTGTAAAAGTAGATCCGCCCGCCGAACCCACGGATCCCGGGCATTCCTTTTTGATGCAATACCGTATCGGACCAGACCGCGAGAATGCGATCGGGGAGTTCCTTGGGCTCCTCCTTGTCCCACGGCCAGACGTCAGGCATTTTCTTCGGTGCGATCTGGCATCCAGTGCAAACCATGCCGATCATGATCACAAGAATCAAAGCAACGAGATTTCGTCTGCTGCCTTCCCTATCTGTCATCGATTTCCTCCAGCATTCGCGGGATACGAGGGGAGTGGCCCCAACGCTTGCGCAGGGACAACGTTCCGTTCGACAGGAGAAGCAGATAAGGAATCCACCGAAGGAGAAGGTGTGATGTATCCGAGTGTTTTTCCGGTGTTCCTGTCACTCGCATTAGGCAAACGCATCGGAATATTCGAGTTCGAGCGTGGGCGAGGAAGGGAGTCCGGTGTTTCAAGGTTCCGGAGCTCTTCTTGCAAGGTGGGGGGCGCATTCATCGTTTCAGGGGCAGGTATTCCACTAGGATTCAGACTGTCGATTCCGCCGCGAGGATCTGCGTCCGGGTAGACGAGACTGCACTCCTCGTCATCGACCAATTGGCTCATGAAGCCCGTTTGTGGAAAGACATCGCCATGCAAATCGAAGATATCCGCCTCGCACCAACTCATCCGCGCGAATTCGGCTTGTTTGAGGCGTTCCATGTCTCCACTGGATCGGATCACGTGGGGCGTCATGATGATCAGCAATTCGGTCCTTTGGATGGAATTGTAATCGTAGCTGAACAGATACTTGATGACCGGAATATCACCTAGCCACGGCACTTGGCGATGGAGTGTCCGAGTGCTCTTGGAGATCAAGCCGCCGAGGATGATGGTCTCTCCGTCGGCGGCACTCACGGTCGCTTGGGCGGTAATGGTGTCCACACGCGGTGAACGAATGACGGTGCCATCCTGAGCAATGGAGATCGGTATCCCCTCACTCTCAGGCCCCAATTTCGATTTCTCCGCGTCGATTTCCATGACGACGTTGCCATCGGGACTTATCCGAGGTGTTACGCCGATAATCAGCCCTACGTTTTCAAGCGCGACCACATTCTGTGTATTCTGCTGGGTGATGATGGAATTGACGATCCGCGGAACCCGTTGGCCAACTTGAATGAAGGCCTGCTGATTGTCCAGCGTGAGGACTTGAGGCCGGCTCAGAATCTCCAGTCGTCGCGAGTCCTGAAGCGCTCGAAGCAGGAAGCTGACATTCTCGCTACTGGCCGAGAGCACGAGTCCACCAAAACCGAGTTCCTCATTTCCGCGACCGACACTGAAGTTGGATATCCCTTGGCCTCCAACCCTATTCGCCGAATTCAATGCCTTTGCCGAACCGCTGTTGCCGAGAGGATCGGAATTATTGAAGTTGAAACCAGGAATATTTGAAGCCGCTACAACATCTTGCACTGTCTCGGTCACCACACCCGCCGGAGTCGAGGTGCTGGTCGTATTCGTCACGGTTACCAGATCCCCTAGCAAGCTCCGGTCGAAGAGGACCGAATCTTGAAGTCCCATTTCGATCCCGAACTCGTCGGTGTTCCCCAACGAGATCTCGGCGATCATCACTTGAATCATGACCTGCGGCGGTTGTTGGTCCAGTTCCGCAATCAGCCTCGAGATTTCATCGTAATAGCGTGGTGTCGCGCTCATGATCAATTTGTTTTGAACTGGTTCGGGGACGACGACCACTTCTTTTTCGAGTTGTTCGAACGGGTTGATTGCTCCGGGAGCTGCCACCTCAACCTGTCGTTTGCTGCGCAGAAACACGTTGATCGCCAAGGCGACGTCGACCGCCGGTGAGTTTTTCAATTGGTAAACCGTGCTCTTGCGGGAGGCTGAGTCCTCTTCGTCCAGTCTCAGCAGCAGTGCCTCGACGATCTTGAGATCACCTTCTGAACCGACGGCGATGATATTGTTGCCTCGAGTATCCACGGTGAAACGCAATGCCAGCAGGGAGCTTTCGTCGGGGGAGCTCGATAAACGAGTTCCTCCTTGTGAGCTTCCGCTGTCGGAAGGGATGAGCGCTCGAAGCGTTTCCACCAACGAGGCAGCGTCACCGTTCCGGACGGGGAAGATTTTGATCTTCGCCAGTGCGCCGGGCGTATCCAATTGTTCGATGAACTGCGTGACCAGAGCCAAATTTTCGGGCGCGCACGATACGACAATCGAATTGTTCCGTTCGTTGACGGAGATCCGGGTCGTACCCAGGACCCCGCTGGTCACGATCGGCTGGCCGTTTTCATCGACCAACTGCATGCTTCGGTTGCGGTCGGCGGTCGTGGTCGTGAGGGCATCCTCAAGCGACTTCGCGACATCGGCGGCAAGCGTGTATTTCAGTTGAAAAACCCTCGCGGATTGCATGAGCCCGCCCCGTGGGACATCGATCTCCTTCAGGATCCTGCGAATCTCTTGGAGATCCCGAGGCGATGCTTGGACCACGAGGGCGTTGGAGCGGCTGTCGGCCACGGTGTTGATGACCGGCGCAAGCCCTTCCTTGGATTTGAAAAATGTCTGCAATTGCGTTTGGATTTCACTGGCGATCGCATGCTGCAGCGGGATCACGGCAAACGAGCTGTCGATGCTCGACGGTTGATCCAACTTCTGAATTAGATCCTTCATTGCCGCCATCGACTCCCCCCAGCCGATCAGCAGCAATGCATTCGGGGTCCCCAGAGGAGTGACCGTCACCCGGCCTTGCTGGGTACCGACGAGTTTGTCTTGCGTGCCTTCGATCAGTTCGGCGATCGCGTTGGAGTTCACATGCACCAGCGGGACGACTTCGATCTCAGGTCGTGTGAGGCGGCTCACCTCGTCGAGCCTTCGGATGATTTCGGACAGGTCGGCCAATTGCTTGTCGCGACCTCGCAAGATGACAGCATCCAGCTCCGGGAGCATTTCGATCTGAACCCCTTCGAATTGCGGCAGCGGCAGGATTCGGGGGGGCTCTTTTTTGGTGGCCGTCTCATCGGTTGGCCCTGGGGGCTCGGCGGCGGGTTGTGGAGATTGCGGCTCGGGGACCTGCATTGCACCGGACGCGAGCCGCACGCCTCGGTCACGACGATCCGCTAGGAGAGCGTTTGCGGTCCTGGTCGGGTTCGACGCGCGGGGCTGCAGAAATCCAGGCAGGTTCCCATTCGCTTTCGAACCGAACGTGGGCGAGCGGTCCCAGGGACCGTACGTAGACTCCGAAGCGCTCATGCGTTGCGAGAACAAGGTCCACGATTGCTGGCCATTGTCATTGAGGGGTACGAAGCGAATACTCGAATCGCGGTCCAATCGTGATAACTCCGTTGCGAGCCGTCCGAGATCGGAAACGATTGCACGTGCCCCTTCGATGCGCACGGTGTTCTGGGACTCGAAAAATTGGAGAGAAACACTCTCTTGGCCAATCTGCAGCAACCAGGCACCCTTCAGGGCGGGGTGGGCATATACAGAGCCTTGGAACATTTGCCGCAGTTGGGTTTGAACCGCAGGCATTACGGTCCGATCGATGGCGATATCGCGGCGAGCAAGAATGGAAGTGTCTTGGAATGCGTTCGCATTGGAAATTATCCCGAGCCAGCAACACGCAAGCAACGGCAGCGCCATTGCCCAGGAATGCAAGGTTGCGGGATTCCATGACTTCGAGGTTCGCATCCGCTCCGCCTCTCGACTCGTGTAGTTCAAACAATCCATCAACGAGGCAGTCCGAAATTCCATGGGCGAATGGACTGTGCAGACTCTCGCTAGATTCCGATATCGAAATCCGCTGGCAAGGCTAGGAAATGCCTAGGAAAACGGTCAATACCAACCGCTCCAATCCAAGGAAGAAAACGGTAATTTCAAAAACGTGATTCAATGCGTCTTAAGTTGACCTTGCCGGGCTAAAGAGCATGTCGACTCGTACTCCGGCGGGTAGCGCCGCCGGCGAAGGTCGTGACTGACCTGCGGCGCTGCGGAGAAGCGATCGACGGAAAAGGCGATTAGCGACGGATGGTTGCGGGTTTTTCCGCAGCTTTCTTTTCTTCCGGGAGGAAGCCCAGATAGCACATCAGGTCTCGGATTTCCGTCGGTGTCAGATTGTCGAGTAGGCCTGCGGGCATCGCAGAAACTTTGCTCGGAGCAACTTCATCGATATCCGCGCTCGAAATGATGAACTCTTTGTTCTCATTGACCCGAACCGCGATCCCCTTTGGAGTGTTGATGACAATTCCTGTATAGATTTCGCCATCGTTGGTGACCACTTTCTTGCTAGCGTATTGATCGCTGATCACATGCGAGGGAAACAGGATTGCTTCCAGAACCTCGACGCGAGTGAATCGGCGACTGACACTGGTCAAGTCGGGGCCGAATCCACCGCCTTGCGAGTTCATCTTGTGACAGGCGCTGCAGCGTGCTTTGGCATAAACCGCGGCTCCCAAAACCGACGACCCCTCGCGACCCTGTTCACCATTTAGGAACTGCTCGATGAATTCTAGCGACCAGCGGGGTGGATCTTTCTCGGAGGGGAGCGTTGCTGGTGGCGAGTCGGGGAATCGCTCGGAATACCACGCTTGCCATGCTGCCATCGGGGAGATGGAATCGGATTCTGGACTCGCGGGCTTGTCGCCGGTCCAGTATTCCAGCAGTCGGAGCGTAGGAGTCGGATCCTGATTGGCATCCACTAGACGGCATCCCTGCAAAATGGTCTGTCGAATTGCATCGGCGTCGTCGGTGACAGCGTCGATCTGCATCAGAGCGTTGCAGACATCGGGGATCGCAAACAGGTCCAAAACGCCCATGGATCGAACGAGATAGTCCCAATTCGCTTCGCTTGGTTTTTGAGCCAGGGCCAACGCAATGGACGCACGTCGGTCCGGACTCTTGCGCCATCGCTGCTGGAGGTAGTCGGCGGCGGAGGGGTGATCCTGCTGGGACAAGACCGCAGTGATCCCTGTTTTCAGTCGTTTGTACGTATCCTCTTCCAATCCACCCTTGTCGATGGAAGAATCTAGTTTGGTCAACAACTCAATTTGCTGTTCGCTCAGCTTGCTCTCGATCTTGAACAGGGCCGATAGAGCCGCATTCGGGTATTTCTTTCCGAGTTCGAGAATCTGCAGCGCTTCGCGTTCCGTGAGGTGTTTGGAAATCTCCTCGGATGCTTTCATCACATAGAGTGGATATGAGCTTCCGGTCTTCTCCTTGAGGCATCCCTCAAGAAATTGCAGAACTGCTAATCGCTCGAGCGAAGTCCAGTCGTGCGGCATGCGAGTCAGATGCATGGCGATGAGCATGCGGTCAGGCATCGAGGCATCCGTTTTCAGATACTCGACGCATTGGGGAACCATATCGCAGCGCATGAATGTTGCAAGCCGAACCAATTCCCCGTTGATGGTTGCATTTCCGGTCGGAAATTCTCGTTCAATAAAATTAGCAACTTCCGGAACGTCGTCCGGACTCATTTTGCCAACACTCAGTGCAACTTGCATCGTTCGCAACAGGTCCAGGAAATCAGCATCGGTCACGAATCCTTTGGTTGTGCGAAGCATGGCAACGACGGCTTGTTTCGCATTCTCTGGGGTAGCTTCGGAGGAAACCAATGCCAGTGAGGATTGGATGGCGGTTCTCGCTTTCCCCATGAGCAGCTTATCTTTCCAACTGTCCGAAGGGATGTTCATCAGCAGTCGTCGGCCGAAGTATCGATCTTCGCGAGAATCGCTGATCAGCAAGGGTTCAATTTCATTTACTTCGCAAACAGCACCCGTCCGGATGAGCGCTTCGCAGGCTGCAACGCGCGCCACCGACGAAGTGTCGCTCAGCAAGTCACGCAGACGTTTCTCCGCGGCTGGGTCGCTTGGATGCAACCCCAGCAATCGCGCGCATTTCGCTCGAACCTGATCGTTCGTCGACTGCGACAACTCCACCAGTAACTCGGCGGTGGGTATCGGCCCCAGCAGCTGCATCAAGTCCAGTGCTTGCATTCGATATCGCGCGGGGTTCTCCTCGCTAAACGCAACACCCAAAATCTGGTCATCCCAGTCCATGTCCATCTCGCGTTTCAGGATAGCGACCGCCTGCCTGGAGTAGGCGGAGTACAACTGAGGTTGTCGAATGGCTCGAGAGATGCCTTCTCCGAGGTTGCGCTGGGATTCAGGCACTTGGCCCTCCCATCGCACTCGAAAGATGCCACCCTCAGTCCCACGGCCGCCAGTGCAGAAATAAAGGCCGCCGTCAGGTCCAACTTCCAGGTCGGTCACATTCATCGGGGTTCCAACGACGAAGTCCTCGGCTTTCACTTGACCGCTTTCGATCGAATCGATTGGCAGAGCGATGATACGGCCTTCCGACCAGTCCGCGGTGAACACAGCTCGGTGGTACCGGACGGGATACTGGTAATGGGTGTAAATCGCGATGCCGGTGGGTGATCCACGCCCGGTGTCTGCCAGTGAAGGAAGTCGATCGAGATAATAGTCAGGCCAGTTCGCCCAACCGCTGCGCCAACCGTACTCGCCTCCTTCGACGATCCGGAACAGACCGGTGGGTCGATGCCAAACAGCACCCATGTCGGCTTCCATGTCGCTGTCATGAAGATACAGTGAGCCGTTAGGATGAAACGCGAGGTCGTACGCATTGCGCAGACCTCCAGCGACAATGCTCAGTTTTCGCTGGCCCAAGTCATAGCGAACGACGGTGCCGCCAGGTGCCTTAACGCCGGAAGCGTGACCACCTGGATCCTCAAATCGAGGTTGCACGAGATCTCCCTCGTACGGCGGGGCCAACGAATGCTTAACGTCCGGTGATCGTTCAACGATCGCTTGATTACCCAGTGTTATATATAAAAATCCGTCCGGACCCAGTGCGATCTGATGCGCACCATGCTCGCCGGGGATCCCTTGAAAGCCGGTGAGCAATTCGGCCTTCTCTAGCTCTCCGTTGCGATCCTCGTCGACCAAGCGATACAAGCCAGATCCCGCGTCGCCTTCACCGGTCACGTACACCTCGCCATTGAGTGGCAAGATGCCCTGAACATTGCGTACCAAATCGCAATAATTGCGAGTTTTGTTCGGCACCCCCTTGCTGTCGCCATCGTAGAGCAGCACGAGCCCTCGACCCTCGAGAGAAACGATGATGTGACCGAACTCGTTGAACGCCATCGCAAGGACGGAACCCAAATTTGCGCCGGCGATCTCGTCGACCGTGAATCCTGGCACTGTGGTGAAACGATTGGTCTTCTCAAGCTTCGAGTCCGACACTTTGCCCTGTGCATTCGAAGCTTCTTTAGAGTTGTTGGATTGCAACGGATTGGAGGCGAGTGGCAAACCCTTGTCCCGCTCGGTGATCTTCATTTCGGGGGTTGTTGGAACCTGCTCGCGTTCTTTCACGTCAATCGCAGAGTACCAATCCTGGTCATTCAATCCGACCATTTGCCAGGATGGAACAGTCAGTTTGGTCGCGAGCCACTGGGAATCGCTTACCACGACTCGCCAGTTCCCATTCAGTGGCTTGAAATAAAATTCGGCTTGAATGCCGGGGTTTCGATCGCCAGGGTTCTGGGCTCGGATTGACAAGCAGTTTTTGCCCGGTCGAATCAGTCCCGAAACATCGATCCGCTCTTTGCCCGAATTCGGCTTGATCGTCCGCACGCGCCGTCCATTGAAGAATACCTCCGTACCAGCGGAAGTTTCGATTTCAGCATACGCCTTTTCGACGTCGGGAAGATCCATAACACGGCGAAAGAAGACATCGCCGGATTCTTCGCCACCCGGGGATTCTGGATCGCTCCAAATTCGCTTGGGCTGCGGGCGCTCGGCCGAAGCCTGGCGCGTATTGGGCCGAGTATCGGTAGGCGTTGTTTTGTCCGTCTTGGATTTGTTTCCCTGGAGTTGTGCTGGCTTCATTCCTTGTGCAAACATCGGATTCCCGGCGCACAGGCTCCAAAACATCAGCCCGCACATCGATTGGATCATCCATCTGGCCAATTGCGGAATCGGGCTCTGCTTCGTTGCACCACAAGCATGATTCGGTCGGAAACCTAGTGCATCCATCGCTATTTCCTTCGGCGTTTGCAACACCCTATACGCTTCCATGCGCAATTGATCCGAGGGGTTGCGGACGCGGTACCTTACGCAACCTTACGGCAGAGAATCAAGAGCAGTCGTCAGCCATCCATCCGATACTAAAATCGCCCGTATCAACTCTCGACGATTCCAGGTTTGCGACCACGGCTTCGACAGCGCATTTGGCAAATCTAGCTCGTTCCTAGCGCTCACAAGCGATCTGTCCGCGATGGATGCTAGCATCCCCTTCCATTGCCTTGCAATTTCGTTCGAAGCGACGATTTCCGATGCGGAGTTCCCGCACTCCCACGCCAACTTGCGTCTTTTGGCAGCATTCCATCCCGCGGCATCGTCGTTCGCTCCGCAAGCGAGAGCTAACTCCTTTGGCATCCCCAGGGCCCCCTGGGCGTCCGCGACAGGAACCAGACCGGCGCGGGAAAGCAAGGAACCGAAACTGGCGACGTAAAAAGAAAGGCTCTCGCGTTGGTATCGCCATTGAGCATCGAGCCTACGGGCATAGTGTTCTCGCGCTGCGAATTGTTGTTCCTCCGAGCAGTCCTCCCATTCCTTCCACTCCTCCGATTGTCTCCATCCCTCCAATTCCAGTGGGGACAGGCATGACCGATAGCTTTCCAGTTGCGAGACATGGGCGGCCGAGTTGCCGGAATCATTGCTTGCGATTTCCAGAACCTGTGGATTGTTCGAAGCGAAATCGCGGACGAGCCGTCCGCGCGCAGCATAGGTCTCCAACCATCGACCATCCACCCACACGCGCAGCCCATCCGCAGAGGGTAGGCCCTCGTAGGCAATCGCCACCGAATACGTGCCAGGCGCTCGAACGATTGGTTCGGTTTCGATCTCGAGATAACTATTCGGCAACGCATGGACTAAGCGAACAACGACTCGGCCCTCGCGCAGAGCGATCACGCTGGTCGCAAATCCGCCGGAATGGTCGCTCGACGCTCGCTGTCGAACCAGCACGAGCGGATCCTTTCTGGAAACGGCATATGCATCGTGCACTTCGGCCTCGAGCATGACGGTCCACGGTAGCGTCGAACGCCAAGGATATTCAATGGCATAGGGTGTCAGCGATTCGTTGGCGGCGTCCGCGGGTTTTGCTGCTTCGAGGTCCGAAAGGTTGAAGGTCAAGTCCGCAGGATTCGGCCGCGGCCAGCTGGATTGGGATCGATACCAATGGATAACCGATTCCTCCTGAAGCAATCGCTCCCAGTCACGCAACTCCGATTTCCAAACCGAGTCGATCGCTCGTTCCAAGTCGAGCAGTCGTGCGCGCTGGGATTCCGAGACCTCGCAGTGCAACCATGGCAGATCACTCACCGAGGTCCACTTGAGATTTGCCGGTAGTTCGTCGAGGGAAGGAGACGAACGCGTCGGGATCCGCCTCCATGGTTCTCGGGTTGGCAGATCGGTATCCCGAAGGGATTCCGCACAGCGAAACCACGTGGCAGTTCCAAGCCGATCATCGGATTCACGGAGCAGCAAATCCCCCGCGATCTGAGCCTGCAAGAAGCGCAAGAACGACTCGTTGTTGGCGATCGATTGGTTGGTCCATGCGTCGTGGAGGGAGAAGTCCCAACCTTCGGCAGCACCCTCTTTACCGCAACACCGATCAAGAATCCACGTGCGTGTTTGATGCTGCGCAAAGGACTGAGATTGCGTCCATCGATCGATCCGATCCAGAAGCCATGGTACGCGCTTCGAGGCGGGCAGATCCTCGGCGGGCATTGGTCCAACGTCTTGTTCCCAGGTTGCACCGAGGGTTGCTCTCGCCGAGGTGGTGACAAACCTCAGCCACTGTTCGCGGCTGGCCTGTTCAATCCTTTCGCGCCCTTGGGTGCTTGGGATTAAACATTCCTGTATTACCCATTCCTGTCCGACCGCTTGCCAGACGCACGTACTGCCGGCGAGAGCGAGCAGCGCGAAAAAAAACGAGACCATCCTTGTGGTCTCGTTTTTTAGGAGACGAGCAAGCGGAACTGCGACCATGCGGGACGGCAACTCCGTTAGTCCATGCTGACGGTGACCGTTTTGCATTCGGTGTAGGCTTTGAGTCCTTCCTCGCCGAGTTCGCGACCTTGGCCGCTCATCTTGAAACCGCCGAATGGGGCGGCCGCATCGAAAACATCGTAGCAGTTGATCCAAACGGTTCCTGCTCGGACTCGCTTTGCAAACTCGTGGGCACGCCCGACGTTGCGAGTCCAGATCGCGGCGGCCAGCCCGTAGAACGTATTGTTCGCGCGGGTCATGAGATCTTCCCAATCCTCAAACGTGAGAATCGACATGACGGGACCGAAGATTTCATCCTGGGCGATCGCCATGGAATCGGTCACATGATCGAAGATCGTCGGCTGCACGAAGTAGCCGCGATCACCGAACCGATCGCCACCGACGATGCAGTCCGCCCCTTGCGCGTTCCCTTTCTCGATGTAGCTCATGATCTTGTCGAATTGAGCTTGGTCGACTTGCGGGCCTTGCTCGGTATCCGGCGAGAGTGGATTGCCCAACCGCCGTTTCTTGGCCAGTTGTTTCACCTTCTCGACGAACTCGGCATGAGCGGATTTTTGGACAAAGACACGGCTGCCGGCGCAGCAGCATTGACCTTGGTTGAGGAACAGGCCGATATAGGCGCCCGCTGCCGCGCGATCGAGATCCGCATCGGCCATGACGACGTTGGGACTCTTGCCACCGAGTTCGAACGTCAACCGCTTCAGCGTCTCCGAGGCTTCGCGCATGATGATTTGCGCGGTTCGGTGTTCGCCGGTGAACGCGATCTTGTCGACACCCGGATGCTTGACGAGCGCAGCACCTGCGGTGGGACCGAAACCAGGAACCACGTTGATGACCCCGTCCGGGAATCCTGCTTCTTTGGCCAACTGTGCCAATCTCAAGCAAGACAGTGGCGTTTGTTCGGCGGGCTTCATCACCACGGTGCAACCCGCTGCAAGTGCCGGCCCCCATTTCCATGCGACCATCAGCATCGGAAAATTCCAGGGAATGATTTGCCCTGCGACGCCGACCGCTTCGCGACGGGTGTAGGTCAGGTAATTGCCGCGAATTGGAATCGTGGACCCGTGAATCTTGTCTGCGTACCCGGCGTAGTATCGCAAGCAGTCGAGGACGAGCGGCAGATCGCCATGGCGGGCTTCGCGAATCGGCTTGCCGTTATCGAGACTCTCGAGCGCGGCCAGCTCATCGATTTCCTCTTCGATCAAATCGGCGAGCCGAAACATGAGCTTGCCTCGATCGCGGGCATCCATTCTGCTCCAAGGGCCGGAGTCAAATGCGCGTCGCGCCGCGGCGACAGCAGCATCGATATCCGCCTTGTCCCCCTCAGCCACCTCGCAGATGACTTCCTCGGTGGCAGGGTTGATCGTTTCAAAGGTTTTTCCGGATAGCGATGGACGCCATTTGCCATCGATGAAGCACTCGGTGTGCTTGATTCTCGGTAACTTCACGGTCGATTCGGCGGTGGCCATAGTGGACAACTCCCTTGAACAAGATGGAGAGGTTCAGAAACGAAGCGTTCATGATAGCTGTTTTGCGTGCGTCAAGCCACGGGAGGATCGGTCCCTTGGACGTTCAGGAGTCCGATCGAACTTGTCGATATTTCCAAATCGCAAACACAACACCGAGGATTCCGTTGGGAATCAACCAGTAGGGAATCGCAGCCCACCTTGGAACTCCGAGCAGATCAAAAGGGTTTATCCAGTAAAAACTCGCCACAGCTTGGCTAAAGTCCCATCCATTCGCCACATACTGCGTGAGGGTTAGAAGGAAAAATGGCGCAATAAAACCCAGCGAGAGCTCGACACCGACAGTAACGAATCGACGCAGCCAACGGGGAGATTCGCCGCGTGGCACCTTCGAGATTTCGGTTGGAGTGTAGGGATTGGTCACCATTCGGATTCGAGATGTTCGGCCAAGGCATAAGTCCAAAAGACATGCTCCTTCCAATTTCTCACGTAAAGGATCCGAAAAAAAGGAGCTTGATGTAACAAATTAGGCAGACGGTGCCACGAATGAGGCGGTATTTCGAACGAACGTATAGTTTCTCGCAACTCGTCTCCTACCCAACAGGATCACCGATCATGGGACACCGCTTGCCTCACCGTACCACGCGCCCCTCCGCCACATCTACTGCCGGACGGAAAGGGTTTCGCAAATTGATGCTTCAGACCTTGGAGAGCAGGTGTTTGCTGGCCGGGGACGCAACGCTATCGGAGGGGGTCCTGACAGTCGTTGGCGACGAATCGTCGAATGAGATCACCGCGGTAGCGGACGCTGTCGCGAATCGCCTTACCGTTTATATCGATGGGCAACGATTCCATTTCCGTAACAACCTCGTGCGACATATCCATGTCGATGCGAAAGCTGGGGACGACGTGGTAGTCATCGATCGATCGATCAGCCAAACGACCGCTCTCCTGGGAGGACGAGGAAACGATTCGATCGTAGGGAGCAAGCAATCGGATCGCATTTTTGGCGGGCCAGGTAATGATCGGATTTCAGGGGGATACGGCGAGGACTCGATCGATGGAGGAGACGGCAACGACGCGATCCATGGGGGCGACGGGGACGATGCAATCGTCGGCGGGAACGGCAGCGACTTGATCAAAGGAGGGGCCGGTCATGACTACATCATGGGTGACGGATCCTCGGACACCGACCCGATCGGGAGTGGTGATTCCGAGGATGACCGGTCGCTGGCGACCGCACTGAGTACCACTGCCGGATTGCGTGACCGTGCCGACGCGATGGATTCAGATTCGGAAACTTTGGGTTCACTCGCGCACTCCGGGGACATGGATGACCTGATTTTCGGCAACGACGGGGATGATCGAATTCGAGGAGGGGCAGGGAATGATGTCATCTACGGAGGGCGCGGAAACGACGCAATCAGTGGCGGGCGAGGGATCGATTTCATCGAAGGCCAAACGGGGGACGATCAGATCGACGGAGGAACCGAGGTCGATGTTCTGTTCGGCGGGGAGGGGAACGATCAAATTTTTGGCAACCGCGGCAACGATTACCTGATTGGCGGATCAGGCAACGACGTGCTCGATGGAGGTGGTGGTAATGACTGGCTCTTCGGTGACGCCACCAACGCCTATGTCCGGGGCTATGTCGATCCCGCCCGATACGCCCGTGATTTTGAAGATACGAATCGTGGGGAAGATAGCTTAACCGGTGGTGACGGCAACGACATTTTGCTCGGTGGTAATCTTTCCGATCGAATGAATGGTGGCGCAGGGGACGATCGCTTGGTTGGCGGTGCGGGAAGCGACTCGATGGCAGGAGGCGCGGGGGCAGACGTGATCCAGGCCAAGGATGAGGAAGTGGATTGGATCCTGGCCGACCTGAGCGACTTGTTGATCGTTGACGAAATCGATCGAATCCTGAGAGGATGAAGTAGAATGATGGCAGGGACGCCGCTGATCCCTTTGCCGTCGCCATTCATCCGGATCCATCACGTTGTACTCGCAAAGCGATCCAGCGAATCCGAAATCAACAAACCACCTTGCGGAATCGCAACTGGTGGATTTGTTGATTTCTGGAGACGTGATCGCGTGGCGCAGTTTTCTCGAAGACTATGGTCGGCTCATTCGTTGGCGAATTTCCGATGTGGCCCGATCCTTCGGATTGGCCAGCGACACCAATAGCATCGATGATGCGACCGCGCACACGATCGCTTCGCTTGTCGCGAACGACCACGCTGCCCTGAGAACCTTCCAAGGCCGATCGTCGCTGGGCACGTATCTCACCGTCATCGCGACTCGCGTCGCCACGCGAGACTTTGCGAGACTGCGAGCGAGGATGAAGAAAGTGCATGCGGCATCAGGTACCGATGGAGAAAAGTCTTCTCTCCAGGATCCCGCCCTGGAACTGGTTCGGTCCGAGGAGCATCAACAGCTCCAGTTGGCTTTGAATCGACTCCCGGAAAAACAACGCGAAGTCGTTCGCATGTTTCATTTAGAAGGGTGCAGTTACATGGATATCAGCCGGACGCTGCAAATCCCGCTCGGCTCCGTCGGTGTGACCCTCAAACGCGCCGAAGAAAAACTTCGACAGATCCTTGAACCTTCTCAGGAATGACCTCGAAACAAATCCTGTAAGCAGAACCAAATCGTGAACCGCACCGACATCCTCCAATGCATTCGCAAACACCTCGTGGTCGAAGCTGGCGATCCCATGGCCGATCGTCCGCTCGGCGAGGTCGTCCGATCGATCGCGATGGAATTGCGTGGCGACGCGGCGATTCCAAGGGAACTGCTACCTCCAACTGCTATTCCCTCGGTTGCGGGATTTGTGGATGGAACTTTGTCGCCCGACGACGAGGATAAAGTTTGCCGAGCCGTTTTGCGAGACAATAGCGTCCTGGCGGAAATCGTTGCTTCGGTTCGGAATCCTCGCGATCGCGGCTCGTTGCAGCCACTGTCCGACGATCTGCTGGGGCGTTTGATGGGGATTGCAATACCCTCTGCCGACGCGAATCCAAACGCGATCGAAAAGCCGATCGCTGTGATCGAACCGTCGAACTCGGAGCCCGATCCCGTTCGAACACGCGATCGCTCTTCATGGAACGCTACTCCATGGTTTTGGGTCGCTGCTGCCACAGCAGCCTTGGTTTTGATTGCTACTCAAACGAGTTTCCTGTCACGATTTTTTTCGCCGACCAATCCTGAAAACACGGTGGTCAAACAACCGGATCCGGCGAACGACGCCCCGGGACTGGAACTGCCATCCGACCCTGAGGTCGTAACCGACGGCGAGCAACCGCCAACCATCGCTCAACAACCGCGAACGATGAAGGATGTGGATGCAAATCCGCCCGCCCCAAGCGGAACGGATTTGGTCGAAGCGACACCGACCATTCCGGTCCCCGACCCAAACGGTCGTGGAAACACGCCCTCTCCGAAACCTAACGATGCAGGGAAGAAGTACCCGGTCGCACTTGGTGAACTCCGCTGGACCAAGATTCAAGGTGTTCTCGCGCGCCGGGCGACCACATCCGCGTCATCTCTTCTGGACGGATACGATCGATGGCGAGGAACAGTGTTGGGAACGACGATATCTCCTGTGGATTTCGAAAGCCAATCTCTGCAACTGTGCACTTTGCCACAGAGTCGGGCCGAGGGGGCACTCAGTGCGGGAGGCAAGTTGGTCGTCGCCCCAGATAGCTCGATGGCGATCACCCAACCCAACCAAGACTACGGTCGGATTCGAATGGATCGCGGGGCGATTGCGTTGGTGGATATGCCTCCTGGGACCGCAATCGATCTCTTGGTGGAGGATCAATCGTTTGGGAATTGGAAATGGAAATCCGCAGGAACTCTCGCTTTGTCGATTGCGCCGAACGGTGTTCTCGCGCAAATCGAAGGACTCCTGGAATGCGATGGCGTTGAGTATGAAGACAGTCTATTGCAATTGGGGAAAGTGGTGGAGCGTGTGGGGGGCAAATCGAAGATGCCACTCTGGGTAACTCGTAACGTCGAATCGCTTGCGATCCCAAAAAATATCCTGACGCAATTGCAAACTTCCGACAATGTCGCGAACACATTGGAGCAAGTGCTGCAAGGGACGGTCCCCGGAACCGATCCTGCCACTTGGATGCAACTGAAGAACTGGGCCAACGTATCCTCGGGACGTGATCTAGTGCAACTGTTTTCTAAGGGAAGCTTTGCGCAACGCGCGGCAGCGATCGATCGACTGTTGCAACTGCCCGCGTGGACAAAAATGAATCAACGGGTATGGCAAGCGTTGGCAGCTAACGCCCAGAACGCGACCCACGTTCAAACTTTGGCATCTTGCGCGGTTCAACTCCGTGCAAACCAAGCCTTCTCCCCACTGCAGGTCGAAGCATTACTATTGATCCTGGAAAACCCGGATTCCGCAACGCGTTCCGTCGCGGATGCGCTGCTGCGACGCAATTTCGGAAATGGACCCAACTATGATCCAACGCTTCCACAATCAAGCAGCGTACGCGCGATCGCGATTTGGCGACGCTTCGTCGCGTCCCTCTAGCGGGCAATGGGCCGCCGAGAGATGGGGGCTGAGAGATAGAGTCTGAAGAGATAGAGGATGATTTTGCCTTTACCGCTTCCATTCAATCGTATCATCGACGACACGGCATAGCTCCACGGCGGACAGTTCGTATCCCGACACGATCGAAATCCGGAACAGTCGTCCCTCGACTGCGGTCGCAAACTCGACGGACTCCGCTTTCAGTCGCTCAAAGACCTCCTTTGCATGCGAGGCAGCCCGCCGCGCGGAAATCTCGTCCAGATCGACCGTGCCCGTAACTATGCCGCATGCGATCTCGTTACCCGGACGAAACCCGAATGCCACGCCGTCCAATACGATCGTACCTCCCTTTTTGAATCTACTCAACGCATCGCGGAACACATCGTCCTTCCATCGCAGGTTGCGGGAATCGATCCAGGCATGGTCGCGATGAGTGACCCCTGCGAGCGAGGGAAGAAAATAAGCGCTGATAGACATAGTTCCGGCGATTCCAAACCCGATCCAGCCCAGGATCGGTTCACTGGCGAGCAAGCCTACTGCGAAGAGTACAACGCCTACACACCAGGTCGGCCAGTACGCGTGATAGAAATAAACGTACCAGAATGGCACTTTGGCGACATCGCGCGTGGTGTTGTCCTGCGTTTGGTAGGGATTGTCCATGAGGCCTGGGGGCAGCGGTCGGTTACTGGCAACGTACCGCGGTTCAAAACGCGCGGGACCAATACGCCTACAATACTCGACGGCGTCGATTCCGGGTGGTCCAATCGTCAAGATCGAACGATGAAGAAACGCTCTCGTTCGCTTGAGCCTCGTCGCGAGATTCCCCTTCGCCTCCGGCCCCTTGTCCGTTGATGAAGTTGATGATGACGAGCGCATCAATCGGGTCCAGGATTCGATTGCCATCCACATCCAAAAAGGGTGGAGGAACCGCATCATTGGCGTTCAATGCCCGCGAGCCAGTGCGGTTGATTTCGTTGATCACAATCAGCACGTCGAACAAATCGACGAGCCCATCGTTGTTGGTGTCGTGTCGCCGCGATTGATTCTGCCACGGGGACACCAGGAGTTTCAATCCGAAATCCGTTCGAAGAACGCCGTTGGCCGGTACGGTTATCGCAACAATCCCTGGGTTGGGCGATGTGTTTTCATACGAAGCGGTCGGGGGAGAGATCCGAATGTTAAAAGTCGATGCTGGAACACCGGGGAATAAGTAGGAGCCATCCAGCTGAGGCGTTACTTCCGCCCGCAATCCAAATCGGACTTGATCGATCTACATCGTCGTGTCGCGATGGCCGTAGGCGATTACGTAAGCGATCGAATCGCTGTTGACAAAGAGCTCGAGCCCTTGCGATTGATCCAAGTTGAGCGGAGTGGATTCGGCGCGTCCGAGCAACTTGCCGGACGCATCAAATGCATCCAGTCGGGCGATGGCTCCGTTTTGGGCACCGATCACATGCACGAAAGCATAACGCGTCGGAGTGGCTGTCGCCGCTTTCAGTTGGGTGTCGGTTCCTCGAAAGGATTCGCGAACAGCCTGAGATCTCCATGAGTAAGGTCGGAACACGCGGCTGTCTAAAACCGCATCGGAGTCGGGAAACGAACCGATACGCCCGTCTGCGTCCATGCCTATGCTCGAAAGGGTTATGCCTCGAAGACTCCCAGTGATTTGCCCGTCTGGAAAGTCGCTCGGTTTGACAAGGGTCTGGCTGCGACCTGCGGTACCGGCGGTTGTTTCCAATCGCACGGTGGCGTTGCTAACACCGCTCTCCAGGGAATCCCACACGCCGTCACCATCCTGATCGTTCCATGCAAATCCGAAGACTCCGTCGGTTTCCGTCGTGCTCCACGCGGGGGACAAGGAACCGGAAAAGATGTTGCTGGTAATCCCGGTCCGGCCATCGATTGCCCTCAATTCCAGCTTGCCCAGCGTGCCCGTGGGGACGGGAATGCGAAGATCCAACTCGACGGTATACGCATTGGGTGAAAGAAGGGTGGTCCAGTTCCCGTTGTTGAGTCGGTATTCGATCCGCTGAATCTGGTTGAGCGTGATATTGTTCTGGGTTCCCGAACTGTTTTGGTTCGGGAGTGTTTGGACGCGAGCGTTCCCTCGGAAAACATATTCGTTTTTCAGCGTGTCCAAACGGCCTGAGCCATCGAGACTGAATGGGACGTCTAGGACATCAAAGATGCCATCGCCGTCGGAGTCGAGCCAGCCGATTTGAGCCAGAGTCGAATCCGCGCTGACGATTTGACTGAACGCGCGATCGAGCGAAGCCCCTTCGGACATGATACTGTCAGCTTGCTGGAATGGCGAAGCGGGATTCAAGTCGAGGGCATTGGTGTTCTGGGTATTGTAGTAGCCCCGCCGCTGGTAGTAGGTCCCGCCACCGACGTATTCGTCCCGGGCCCAAAACATATGGCCGGTTTCATGCGCGAAAGTCGATGCCGGTCGCGTTGATGGAACAACCTCGAAAAGCCCGCCCGCAAACGAGAAGGCGCGGCTGAAGTTCCCGCCGGTCGCGAAGGTCCCATCGCCGTCATTCAACGAGTTGACCACAAAGATCGTGAACGACCAGTCCGTTTGCAGGCGCTGACGCTGAGCGTGATTGAACGCTCGCATGTTCGTTTCCAACTCGGCGCTTTGATTGAAGCCCCGGTTGACTAAAAATTCGTTAACGAACAGTTGGTAATCGTTTGAGCGGCGATTGATTGGCTCGTAGAGTGAGACGAAGGGTTGATCTGCAAACGCTCGATCGATGACGAACTCGAGCGAGTGGCGACTCGTCTTGGTCGCAAGCAGTTGACGCCACCAATCCAGCCCCGACTCAATTTTTTGCAGGACCTCCGCCTTGTGCGTCGGAGTCCAGTCCTCGGTGCTCGGGTCTAAGATCCCAGAGCTTTCAACGAAAACAGGGGTCACAGCGACCCGGCCCAGCATAAATTCTCCGGTATCCTCCGGCGCAGCACCGAACGGAAGGGACGCCATCAGGCAGCGCGTTTCCAGGGATTCCAGTCGCAATTTCCGTCGCATCGTTTCCAAATTAATGAAGGGCAGGTGCAGCAACAAGGAAATCACCCGTCGCTCCGGGTTTTCCCAGCCTATCCCTAGTCCGATTATTCCGCTTGTTCGTGTCGAAGGAAACGCAGCTGCGCGGCAAGCATTTCACACGACGCCCTTAGAGAACCCGAAACGGGGGGCCGTTCCCCGAAAAGTCCCAGTTTTTAGGGGACAGGGGAACGTTGTACCGCGTCCCGCAAACAACGCAGCGCCTCGTCGAATCCATCGCCTCTGGGCACCCACAACGATAGGGGCTCCATGGTGAAGGGGTGTCGGAAATCGAGCCGCATGGAAGTCAACAACATCCGGTACACCCCCGTGGAGTCGAAAAACCGTTGGTTCCAGCGATGGTCTCCATGACGATGGTCCCCGATCACCGGGTGGGCGATGTGATTCAAATGCCGACGAATTTGGTGCCAACGCCCAGTGTGCGGCTGAATCTCCAAAAGAGTGAATCGCGATGTCGGGAAATCGGCCGTGGGCCAACCGACTTCGAATTGCTCCAACGCCCGGATCTCCGTCAGGGCGTCCAAGGATCTCGGCCCGCTTCCTCCCACCGATGCGTTGGATTCCCGCCCCGCTTCTGTCGTCAGCCAATCGTCGACCTGGTCATCGAGCGGGTGGTCGATCGCGATCGTTCCATGAACAAAACCTCGTACCAGGGCCTGATAATGCTTGGCGACCCGGCGAGATTGAAACAATTGACCCAGTTCCGACGCCGCGTCGCGGTGCAGGCCAAAGATGACTAATCCTGCCGTAGGTCGATCCAGACGATGAATCGGGTAGAGATAGGTGCCGAGTTGATCTCGCAAAGCTTGGAGCAAGAACGGTTCGTGGGCTGAGGAGCGGGGGCCTCGGTGGACCATTAAGCCGGCTGGCTTGAACACCGCAACGTAGTGCTCGTCCTGAAACACCAGCCGCAAGGGCTGCGTCAGAAATTCCTCGATAAAATCCTGCCATCCCGGCTCAGCCATGCTCCCTCCGTCTTTTGCTTCCAGCGAGGAGCGGGTTCCCCATTTTCAACGCCCTCGTTCCAATACGGATTTCCAAACGGCTGTTGGCGACGTCCCAGTAACCTCCACCGCGAACTTTCCATTCCGGCCGGCGTTGGTTAAGATTCTTCGGATACAAGGTACCATGTTCCCGACTGGACCGCTGGTCGCGTCCCTCCCGGTCGAAAGGAAAATTCGAGGCATCGATGCTGCAGAACCTAAGAAAGCTGCAATTGACGGAAGTCCAGCGCGATGGCATGCGCGCTGCGGGACGTTTCAATGCCCAATTGATGGACTACATCCGTCCTTTCATCCAGCCCGGAATCTCGACGGGCGAAATCGACCGTCTGGTCCATGACTATACAATCCAGCATCGGCACACTCCGGCCACCCTCGGATATCTCGGTTACACCCGGAGCTGTTGCACGAGCGTGAACGATGTGATTTGTCACGGCATCCCGGGCGATTATGTCCTCAAGGATGGAGACATCATCAATGTCGATATCACCAGCATCGTTGACGGGTGGCACGGCGATCAGTCGGAGACATTCCTCGTCGGTACGGTCGGGGAGGAAGGCCGCTCGGTCTGTCAATGCTCATTCGATGCCATGCATCGCGCCATCGCGGCTCTCGAACCCGGTTGCCCTGTCAGCGTGATCGGCGACAACGTGGTCGAAGAAGCCAACCGTTGGGGGTTTTCCGTGGTGCGCGAGTATGTCGGTCACGGTCTCGGAAGACGGTTCCATCAATACCCCAACATCCCCCACTTCCCCGACCGCAAAAGTCGCCAGGAACGATTGTTGCCAGGGATGTGCTTCACCGTCGAGCCCATGATCAACGCAGGCACCCGGTTCACGAAACTCGATACGAAGGATAACTGGACTGTCCGAACGCGAGATGGTAAATTGTCCGCCCAATTCGAACATACCGTGCTGATGACCGAACGAGGCCCGGAGATCTTGACCCTCACGACCAACGGACCACAGAGGGGCCAACGGTTTCTCTAGCGAAAACGATCTCCAAGGACGCGAAGTTACGTCACCACGAGCAACCGCGCCGACCGAGTTCTTCGGTGCATCGGCTTGTTCAGGCTGCTCTTCGTACTCGTACTCAGTCCGACAGGACGGTACTCGTACTCGATACGGATCTTCGCATGGTACCACTGCGTCCAGGTCAACGCACTTGTCGGCGTTGGAATTTCGAGATGGAACGTGAATCAGGGTCTGAGGAGGGAAACCACGTTGTGTCGACACAGCCAACAAAAGTCGATCTTCGTTTCCATGAGCCTGAGGCGCTAGCCGATTTTTGCACTTCGAACGAACTCGGCTAGCGCCTCAGGCTCATTTTTATCGGCTGTGTCCGGTTCGGAGTATCGGACAATCGCGATGCTGCGATCGACGAAGACCCATCGAGTACGAGTGCCGTACGCTTACGCGTCCTGAGTACGAGTACGATGGTATCCTGTGACGCGATTGCAGAACAAGCAAATGGGATCGCTCGGTCGCGCGTCGGGTCACGATGGGGGGGAGGAATTGGCGACCAATTGGCGAAGGGCCTTGGGCAAGGGGAAATAGACTTCCTCCTTGCGCACCTCTTTCTCCTCCACACTGGCTCCGAAACGATCCTTTAGCCATTGGATGGTGCTCGCGACCACTTCTTCGGGGGCGCTGGCTCCGGCGGTGATCAAAACCACGTCGTTCTGGTTGAAACTAGCCTCTTGGAGATCCTGAGGGCCGTCGATCAGGAACGCGACTCGTCCTTTCTCCTGAGCTAATTCTCGAAGGCGTTGGGAATTGCTGCTGTTTTGCGATCCCAGAACGATCACTTTGTCCGCCTGCTGGCACAGCAGCCGGACCGCTTCCTGTCGATTTTGTGTCGCGTAGCAAATGTCCTCCTTGGGAGGGCCAACGATCCATGGGAATCGCTCCTTAAGCCGGCCGATGACGCGATTCGCATCGTCGACGCTCAGTGTGGTTTGCGTCAAATAAGCCAGCTTTGTTCCTGGCTCGAAACTCAAAGCGTCCACTTCTTCGGTATCCTCGACCAGAACGATCGCCTCGGGTGCTTCTCCCATGGTGCCGATCACTTCATCGTGTCCCGCATGGCCGATCAGGATGATCGTGTAATGTTCTTTGGCGAATTTGATCGCCTCCAAGTGGACCTTGGTCACCAGCGGGCAGGTAGCGTCCAGGGCGTGCAGGTTGCGACTTTGGGCGAAACGCCGCACCTCCGGCGCAACGCCGTGGGCCGAGAACAAAACGGTCGAGCCCTCGGGGATTTCCTCCAAATTGTCGACGAAAACCGCTCCCTGGGATTGAAAGGTTCGGACGACATGCTGGTTGTGGACGATCTCGTGGTACACGTAGATGGGTGGCCCAAAATGCTTGAGTGCCAGCTCCAGGCTCTGCACCGCCATATTGACTCCCGCGCAAAAACCGCGAGGAGCGGCAAGGATTATTTTCATTCGCGGCTAGGTTCCGTTGAGAAAAAGAAGGATCTGCAGATAATCATAGCCTGATGGAACCCCTTCGCGAAGAGATGATCCCAACCTTGTCCCACTCCGTTGCTCCCAGCTTGCCCCCCGTATCGGACTCAAGCCCTGCAGATCCCACCGCCATGCGACATCAAGCTGCCCGATCGGGCGTGGGACGGGTTCGAAGCGACCTGAGCCGCTACGGGCCCGAGCAGAGCATTCCTCCGATGGCGCTGGATGAGGCGTTTGCGTACTGCCGGAACTTGGCCCAATCGCACTACGAGAATTTTTCGGTGGTGACCCGACTCGTTCCTGCTCGCATCCGACCCCACCTAGCAAGTATCTACGCCTATTGCCGTTGGTCCGACGACTTGGCTGACGAGATGGATCACCCCGACCAATCGAGGCAGCTGCTGGACTGGTGGCGTACACAGCTGGACGCGTGCTTCCAGGGGCAAGCAACGCACCCGGTCTTTGTTGCACTCCGTCAGACCATCACCCAATATGACATGCAGCCGGAACCGTTTTCCGATCTGCTCTCCGCGTTTCTCCAAGATCAATCGACGTTTCGCTATCCATCTGATGCAGAGCTGCTTGCGTACTGTCGACGGTCCGCCAATCCGGTCGGCCGATTGGTGGTGCAGCTCGCGCGTTTGTCCTCCCCGCAAACGATCGAGTGGAGCGATTCCATCTGCACGGGGCTCCAGCTCGCGAACTTTTGCCAAGACATTCGCTTGGACGCGCTGAGGGGGCGAGTCTACTGGCCTGCCGATCGCCATCAAAAATGGAGGGTCGAAGCGGATAGCCTTCGCCGCGATGCTCCCTCGCCGGAAATGTTGCAAGGCGCGCGGGAGTGGACGCGCGACGCGCGAGGTTTTCTGATCGCAGGTCTGCCGCTTGTCCAGCAAGGTCCGCTGTGGTTCGCTCGTAGCGTTCAGTTGTTCGCGCGAGGCGGGCTGTTGATCTTGCGGAATATCGATGCCCAGCAAGGCGACGTCTGGTCTCGCAGCATCACCGTCAGCAAAGGCCAGAAACTCCAGCTCATGATCCGTTCCCTTTTGTTCCCGCGGTCCATTTCGATCCCATCGGTCGATCAGCCTCGATGGGACGCGTGATGGATTTAGAAAACTCGTATCGAGTGGCCGAGAGGATTTCGAGATCGAGCGGATCGAGTTTCTTTCGCTCCTTTCAATTCCTAAAACTCGAACGGCGGCGCGCGATGTACACCCTGTACGCGTTCGCGCGACTCGCTGACGATGCGACGGACGATGCGCCGTCCCAACCGGGTTGGAATCGTTCGTTGTGGATGGATTACCTCGATTCGCTGCTGGGACCCGAGCCGCATTCGCAGAGCATTTTCGATTCGCAATTGCCATCGGACCTCGCGGCGATCCGACCAGCCCTCGTCGATGTGGCTCGCCGCTATCGGATCCCTGTGGAAATGCTCCAAGCCTTGGTGCAGGGGATGGAAACCGATGCTCGAGGAGACGAAATACCGTCCTGGTCCGCGCTCCGCCAATACGCCTTTCAAGTCGCATCGTCCATCGGCATTTGCTGCACCGCCATTTGGACAGACGGCAACCCGATCGCACCCGAGGATCCGCTTTGGACCAGTGCGGTCGATTGCGGCATCGCCTTTCAACTGACAAACATCCTCAGGGATCTCCGAGAAGACGCGGCGCGAGGCCGCGTCTACTTGCCCACCGAGGACCTAGAGCGATTCGGTATTTCCCGTTCGCAGTGGCTCGGTTTTTTCAACAGCCGTCAAAACCTTTCAAACGCACAACTGGACGGACTGTCTGAGTTGATCGCGGTTCAGATCGAACGAGCGCGTGGTCTGTTCGCTCGCGGATGGCAGCTCCATCGCATGCTCGATTCGGACAGCTTTCGAATGTTCTCGCTGATGTGGCATACCTATCGCAGGATCCTCGCAGCCATCGAACGCGATCCCAACCGCATTTTGCAGGAGCGTGTTCGTATCAATCGCGCGGGAAAACTGCAGCTCGCGGCCAGTCACTGCTTCACCCCGCTTCTTTTGCGCACCGCCTCGCGGAGCGAGTCGAAAAATGCATGGATGAAACAAATCGCTGCACCGAAGTTTTCCGATCGAAACCCGCGTGTGGCCGTGGTGGGAGGCGGTCTGGCAGGCATGAATGCAGCCTTGCTCCTGGCCAGGCACGGTTGCGAAGTGGTCCTGTGCGAATCCAAATCGCGTCTGGGTGGGCGTGCCGGATCGTTTCTCGATCCAGCCACTAGCCAAGCGGTCGATTACTGCCAACACGTGGGGATGCAATGCTGCTCGGAATTGCAGCGATGGATCGCGCGCACGGGATCCACGAGCGCCTGGCGGATCTTCGATACGCTCCATTTTGTTTCGAAGACTGGGAGGCGGTTGGATGTGCGGGCTTGGCCCTTGCCCGCCCCGCTCCATCTCAGTGGTCTCATCCTGGGATGGCCCGATCTGTCTCCACTGGATCGAGTCCGGGTAGCAACTGGCTTGGCTGCCCTATTGCTCGCCAAGGATACGCCCGATTTTGAGCAAATGCCCGCCCGAACGTGGCTGGTTCGGCATTTCCAAAACGATCGAACGATCGATCGGTTTTGGGGAACCATTTTGGTAAGCGCGCTGGGGGAGCAAGTGGATCGTGTTGCAATGGGGCCAGTCAAAAAGGTTTTGGTGGATGGTTTCGCCGCGACACGCGACGCCTTTCATTTGCTGGTCCCTTCGCAGCCCCTGTCCAAACTCATGGACGAGGTACCGCGCTCCGTACTGGAAGCGTTGCGCGTCGAGGTGCGATCTGGATCCACCGTCCCGTTTTTGAATCGCAGCGATTCAGGCGACTGGCGTCTCGGCGACGAATCAGGCCAACCCTTCGACGCCGTAGTCGTTACTGTCCCATGGCACCGCCTGGGAGCCTTGCTTCGGGATTCAGGACTCTCGGAGTATGCCAGAGGCGAAGTAGCCAAAGTGGCCGAACTCGAAACGTCACCGATCCCCGGGGTTCACACCTGGTGGGAGCGACCGTGGTTGACGCAGCCGCATGCGATCTTGATCGATCGATTTTGCCAATGGGTTTTCCCCGGGCCTGATTCCGTCGCCATGTCGGAGGGAACTGGAGAAACCTACTATCAAGTTGTGATCAGCGGATCGCGGCAGCTGCCGCGCGGCGACCAAGCTGCAATCCTGGCCGCGGTCGAGCGGGATCTGCAGGAACTGTTCCCCGCTGCTGCTGCCTCGCGAATGCTTCGCGGAAAAGTAGTCACGGATCCGCAGTCCGTGTTTTCCGTAACACCGGGACACACGGCGAGTCGTTTGTCCCCCCCTGCGTTGGCCAGCGAAGGGGTTTTTCTCGGAGGGGATTGGGTCGATACGGGATGGCCGGCGACGATGGAAGGCGCTCTTCGATCCGGCAGCCTGGCTGCCCAAGGCGCGTTGGCCTACCTCGGGCGCCCTGCGCAGTTGCTCGACGAATAGATTCTTCCCTACCCGACGTCAGATTTCATCCTGAAACATTTCACGCGCCGGGGCCGCGCGATGCCGTCGTTGCCGGGCACATCGTTTGGTCACACATCGCGACAAACGGTCGGCGACCCGGTCGATCATCCTCGCAATGTTCGAATCGCGATCCACGACGACCATTTGTGGCTCACGAGCAATACTCACTACAACCCGGCACGACTTGTCCCACCCTGCTCGCAATGGACCATTTTCGTCCGTCAAATAAACATCCACCTGCCGGCCTCGATCCGCCAGCATCGATACAGCCGACATAATCCGATCTTCGATCCATCCTCGGAGGCCATGAGGAAGAGCTTCACCCTTTGCGTGAATGGAAATCAGCACGATTGAATTCTCCATGTTGCGAGTCAAACAAGTCAGTCCACGAAGGAATAATACGGCGATTCCGTCGCGGAGGCAGACTGATTCTGCTACAACAATCGTTTAAAAAAATCAAACAATCCGAGGAGCCTCCGAGTCATGGAATCATTGAATTACCACCATTTGATGTACTTTTGGGTGACTGCACGCGAGGGGTCGATGACCCGGGCGGCCGCGAAGCTCCATGTGACGCCTGCGACGCTCAGTATCCAGATCAAGGACCTCGAGAAATTTCTGGGGCGTCAACTGCTCCGAAAATCGGGTCGCGGTCTGGCGCTGACCGAAACGGGCGAGTCGGTGCTGCAGTACGCATCCGACATTTTCGCGACTGGGGAGGAGATGCTCAATGCGTTGCGGGGAAACCCGTTGGGAACGCCGATGCTGTTTCGGGTCGGGATCAAGGATGTGATGCCCAAGATGGTGGCGTATCGATTGCTCGAGCCTGCCTTGCGTTTGGAGACCCCCATGCGGTTGGTGTGCCACGAGGGTGCGCTTCAGGATCTGATCAGCGACTTGAGCATCCATCGGCTCGATGTGGTGTTGTCCGACACACCCATGGATCCGCGGTACAGCGTGAAAGCCTTCTCGCATTTGCTCGGCGAATCAACGATCAGTGTTTTGGCCACCCCGAAACTCGCCTCGAAATTGCCGGCCGACGAAGAGTTCCCTAGGAATCTGCATCGAGCGCCTTTTCTTTTGCCGACCTCGGACACCGTCCTGCGTCGTTCGCTGGATTTATGGTTTGACCAGCACAAAATCGAGCCAGACATTCGGTGCGAATTTGCGGATGCGGCAATGCTCAAAATCGCCGGCAAGGAGGGTTTGGGAGTTTTCGTAGCGCCGACCATTATCGTCGACGAGGTGGAGCGGATGTACGGCGTCCGGCGATTAGGAACCTTGCCGATCATCGAACGATTCTACGCTTTGTCCGTGGAGCGCAAGATCAAGCACCCCGCTGTCCTCGCGATCTCGGCAAAGAGCAAATAGCAGATAGTAAATCAGCTTGGATCGACGAACTCCGCTCGCGTGAACAAGTAGGTTCGCCGAAGTTACTGTTCTCCTGGATAGGATTTGCCGTCGATGAGGACACCGACACAATGGGTAGTGTACTCGAGTGGGTCGCCGTCATAGAGAGCCAAATCCGCGTCCTTGCCGACTTCGATTGAGCCCACGCGATCTGCGATTCCTAAAATCTTTGCGGGAGACAAGGTGATGGCTTCGATCGCCGCCTCGCGGGATAGTCCATGTGCGGCAGCGACGGCTGCTTCGAACAGGATGATTCGAGCCTTGGGGACATACGATTCGTAGCCTCCCTGAATCGCGAAAGGAATATGGTTTTCCTTCAGAATCGCAGCCGAACGCATGGTCAGATTCTCACGCTCGCCGCTGGCACGGGCCATGGTGGGATGGAGCAGGATCGGTACCTGTGCTTTCTGGATATGGGGAATCAGCTCATGGGCTTCGGCCGCGCTGTCGAGCCAAATCGAAATCTTGAATTCCTCAGCCAATCGCAATGCGTTGGCGATGTCCTGCGCACGATCGGCCGTGATCAGCAAGGCTTTCTTGCCGTCGAGCACCGCTGCCATCGCTTCCAGCTTCAGGTTTCGCGTCGGCTCCGGTTTGGATTCACCGCCGTCGGGTTTCTTGGCGAGTTTCGCGCGGTACTCCGATGCGTCGATCAGCAACTGGCGCAGCATCGCGACTTGTTTGCCTCGCGTACCCGGACTCTGCTTGCCTGATTTCTTGGCGGTCTCGGCGAGCGTGCAGCAGACGGCTCGCCCGTCGGCGATCAATGCGGCTTCGATCGTGTTTCCGTGCGTTTTGGCGATGAGGGTTTGCCCGGAGATCAATTCGCCTGGCGCATGGCCGGTGTGGACGGTGGTGACGCCGTAGCCACGCAGGTATTCGACCAATTCATCTTTGCCATTGTAGGCATCGATCGCACGCAGTTCGGGTTGCACAGGCGTCGAGGGCTCGAGTTGGTCGGATGCTTGTGGGACATTGAGCATGCCCGAGAGTCCGACGCAGGTTCGCACGTCGATCAGACCGGGCAAAACCACCTCCGCTTCATGCACCCGGGCTCCGTCCGGGACCACGACCGAAGCAGCATCGCCGATGGCTGCGATCTTGCCGTCGACGCACACGACCACTCCATTTTCGAGGATGCGTCCCGAGACGGTGTGGATCTTTTTCCCCTTGACGACGACCACGTCGCCGGCGATCAGCGACGGAGTAGAAACCGCGAGGAGAGCAATGGTTGCCGCGAACCAGGATGTGCGATGAGTACGCATTATTGTTTTCCTCCGATTTGCCACGGTTGGGCATAACAGCATAGGAACGGATCCAAATCGGAACCAGCTCCGGTCCCTCCCTCGGCAAACAATGCGTCCTTGGGGTCGGACAAATCGAATGCCTTCTGCCCCTCGACCCAGGTTTCGAGGACGCGTGTGTAAACGCTCAAGGGATCGCCCGATAGGATTGCAAAGTCCGCATCTTTGCCAGGTGCGAGCGAGCCAATTCGATTCTCCAAACCGAGCATTTCTGCGCCTGCGATGGTCAAGCCTTCGATGGCGCGGTCCCGATTCATTCCCGCTCGGACGGCTAGTGCGGCTGATCGTGTGAAGACGCGAGAATCGGTGATCCAGTCGTCGGTATGGAAGGCGACCCGCACCCCTGCTTCATCGAGAATGCGCCCGTTGCGGAAGGTCATGTCGCGCGCCTCCAACTTGCCGCCGGGAGAATCGATCACGATGACCGAGCAAGGAACCTTGGCGGCAGAGATTTCCTTCGCGACCTTCCACCCCTCGCTGACATGGTGCAAGACGACGCGCAAATTGAACTCTTGAGCCAGCCGCAGGACGGTAATAATGTCATCGTGGCGATGCGTGTGGTGATGCACGATGCGTTTTAGCTGCATGGCTTCGACGAGCGCTTCCATATGCAGATCGCGCGGTGGCAGTTTGTCAGCATCGCCTTTTGCAGCGACCACTTTGGCGTGATACTCGCGCGCCTTGATGTACTGTTCGCGGACAAGGAACGCGGATTTGCCGCGCGTGCCGGGAAACGGCGACTCGCCGATCGAATTGGTCCCATTCGCCATCTTCAATCCACCCAATCCGTTTCCTTCGGCATCTCGGATGAAGAGTTCCTCGATGGTCGATGGCCCTTTCCCTGCGTAGCGAAGCTTGCAGTAAACGGTTTGCCCGGAAATGAGATGACCGGACCCCGGCATGATGTTCAGTGTCGTCAATCCGCCCGCCAAGGCGCGTTTGAAGCCAGAGTCCCGAACATTCAACGAGTCGAGGATCCGCACACCCGGTTGGATCGGCGCACTACCATCCGCCGCCCCCATCCCTCCGATATGGCTATGGGTGCATACGAGTCCCGGCATAATCCATTTTCCACTCACGTCGATGGAGCGTGCACCGGGCGGAATCGCAACCGAATCGCTCGGCCCAACCGCGAGAATGGTGCTGCCCTGGACAAGCAGTGTTCCCTTTTCAATCGGCGAGGATTGTGCCGTCAGGATCCTTGCGTTCTGCCATGCGATGGTCTCGCCCAGAAGGGATTCCCCCCATGCTGACGGAACCCTCCCCGCGGCGAGGACCGGCATAGCGAGGGAGGCATGTTGAAGAAATCGTCGTCGCGAGTAGGGGCTCACAGAGTCGCTCCGATGGCCAAGGAATGAGACGTAACCAGCGATGGAGAATTCGAGAGTAATCCGCGAACGGTTCCTTGCCTACGGATGCCTTCCGATAACCCGTTTCTTTTCGGGACTGGGCTACTTAAAAATCACCTGTGCGTCCGGCGCAACCCGATAGGTTCGCTCGCTTCCGGGCTCCCACTTGCCGTTCTTGAAATACTGCGATTTGGTGACGAAACCACCGTCAGGAGTCGGTTCGGTCGTCGCTTTGACCTCGGTGATGCCGTTGGCGTTGCCCGATACCTTCTCGATGCTGGCCCAATGCGGGCCGTCGATCTCCAGAGTCCCGCTTGTATAGAATCCGGCCGTGGTGAAATACCAGAACGCGATCTTTTCGCTCGTGGCATCCCACATCATGATCGTCTCGCCGCCGTAATCCCCGTTGTTGACAGAATGGAGCACACGTACCGCTTGCCCATTCATCGCCCGCTCCCATCGCGAGACGTCCACGATCGGCTTCTCCGGTGTCGAATTCGCGAACTCGCCCCGGTACGTTTTGCCGAGATACGGTTCGAAGATTTTCAAATGCTCGTTCAAACGAGTATTTTCCGGCTTGGATTCCGGCTTGGGAACGTCCTGGGGAACGAGGACTAACAGAACGATCAGCGGCAGCCATTTCATATCACCATCTCCCATCCATCGCGCAATTTTTTTAGCTTGATCGCTGAATCTCGCGCATGCCGATACATCCGCGACTACGATCCATACTTTGTCACAGTATGATCATGATTGTCTGATCGTGGTACGAGGGAGGAGAAGATGACATTTCGGCAAGCAAACGGGTTCCGCAAGCAGCAATGCCGCATTTGTCAGGCATCATGGTGCAGCACGATGGATCGATGCGCAACGTGCGCGACGTTTTGCCTCATGGTTCTTCTTCTGTGGACAAGCCCAATCCAGGCAGAGGACCCCATTGCCGGTATCGGCGCAGTCAGCCAAGATCCCTATCAGGCCGACGATATCGACGCGGCGGTTGCTCGCGGGATCAAGTACCTGGTGTCGCAGCAGCGCAAAGATGGCGCGATCACCGATCGTGGGCATGAGAACGCGATGACCGCGTTGGCGATCATGGCGATGGCATCGGTTGGCCATCAGCCGGTCGATCAATCACCGGAGGGCGTTGCGATGTCGCAGGGATTGAAGTTCCTGCTCGGCGACGGCAGGCAAGATCCGCAGGGTTACTTTGGTGCATCCGATGGGTCGCGCATGTATGGACACGGGATCGTGACGTTGATGTTGACTGAGATGCTCGGCATGGGGTCCGATTCGGCGATGGACGAACGGATTCACGAGTCGTGTCAAAAAGCGATCGACTTGATTGTGCGGAGCCAGGGCGTCAAGAAAGCGGCCAACGCGCGAGGTGGATGGCGTTACACCCCCGATTCCGGTGATAGCGATCTCTCGGTAAGTGTTTGGCAGTTGATGGCGCTCCGGAGCGCCAAAAATGATGGCTTGGACGTTTCCTCGAAGACGATCGACAACGCGATCGAATACCTGAGGCGATCCTACGCCTCCCCATTGGACAGCAACGGAAACCCTCGAGACATGAAGAACGGATTCAGCTACGAACCGAATGGGGGTGGTCCATCGTTTACGATGACTTCAGCGGGATTATTGGCCATGCAGGTTTGCGGGCAGTACGAATCGCCGCTGGTGATCGGGTCCGCGGACTGGTTGCTAGAGCATCCGCCGCAATGGAACGATCGATTCATCCTTTATGGTCTCTACTATTTCGCCCAGGGCATGCACCAGCGGGGCGGTGATCACGCAGGCAAGGCAGCGAAATTAGTATCCGACCTGCTCTTGCCAAAGCAGAAAGGGAATGGAGCTTGGGAATCCTCTGGAGGCGAGGAGCAGAACGCTGGCAGTGTCTATTGCACCTCGATGGCGATCTTGAGCCTATCGGTCAAGTTTCATTACTTGCCGATTTATCAGCGGTAACCGTTTGCCGGCTAACCGCACGGCGTCGCAGGATCCGTCTGTCGCGGCGTAGCCGAGGCAAATGCAACTCCTCAAGTGGCACCCCGAGCGGTTTTGCGATGGGTGTGGGTTCTGCGGATTTCGGATTGACCATTAGCCGCGTGGGCGCTAGCCGGCGCGAGCCGCCCGGTTTGAAGTGGAAGAAACATGGCAAGGTGTTGCGCGCTTCAACCCGGATGCTCGCGCATCTCGGCTAACAAGCTCGGTCCGCACGCCAGCACGCTTCG
>JBKDXO010000017.1:0-15138 GCA_046306195.1 Planctomycetota bacterium | reverse complement strand
TGTGCTCGACATGAGAAGTATCCCGCTCTTGGATAGCATGGGACTCGAGTCGCTGCTCGATCTCAAGGATCAAAGCGATGCGGTCGGAGGCATGGTGGTGCTCGCGCGGCCCAACCCCCTTTGTCAGGACATTCTTCGGATAAATGGACTGCACAGCGAATTTCAATTCTAACTCGACTATTTTCAAGCCCTCGGGAGCTTCTAGAAATGACTTTCGATCCTCCCCCCCCTCTCGAATCACTCCCTTCTGCTCTTGGCGGGGGGCTAGGGCTCCGCAGCCCGCTTCGTCCTATTCGGCCGGTCAAGCCTCAGGCGGGCACAACGAACAAACTCGGGGAATCCCTCGTCGGCGCAGGGATCATCAGCGTTGACGATCTGGAGTCGGCGCTGCGCTCGCACGCGAAAAACCGCAATCAACTCGGAGAGACTCTGCTTGAGATGGGGATCGTCGATGAGGACTCCCTGTTGCTGTTCCTGGGCCAGCAGATCGGTGTGCCCGCTGTTCGACTGCGGAACGGGTTGGTGGATCCGATCGCGGTTCAACGGATTCCGAGATCCAAAGCGGAGAACATGTGCGTTCTCGGTTTGTTTTTGGTCCGGGACACGCTCACCGTGGCGATGCGTGACCCCAAGAATCTTCGTCATATCGACGAACTAACTCGTATAACGGGGTTGAAGATTCGGCCCGTGCTGGCGATGCGAGGTTCGATCGAGCGAACGCTCAAGCATTGCTACGAAGATAATTTTTCAGTCGACGAAGTGACTGCGGATTTGGATCAGGATTCGCTGTCCATCGATTCCGAAGCGATCGACGTCTCCTTGTCAGATGTCGTTTCGTTGACCGACGGAAGTCCGGTGATCAATCTCGTCAACTACATCATCGTCCAGGCAATACGCCAAAAAGCGAGCGATATCCATTTCGAACCCTCCCAAAACGCTTCGGTGGTCCGATACCGGGTCGATGGCTACCTGCGGGAGATCCTGCATCCCAAGCGCGAGTACCATGCAGCCATGGTCTCCCGCATGAAGGTGCTCGCCAAACTCGATATTTCTGAGCGCCGAGTTCCGCAAGACGGACGAATTCACCTTCGCGTCGATGGCCGGGAGATCGATCTTCGGATTTCAACTCTTCCGACGATTCTCGGTGAAAAAGTCGTGATGCGAGTGCTCGACAAAAAGAATGTCACCTTCTATCTCGACAAACTCGGAATGCGAGAGGAGGTGCTGACGACGATCAAAGATCTGTTGAAACGTCCGTATGGACTCCTGTTGACCACCGGTCCGACCGGGAGCGGCAAAACGACGACACTGTATTCGGCTGTCGAGTTGATCAAATCCGTGCAGCGCAACATCGTCACGGTCGAGGATCCCGTCGAATACCAGTTGGACATGATTAACCAGGTTCAGGTCAGCAGCAACAAAGCGATGCAGTTCAACGATGCGCTCCGCTCGATTCTGCGTCAGGACCCGGACGTGATCATGGTGGGTGAAATCCGCGATGGCGAGACCGCGTCGATTGCGATTCAGGCTGCGCTCACGGGGCACCTGGTACTCAGTACCTTGCACACCAACGACAGTTTCGGAGCAGTCACTCGGTTGCGAGACATGGGGATTGAACCGTTCAAGATTTCTGCCTCACTGCTCGGCGTCATCGCGCAGCGCTTGGTGCGAACGATTTGTCCGGCGTGCGATATCGCCTACTATCCCGACGCCCAGCAACTCGATGCGATTCGTTACTCGGGAGACCGTCGCAAGCAGTTTCATCGGGGGCAAGGGTGTCGGGAGTGTTTTGATACCGGATATCGTGGCCGTACCGGGATCTACGAAATATTCAGTCTCGATCGGGCCGCGAGGGAAATGATCACCAACAATTGCACCTCGGACGCGTTGAGGGCTTACCATCGCAAAATGGGGCGGGGTTTGTTGATGGACGAAGGGATTTGTCTGGCAGAGGCTGGAAGAACGACGATCGATGAGGTTTTGGAAGTCGCTTACTGCGATGAGTAACACGTTTGCACGGACTCAAAGATGACTCTACCGCAAAGCAAAAACAAATCAGGCGTCATGGTCCAAGGGGCCAGAGAACGTACATCCCAGATGTCGTCGTCGCGAGGCTCTATGCGTATCGCAGGACTGCCGCCGTCGAATCCCGAGCGGATCTCGGGGCTCCAAACCAGACCCGCGATCCAGCTCGCTCGCAGGAAAGGGAACGCGAGCGCTGCTTCGCCAACTGCTTCCTGGGGCTCGTTTTCGTTAGCGACAAAAAAGCGGGTCAAAAAGAGCGATCTGGTGGTCGCTTGGTCCCAGTTGTCGATCATGATCCAGTCCGGGGACGATCTGGCCAGCGCACTCCAGATGGTAGCCCATCAATGCAAACATTCCGGGCTTCGCGAGGTTCTCCTCGCGATTTACCGCGATGTGCAAGAGGGAACAAGCTTGTCGGCGGCGATGGCGAAACACCCCAAGGTGTTCGATGTCTCCATGGTGGCCGTGATCGATGCCGGAGAAAACTCCGGCAAATTGGTCCAAGTTCTCGAGCGCATGACAACGTTGATGCAGCGAGACCAGCAACTCAAGAGCAATGTGTTGTCGATGCTGACCTATCCCGCCGTACTGTTGTTTATCACCAGCTCCGTCATCTCCTCGATGTTCTTCTTCGTGCTCCCGCAATTCGCCAAGGTTTTCCAGGACATGGAAAGGCCGGTTCCGCCGATCACTTCCTTTTTGCTCGCCATTGGGACGACACTGCAGACCCATTGGATTCTGATCGTTTGCTTCGCCGGCGCCTTGGCAGCCGGATTGCTCTATGCGCGACGATTGCCTCAGTGGCGCTATGTTGTCGACTACATCGTGCTCAACATGGTTGGTTTCCGTCAGGCAAGCCGCCCTCTGATGGCAGGTCGTATCTTTCGATTGATGGGAACCATGATCGAAAACGGTGTGCCGCTCTTGGAAACGGTCCGGCTGACCCAAAGGGCAACGCAAAATGTTTACTATCGCGATATGCTTCGATCCATGGAACGTGACATTCTCGAGGGGAAAGGGATCGGGCCGGCCGTCAGTGCGTTTTCCTTCTTTCCATCGGGCGCTGGCCACATGCTGGAGACCGGCGAACGCTCCGCGAAGCTCGCGTTCGTCCTCCAGACGATCGGCGATTACTACGAAACCGAGGGTGAGCAAAAACTGCGATGGTTCGTGAAGCTGCTCGAACCTACGATGATCATCACCCTAGGGGGCGTAGTCGGAACGGTGGTGATGTCGATCGTGCTGCCTATGCTGGATATAACGACCGCTTCTTGATGCAGAGAAACGGTTTGGCTTCGTTTGAATCTCTGTGATTGCGTATCGAGAACTACGCTTTCCCAGTATGTTTGCCGCACCGTTCCAAAAAATTACGAATCTCTTCAAGAACCCGCGAATGGGCTGGGTGGGGCTGGATATCAGCCGAAATGCAATCCACATGGCCCAGGTGGAAAAGCTCGGCAACCAGTACACGTTGGATGCCCGGTGGACTGCGTTCCCGAGCGCTGCTTCCCACGCCGCGATCGACAACGGCGATTCGCCCGCGGAGCCGGGTCCGCAAAGAGCCATGCAGAGCATGATCGAGCAGGCCGAGAAAGCGAGATCGTTGTTCAGCCTCTCAGCAACAGCCTTTACCATCGGGGACGAAGCGATCGACTACCGCGAGTTCGACGTCAAGGCCAAGGACTCGGAAGGTCTCGATCAAGCTGTTGAGTCCGAACTGGAAAAGGATTCGAGTTTCGATTTCGAGGCCAACCTCGTCAAGGCGTGGGAATTGCCCGTGACTCGGCGTACGACAGAAAACAGGCGAAGCGCGGCTGTTGTTTCGGCGGATTATGCATTCACGATTTGGCTCGGCGAGATGGTGACGCGCGCTGGCTACACGCCTGAGGTGCTCGATGCGATCCCCTGTGCGCTCGCGAGATCGGCGGAAATGGTTGTCGCGGTACCCGAGCAATCTTGTTTGATGGTCCATCTGGGAGACGCGTGCACGACCCTGACCCAGGCCCAGCAGGGATTACCCGTCGTAACGCGGGTTCTCAGCCATCACGGTTTCGAAAATGTACTGCTGCCTTTGGGACGGGAATTCGCATTGAGTCCGACCGAAGTATACCTGCTCATTCTCAAAGCATCCCAGGCATCCCAGGACATCCAACATTCGTCCAGCGAATTGCTGGAAATCGTTTCCGAGTATCAAGTCCGATTCGTGCACTCGCTCGCAGCCGAGATCTACCGTACCCTCGAATACCTTCGAGCGGAACAGTATGGAGATGATCCAACGGAAATCCTCGTATGTGGAAGTGGTTCCGTGATGCCCAAGGTCTGCGAGCAGTTGGAACAGTTGGTCGAGTTGCCCACGCAACGATGGACTATTCCTTCGAGCCATGAAAGCAGCCCCGGTTTGCCAGCCAGTCTCTATGCGGTCGCCGCCGGTTTGTCGGCTATCGCGTGGGAGAGATCCTGATGCACGTCAATCTGCTACCGCCGGAATTGGTCTCGCAAAGTCGGTTGATCCGGGCCACCAAGAATTGGGGACTTGCGATTGCGATCTGGGCGATCACCTTGGTATCGCTCTGTGCTCCCTTAAGCATCCAGTCGTTCAAACTGCAGCAGGATCTGGAACGGCTGAACAAAGATGTCGCCCCCTTGCGATTGAAAGAGAGCAAGACGCAGCAGATCCGTTTCATCACCGCAGATGTGCAAAAACGTAGCCAGCGCATTCGAGCCGTTTTGCCTCCCAATCGAATCCCTTCCTTACTCGGGATTTTCGGAAAGACCTTTCAATCGGACGATTCGCCGATCGCCCTGCAGGACTTGCAGGTATTGATCCAGAGCGAATCCAAACCGAGCGAATCCAAACCGAGCGGATCCGCCCCGGCTGGAAAACCGGTTGCCGAGAAGAAGCCGTCAGGCGCGTTCACGACCCAAATCGTGGCTCGCGGATACACAGGGACCAGTCCTACGGTCGCCGAAGTCGTCCAGAGGTTGGAAGAGTTTGGGGTGTTCCAATCGATTCTGCTGAAGTCCGCCCGGGATTCGATCGTGGCAAACCAGCAAGTCGACGAATTCGAATTGGAGTGCACGTATGTTGAATAAATGGAAACTATCGCATCCCGTCCTGGAACGGTTGCGTTGGATTGTTCACATCGTAGGAGTCCTCATGATGGGGACGCTGGGCTATCTCGGATGGCATGTGCGAGAGTCGATCCAATCATGGCATAGCCGGATGGAATACGAGGTCCAGCAAGATTCGGAGCTTCTCGAGAACACCGCTCGAATCGAATCTCAGCTCGATGAGGCTATGCAAGACCGCGATCAAATTTCAGCATCGTTTCGCAGGCTCCGAGACCGAGTTCCCGTTCGGCTCGTGGATTCCGATATTTTGCGCGAGTTGGAAAAGGTGGTTGCAGTGTCCCATTGCAAACTGAACGATTTCCGCCCCATGGGCAACCAGACGATCGACACGAAGGATCTGAAATGCAAGGTGCGATCCTTTCAATTGAGCTTGAATGCATCTTACGCGGGACTTTTCGCCTTGGCTCAATCGTTAGAGGACTTTCCATTCCTCGTCTACTTGAAAAAACTGCGATTGATCACACCCTCGGCCAACAAAAAGGGATGCACCATCGATTTGGAGCTAGGCATTCTTTTTGCTCCTGAGTGGAGCGAGAGCGAACTGGTTTCGGCGGATCGAGCCTGAAAGAAGATCATCGATGTTTGCTAAATCTCCTAAATTCAAACTTGCACTCATCCCTGCTCTGGCAGCCCTTCTCGGAATGGTCCTGATGCAGGACACGAGCAACCCGCCGATTTCGCCCGAGATGGAGACCACCAGTCGGGAGACATTGGTGACGACCAAGAAAAAGGTCGAGTGGCCGCAATACGATTGGGAAGAGATCGTATTAATGCAACCGTTCCCAAGGTCGAAAGAGCTCGATGAGTCGACGTCCGCGGATGAACTTTCGGAGAATGACGCGGCGAGACCAGAGGTTGAGCAAGAGATTGTGCCCGAGGATCCGTTGAAAGTTCGAGCCGTCTTTCAAACGCCGAATGGGGCATCGGCACTTCTGGGCGATCGCGTGATTCGGGTGGGAGACGTATTGCCCAATGGGAAACGGGTCACGGCCATCCATTCCGACGGCATCGAAGTCGCGAAGGACTAGATTAGCTCAGGATTGGCCGAGGATTTGCCGCGCACTTGCCAGGGTCCAGCGTTACAATCGCGGGATGAAATCCGCCGACTGTTTTATTTCCCGTCGATCGTTTCTTGCTGTCAAGCTCTTTGGGTTGTGTTTCGTAGGCGATGCCTCGGCCGACTCGACTACGAACTTCGTCATCTGCATCGCTGACGATGTCAGCTGGAATGACCTGGGCTGCCGATCCTGTGGGATCTCGAGCACACGCGTCCCTGCGAGCCGCACGCGACGCGCAGGAACTGACTCCTGCCCAGGCCGATGTATTTCTCGCGCTAAGCCCCAGCGACGAGCTTTATTTCACCCACGACGATCCGGATCAACTCCGCAACCTCGCCGAGGATCCCGAGCATGCCGCAACGGTCAATACCCCCGGTCCTCGCTGAGATATCCTTGCAAATTATCATGACCGCCATGCGCATGACAGCTTTTCTATCTCTCGCCTTACTACTCGTATCGGCCGCGTCGGCGCAGCAACCCAATGTCCTGCTCATCGTGGTCGATGACTTGCGCCCCGCGCTGGGATGTTACGGAGATGCGGTTGCCAAAACCCCCAACATCGATGCGTTTGCCAGCACCGCCCGCGTGTTCGATCGTGCCTACTGCCAACAAGCCGTTTGCGGCCCCTCGCGTGCATCTCTTCTGACAGGTCGGTTGCCCGATAATCTGCGCGTATGGCACAATCGCAATCTCTTTCGAGCAACCCAACCCGATCTAGTCACGCTCCCGCAGCACTTCAAGAATCATGGCTACCATACCGCAGCCCTCGGCAAGGTATTCAGCGGCGACGAGCGCGAATTGGATCCTGCGTCCTGGTCCGAACCTGAAATCATCAAGCAGCCGGGATGGAGAAATTCGCTGGTGGGCAAATCGGGGCAGGGCAAAGGTGCTGCCTGGGAAGCGGCCGATGTCGCCGACGATGGCTACCCCGACGGCAAACTAGCGAATGTCGCCATCGAAAAGTTACAGGAGTTGCAATCGGCAAGAAAACCTTTTTTCATGGCGGTCGGTTTCTTCAAACCCCATCTTCCGTTCAACGCACCCAAGCGGTACTGGGATCTGCATGATCCATCGGTATTCGAACAACAAGACGACGGTCGAACCGTTGAAGGCGTTTCTGAAAACGCTCCGAACGACCATCGCGAATTGGGTGGATATCGCGATATACCGGACGATGAACATCTCGATCTCACGACGACACGCACCCTTAGGCATGGGTACTACGCCTGCGTCAGTTACACCGATGCCCAGATCGGCAAATTGCTCTCCGCTCTGGAGCAAAAAGGCTTGGCAGGCAACACGATCGTCGTGTTGTGCGCCGATCATGGATACGCGTTGGGCGAAAAGGACCGATGGTGCAAAGGGACCAACTTCGAACACGATACACGCGTGCCGCTCATCATTCGGTCCCCAGGGATGAAGCAACCGGGAGCACGAAGCAACGGGCTAGTCGAACTCGTGGACCTCTACCCGACCCTCGCCTCCCTGGCCTCGCTCCCTGTCCCGGACGGCCTCGATGGCCGAAACCTCAAGCCGATGCTCGAGGATCCCCAGGCTCCGGGACAGTCCGCCGTCCTGAGCCAATTCGCTCGCCCGTTCAGCCCGAACCAGCCGCGATTCATGGGCTACTCGCTGCGTACCGATACACATCGCTACACGCGCTGGATTTCCTGGCCCGATCGCAACGTCGTCGCCGAGGAACTGTACGATTATCGCAGCGGTCCCAGCACCAGCCGGCGAGGGAGCCTATCGATCGAGGAACGGAATATCGCGGACGATGCTGCGCAATCCGCCACGCGGGAGACGCTCGGCCGGCAACTCGATCAACTGCTCCAGCAGCGTATACATCCAGGCCCTCTGGAACCCCCAGAGCCTTCTGCGAACCCCAAGAAAAAGAAGAAATCGAAAGGCAACTGATGAGCCTTTGGCGATCCAATTTTCCCCTCGCGATTGCAGCGTTGCTGGCAACCTCGTTGCTTGATGCACCTGTAGCCATGGCTACGGAGCCTGCATCGCGTCCCAATGTCATTTTCATCCTGGCCGATGATTTGGGATGGAGCGATACCTCGCTGAATGGCCAAACGCGATTTCATCAGACTCCGAATCTGAACCGACTCGCGCAGCGCGGCATGACCTTTACGCGAGCCTATTCCGCGAGCCCCCTCTGCTCCCCAACACGATCCGCGATTCTTACCGGCATGAGCCCCGCGCGCACGGGGATTACCGTCCCGAATGGACATCTGCCGCAAGTCGTCCTCGGAGCCAGCGTTGCAAAGGCAGGACCTCCCCATCAGAAAGTGGTCCAACCGCAATCGGCAACTCGTCTCAAAACCGAATACCACACGCTTGCCGAATCTTTGAAGGAAGCAGGCTATGCGACGGGCCATTTCGGCAAGTGGCATCTCGGTACCGAACCCTATTCTCCATTGCAACAAGGCTTCGACAGCGACCTGCCGCATCATCCCGGGCCTGGACCGGCTGGTAGCTATGTTGCCCCGTGGAAATTCCGGAACTTTCAAGAAGATTCTGCCGGTGAACACATTGAGGATCGGATGGCTCGCGAAGCTGTCGCGTGGATGGAGAAGCATCGCGATCGACCATTCTTCATGAACTACTGGATGTTCAGTGTCCACGCACCCTTCGATGCAAAAAAGGAATTGATCGAGAAACATCGTGCGCGCGTCGACCCTAACGATCCACAACGATCCCCCACCTACGCAGCGATGGTCGAAAGCATGGATGATGCGATCGGGACTCTTTTGGATGCGTTGGACCGCTTGGAATTGGCCGACAATACCATCATCGTTTTCACCGCCGACAACGGTGGCAACATGTACAACGTCGTGGATGGCGTCCCCCCCACGAGCAATCGCCCCCTGCGCGGTGGCAAGGCAACCCTGTTCGAAGGTGGAACCCGCGTCCCATGCGTCATTGCATGGCCTGGCGTCACGACTCCAGGCAGTCGCAGCGATGCGATGATTCAGAGTGAAGACTATTACCCGACGCTACTCGCTGGACTGGGTCTGATACCTCCTGCTAGCCAACCCATCGATGGCACTGATTTCTCTCCCGCCTTGCGAGGTGACGACTGGAATCGCGAAGCTATTTTTCAATACTTCCCCCACAGCCCCAACGTCCCCGACGCTCTACCACCTGCCGTATCGATTCATCGCGATGACTGGAAAATGATTCGCATCTTTCATGATGGTGAAAAGGGAGGCCATCAGTACCTTCTCTATCGGCTGACGGACGATTTGGGCGAGACCAGCAATCTGGCCTCCAGCAACCCAGAGATAGTTCGTGAACTCGATGCCCGCATCGATCGGTTTCTTGCAAACACCAAAGCAGTGGTCCCACTCCCCAATCCAGCGTACGATCCGTCGGCTAAAGCCCCGGGACCGCCTCGCCGTCAACCGCCACCTCCACGCGATCCAGGCGAGCGTCCCGAGATGCACGGCTGGAAAACACGAGGATGCACCGCCGACGTTAACGATGGCATCGCAACGATCCAAAGCACTTCCGATCAACCTTTTCTCGGCTTCGCGTTGGGTAAGATCGAGCGAGGTGCAAGGCTCCGATTTCGGATCAAGAGCAAGGAAGGCCGCGGTAGCGTTGCATGGCTGCCATCACCCACCGCAGATCCTTCGGAATCACCGCAGCCAGTGGAGTTCAAAATGAAAAACGAGGAGTGGCAAGAACTTGAAGTTGAGATTCCCGCCCCCGGAGACGTTCCTGGCATCGTGCGATTGTTCTTGCCTACCCAGAACGGGCGAGTGGAAGTGGACTGGATCGAACTCGAAACGGTATCCACTCCGAGGCGTTGGGATTTTTAACCGGAGATTTTTCGATGCATCGACTCACTTCTATCGTCGCAGTTATTCTCATCGCTTGCTTCGCAGTTGCGATGCACGCAGCGCAGCCGAACATCCTGCTGATCGTATCCGAAGACAACGGGCCCGAGTTGGGATGCTATGGCGATCCCTACGCAAAGACACCCAATCTGGACACGCTCGGACGCCAAGGCATTCGTTTCGAACGAGCGTTTGTACCCCAAGCCGGATGCAGCCAATCCCGAGCCAGCTTCCTGACCGGCCTCTATCCGCACCAGCATGGCCAAATCGGACTGGCGACGTGGGGCTTCCGTATGTATCGCGATGATGTTCCAAATCTGCCACGGTCGCTAAAAGAAGCCGGATATCGAACTGGGATCATCGGCAAACTCCACATCAATCCTGAGTCCGCCTTTCCCTTCGACTTCGAGAAAATCCCCAACTCGAACTTTGTTCGAAAGAATCTGCAAGACTACAGCCGTCATGCCGAGTCCTTGATCAACGCTGGGGCCGAACCCTTCTTTCTCAGCGTTAATTATCCCGACGCCCACGATCTGTGGCTCCGTCAAGTCGACGGTCTACCCGCCCAGCCCCAAACCGGCAACCACGTCAAGGCGATGCCCTACATGGGGATCGATCCCGATGGGATGCGCGAGATGATCGCCGACTACTACAACTGCATCAGCCGCCTCGACTCTTTGGTCGGCGATCTGCTGACGGTGCTCGACAAGAGCGGCAAAGCGAACAACACCATCGTGATCTACATCGGGGACCACGGCTCTGACATGCTGCGCGGCAAACGGACCTGCTACGAGGGAGGATTGCGAATTCCGATGCTGATCCGCTGGCCGGGCACCATTCAGCCCCAAGTCCGTCGCGAACTGGTCTCGACCCTTGATTTGATGCCGACCTTGTTGTCGGCAGCCGGGGCCATCGCCCCCGATGGATTGCCCGGCAGAATGTTGCAACCGCTGTTCCAACCCGGTGACGTCGCATGGCGCACCCACAGTTTCGCGGAGTACCACACCCATGGAGGGATGCTCAATTATTTCCCGCAACGCGCCGTCCGCGCCGATCGCTTCAAATTGATCGAGAATCTTCTGCCGGGAGAAGTCCATCCCGATTACGATACGACGTTTTCGAAACTCGCCAAGGAAGCCAAACGCCGCGAGATCCCCGGCGGCCTCGATTTGAAAGCGGTCGTCGCCCAATCGGAACTCGCCGTGAAGGAAGCCTACGCTCGCATGCGACAACCCCCGCGGTACGAACTGTACGATCTCCAGGAAGATCCCTTCGAGTTTCACAACCTTGCCGAGATGCCAGACCACCAGACGCGTCTCCAGGAATTGATCGCTGCGCTGCAAACCTGGCGCACGGAGACGCGCGATCCGCTCCTCAATCCCGAAACGCTCCGTCGATTGACCGAGGAAGTTCGATCCATCGGCAAGAAAGCGGAAGGGAAAGACTACTCCTGGGGCTATCCGGACTATTTTTTCAATCCAAAATGAACTTCAATCCCATCGGATATTGGCATTCACCGAGGAAACGCAACTATTCAAAATACGAGTTCTTTTTTGAATCGTAAAAAAGCAGCTCGCCCGCATCGTCCCTTCGTCCAAGTTTTAGTGGTTTGATTTCTATGATTCAACGTAATGATGCATGTCGCGGAATGTTCCGTATTCGCGCTGTATTTGCCGGCGGGCTTTTCCTCGGCCTGCTTGGTTGGGTGACGTGCCAAGCCGCCCTGGCCATGGCTGCACCGACCGATCAGGCGATCCCGGACAGTGGATTCACCTTCGAACAAACAGACGATCACGTGACGATTGCGGTCGGAGGAAGCCCGGTTGCCCGATTCGTCTTTCGCGACCCCAAGATTCGGCGGCCGTATTTCGAGAATTTAAAACTCCCCGGTGGTCCCCAAGTGACTCGCAATCAGCCTCCGATCGAAGGCAAAGACCCCACCGACCATGACACGATGCATCCGGGGCTTTGGTTGGCTTTCGGCGATGTGAGCGGTAGCGACTTCTGGCGCAACAAGGGAACGATCGAACATGTCCGCTTCACGACGGAACCGAATGTCAAGAATGGGCGACTGACCTTCGCCACCGAATGCCGCTTGATCGCCAACGATGGTCAATCGCTCGGAAAGATGCTCAATGAGTTCACACTCGTAGCGACCCGTCGTTATCCCGCAGGGACCAAGGAGGTCAATACGAGCCCGTACTCCGGGTGGTTGGTGACATGGGAGGCGACTCTGTTTGCAGGGGAGTCTGCTATGGTTCTCGGCGATCAGGAGGAGATGGGATTCGCGGCACGCGTGGCGACAGGCATCAATGAGAAGAACGGAGGACGCCTCCTCAATTCCGAGGCGATTCAATCGGCAAAGAAGACGTGGGGACTTCCAGCCGATTGGTGCGATTACTCGGGTGCGATCGATGGTCAGGAATTCGGCATCACCTTGATGGCCAGCCGGAGCAATTTCCGCAAGTCATGGTGGCACAATCGAGACTATGGAGTGTTCGTTGCCAACCCGTTTGGCCGTGAAGCGATGAAGCAGGGGGAACGGAGTTCGATTGTGGTCGAGCCTGGTCAATCGATGACGTTTCGTTTCGGGGCTTACCTCCATGAAGGGAAGGATCTCGACTTCGTCAACCTCTTCGAGCAATTCGAGAAAACGCTGGCCCCTTGAGGTGATAAGTTCGATGATTCGTAACGTGTTATTGTGGCTCTGCCTACTGTCTTTTGCACCAGTGGCCACCGCCGATGAGTTCACCGAAACGGTCTTGTTCGAAGAAGATACCGGCGGCTTCAAACTGTATCGTATTCCAGGCATGGTCGTGACGTCGAACGGTACGGTGTTGGCCTACTGCGAAGCTCGCAAATTCACGGAAGCCGACCGTGGTGAAATCGAGATTCATCTTCGGCGCAGCACCGATGGCGGGCAGACATGGTCGCCTGCAGTCCAAGTCGCGCACCTGGGCGAGCGATTGCCGCGCAATCCCCATATGCCGGAGAAGAAGAAATCGAAGAACATGGGCGGTCCCGACGAGCAGACTGTCAACAATCCGGTCGCTATCGCCTCGCGCGACGGGACGGTGCATCTGCTCTACTGTGTCGAATACATGCGATGCTTTGTCATCGAAAGCCGCGACGACGGATTGACCTGGACCGAGCCGGTCGAGATCACGCGCGCGATGGAACCATTCCGAACCAAGATCGACTGGCAAGTGATCGCGACCGGGCCAGGACATGGAGTGCAACTTCGCAGCGGCCGATTGGTGGCCCCCTTCTGGATGACCGATTACGACGGGCGTTTGCCTCTGACCAAAGGGGTTGGGATCATCTACAGCGATGATCGGGGCGCGACTTGGCAAGCGGGGGAGATCGCGATCCCGCGCGGGGGTGAACCGAACATCGCGGAACTTTCGGACGGTGCGGTCCTGGTGACCGCTCGCAATACCGATGCCCGCAATCGTCGCATGCTCGCAATGAGCCCCAACGGTGCTAACGAATGGTCGAAGCCTGTGTTTGCCGACGAGTTGCACGAACCGGGATGCATGGCAGGATTAGTCTCGCATCCGGGTGACGGCCGCAGCGATCGCCCCTGGCTGCTGTATTCCAGTCCCAACACCGTTGATCGATCGCACCAAGCCCGGCGGGATGTCACCATCCGTATCAGCAAGGACGACGGAAAAACGTGGCCGATTCAGAAACGGCTGCATGCGGGTCCAAGTGCCTACAGCGATTTGGCCGTCCTCCCCAATGGAGACATCCTCTGCTTCTACGAACGAGGAGTCGAGCAACGATTCGGCGATCACGGCCGGCCGTGGGCATATCGCTATCTCGCGATCGCGAAATTCGATTTGGAATGGTTGTTGAAACCCGACGACCAAAATTAAAGGCCCAATCGCCATTTGGAAGTGGCGCTTTCTGGACCTAATTCGTGCTCGAGGTCAGGTTCCTGAACGCATGTGGGAGTGAATTCGACACCCTCGTAGATCTCGCTCATTAAGAGCGTGCAGCCAAGCAAAGGAAGGTCGATCTTCCCGTCGATTCTTTCGATGATTTGCCGAAGAAATGAAACTCCTAACTTGAGCATCAACGTGGCATGCGGTTGGTGTTGCTCCAGGATCAAGTAGTACTGCAAGGAAGGGATGCTTAAATACGATGCCATTTTCTCGTCGAAATCGTACAGTCTTGTCGAAGGGGATAGGACTTCGACAATCATGACGGGCGAATCTTGAAAGACATCGCTGGAGGGATTGGGGTCGCAGACCACTTGAGCATCCGGATAATAAAAGCGAAATCCCTGCTGCGTCTTGATTCGGACCTTGGTATCGGAATTGTAGGGCTTGCAGGGTTGATTCCTGAGCGCGGCGAAGAGTGTAAAAGTCGCATTGCAAACGACCTGATTATGGCGGTTGGTCGCACCGGTCATCGCGCGAACCCAACCATCGATATACTCGTGTTTGCAGAGGGAAGTCGATTCCGCTGTTAGATACTCCTCAACGGAAGCGAAATCGGGCTTCTCCGCACTGTTCATGGAACTCTCCTGGGTGTTAGCCAAATATACTCTGAGATTACTGAATGAATTCTAACTGACATTCGATTGCAGGGAATGTTAACATCGTCGGAAAATCTATCGTCCTGAATCGGACGACGCCGCATTTTGTTGCTCGAAGGCGAGAACGATGCGGATGGTTTCGTAGCCGATCTGTTGTTTCAGGTGCTCGTAGATGGGACTTAATTTCTCGCGGCCTACGATGTCGGCGGCGGCCAGCACGCGATTCTGAATATCGCGTGGGACCCACACGTCGATGTTGTCGATCGGTTCGGTTTGGATCAGTTCCGTGAGATGGTTGGCAACGGTGCCGACAGTGACTCCGGCCTGGGCGGCGATCTCATCGAGAGGACGCCGCTGTTTCAGCAGTGGGATGGTGATCGATTTGGTGCCGGAGAGGCGAACAGCATTGTTGAGCGGTTTGGAATCTTTCGTTCTCCATACAACGTCTTGAGTTGTGCCGGTACGGTCGCAGTAATCGCGAATTGCTTCTAGGAAACTAGGCCCATACGATTGCATTTTGGCAGCACCG
>JBKDXO010000016.1:0-1849 GCA_046306195.1 Planctomycetota bacterium | reverse complement strand
ATCCATGCTCCGTGGTCGAATTTGTCCAGGCGTGTGTCCCACCGGACCACGTGGTACCACTGCGACGGTCCTCGCCGCAAAATCACAGCGGTGGGTACACGTCTTGCGGTGATTATGAACAGTTTAGCCATGGCGTCGAACCGTCTGTGGTCACCGATGTCGCCGGAGACCACGTTTCAAAAAGTCAGGAAAGCACCGGCAGCGACTTCGGTGCACCACATTGTTCCCTCTTGACTGATTCCATCAAGTGGCTCTTCGAGCAGCCGTCAGGTTTCGAGCATGAGGTTCTGGATCGCGTTCGGGTTGCCTGATGGTACCCGATAGCATCTTGGCGTGCCAGCAAGCCCTCACCCCGCCTTCGGCACCCCTCTCCCGCGCGCGAGAGGGGCTGGGGGTGAGGGCGTGGCGCACTGCGATTGCCATGAGGGAATTGGTCTACGTGTCGATTCATAGAGAGATGGTTACCGCGCATAGCGGTGACCATCTCGGCAACTGAGTTAAGCGCTCTCCATGGTTCTAGTTCGCAAGTACGATTGGGAGCAGCTGTCTCACACAAAGACGCAAAGACGCAGAGGAAACAGGTGCGTTAACTAGGCAATTGGAGTTCCAATCAATACGTAATGCAAACGCACTCGATGGGTAATCGTGGCATCAGTCGCAGTCAACGCCGCACTAGCTAGAGGGAACGACCGCCGTAACCGGGCACGCGCCAGTACGGCTCCCATTTCTAAACGCCGGATCGCGTGCTCCGGTTCACGGCTTAGTTCTGTGCGGTTGTTGGGCGAAGACCTTGCGGAACGCTTCGTAGGTCGGTGTATTGTCAGCAAAGTCCAGTACGCCGAATACGATTCGGTCGAACGCTCCAGCAAATCGCGAATCGCGACGTAACGCCTCGGCGAACCAATGTGCGATATCATTCGGGTCATTTCCGAACACGCCACAGCCCCATGCTCCCAGCACAATCGCATTGTGGTCATGTTTTCGTGCCACAGCAAGAACAGACCGAATTCTGGCTTCCATCGTAGGTTGTATTGCTTGAACGTTGGCCGGTTCGTTCTTGCGAACGGCTCCCGCGTTGACCGCGGGTGACGTAACGACCGAGACCAAATAAGGTACTGCGATTAGTGCGTCGTCGTCAGACCGAAAAACCGGTACAGAAGGCGAATAGATAATGTGGTTTGTATAGAGCGAAGATGCATGAGAGCGATTTACCTCATAGTATGTCATTTGTGAGGCTAGCGAATCATGTAGACCCGATGCGCGAGCAAGACATTCTTCCTGCGCCTGTGAACCGGACAAAAAGCCACCACCCGGATTCTTGGCCGAGGCAAAATTCAGGCAAAGTAGATTGTCGTATCCCTCATCAATCAAGGACCGTGCCGCCGAAAAAGTTGTGCAATTCCAAACTGAGATAGAGGTTTCGCGTTGCTTCGTCGGGCCAATCGAGTCGACGAGCAAATCAAGATCGGCAGGTGTGTAGAGAACGGTCCCCGATCGCATGTTAGCGAGCGAATCAGAAAGCGAAACGCTCGCGCCGTCAACAACGTAAGACTGGCGATCAAGTATCTTGATGGTTTCGTTTGCGATTTGAGCGCGTTGTGTTCGGTTCGCCATGGTCATGAGTTGTCTTGAGCACAGAACGACGGCGATCACCCAGCCCGAGCAGTAGCCTCATCGCAAATCAGGACGGCTGATCGAGGGCTTGGTGTGCATCGCTTGGTTCTGGCTCTTCGTCGTGCTCGTGCTCAGCTTCGCGGTGCTCGTGCTCGTAATCGCCTGACTGATTGTACTCGCTCAATGATTCCGAGACACCATCGAATTTTATCGCCATCCGAGTCAGCATCGCCAC
>JBKDXO010000015.1:0-76423 GCA_046306195.1 Planctomycetota bacterium | reverse complement strand
GGCATGGGCGGCATGGGAGGAGGCATGGGCGGCATGGGAGGAGGCAGGGGAGGAGGCATGGGAGGAGGCATGGGAGGAGGCATGGGAGGAGGCAGGGGAGGAGGCATGGGAGGAGGCGGAGGGGGGGCGAGCCAAGAACTGCGGCACGACCAGCGGCTTGGAATAACGTTCTCTACCGAAGATCTCCAACATGCTAGTTACGGCCAGCGCGTTCATATCAGTTTGCCCACGGTCACACTCGCATCGGGGGAATCGACGACGCTGTTCCTTCCCAAGCTGCCGCAACGGATCGACGAGGTGCGGGTGTACTCCGAGCCTATTCACAAAAAGCATCCCCTATCCGCATTCCAGGTGACGCTCCAAGAAGAGTACCAGCTGCCTGGCGGTCCAGGCGCGGTTTGGAGGAGCAACGGGTACTCGGGAGATGTGATGATTCCTCGATTGGTTTCCGGCGTACCGCAACTGGTAACCTATGCCGTCGATGGATTGATCGAGATCCGCCACGAAATACCAGATCCCGGTTCCTATGTTTCCTTGCTATCCACATGGCATTGGAACGATGATGAACTGATCGAGACGGCCAAATGGGAACGCGTGCATCATTATCGGATCCAAAACGATGGTCAAAAAAGTGCTCTTCTTTTCGTCGAGCATCGTGTGGACGATTACGATTGGATTCCCGTCCGTAATGATGCCTTCGTCGAGACCCAAGGCACGGACGAATATCGCTATCGGATGCGAGTTGCACCGGTCCGCGACGAAGATTTTCAAGTCACCGAGCAGAGGAGCAAGCAAATCGTCTGGTCCTCCAAGACGAATGTCGCCGATATGCGACTCAAACTGAAGGACGCCACGCTCGATCCAATCGCAAGAAAATCACTTCAGCAGTGGATTACCAGCATCGAACGGGAGAAGAGCTATGTCTTCAAGAAAGAACGAATCAATCGAGAGCTGAACGAAGCCGCTCAAGATCAGCGCCGTATCAAGGAACTCCTAACCGCCGTCCCGCGAGAGGACGAGTTGTACAAACGATATCTCGACAAACTCAGCACGCTCGAAAATGAGATCGATGCCTTGCGAAAGGCACTCAACGAGGTGAACAGCCAATTCGATGCTTTGCGAGGAACCGCCGACAAGATGCCACCCCAGCCATCGGAGGGACGCTGAACACCTGCTATTTCACGCACCGAGAACCCTGACGGCATTCGAGCAATCTCTACGCCAGGATTCCGTACTTTTGCAGCGTGCGACGCAGGGCGTCGAATTCCTTGGGCTCAAGTTCCGTCATCGGCAACCGTAACTCTCCCGTGTCCCGTCCGAGCAGCTTCATCGCCCCTTTGACCGGGATCGGGTTGGTGGCCAACGATAACATGTCGCGGCAAAGCGGGAAGAGCTTGTGGTGCAATCGAGCGGCTTCGGCGAAATTCCCGTCGAGCGCCGCTCGCACCATCGCCAACAAGTCCTTCGGAACAATATTCCCCGCCACCGAGATAACTCCCTCGGCGCCGATGCTCATCATCGGCAAGGTGAGCGAATCGTCGCCGCTGAGAACCGTCAAGTTCGTTGTATTGAGAATCTGCGAGCACTGATCGAGCGATCCAGTCGCTTCTTTGACCATGGTAATATTGGTCAGTTCCGCGAGACGCGCAATGGTTTCCGGCTCGATGTTCTTGGCCGATCGACCGGGGATGTTGTAAACGCAATGGGGAATGCCGACTTCCTCAGCGATGGCTTTGAAGTGTTCGTAGAACCCGCGCTGCGTGGGCTTGTTGTAATACGGTGCGACCTGGAGCGATGCATCTGCGCCTGCCTTGGCAGCCCATCGCGTCAGGCGCAAGGCCTCGGCGGTGCAGTTGCTCCCGGTCCCAGCCATGACCTTGCACCGTCCGGCAGCCAACTGAACGACTTCGCTGATGACCCGTTCGTGTTCTTCGTGGGTCAGGGTCGGCGACTCGCCGGTTGTGCCGACCGGGACGAGAAAGGTTGTGCCCGAGGAGATTTGATATTCAATCTGCTCTTTGAGTTTGGCAACATCCAGAACGCCGTCGCGGAACGGGGTCACGATCGCAACGCCGACACCCGCGAAGCTGCTTCCCTTGCGCTTTTCCATGAGACTACCTGCTGCTCAGACGAAGCTTGGCCCGCGCCGAAGCGAGCGAGCGATCGCGAAGGGCGGTCGCCTCGCTCGAGAGTGGCTTGATCTCCATCGCTTTCTGCAGATCGGCTTCGACAGCCGCGCGGTCGATTTTGTCGGGACGCATGACTCGGTCGGTCAGGACCCGCACCGATTCGCGCGTCACTTGGACGAACCCGCCATCGACGAACCACGTGTCTTCCTTGCCAGAGGTCTTGATCTTCAGCAACCCAAAACCCAAACGTCCGACCATCGGAGCGCGTCCTGGGTAGACACCCAACTCGCCGTCGTACATCGGCAGGATCAACGAATCGCAACGCACGTCGAGCTCCGTCTTTTCCGGAGTCACGACCAAACAGTGCACAGCTCCATCGCTCATGATTACTTCTTACCTTGAGCAGCCATCTTCTTGGCCTGCTCCTCGACTTGTTCGATCGGACCAACGTACATAAACGCGGACTCGGGGAGGTGATCCCACTTGCCATCGCAGATTTCTTCAAAGCTGCGGATGGTATCGGGAAGCGTCGTGATTTCACCCGGCTTGCCGGTGAACACCTCGGCGACCAAGAACGGCTGGGACAGGAATCGCTCGATGCGACGAGCGCGTCGAACGACGGTCTTGTCTTCCTCGCTCAATTCATCGACACCCAAGATGGCGATGATGTCTTGCAGTTCTCGATACCGCTGCAAGGTTCGCTGCACGCGGCGGGCGATGTTGTAGTGACGGTCCCCAACGATCGCCGGGTCGAGAATACGGGAGTTGGACGCGAGCGGATCGATCGCAGGATAAATCCCCTTTTCCGAAATGGATCGTTCGAGGTAGATGAACGCATCGAGCTGGCCGAACGCGGTCGCAGGTGCCGGGTCGGTCGGGTCGTCCGCAGGAACGTAGACCGCTTGCACGGAGGTGATCGCACCCCGCTTGGTCGAAGTGATCCGTTCCTGCAACGCACCCATCTCCGTCGCCAGCGTCGGCTGGTAACCCACCGCGGAAGGCATACGTCCCAGGAGGGCCGACACCTCGGAACCCGCTTGCGAGAAGCGGAAGATGTTGTCGACGAACAGCAGCGTGTCCTTGCCGGTGGTATCTCGGAAGTATTCGGCCATCGTCAACGCAGACAGAGCAACGCGGAGACGGGATCCTGGTGGCTCGTTCATCTGACCGAACACCATGCAGGTTTGTTCGATAACCTTGCGACCGGTCTTGCCGATCTCGGCTTCCTGCATTTCGAGCCACAAGTCGGTTCCTTCGCGGGTTCGTTCACCCACCCCTGCGAACACCGAGTAACCACCGTGCGAGCTGGCGACGCGGGCGATCAGTTCCTGCAAGATAACGGTCTTGCCGAGACCTGCACCACCAAACAACCCGGCCTTACCACCGCGGACGAACGGCGTGAGCAAGTCGATAACCTTGATTCCGGTTTCGAAGACTTCCGTGTTGGTCGACAACTCGGAAACCGCAGGAGCGAACCGGTGGATGGGCCATCGGTCCGACGCCTTGACTTCGCCGCGCTGATCGATCGGCTCGCCGAGCACGTTGAAAACTCGCCCGAGGGTCCCTTCGCCGACCGGAACCGATACCGGCTTGCCGGTGTCGACGCAATCGAGTCCTCGCATCAGACCGTCCGTGCTACCGAGGGCGACGCATCGAACACGACCACCACCCAAGTGCTGTTGCACTTCGCCGGTAAGGTTGATCTTCACCCCTTTCTTTTCGCTGACAACCTTGACTGCGTGGTAGATCGGGGGAAGCTGGGATTCGGGGAACTCGGCATCGAAGGTCGAACCGATCACCTGGCTGATTTTACCGACCCCTTGCTTGGTGGAAGCACTCATGATTTTCTCTGATTTGTTCGGACTGAACAGGTTTGAATGGATGACGGTGGTTTATTGAAAGTGGAGCGACACGAGGAGTGAGCGAAGCGAATGTCTAACCCAACGCTTCGACCCCTCCGATGATTTCCATGATCTCTTGCGTGATCTTGCTCTGACGAGCACGATTGAAGGTTCGGGACAAGGACTTGATTAGATCCCCTGCGTTCTCGGTGGCGCTCTTCATCGCAACCATGCGTGCGATCTGTTCGCTGACAGCGGCATCGAGGAAGCACTTGAAGAGTCGGGCGCGGAAGCTGGCCGGCACGACCTCTTCGAGGATCCCTTCGGCAGAAGGGAGGAACTCGTAGTCATCGCGGATCTTCGACGCTTTGCCCGCGTCCTCTTGGGGAACTTCGATGCCCGAGAAGGGCAACAAGGTTTCCACGATGGGAATCTGTTTCGAGCTGCTGACGAATCGGGTGTAGGCCACGTCGACGCGGTCGATGCGACCGGTGGTGTAGCGGCTGATCAACTCATCGGCGATTTTCGCGACCGCATCGAAGCTGGGTTGATCATCAAATTCGGTGTAGGTCTTTTCCATCGGCACATTCGCAAAACGAAAAGCCGAGATGCCGCGTTTGCCGCTGACCGAGGTGCTCCCCGAGTCGGCTTGTTCCTTGATCTCCGCGCGGCGTTGCAATGCGGCACGGACGACTGAGCCATTGTAACCGCCGCACAACCCGCGGTTGGCCGTCAGCACGAGCATGTCGATCGACTTGACCGAATCGTGCGGCATGAGCAAGGGATGGGTAACATCGGTGCCACTCTTGGCCAAGTCCTGAACGATCTTGGTGATGGCTCGGGTGTAATCGGTAGCAGCAGCCGCGCGGTCCATGGCTTTCTTGAATCGCGCGGTGGCGATCAATTCCATGGTCCGCGTGATCTTGCGAATGTTGCGAACGCTTTTGCGCCGTTTATCGAGTTGCCGAATGTTGGCCATGCTGGAGGATCCTGAGGATGACCGACTAGCGGAAGGTTGCCTTGAACGCGGTGATGGTCGACTTGATCATGTCCTCGACTTCGGTGGTCAAGTCGGCGACGTCCCGAATCTTTTGACTGACTTCGGGCTTGCGATCGCGGAGGAACGTGAGCAATCCCGTTTCGAATTCGCGAACCTTGGAAACAGGGATATCATCCAGATAACCGCGAGTGCCCGCATACAAGCTGACGATCTGTTCGGCGACGTCCATCGGCTGGTACTGAGACTGCTTGAGCAGTTCCACCATCCGATATCCGCGGTCGAGCTTGGCTTGGGTCGCAGGATCGAGTTCGGTACCGAGTTGGGCGAACGCTTCCAGTTCGCGGAAAGCAGCCAAGTCGAGCCGCAAACCACCGGCGACCTTCTTCATGGCTTTGATCTGGGCGTTGCCACCGACGCGGGAGACCGAGATACCGACGTTCATCGCAGGACGGATACCGGCAAAGAACAAGTCGGGTTGGAGATAGATCTGACCGTCGGTGATCGAGATCACGTTGGTCGGGATGTAAGCGGAGACTTCCCCTTCGAGGGTTTCGATGATCGGGAGACTGGTGAGCGAACCGCCACCGAGTTCCTTCGACAGCTTCGCGGATCGCTCGAGCAATCGGCTGTGGCAGTAGAAGACGTCCCCTGGGAACGCTTCGCGTCCGGGCGGACGACGCATGAGCAAGCTCAATTGGCGATAGGCGACAGCTTGCTTGCTCAAGTCGTCGTAGACGATCAACGCGTGCTGACCGTTGAACATGAAGTGTTCCGCCATCGCGGTACCAGCGTAGGGTGCAACGTATTGAAGAGGAGCGGGTGCGCTGGCTCCGGATACGATGACCGTCGTGTAGTCCATCGCGCCGTTCTTTTCGAGAGCATCGATGATCAAGGCGACCGACGACTCCTTCTGGCCGATGGCGACGTAGAAGCACTTAACGCCTTTTCCCTTTTGATTGATGATCGCGTCGATGGCGATCGCGGTTTTGCCTGTCTTGCGGTCACCGATAATCAACTCGCGTTGCCCGCGTCCGATCGGGGTCATCGCGTCGATGGCTTTGATCCCGGTCTGCATCGGCTCATGGACCGGTTGTCGTTCAGCTACGCCCGTGGCGATGATTTCAACGGGGCGACGAACCGTCGTGTTGACAGGCCCTTTGCCGTCGAGCGGGTTGCCCAGCGGATCGAGGACGCGGCCGATAACGGCGTCGCCGGCGGGAACGCTCAGAAGAGTGCCGAGCGCTCGGACTTCGTCCCCTTCACTGATGCTCAGGTAGTCCCCGAGAATGATGACCCCGACCGATTTTTCTTCGAGGTTGAACGCCAATCCGATCACGCCACTGGGAAACTCGACCATTTCACCCGACATGACGCCTGACAATCCGTAGACGCGAGCGATGCCGTCACCGACCTCGAGAACCGTCCCTACCTCTCGGACATCGATTTGGCTGCCGAACTGCTCGATCTCTTTTTGAATGACGGCTGCAATTTCATCCGAGTTAAACTTCATTTGATCAACCTCGTTGATGACGATGCCGCACGATCGTAACGTGCAGCTAAGTGATTCTTGAGTTAGTAAAAAAGGCTTGTCGTTCTATCAGGTGCCGCGGCGAAGCGCGGCATTTTGTGTCAGTTGGCTTGCATCAAGTTCGCCGCCGCGGCACGCAAGGCGTTTTCGCTTCGTGCACCGACGGTCTTCCGCAAGGATTGAAGTTGACCGTTGATACTTCCGTCGAACACGGTGTCTCCGACTCGAATAACCAAGCCGCCGAGAATCGACGGGTCGACCGAAATATCCATACGGATGTCTTTCTTGAACACCGTCTTCAGCCGCTCTACCAGCGACGATCGCTCGCCGTCGTTCAGCGGTTGAGGCACAGTGACCTGCACTTGAATGCGACCTGCAGTTTCGTCGCGCAGTCTGGTTGCGGCGCGTTGGATCGCTCGGATGGCGTTCAAGCGATGTCGCCTGGCCACGACTTTCATGAATGTCAAAAGTTTCACGCTCATCCGGCCGGCGAAGACGCGATCGAGAAGTTCCCACTTGCTCTCGACCGGCATCTTGGGGTTCGCCAAAATGGTTTCGAGCTTGTGATTTCGATCGAGAACATCGCGCACCAGCGATTCGAATTCATCGACGATGGCATCTGCATCCTGGGAAGGGACCGACGCGAGCAATGCCCGCGCGTACACTTCCCCGACCTGTTGTTCTTCGCTGTCGAAGACCGTTGGGATCTTGGTGGATTGCTCAGCCATGACGGTGGAGTTGCTCGAAGGGTTGGTTTCGGATCGTTCAGTTGTCGCTGGGCAAACGACCCAGGGCTTCGTTGATCAGCCGCTGATGATCGCCCGCTTGCAGTTCGCGGCCGATGACCTTGCGAGCCAAGCCGAACGCTAGATCGGTGCTCTTGGTCGACAGTTCGCTGAGAGCTGCTTGCTTGGCCGTTTCGATTTCGGCTTTCGCGCGTTCGATGGTTCGGGTCGCATTGGCTTGGGCATCGGTCTTGATCCGTTCGGCGACCGACTCCGCGTCTCGCTTGGCCTGGTTGACCAGTTCCTGGGCTTGGACTGCCGCATCCGCAAGCTTAGCTTCGTACTCCTTGAGCTTGGTTGCTGCTTTTTCGGATGCGCTCCGAGCCTCTTCTACCTGCGAGGCGATCAGTTGCTCGCGAAGATCGAGGCCTTTCATCAAAGGCTTCCACGCCAACGCGTACAAAACCGCCAAGAGAGCAAGGAAAACCAACAGCGAGAAGATTGCAAAATCGGTCCGAAGCTCGAGGGGATTCGACATCGCGGCTGATGCATTCGCAGTTGTTGGATCGCTGTGCCCCCCTTCGCTGGCCAGAACGCCCCCAAGCCCGAAGGCGAGCACCAGGCAGCACGCCAGCAGCCACGAACAAATCTTGCAGGGAAATCCCATTGTCATCCAATTACCTGTCATTGCATCACCTTGCAGGCCCACCGAAAAGTTCCCAAGTCCCTTGAGCCCATCGGCGCAAGAGGAGTCGCCAACACGGACCAGACTCGCTGCAAGAACCTCGCGGCCTCGCAGGGTCGAGACCGCTTAGCCACCGAAAGGGTTTTGGAGCAGGCCAACGATGATGGCGAACAGGGTTGCACCTTCGATGAAGACCGCCGCAATGATCATGTTGACTTGGATGGTTCCGGCCGACTCCGGTTGACGAGCAATCGCTTCGACAGCCCCCTTGGCCAACAGACCGATGCCGATGCCTGCGCCGAGGACAGCCAATCCACCGCCGATCGCACCAGGAATCCCGCCCCCATCAGCGGCGCTAGCAGCGGATGCCATCACGAGAAACAAACCCAACGCATACATCAAAGTTCGACTTGCGAAATACACTTTCAAATTCCCCCAATCAGGTGATTGAACAAAAGGAGTTTCTTACTAACCAAATCCGCTCGAACCGCAGCGCGGCGCGATGCGATCGAACAGCAACAATTTTTCAATGGTGATGGATCGATGACGAGATAAACAAACCAGCCAGGAACGTGAACATCGCGGCCTGAAGGAACGCGATAAACAGTTCCAGGAGACTCATACCGACCATACCTAGGCCGATCGCTAACCCGAGGGGCGTCCAAAGACCGAAGCTTGCACCGGTATACAAGGCCGCAGAACCGACCGCCAATCCCATCAAACCGAGAAGGACGGCGTGCCCTGCGACCATATTCGCCAACAATCGCAGAGCCAGGATTCCATGTTTCATGAACAGCGAGATGAACTCGATCGACCAAAGCATTGGAACAATGATGATCGCCAAGGCAGGAGGCAAACCCATCTCGGGACAAAGATTCTTTAGGTAGCCTACGGGGCCCATCGCGCGAACACCCCAGACCAATCCGACCGCGAATACCACCAAAGCCAAGGCAGCCGTGCACGCCAAAGATGCCGTGGGGGCACCCAAGAAGGGAATCATGCCGGCGAGGTTCAAGCCGAAAATGAAAACGAAGAGCGTCGCGAGAAGCGGCATGAACCGCCGCGAATCCTCCGGACCCATGGCCGGTTCGAAGACCTGCTTTCGCACATACTCCATCAAACCTTCGAGTAGGTTCCACGCTCTTCCCTTGGGAACCGCTCCCCCTTGGATACGCCTGCCCAACCAGGCAAAAATACCGACCAGGAGGAGGGCTACAACCAATTCGATGATCATGAACTTCGACAGGCAGAAACCCGACTCGGGTTCGTACGCATTGCGAAGCTTGCCACCGAAGATCTGAGGGATGAGAATTTTGCCGGAAAGCGCGTGATTGTATTCTTCGATCTTGGAGGCGCTCCACTCGGACCCCTCGCCTGCAAGGTAATTTCCCACGAACTCATTCGAGTTGTGCTCGTCCTTGATCGCTTCCCACTTTTTGCGGAACTTTGGATCGGAACGGAGTCGAGCAAACCAGCCCAGCGGTTCTTCGGCGTCGGAGGATGCGAGGTACGCTGAGAGCGGTTCACGGCTCGTCGGAGCGTTCTTCTTGGACCAACGAGTCGCTCTCTTGACAACCGCATCGGCACCCATGTCCAAATAAACGTCCATCGGGCGACCGAAATTCCCCGGTCGAGATTGCCACTCCGACCATTGATTCGTCAGTGCATCTGCCGAGATCCCCGAACCAAGTCCTTCAAGTGCCTTAGCAACCGAAGTCGCCTCGCGATGCTGGAAGCCTGGGTCGTTCCTGACGATCCAATCCGGAAATTCCGATGCGGACTTCCGCTGGCTCTGCCAAAGGAACTTCGGCACTTCAAAGTAGTACGCGTCTTTGATGTGGAGAAGAAGATTCGACATGCCAGAGGACAAATTGACGTGGAGGGAGGAGATGAGCGGTCACGTGCGGGGATTCTAATCCACCAAGGAGGAAATCATAGCCCACCATGCACCCACACCGTAGATTGCCCAGGAGCCATTTTGTCGCAGTTGCCTTTTCCAATGCGACAGTTTCCGCACATGCTGCGACCAACCATACCGCCGGCCTCCAGGAAATGGCCTCCAGAAGGCCTGCCGACTCGACCAAGTCACCTCGTCCCCCTAGACCTTTGTCGTAAGCTACTCCGACGAGCCCCTTGGGTCGCCATCTCGTCGCGAGGCTTCCCGCCGTAACCGATCTGCCTCCCTCGCCATGGACAGCAATCCAATCATTGCCAGCCCCATCCCAAGAACGATGCCGACGACGACCCACAGGGAAGTACCGAACCATCGATCAAGAAACGCGCCAGCAACCCCCCATGCGATTAGATTAATTAGTATCGACATCGCTCGCGACGCGGCTTTCACCGTTTGCAATCTCATGCGGCGAGCCGGTTGCGGGTCGGAGTTTGAGGACGAGTCCTGTGTTGTCACAAATCGCCTCGCATATGCGGGGAAACGAAACGGAAAATCGGGAAGAGTCCGGAGTCTCCGAGCATACCTTGGTCAATCACGCCTGAGGACCGTTCAAACAGGAGTTCGAGAAGAATAGTAGCGAATCGAAAGAGCGGACTCCAACACGAGGAAAATCAAGTAACAGCCTAGCAAAGTGCCTGCGAAAGATCCGGCGTGCGGCCATTTGCTCCCGATCACCAAACCCATGGCCCCGACCATCAAGAGCATCCGCAGGGCAATCGACATCAAGATCGATGCCACCGGCATTTTGCTCCCGAATGACCCGCGTCGCCAGAGTATGGGGCCGGCGGCGGTGGAGCTGCAAAGCCCTAGGGCAACCAGACTGGCGGGAATTCCATCGTAAACTCCGACCAGGAGATGACAACCGACAACCAGAACCGCGCAGGCGACATTGGCTATCCACCAATATCGCCACTCCCAACTGCGAGCCAGTCGGTCTCGCTCCGCAGATGATTGTTTGGGACTGGGGGGCTCCAAGTCGACTGTCATTAAATAAGCCTAGCTAATTCCAGGTTTGGGTCGAAGAGGTAATCGCGAGCGCCGGAAGTTCGGGCCTGGTTCGCGTTTTGATTTCGCATACGGCTCGCAGAGGATTATTTTCCACAAAGCACCTAGCATCCGACCGGATGGAGGGGGGCGAGTCTAGAAAAGTTCGACAGCGGTAAGCATACTGGTCTAAAGAACGTCTGACGACACCTAAGGTATGCGCCCATTCGATTGAAGGCCTAGGAGACACGCAAGTGCCCCCCGCGAAAAAGAAGAAAACCAGCCAAATTGCTCGGCCTGCGTCTGCGGGGAAAGGTGCTAAGGGAAGTGTTTCGGCCAAAAAGAAGCCGTTGCCAAAGCCGTCCCCGAGCGTGAAAGCAAAAAAAACTAGCGTAAAAAATTCCGGAAAAAAGAGTACGTCCTCCAAGGCTGTCTCCAAGGTGAAACCCACCAAGCCGGCCAAGGGTCGCTCCAAGGCCCCTCCCCTCACCAAGCCGCAACCCAAGCTAGCAAAAGTTCCCTTGCCAAAACCTGTCGTCGCGAAACTGGCCCCTCCGGCCAAGACGAAAGAAAGCAAAGGCAAGACAGAACATTCGCGAAAGAAGTCGCACCCCGCAATCGCCGAACACAAAGAGACCGTCAGCAAGCGGGCGTTGCGGGTTGACGGCAACGGACCGGCTGCGTCCGCTGCAGGTTCGAAGAAACCATCTCCGCCACCGATCTCGCACCCGATGGCTGCACGGAAACCGGTTCCGCCCCCTCCACCCAAAAAATCGGGGACGAGCCCAGACATCGTTGCCAAGATTCGATCGGCGCACGAGGAGCGAGAGAAGCGGAAGGATTTGGCGCAGGCTCCGCCCAAGAAAACACTCACGCCGATCACCCCCGTTCCTCCCAAGATCAAGGGGCAGGATCGCATCGTGCTGATGGTGAGAGACCCGTATTGGCTTCACGCTCATTGGGATGTCACGCGACAAACGGTGGACCGTGCCAAGGCCGCCCTTGCGGAACAGTGGCATTCGGTCAAACCCGTGTTGCGACTCCTCAAGCTCGATGATTCCGGCACCACAGAGAGCGCCGAAAATGTTTATCGCGACCTCGAAATCCATGGTGGGGTACGGAACTGGTACATCGATGTCGATCAGCCTCCCTCCCGATTCCTGATAGTGATGGGATACATGACCGGGAGTGGACGATTCTACGAATTGGTCCGCAGCAATACGGTCACCACGCCGGTTCCTGGAGGAAAAGAGGCGAGCGATGACCACTGGGCAGACATCGCTAAGGACGCGGAAAGAGTCTACGCGATGAGTGGTGGGTATGGCGACGATACTCAACGAGGCGAGCTCAGCGAGGTTTTCGAGGAGCGGCTCAACCGGACCATGGACTTGGATGTTCTTTCGCAATTCGGTAGCGGAGCCGAGGGGGGGCTCAAGCGCGCGAGACAGTTCCATTTCGATGTGGACGCGGAATTGATGGTCTTCGGCTCCACCCATCCCGATGCGCATGTGACCGTCGGCACCGAACCGGTGAAAGTGCGCAGCGACGGTACGTTTTCGATCCGGCTTCCATTTCCAGATCGCCGTCAGGTCTTGCCAGCGACCGCCCGAAGCCGAGATGGTGTCGATGAACAAACGGTGGTAATAGCCGTTGAACGGAACACGAAAGTGATGGAACCGCTCTCGCTCGAAGGGGATGAATAATCCCAGCGATCAGGAGTCTTCGTCCGGGGATTCCGTTTCCTCAGAGCGACGTTTGAGCATCCAGACGCTGTTGCCCCGGTCGTTGTATTTCGCTTCGCACATCAGTTCCCGTATCAGCATCACGCCACGTCCTCGAGGCTTGTCGAGTCGCTCTTCCTCGGTGGGATCGGCGACATTGCGATGATCGAACCCGTCCCCTTGGTCGGTGATCGTCATTTCAGCTCGGTCGTGAAACACGTGAAACAAGACATGAACCTGCTTGGAAGCATCGCGTCGATTGCCATGCTCGATGGCATTGACGACGGCTTCCTCTATCGCCATCTGCACATGGAACAAGTCGCGGCCTGTCCAGCCGGTCGCTTCCAACGCAGCGATCAACGATTCAATGACTGCATGCCCCGACTCGAGATCGCTCGGCAAGATCTTGTCCAAAGTCCAAGAAGCATCAGGATCGGACATTGCAGGATCGTTATGAGAAGGGAGAGGAAGTGCGACCATGGCCAGGATCTACAGCTTAAACGACTCCATCGCGTCCTCAACCGACTTGCGAAGGTCGAATACGCGGTCGAGCCGCGTGATCACGAAGACTTCTTTGATTTCTTTTCGCAACGAACATAACTTCAGACGACCTCCAGCTGCTTTGACCTTGCTGTTGAGAGAAATCAGCTTGTTCAGGGCAGCACTTGAAAGAAAGTCGACTCCTTCAAAGTTGAGCAACAGCATGTTTCTTTTCTCCACCGTGACGAGAGCGTTGAGTTCATCCCCCAATTGCTCGATCGTAGCGGAGTCCACAATTTTTTTGTCGGTGAATTGGACGATGCTTACGCCCGCATCTTCGACCACGGCAATGCGACGATAGGTCGACATCGAAGAACCTTTACTGAAGTCGTAATAGAAATGTGACCAGATCACTTGGGTGGGAAAATTCGATGAACTTCGCTCCCAGGCTTTAACGTAAACCAAGCCCAAGGGGCTGACAATTCACTCCCTCGCGTTGGCGATGGAATTGGATCGAAAAATCCAAGCTTCTTCGATTCCTTGCGGTAATCTCTCCTGCCCGTCCCAATCGTACCGGCACGGCAAGACCGAGGTTCAGATTCGCGGCAGTGCGTACGCCAGCGTGGCCCCCGCCAGGATGGCGGTGACCCAAAGGATGACGACCGTCGGTACCAGCTTCTTGGAATAGAGGCGAGAGAACATGTAGTAGATGGCGTAAAACGGAACAAACAACGAAAGCAGCCCCTGTTTGCTGCTCTCCTTGAACGCGGTAACCAGAACGGCTAGCGACGCGAAGTTGGAGATCAACAGGTTGGCGAATCCGAACGCCCCCGCCAGCACGGGCAAGAATCCCGCGACTTGGATACGCCGCACAATTGGAATGGTCGATTCCTGGCCGGAGGTGGTTGCGTCCATCCGCATGGCAATGGCGCCGATCATGACGACGATTCCGCTCAGAATTCCAAGCATCATCCACCAAGGCATTCCCGCTCCGAGCATCCGTTTCTCCGTTTCTGCCTCCCGCTTCATCATCTCGGCGGCTTCCACCAGCCGTTGGTTTCCAAATTCCTTGGTTTCTACTTGGAAACCGCTGATTTTTGAGCCTGTTTCGAGATGAAAACCGCAACCGACGCAGATCGACGTGCCCGCAGGCAACGGCTTATCGCAGGATGGGCAGAACACCCCCTCCCGCTTCGTCAGCCCCGCCTCGTCGAACAGCCCTGCCAAGGCGTCATTGCCCCCGCTCGCCGGGACCTGAGGAGCTGCACCCACCTTCCGAACTGCCGGATTGACCGCGGCGGGTTTCGCCCCGCCAGGAACACCCACCCCCTTCTGACACTTCGGGCACTTGACCGCCTTCCCAGCATACTGGTCAGGAACATTCAAGGTCTGGCCACACTGGCAAGCAACGCGAATCGGCATTTGGGAAACCAATCATCTTTTCGTACAAAAATCCTCACCCCTTCCATTCTGTTCACTGGACTTCGCGGAAACAATGCCTGCGAAGAAAAGGGATGCACGCTCGAAGGGTGGTTTCTGGCACGAAAATTGCTCCCCGAGCTCTCCATCTCAAGGATCATGCCGTTTTGGCGTAGGGATCCCATAGTGTCACCTTAACCGTTCACGGAGTTGTGTCGATGGCCGCAGCCACGAAAGAAAAGTCCAAGACCAAGCTGGTTCCCCTCGGAGATCGCATCGTAGTCCAACGTCAGGAATCCCAAGAAAAGACCGTTGGAGGGATCTACCTGCCCGACAGCGCCAAAGACCGCCCGACCCGCGGCAAGGTCGTCAATGTCGGCGACGGTCGCGTATTGGAAAGCGGCAGCCGGTCCCAACTGCAAGTCAAAATCGGCGACCATGTCCTTTTCACCAGCTACGCCGGGGAAACGATCGAAGTCGACGGCGAAGAATATCTGTTGATGAACGAGTCCGAAGTCCTGGCCATCCTCGGCTAAGTTCCAAACTGTCCACGAATACCACTCGATCGCTTACCGCGGCATTTATCATTATCACGGAGCAACAAACGAAATGGCAAAGATTATCGCTTTCGACCAAGAGGCTCGCGAAGCTATCCGTCGCGGGGTGAGCAAACTCGCCCGCGCGGTAAAAGTCACCCTCGGCCCCCGCGGCCGAAACGTCATCCTGCAAAAGAGCTTCGGTAGCCCGACCGTCACCAAGGACGGAGTCACCGTTGCCAAAGAAATCGATCTCGAAGACGTCTACGAAAACATCGGCGCTCGCATGGTTCGCGAAGTCGCATCCAAGACCAGCGACGTCGCCGGCGATGGAACCACAACCGCCACGGTCATGGCCGAAGCGATTTTCAACGAAGGTCTCAAGGCGGTCGTCGCAGGGGTGAACCCCATCCAGATGAAGGCTGGGATCGAACGAGCCGTCAGCGACATCACCGAAAAACTCCGCAAGATGTCGATCAAGATTAAGGACAAGGCCGAGATGGCCAACGTCGCCACCATCGCCGCCAACAACGACCGCGCGATCGGCGATCTGCTGGCCGATGCCATGGAACGAGTCGGTAAGGATGGCGTCGTCACCGTCGATGAAGGCAAGAGCCTGCACGATGAACTCGAGTTCGTCGAAGGGATGCAGTTCGACCGCGGCGACCTCTCTCCGTACTTCGTGACCGATCCAGCCACCATGGAAACGGTTCTTGAAGACGCCTACGTTCTGATTTACGAAAAGAAGGTTTCGAGCATCAAGGACTTGGTTCCAATCCTCGAACAAGTCGTTCAGCAAAGCACGCCGCTCCTCATCATCGCAGAAGATGTCGAAGGAGAAGCGCTCGCGACCCTCGTGATCAATCGCCTCCGGGGAACACTGCACATCGCCGCCGTCAAAGCTCCGGGGTACGGGGATCGACGCAAGGCGATGATGGAAGATATCGGTATCCTTACCGGTGCGGTCCCCGTCTTCGAAGCCCTTGGCAAGAAGCTTGACACCCTAACCCTCTCCGACCTCGGTCGCGTGAAGAAGGTCATCGTCGATAAGGACAATACCACCCTGATCGAAGGAGCCGGCAAGGCTTCCGAGATCAAGGCCCGCATCGACCAGATCCGACGCGAAATCGAAAACACCTCCAGCGACTACGATCGCGAGAAACTCGAAGAGCGACTCGCGAAACTCGCAGGTGGCGTGGCCAAGGTCAACGTCGGCGCTGCGACCGAAAGCGAAATGAAGGAAAAGAAGGCTCGCGTTGAAGATGCTCTGCACGCAACCCGCGCAGCCATCGAAGAAGGTATCCTTCCCGGTGGCGGTGTCGCTCTCCTCCGAGCTTCGACCCAGGTCACTCCCGCCGACGACCTCTCGCAAGACGAAGTCACCGGCTACAACATCGTCCTCCGCGCCTGCCGCGCTCCCCTGACCATGATCTCGGCCAACGCCGGCCAAGACGGTGGTATCGTTTGCGCCAAGGTCGCCGAAGGCAAAGGCAACTTCGGTTACAACGCACTGACCAACGTCTTCGAAGATCTGGTCAAGTCCGGTGTGATCGATCCGACCAAGGTGACTCGAACCGCGCTCGCCAATGCGGCCTCGGTCTCTACCCTCCTGTTGACCAGCGATGCACTCATCGCTGAAAAGCCAAAGGACGATCACGGCAAGAAGGGTGGCCACGGCGGCGACCACGACATGTACTAAAAAAACACTTCCGCTTCCTCGAAGCGGATCGTGAAACGGATCAAGAGCCCGGCCATCGGCCCGGGCTCTTTTTTTTCCTCGATTTTCGCGCCGAGAACAAGGACAACAGCAAGGAAGTCCGATCGCCCCTACGTTCGGAGCGCAAAGCCGAGCGGCAATGAATCGCCGACCACCTGCGCGGTTTGTTCGTCGTCGAGCCGACCGCCTCGTTCTACGAGATCCAAATGCATCGCGGGTGCCCCCAAACCGTTCATCCGCTCTACCACTCTCCCCCGAACTTTCTCCGAGACATCGCGATAACGATCCCCAGTCTTGCGAGCGAGCAGCATCAACGCGAGGCAGTACGCCGAAGATTCCTTACCAACCCACGGCGCATCGATCGCCAGCAAGGCATCGATCCAGGCCATTGCCCGTTCGATCGAAACGGTCTGTTGCAAGGATGCGTAAACCGGAACTCGGCACCCGAGCCGACCAATGGTCCACAGCAGCGCCGGTCGCAGCGGTTCCATCTTTTTCTTCTCCAACGCCTGCAAGCACGCTTCGGCCACCGCGGACTTGTCCGCACTGCGCAGCCGCTCGAGCGACCCGAGCAATCTCAACAATTCCGCTAAGACATTGGTGCTCGCCTGCGTTCCGCCCCCGATCAACATGGGTTTGACCCGGCTCCAGCAATCCTGGTAGAGGGCGTTTTGCTGTCCTGCGGTGAATCCTCCGGAAATTCTCCGCCACAGAATGATCGATTCCGATACCCCCGAAGAACTTCGGTGCATCAATTTGTTATGAACCGATCGCCAGGTTTGCTGGACTCGCCAATCGTCGGCAGGATATCCGAAACCAGGTCGCAGGCACCATCCCACGAGATTTAGCCAACGGGCTTCCGCGTCAGGACTTCGTTTGCGGCAATCGGCATGCTCGAGCAGATACCCCCACAGACTGCGAAGCAACGAGACCGGCCACTGCTTTCGAGAAAGCCCGATCGCATCGCTGATCAACCCGTAGGCCTGGCTCGGAGACCCGGAAGGCTGCTCTCCAAATACAGTGTCGAGCGCTTGGGTGCATCGGGCGATCTGGGACTCGTCGACGATTTCGCCGATTTCGCCGATTCCGTCGGTTAGTGGGCCGCCATCCTGCTGCGGAGCGCTGCCGCGAACATCAAACTCGAGATTCCACTGCGCTTCCCCTTCACGAGCTGCAAAGTCCGATTGCGTCACGACGCGCATGGCCAACGTTCCGATTTCGGTCAACTCGGTTTCCAAAACCACAGGAATCGATTCGCGGCGACGGCCCCGCCCCCAATCAAGGACCGTCTGAATAGGCGGCATCGGAGTCATGGCTTGCAAATCGACATCCACCAATTCGCCGAAGCGGTGGGTCAATTGCGTGCTGCTGCAAAAGAGCGGGAACTGCACCGGCTCTCCTACACGAAGCTCGAACGGATGCTGGTCCAAGCGAAGCGTATCCAAGGGGGCGGCGCTGGAAGGCATGATGCATATCGCTTGGGGAGGGGACTGTTGCACCTGCAGATAGATGGTTCGGGCGAGCCTGGCATCGATCCGAATTCCTTCGCCGCGACGAACCAAACCGAAATACGCGGCGCCCAGCGCCACCGCCAGATCAAGACGATTTCCTTCGAGCAACCCAGGTCGCCAGTCCGCGGGCGATTCCGATGCGAACCATGCGCGCACCTGTTCGACGAGGGCATTTCGAATTTCAGTCGACTCCAAGACACCGCCGTTGAACAGAATCCAATCGGGTCTAGCCGCGAGCGTTTCAGACAATCGCTCGCGATCGCTGTCGGCTCGGCCAGCCCAGCGATGCTCCCATAAAAATTGCGCCAAATGCTTGTGCACCGAGGGTTCGCTCTCGTACGGAAGCCCGAACTCCTGGAACAAGCCTTCGCCGCGGAGAGGACGCGCATCGAGCGCGACGGAACCAAAAAAACCATCGAGCAACAGTTGACGAGCCCATTCCCGTTCGATCGTGACGCTGCGGGTGGAAGCGATCAAACGCGAACCGGACCCCGGCAACGCAATGACCACAGTCGGTGGAGGGGCCGATCCGAGAATCAACTCCTTGGCACTGCGAGCTTGGGCTTTCAGCATATCCCATTGCCGGGGAGTCAGAGGCTTGCTCTCCTCCCCCTGCGCGAGTTGCTGCTCGACGTAATGGGCCAACGCCAAATCGAGGTTATCCCCGCCCAGTAGCAGGTGGGGACCGACCGCGACGCGGTGAAGCCCGAAAGTTTTCTCGAGCCGGCTCTCCGCGCTCTGACTCAAGTCGCGCGCGAGGCTGGAGGAAACGTCATCGGATTCGTCATGAGCGATGGCCGAATCGATCACGCGAATCAAGGTAAAGTCTGTGGTTCCACCGCCGATATCGCATACAAGAATGGTCTGGCCAGCCTGAAGCAGTTCGGTCCATCGCTCTTGGTGTCGTTCCAGCCAAGCGTAAAAAGCGGCCTGCGGTTCCTCGATCAGCGTCACTTTGGGAATCCCCGCGCGAATCGCGGCTTCGAGCGTCAACTGCCGCGCCACTTCGTCGAACGACGCTGGGAGCGTGACAACCACTTCCTGGTCCGACAGCGGATCGGACGGATGGTCGCGATCCCAAAGACGCCGCAAATGCTCCAGGTAACGCCGGGAGGCTTCCACGGGGGACAACCTTTCCACGTCCTCGTCGCCGTGCCAAGGAAGCAGATCGCTTCGCCGATCGACCTGAGGATTGCAAAGCCAACTCTTCGCCGATGCGATACCGCGGCCGGGGACCTGCATCGATCGTTCGCGGGCCAAGGCTCCGACGATCCCCGGGTGCTTTGCCGGTTGCGGATCTTTGTCGAACTGGAATCGTGGATCGACCGATGCCGCTTCGTTTGCGGTCAGTTCGTAGTGAAACGAAGGAAGCGTATCCAACGGACCAAGCGTGCCGAACTCGATCAACTGCTCAATGCGCATCGGCCTCACACGATAAGGAACGTTCTGAGTGTCCGCGTACGCAATCGCACAATTGGTCGTCCCCAGATCGATCCCTACGACAAAGCGACTGCGCTGCTGAGAGAAGGCTTTGTCCAGAGCGGACGCCGTGGGGTCCCTATTCGCGGCCATCGGTCTGCCTATTTTCTGCGTCCGAGCGAGGATTGCTGGAGGCCGCTTGCCAAGGGGAGCAATTCCGTCAGCCGGATCGGACCGAGAAAGTCTTTCGAACCGGCATCCAGGGCACCGATGTAGACATGGAGTTCGGGCGAGAACTCATGCAGGAATTGCCGACAGACACCGCAGGGACTGACCGACGTCGGCGACACCACGAACACCGCCTCCCAGTTGGAAACGCCTTGGGCAATCGCGCTGGCAGCGGCGGTTCGTTCGGCGCAGATCGTGGGTGAATAAGCGCACGATTCGATATTGCAACCGCGAAAAACCTCACCCCCTTTTCCCAACAGAACGCAACCGACGCGAAATCCGCTGTAAGGGCAATACGCTCGCTCTGCGGCCTCGCGGGCCAAGTTCATGAAATGCTCCACATCGGCGGGGCTCATGGTTTCGCGTGTTCACTTTCTCTTCAAGAGCATCTACAAGCGGACTTCCAGGGAATTGATCTCGAGGAATCGCCTACGGGACAAAGATCGCCGCCAGGCATGCGGTCATGTAGCATGCGAGCAAGCCGCCGACCATGGCCCGCAATCCCAAACGGACCAACGCTTCGCGTCGATCGGGGGCCAGTGGACCCAACCCACCCAATTGAATACCGATCGATCCGACGTTTGCGAACCCGCACAGCGCGTAAGTGAGAATTGTCTTGGTTCGCTCGCTCACCCCAGCCCAGGCGGGATTGGTATCCGCGTTCATTTGCAGATAAGCGATGAATTCGTTGCTGACAATCCGCGTGCCAAGGATCTCTCCCGCGACGAAGCAATCCTTGGTCTCAATCCCCATCAGCCATGCGAACGGGTAAGAAACATAGCCCATGATCTGTGTGAAGGTGATGCGACCCGCAGGGTTGATCAAACCTGTGAGATACCCGACCAATCCGTCCAGCATGAACAGCAATGCGAGAAAAGCGATCAGCATCGCCCCGACGTTGAGGGCCAGGGTAAGCCCATCGCTGGCACCGCGCGCCGCAGCATCGATGACATTGGTAGCCTCCATGGGCGGTGTCACCTCGACCTTGCCGAGCGTGAGCGGCCGATCGACTTCGGGTTGCATGATCTTGGCGATGACCAACGCCGCGGGAGCCGACATCAGGCTGGCGGACAGCAAGTGGACCGGCGAGACTCCCATCCCTACATACGCGGCCATGACACCTCCAGCAATCGTGGCGAATCCACCCACCATCACCGCCATCAATTCCGAGTTGGTCATCGTATTGAGGTAGGGGCGAATCAAGAGCGGCGCCTCGGTTTGCCCGACGAAGATATTGCCAGCCGCCGACAGCGTTTCGGCCCCGGAAGTGCCGAGTGTTTTCTGCATCAATCGCGAGATCCCCCCGACGACCCACTGCATGACGCCCAAGTAGTACAGGATCGACATCAGGGACGAAAAGAAGATGATCGTGGGGAGGACCTTGAAAGCGACGAACGAGACTTGATAAGCGGGAGTGGGACCGCGCGCCGTTTGCACCAAGGTATCGCCGAACACGAAGCCTGCTCCCTGGTCGACGCAGTTGAGAAGATTGGTGATGACGGCCCCGATGGACTCAAAGACCGCTTTGCCAGCTGGAACCTGGAGCACAATGAGGGCCAGCACGATCTGCAGGCCGAGCCCGCCGAGGACGACACGCCACGGGAATCGATCGCGCCGGGAACTCAATCCCCACGCGATCGCCAGCATCACCAGCAACCCCAGAATCGGTATCACGCGTTGGTGCATGTCGAACTCCCGTTAGACCAAACTGCGAAGGACTTCGATTCCTCGCTCGAGCATCGCATCGCTGGCGGCGAAAGAAATGCGAAAGTGGGTGTCGTGCTTGGAAAAGATCTTGCCCGGAATCACGAGCAATTCTTTTTCGATGCAGCGCGCGACGAACTCGGTGGCGGTGCCCGAAGGGGCCTTGGGATAGATATAGAACGCACCCCCCGGTTCGACGAACTCGTAATAACCGCGGAGGCCAGCCACGATGCGATCCCGTTTCCGGCGATAGTCCATGTAGTGGTGGGTCATGTCGAAGTCCATCGCGGCCAAGGCGGCATGCTGCAACGGCGTCGGAGCGCACACGAAGGAGTACTGCTGCAGCTTGACCATGCTCTGGATGATTGCATCGGGTCCATGGACATACCCCACGCGCCAACCGGTCATGGCATGGCTTTTGGAGAATCCGTCGATCACGATCGTTTGCGGATTGAACTCCGCAGGGGATCGCACCGGACCATCGAAGTGAAAGCGGCTGTAGATTTCGTCGGAGATCAGGGCGATCCCATGCTTGTCGCACAGTTCCGCGATTCCGCGCATCTCCTCGACGCTGGCGGCGACGCCGGTCGGATTGCACGGGCTGTTGAATAGAACCATCTTGGTTTTCGGAGTAATTGCCGATCGAACACGATCCAAATCGATCCGAAACGTCGGATGGGTATCGATGAGAACGGGGACACCGCCGACGAGTTGGATCAGCGGGACATACATCACGAAGTACGGATCGAACACGATGACTTCGTCACCGGGATCGACCATCGCCAACATCGCCAGGACCAAGCCTCCGCTCGTCCCCGAGGAGATGAAGACCGATCGATCGTCGTGCTTGTACTGCGACTGGATTTCCCCCTTGAGTTTGTCGATCAGAGGCGCGATCCCTTGCGTCTGGGAATACGCGTTCTTGCCTGAGTGGATCGCATCGCAAGCCGATTCGCGGATCGGCGCTGGGACATCGAAATCGGGCAATCCGATCGACAGGTTGATCGGGTTCTTCATCGTCGCTGCCAAGGCGAACATCTTGCGAATCCCGCTGGAATCAAACGACAACGTGCGTTTCGCGATCCATGCGTTGGCATCGTGATGGGACATAGCGAGCAAGCTTTCTGATCGGTGAACGTGGGTTTACTGGATCGGAGGAGGCTGGAAACTGGGCAGACCCGCGTCCACTCCCGCGTACTTGGGAATCGCCGGCTCCTTGATTTCCTTGAGAAGCCGCTGGATGATTTTGTCGGTCGTCATACCGTCGGCTTGAGCCTGGAAGTTCGTGCTCAAGCGGTGTCGCAAGACTGGGACCGCGACGCGGCGGATATCTTCCAGGGCAACGTTGAAACGTCCATCCATGGCGGCCATCGCTTTACCAGCCTGGATGAGAAACTGGCCAGCCCGCGGTCCAGCGCCAAAGTCCAACAGCTCACGCACCACTTCGGGGGCATCCCCTTCCGTGGGACGGGTGGCGCGTACCAACGCGACGACATACTTCACAATGAACGGACTGACCGCGACGCTGCCGATCAGTTTCTGGATATTCAAAATCGCGCGAGCCGAAAGAACCTTGTTGATCTCGGGCCGCTCGCCTCGCGTGGTGGAGAGGAGGATTTTTTCCTCGTCTTCAGCGGTGGGGTATCCCACTTTAATATTGAACATGAATCGATCGAGTTGGGCTTCAGGGAGCGGGTAAGTTCCTTCCTGTTCGATCGGGTTTTGGGTCGCGATGGTGAAAAAGGGGTCGGGAAGAGACATGGTTTGGCGACCGACGCTGACCTCCCGTTCCTGCATGGCCTGCAACAGCGCAGCCTGCGTCTTGGGCGGAGTACGGTTGATTTCGTCTGCCAAGAGAATGTTGGTGAAGATCGGTCCTTCAACGAATCGAAATTCGCGGCGCCCCTGGCCATCTTCTTCGAGAACATTCGTGCCGGTGATGTCCGAGGGCATCAAGTCGGGAGTGAACTGGATCCGTTTGAAATTGACATCCAAGATCCGAGCCAGCGACGAAACCATCAAGGTCTTCGCCAGTCCGGGGACCCCTTCGAGCAAGCAGTGGCCTCGGGTAAAGATTGCGGCGAACAACTGCTCGATAACTTCTTCCTGGCCGACAATCACCTTGGCCAGTTCGCGTTTCATTTGCTCGTGATGCTCGCGAAACTCCCTCAGCAGATCACCGATGCTCTTGGTGGTCTTGCCGGCTTGAGGAGGGTTGCCTGAAGGATTGGGAGTATTGGACACGCGGATTCCTCGTGGACGCGCCGTGATGGGATAAAACCTCTGGGAGTCGGCATGGGCCGACCAACTTGCCCAATCATACCATCCTTTTCCATTCACGGACGGTACCCGGCATCGGGTGGAAAATTAAACCATGCCGACCGCTTTGCGTCCGATCCAAAACAGGGTCAAGGCACCCAAGAGAATCCCTACCGTGGCCGGATGGGACCAAAGGGGGACTCGCCGGATGGTCGAGGGAGGTTCGGGCATCCGTTTCAGTACATCGATCCATTGATTCGGTTCCTGGATCGCCAGGGTTTTCCCCCCTGTGAGTCGAGCCAACTCCTCGAGCACTTTGGGGCGTGCTGCCTGGCCGATGCGCTCGCGGGCAGCCCCTTGAACGAAGAAACTCGTATCGACACTTTCGCCGGTTTGTTTGCACATCAGAGTCACCGGATGCAAGCCGGGTTCATCTGCGGTATACCGAGCCTCGAAAGCACCCCAACTTTCTTCGCCCCCGCTGGTGAGTCGGACCACCTCAGCGTTGCCCGACGGGGATTGGATGCGCGCGGTGACGTCTCCTTCGCTGAGCGGTTCGCCGCTGGCTTGCATGACGTTGGCTCGCAGCGTGATCACCTGTCCGATTCGGGGCGAGTCCGGGGAAAAATAAAAACGCATCGATTCCCCTTTGGCCATATTCCTTTGGTACGCCATCCAGCGAACCACTTGGCTCCAAAATCGGTAGTGGTATTTGTCCTCGACGCCGCGCCGCCATCGCCACACTCCATCGGTCCCCATGAAAAGGATCTTGCCGGTACCAAAGGTCTTGGTCACCAACAGTGGCATGCGACCTTGCGAGCCGACGGCGGATTCGTGGACCGCGAGGACCTCGCTCCCGGCCTTGGCCCGCGCGACAGCGGCATGCCATTGAAAACCGGGCAAGTCCATCCACACATCGACGTTCTCTTCCTGGGTATCGGCCAACTTGGTCAGCAGACTTCGTCGCCCCGACTCCGTCAACTCCATGCGGTTCGAAGCTTTGGTCCCAATCCCCCTGGGCTGCGTCTCGTCGAAGACGACTGGTACCAAGGATTCCAACTCGGTTTGCGCGAGGGATTGGGAAAAACCTCGCGAACCGGGAATCAAGACGAGTCCCCCCGCCTGATACTCGACGAGCCCCTTGATCAGGTTGCATTGTTCGGGCGTTAGCTGTCCGGGTTCGATCCCGACATCGCCGAGAAAGATGACATCGTACTGGGCCAAATCTTCCTGGGTATCGGGAAATGCTTTGATGTAGTCCCGGTTTCCACCGCCAACTTTTTCGAGATCGGGATGGAACAGGAGGCATGCGACATCGACACCCGGATCGCGTGAGAGGGCATTGCGAAGATAGCGGTATTCCCAACGCGGAAACGTATCGACGACGAGTACCTTCAATTTTTCTTGGCGGATGCTGATCGGCGTGGAGAGACTGTTGTTGTTCGATATGGTTTCGCCCGCTCCTACCGGCACTTCGACGCTAAGGGTGTAATCCCCTTCTTTCTTGGGAGTCCACACGACGGCGTCGGTGGTGCGTCCCATGGCTCGCACACGGACTTCCTTGGTCAACCGTTCGCCGTCGGAGGTGGTGACGATCACTTGGGTGGTCGTGTCGCGCGGCAGCGACGAATCGACCGTAAAAGGAATTCGTACCCCTTTGTTCACGATTCCAAAGGTCGGGGTATCGACGCTGAGCAACTCGACGTCCGGCAATCGCTTGGAGGACCCCACGGGGAGGGCGTAAATGGGAACACCCATGGTTCGGTAGCGCGATGCCACGGTGGAGGGTGGCTCTCCCGCGTTCCAGTCCCCATCGGAGACGATCAAAACGCCGAGAACGTTCGAAGTACTGTCGAGCACCGCGCTGAGAGGTTGTACCAAATCCGTGCTGTCGGCGGCGCTGCCGGCAGGGAAGCGGGTGACGGCCACTTTCGCTTTGGTCTCGAGTTCCTTCCAAAACGAAGGATCGGTGAGCGGTTGAACCGCTTCGGCACGGGTCATTGGATCCCCGGTCGATGCGGATCCTACGGTTCCTGCAAGGACATCGCGAGTTTGCATGCTCGAGGATTCGTCGATCAACACAGCAAACGTCGGTTGTTCGACCGAGCGGTAGTCTTCCAGCCATTCCGGTTGGTTGAGCAGTACCGCTGCGGCAGCGACGATACCCAATCGCAAGACTTCGAGCGCAACGGTGCCGCGTTGAAATCCATGGCGTCGCATCGACAGCCAAGAGAGTACGGCGCACGCAGCGCAAGCCGCGATCGAGAGCGCGACCAACCAAGGATTGGTCTGGAACGATAGCGCCTGTTGGGCGACCGTCTTGGATGCGTTCAATGCCGAGGGATCCATCCGATCCATCTTAGCTGCTAAACGTCGAGCTTGTAGGCACGCGTTGCATTTCCACCCCAGAACTTGGCCTGTTCCGACGGGCTCAATTCCGAGGCGTAAACATTCACCGCCGCTGCCCAATCGGCATAGGTGCTGCGCAACAAGCAAACGGGCCAGTCGCTTCCGAACATCAAGCGATCGGCGCCGAAGGCTTCGAGGGCCGTGTTCCAATAAGGCCCAAGCAAGGCGATGTCCCACGAGGGATCGCGCACCTCGGTGACCAACGCAGAGAATTTGCACATCACGTTGGGGCGTTTGGCCAATTCCCGAAATCCTTGCTCCCAGTCGCTATCCCATTTCGCGGATGCGATGACTGGCTTGGCAATGTGGTCGAGAATAAAAAGCTGTTCCGGATGACGGTCGACAAAGCGCAGGGTCATCGGCAACTGCCGGCCAAAAATCAAAATATCGTAAGCCAAATCCCGCGAGCGCAGCGAACGAATTCCTGCGTTGAAATCGTCGCGATCGAGGAACCGCTCGTCGGTCTCGTCCTGGACCACGTGGCGCACCCCCTTGAGCAATGGCTCTCCCCGCAGTCGATCGAGAACCGAGCCGACGTTGGAATCCGCAAGAGGAATCCATCCGACGACCCCTCGAATCCAAGGGTTGGCCTTGGCATGTTGGATCAGAAAATCGGTTTCCTCGAGGGACTGCCTGGCTTGAACGCTGACCACCCCGTCGATGTGCACCGCATCGATCTCGGGCTTCAGGTCGATGGGCGCGAAGCTTCGTTGCAGGACCTGCATCGAGTCGCTGATCCAACCGTATTGGGCTTTCGAATAGTTCCAGAAATGGTGATGACTATCGATCCGAATCATGGAGTATTTTCCGTTTCGAGTCGGCTGATCTTTTCCAGGCGCCGCGAGTGTCGCCCTCCTTCGAACTCGGTGGCCAACCAAACGCGAACCAAGTCGCCGACGGGGCGATCCCCGATGAGATCACCCGGCAAACAGAGGATATTCACGTCGTTGTGCCGCCGGCACATTTCGGCCATGACTTCATCGGCGCACGCAGCGGCCCGGACTCCTTTGAACTTGTTGGCCACGATCGCCATGCCGAAGCCGGTGCCACAAATCAGGATGCCTCGCTCGGCTTTCCCTTCCGCAACATGCCGGGCGACGGCCATGGCGTAGTCGGGATAATCGACCGGCTGCTCACCCTCGGTGCCGAAGTCGATGATCTCATGGCCATCGTCATCCAGGAGCGTTTTCAGTTTGGCTTTGATCTGATGACCGCGATGGTCACTTCCGATAGCGATTCGCATCACGCAACTCCATGGGATATCTGTTTCTTAGGACGAGTTACCGCTTCGACCAGTGAATCATCGACGAGGTGTCCATATGGTCCAACCAATAGCTTGTATGCCGATCGAGCTGCTCGGCGCAGCGTTGATACACATCGAGCGGGCCACCAAAAGGATCGCTGATCTCGCTTCCATCCGCGGCGATCAAATGGACTTTGGATGCCACCTCGGGCCACTGTGCCACGATCACACTCCGATGGCGTTGCCCCATCGCCAAGATCAAATCGGATTGCTCGACCAACCTGGAATTCAATTGAGTGCTTTGGTGCTGGTCCAAGGAGCATCCGTAACCGCGAATCGCTTCGAGCGCTCCATGGGAAGCGGGATCTCCGCCAAACGCGGAAACACCGGCCGAAGCTACGACGATCGGCAAGGATTGAGGATCGAATTCGGACTGGAATTTGTCCTGGATCTTCTTCCGCATCAGCGCCGCCGCCATCGGGGAACGGCACGTGTTGCCCGTGCATACGAAGAGGACGAGATACTGCGATAACTGGCGGAGTTGCGATTCGCTCAAAAGCCCCTCGCGCAGAACTTGCCCGCGATTCCCCTCCACCGCGACGACCGTCGGCTCGCCCGACTCCTCGATCGTGCCCCCATCGATCGACAGCACCGAAGCGCCGGCCGGCAATTCTGCAACGGATCTGGCAAGCTCGTCCGCCTTGTCTCCTCGGGTCGCCAAGGCGACGACGAGCGGGCCGGACACCAACCTCGTGATGTAGTGAAGGACCTCGTGGTCCGGGATCCAAAGCCGCACTTCTCCCTGCTCATTCCGGATGCGATCGTAAACATTTCCGGGCAAACAACGAAGCGAACTGTACTCGTCCTGGCTCTTCGACTGGAGCACCAGCGGCCCCGGCCACGCCTTGCGAACCAATCGCCGCGAACCGCTGCTTACCGACGGGATCAGGTCGAGGACCTCGTCAGGAACGCGAGGGATGATCGAAACGGGGTTTTTCTTCCAGAGACCTGCTTGGCGGAGCAACTGGTCCACCGCACCCGCTTGGAGCCCGCTGGCTAGGTAGACGTACGACGACTCCGTGGGGGCAGCAACCACATGCCCCTCCACCAACGCTTGTACCGCCAAATGCACGACGTCGCGCGGGTCGTCCGACCGTCGCCAATCCAAAATCTTCGCCATGCCGACATTGAACACGATCGATTTCCCCCACGCAATCGAAAAAAGGCATTTCCCCGTCGCGGCCCCGACTGGATGAGTCCCGCTGTTGGGATACACTGCTTGTTCAATCGTTCAATGTTGGAGGCCGAATCGGCCCATGATTTCCACCGCTCATTCGATCGTTTTGTCCATGGCCAGCACAAAGTCCGCAATTTCTCCCACCCGCAGCGAAGATTATCCAGAGTGGTATCAACAGGTGATCCGCGGAGCCGACCTTGCGGAAACCAGCGCCGTGCGCGGTTGCATGGTGATCAAGCCGTGGGGCTACTCCCTCTGGGAAAACATGCAGCGAGGTCTCGATCGCATGTTCAAGGAAACCGGCCATCAAAACGCCTACTTCCCCCTGTTCATCCCGATGAGCTTCCTGGAAAAAGAGGCGGAACACGTGGAAGGTTTCGCCAAGGAATGCGCGGTCGTCACCCACCATCGACTCGAACCCGATGGCAAAGGGGGACTCCGGCCCGCCGGCCCCCTCGAGGAACCGCTCATCGTCCGACCCACCAGCGAAACCATCATCGGCGCCACCTACGCCAAATGGGTCCAGTCCTATCGCGATCTTCCCATCCTGATCAACCAATGGGCCAACGTCGTCCGCTGGGAGATGCGCACCCGACTGTTCCTCCGAACCGCGGAATTCCTCTGGCAGGAAGGACACACCGTCCACGCTACCGCCGAGGAAGCGATGGAGGAGACGCGCAAGATGCTCGATGTCTACACCGATTTCGCCGAGAACCACATGGCAATGCCAGTCATCCGGGGGGAGAAGACCGCCGGCGAACGCTTTCCCGGAGCGGTGACCACCCTCTCGATCGAAGCCATGATGCAGGATCGAAAAGCCCTCCAGGCAGGAACCTCCCACTTCCTGGGCCAAAATTTTTCGCGAGCCCAAGAAATCAAATTCCAAGACCAGAACGGACAGGTCGAGTACGCATGGACCACCTCCTGGGGCGTATCCACCCGATTGATCGGTGCCCTGATCATGACCCATTCCGACGACGATGGCCTGGTCCTGCCACCGCGCCTAGCCCCCACCCACGCGGTGATCCTGCCGATCTATCGGGATGATTCGCAAAAAGGAGAGGTCCTCGCCTATTGCAACCTGCTCCGAAAACAACTCGCCGAACAGACCTACAGCGGCGAACCGATCCGCGTCGACATCGACAACCGCGACATGCGCGGCGGGGACAAGAAATGGTATCACGTCAAACGCGGCGTCCCGCTCCGCATCGAAGTAGGACCCAAGGATATGGCCAACCACGCTGCCTTCGTCTCGCGACGCGACACCGGCGAAAGCCGCGGCATGGGAGTCGACGAACTGGTCAGCAGCGTTGGTAAACTGCTCGCCGAGATCCAAAAAAATCTCTTCGACAAAGCCCTGCAAATGCGCGTGGCCAACTCGGTCGATCTCAGGAACGTCTCCGAATTCCGCGATTACTTCCAACCCGACGACGAACAAGGCCGTTCCCAAGGAGGTGGGTTCGCTCGCTGCTGGTTCGCGAGCGAGCAAGCCGTCCAACCCCTGCTCGACGAATTGAAGGTCACCATCCGCTGCATTCCGCTCGATGCACCCAGCGGCTCAGGGACCTGTTTCGCAACCGGCCAAACCACCAACACCCAGGCCATCTTCGCCAAAGCCTATTGATCGGCAACGGATCCTGGCCGGTGTTGCGTTGTTCATCGCATCAATCGACGCATCAATCGACGCATCAATCGACCAGGGCTCTCAGTCTTCGAAGGTCGTCGCTGTTGTTGACGGGATCGAAGCCGAGACCACGCTCGTAAGCCAAACGCTCGCGATGCCGGGATTCCAACAGCGACCGAAACTTGGGATCGCTTGTAAGCACATAGATCCCGACCACTTGCACCGTGTCCCGAATCGTCGCGCTCCGTTCCTCCATCCGAACCTCATGCTCCACGTCGTGCACACCATCGGCATCGATGCGGAACACGGTATTCGGTCCTTGCATCCAGGATGGAATCCGAAACGAAAACTCTCCCGCACGGGGTTCAAAACGAAACGTGCGCGTCGATTCGTCGATGCTGTAGGCCAAGTCATTGACCACCAGGAGCGCGGAATCGCGTACCGCGATCGACGACAAATCCCACGCGAGGGCCTCGCCGTTTTGAATGCGACGGTACTCGTACGCAGTCCCCTGCTCGAGCACATCCTTCAGCAGATGAATCTCCCGACCGACGTTCGCAATGGGGCCGATCAGATCGGGATACTTGGCGAGCGATTTCACACTCAAGTTGAACCAGTAGAGCGAGGCGATCCCGTTCCCCAAGGCATGCCATGCCTGCGAACGAAGCTCGTCGGGCGTGGGAGATCCGCGGCGAGGACTCAGAACGCCACCCCACCCGTCGTGGGCACCCTGGGACCAGTAGGCGATCGTGGCGGGACGGCTCTGCGCGCGCAAAGAGCGAGTCATGTCTCCGATCGTTTCCAGAGGCGAACCCCACCGAATCGATTTGCCTTGCCATCGATCGTAGCCTGACCACGCATCCGCCGCGGGCGCGATGACGCGATACGCATCGTAATGGGGATAGTCCGAGAGACCCGAGTAGTATCGCCAGGTCCGCTCCTCGCTCAGCGTGATACTCGTCGGCAGCTTCCATGGTTGATAAGGTGAAAGTTTGTCGAAGACCTCCTGCGGTGGGACCGGACGACCGCCGCCGTATTGCGGTTCACCCAGGAACTCCACCGCATGAATCGTCGGCAGCATCGCATCGGTGTCGTAGCGGCTCCGGTCCCCGAGACGATTGAATCGCTTGATCGGATACCGGTTGTACAGTTCCGGTTGATCGGTGTACCCGCCCACCTCCTCGATTTGTCCGGTGTTGACCGACATCAGCGCCAATGTCTTCCAGTACTCCTCCTGGGCCAGCGCTTGTCCATTGCGAGCGTTGCCGGCAATCCAACCGCCGCTGATATCGAAGGATGCTGGCCGTATTTTCAAATACGCCCACACCGATTTTTTGATGCTCGTATCGACTTCCTCGACATGGATTTCAATCGCGGTGTAGGTAAGCGGCAGACGTTCGTATTCGAGCTCGATCCCGGCCATCTCGTTGGGTTGCACGATCCCGGACGTAGGATAGGGCTTCAAATCGGTTCGAAGGGATTGCGAATAGAGTGTCTGAAACGAGTCGTTCGACTCGGGCAACCACAATCGACAAGAGACCAATCGGATCGGAACCGCCGCATCATTGCGAACCGTCGCGATCATACGTGTCGGATAGACGGCTCCCTGAGCATTCAAGAAGACGACCGATTCGATGCGAGTCTGCGGTGCCTCGATCGTAAAAGGATTGGACTCGACCCGGTCGCGTGCATCCTGCCACTCGAGCGGATGCTCTGTCCCAACCCCCCAAGCTTGACTGCGGCCGTTCCATCTCAGAACCCGAAGCGATTGCGGCGGCATCGAAAAGTCGGCGGAGCACTCCGGATCGCGCCAAGACCAATCCCCCTCTCGGACCAATGCATCGGCAGCCTTACCGCTCCATCGAATCGATCGCACGCTTTGAGGTTGGTCTGTTGGGTTGCGGACGAACAGAGTAACTCGCGCCGACAACTCCGGGTCGGGTGCTCGCCGCCATCGCAGGTTCGGCGAAAACTGATGCGGAACCACCTCCATCCCCATCACCTCCAGACCGGATTCGAGGCGAGGATCCACTTCGGATGCTACCACCGCAATCGTTTGGGGAAAAAGCCATGCAATCAAACCGAGGATGCGTGCGATCCACATGAAGTTACCTGGGTACCTGTTGTGCTTGTGTGAAGCCAATGCAGAAAAAGAGGCGAGTTGTATCGCGTTGCCGCCTAGTATAGCTCGCGAGCGACACCCCACGTGGGTGGCGCTCCGATACTCCCTCAGGCCCGACCGGACCGACAGTAGTTTCCTCAGGCCCAACGGGCCGACAGTAGTTTCTTCAGGCCCGAATGGGCCGGCAGTAATTTCCTCAGGCCCGAATGGGCCGACAGTCTGAATGCCGGGGTGACGCAGTCCCCCGGTCGCCGAGTCCCCTACTGGTTCCTCAGGCCCGAATGGGCCGACAGTTTAATCGAACAGATATTTCTCATCATACATCACCTCATTTTCCTCGAGCAGACTTCGATACTCCTCTTCAAAGGACCGGCCGGAATGATGCTCCTCTTGAGTTGCGATGTAGTGGTAAATGCGATCTTTCTCCAAGGGGCTCAGCGTGAACACGCCGAAGCCATCCTGCCATCCAAACTTTTGAATTTGATTGCTGTTCGAGTTGATATGCAGGCTGGTGGATGATTTTGTCTGTCCAACGATCTTGGAGACGCATTCTTTAGCGGGTATGCGAACGAGAAGATGAACATGATCGACATAGCCTCCGACGATCAGTGACTTGGCACCGAGACCTTCGATGGTGCCCACCACGTAGCGAAAGACATCTTCTCGAAAGGCTTTGTTCTGCAGGTAGGGTTTGCGATTCTTGGTGCTGAACACGACATGATAGAGCAGTTGTTGGTGCGTGGTCATCGAGCAGGTACCCCTGAAGAAAATCGGTAGTAGGGATGAAAAAAGCAGAAGGGCATTATTGTGTCGGCCCTCCGGGCCTTTCGAAACAGGGGGGCAAGTAGACCGTGGCTCTGGGAGCCACGGCAGCCATTGTATCGGCCCTCCGGGCCTGAGCAGCCAGAAAGCATGCCCAGCGCGGTTGAGCAGCCATAGGCCCAGCGTGTCTCTGCCATGAGTTAAGGCCCGAATGGGCCGACAGTGTGGTTCTTCAGGCCCAACGGGCCGACAGTATGAGTGCCGGGGCGACGCAGTCCCCCGGTCGCCGAGCGCCCTAACTCATCCTCAGGCCCGAATGGGCCGGCAGTCTGAATGCCGGGGTGACGCAGTCCCCCGGTCAAGTCCCCTGCTGGTTCCTCAGGCCCAACGGGCCGACAGTTTGAATGCCGGGGCGACGCAGTCCCCCGGTCAAGTCCCCTTCTGGTTCCAAAGGCCCAACGGGCCGACAGTGTGGTTCCTCAGGCCCGAAGGGCGGGCATTGCAATCGTGAGCCCCAATTACTGATCGGGATCTCTCTCACGTTCTACCGAAAAAATCTTTGACTCCCCCCAAGAAGGCCTATACATTCGACAATTGATTCTGCATGCTGCCATTCAACAGGAGACTTGTATGCGTCGCAAATGGCTCTCGGAGCCACCGTGCGTTTGACGGCGGAAGAATCCAGCGGAAAGACGTTGGTCAAGCTCTCTTATGATGCTAGCCGACTTGAAGAAGCCCCACCCGAGAATCGCATGCCTGACTGGACGGAATTCTCGATCGATACAACGCTCCGTCTGGATCTGGGGAAGACGGTCCTGGTGGGTGGTTCGAGCGAGGCTTCGTCGACTTATCTGGCGATTTCCGTCAAGTAGACCTGCGCGAGAATGATTGCTGGTTTAGCTTACCGGGTTTATTTCTTGGATGGTTTTTCCGATTGCGGCAGATGCTTTTTCAGATCAGCTTTCACCATCGCATGGGGATCACGATCGGCTAGATTCGTCCATTCGTATTCGTCAGCAGAGCTGGAAGCTGCTCTCCTGGAGTCAGACGCTCCTTCCACGAGTCGCCATTCTTGTAGCATCCGGTGGTCCACGGACTCTTTCCGCTCATCAATGCCGCGCGGGAGGGTTCGCAGACGGGAAGACGCAATAAGCATTGGTAAACGTCAACCCCATGCTAGCCAACCGATCGATATTCGGAGTCCGGGCTTGAGGATTCCGCTTGAGATGGGTTACCCAGTGATTCAGGTCGTCGACCGCAATAAATAGAACATTGGGATGCGAGCGTTCATGGTTTGGTTTCGGTGACGATGCTTCCTGGGCGGAAACCATCGTTGAACTCCAAAGCACGAGAAGGGTCAACGTCAAAGCTTGCCGCATCAATGGATTCTCACTCGTCAATGCGCAGAACCGTCCGCCAGGAAGAGATCTTTCATCAATGGCGCCCCAGGCACGACGGAGTAATCGTCAAACGAAGTGACCCCGCCGGCGCGCAACACATCCTCATCGATGAAAAAATTGCCGGTGCATTCGCGGCTCCTGCGAATCAAGATCGCGTGCGCAGCATCAGCCATAATCTCCGGTTTGCGGCTGCACTGCATCACTTTTTCTCCGCCGAGCAAGTTCCGGATCGCAGCCGTAGCGATCGTGGTTCGCGGCCAAAGTGCATTGACCGCGACCCCGCGTTGGCGAAACTCCTCGGCCATCCCGAGCACGCACATGCTCATCCCGAACTTGGCCATCGTGTAGGCTAGGTGGGGGGCGAACCACTTGGAAGACATGTCGAGAGGTGGCGAAATGTTAAGAATGTGCGGATTTTCAGCCTTGAGCAAGTACGGCAAGCAGAGCTTGGAGGTCATGAACGTGCCGCGGGTGTTGATGTGATGCATCAAGTCGTAGCGTTTCATGGTCACGTCGAGCGTCGAAGACAGATCGATCGCGCTCGCATTGTTGATCACCATATCGATACCGCCGAATGTCTCGACAGTTTTCTCGACAGCAGCGTGAACCTGCTCTTCGAAGCGGATATCCGCGATGCACGCCAAAGCGCGGCCGCCGGCACCCTCGATTTCCTCGGCAGCGGTGTAGATCGTCCCCTCCAGTTTGGGCTGCGGGGTAGCGGTTTTCGCCAACACGGCGATGTTGGCGCCGTCGCGAGCCGCGCGAAGCGCGATCGCTTTCCCGATTCCGCGACTGGCACCAGTGATCAAGAGCGTTTTGCCATTAAGACTAGACATGCGATTCCTCCAGGTTTCGCATCATCTTACCCGAATCCTCGGGAGTCTGGGGACGGACACGTCCCGTCCCTCTTTCGCGAACGCTACCTCGGCAGGCATTCCAGGATGGATTGGGCGTAAAGTCGATGGCCGAAGTCGTTGGGATGATTGAGCCCGTTCCCAGTGTAATCCAGGTCATGTTTTTGACGCGACAGGATCTCCCAAACCCCCGTGACGTCGGCCAACGCATCTCCCGGTGAAACCACTTGCCGCAACGCTCTTTGATATTCAAAAAACATCTCCCTCGGCGTATGGACCCACTCGCGATTACCCAGCATCGGAGTGACCCACAGGATCTCCAGGTCAGGCATCACCTCTTTCGCGTTGGCTTCGATCTTGCGTGCTTGATCGGCGAACCAAGCGGGATCGCGTCGCCCAACGTCGTTCATCCCATAGGCCACGACCAGCAGATCGGGCTTGCATGCCAAGAGCTTGTCGAGATCGGATAGCCCGTTGGCAATGCTCCAGCCAGGCACAGACCGATTGACCAATTCGATCTCGGCGCCGAAATCCTTGGTCAGTTGCGCTGCAACCAGGTCGGGATAGCCCGGCTGATTGGGTGGGCTCATCGTCGTTCCGGATGCATCGAGTCCGGTCGAGATGCTGTCGCCGCTGATCGCAAGCACAAACTTGGAACGATTGCGCAGTTTCTCGAGTGAACGGACCAGTGTCGGCGCCGGCTTGTTTCGGGGGATCGGATTCGCATCGGCCCGTTGATAAGTGATTTCCAGGTTCCTCTCATGAAACCACTTGCCAGGCGCATACAACAAATTCTGCTGCGGATTCCCAGTGCGATGTTTGTAACTGTTGGGCGATCCTTCGGGCACAAACAACTGCTCTCCGCGGATCGGTTCGCACGGAATGGGACCGATCCATTCAAGGATCGATCGGTTATCGCTCAACCGCCAATGAACACCCTCCTGGTAACGGACTTCTTGCAAACTGCCTGCACGCGACGCGAGTTGAACCTTGAGGATCTCAAGGGCTGGAAAGGCCAGGCGAGCGGAAGGTAGCTGGTCCTGGTCCTGAAGCAAAATCGAGCTTTCGCGATGGACAATAGGCGATGCCCAGGCCGGTTCACGAAGGTGGAGTTCAGGCAGAGTGGCGACTTGAGCGAGATAAGTGGGCTTCGGCGCATCGAGTTGTTCAGAAATTGCTGCAAACCACATGGCTGCTGCGTTGCGCTGCCCGAGGCCCGTGAAGTGTCGACGGCTACCCATCGGTCCCCGGTTTGGTCCGTCCAACCGATCGGTATCCGGTCCGCGACCGAAAGAATGCTGAGTGATGAGAATCTCGATCGCTTGCCGAATGTTTGCTTCGCCGATCGGATCGTTGTAAACGGTGGGATGCAAAGTCGATTTCGCGAGTAACCACGGCCGATGTATTCCCCATGCCTTATCCGCTTGCGTCCGCATCGCGATGAGTCGCTCGACATAGGTCGACGTTGGCGTCTTGTCCAAAACGTCCGATTCCCCTTGTTGCCATAGGACTGCGCGAAAATCTTTCGCCTGTAGGCCCGACTCGAGCAGTCGCTGAAAAAGAGGACCTTCGGTTTTCCACTGATCGGTAGAGGTTGCTCCGACCGCAACATTCGCAAAACCGATCGGGACATCGTAGGTGTTGACCAACAAGTCGCCGAGCACCGGCCAAATGGAACCACCGTCGCTCTGGTCTCCGGTTGGTTGCGGGTCGTTAGCGACTCGCCAAGTTTTCGTCGTCACATCGTAGGCAGACACGCGGGCTTGTTGGTCCTGCACCTGCATCCGCTCGTCATTGCAGTTGGTCGCATAACTTTGGCCCGCGACGAGAAAAAGCTCTCCTACACCGAACGGTTCGCTTGACCCTTGGCCTACGAGTTCCCCATCGAGCATCACGCGAAAATCAACGATATACCAGCCACCTGCCCAGACCGGGATCGCAATTCGCGTTTCAGTGCCGGTTGACTCTTCCTTGGATAAACGCAAATTATTCGCCCGTTGCCAAGGGGCCTCATCTGCATTTTCTCCATGAGATTTTCGAATTCGATAATCGATGTCGTGTTTGCTGTCGCATTCAAGCCTCAACACGCAATCGACCTCGGCAAAGCCCCTCGCAGGGCCGCCGGGATGATGGGAGTGACTCAACTGCGGGACGTCAAAGCGTCGTTGCAAGACCTGATGACGCAGCGGTTGGAGGACCTCGATGCGGGCAGGCTCCGGCTTGGACTGCGCCATGCTGGATGTTCCGAAGCATCCAATGAATAAGCATGCGATGGCAAGGGCAAGTGGTTTCATGTTGTGCTCGAATTGCGTGGACCGAGTTCCCTATTCGAATCCGGCATTCTAGCAAAGAGAAGGTTGGAGAGTACGCGTAAAAATTGTTGAACCAGCAGCCGCTCAAGGATCCGTTGGGGACAACGGATCTGCATTGCTTCCGTGGAAGACGAAGGGCTTTCCTGAATGATTTTGGTATACTCCTATATGTCCATGTCCGTGTGCGGTGTTCGATGACGGTCTTCTTGTACATAACGCCTAGCCATGTCCTTACCCAACCCATTTCAACTCGATGGTCGAATCGCGCTCATCACGGGAGGCTCCCGGGGGCTGGGACGTGTTTTCGCGGAGACCCTCGCGCAAGCGGGTGCTTCGATCGTCATCGTCAGTCGCGATGACGATCGCTGCAAACAGGTCGCCCAAGAATTGGAGCAGTCGTACCAGCGACCGATGTACGCCTTCGGCTGCGATGTCGCTCGCGCCGATCAAGTCGACGCGCTCTACGACTCCATCGCGTCGTCGGTCGGGCGCGTCGATATCCTCATCAACAGCGCGGGGCTCAATCGCCGCAATCCGATCGCGGAACTCCGCGTCGAGGATTGGGACGCCGTGGTCGATGCGAATTTGAAGGCCCCCTTTCTCATGGCCCGTCGATTCGGACCCGCCATGGCCGAGCGCGGCTGGGGCCGAATCATTCAGCTCGGGTCTATTCTATCGGCGATCGGCATCGCTGGTCGAACACCCTATGCGGCCTCGAAAGCAGGGCTCCTCGGATTGACACGCACCCTCGCCTTGGAATGGGCGACGCGCAATGTCACGGTCAACGCTCTTTGTCCCGGCCCGTTCAAGACCGACATGAATCTCGAACTGACCCGCGATCCGGTTCGTTTCCAAGAGTTCGTCCAAAAGATCCCCATGGGTCGCTGGGGCGAGCTGGCGGAATTGACCGGACCGATTCTGTTTCTCGCCTCCGACGCCAGTTCCTACATGACCGGCCAAACGCTGTACATCGACGGCGGCTGGACAGCGCAGTAAATCGACACAGCCGACAAAAATCAATGTTCGTTTCCATGAGCCTGAGGCGCTAGCCGATTTTTTGCACGTCGAGCGAACTCGGCTAGCTAGAATTGGAATTGTCTGGCGTATCCGCAAGACGGATCCGATCCTGGTCGTGGAAATAGGAGAATAGATCGATGCTACGTACGCTACTCTACCTGATCCTGATCCTTGCAACGACGGCATCGACAATCTCGGCCCAAGACAATTCCTTCCCCAAGGAAGGATTGCAACAGTACGCAAAAATCTTCGACAAGTGCGAGTTGTCGTACACCATAAAGGAAGCGTCCGGCGAAACGGCTGTCGTGGGATTGTTTCGATCCCGAGAGGGGCAATCACAAGTTGAGTTTCAATACGCGGGAGATACAACGCGACTGTACGTCAGCAGGCGCGACGCAAGCTTCTTGCTCGACCAAAAGGGAGTCCCATCCCGGAACATGGATTCCCAGCAAACTATCGCCTGGATCGGGCAGTTTTCAGCCCGTTTCGATGGGGGGAGTGTTTGGCCCCGATCATTTTCTTCATACGTTCTCAATCAACGGTAAAACTTTGTGGCTGTTTCTGGAACCAGGGGCTTCCCTCCTTGGGTGGCGATTGTCCGAACTTCGGGAAACGTCTCCAAACCACTGGGAAATTCTGCTCGTCAATGAAAAGCAGAGCTGGACCTCGCACTGGTACCTCGAGGGTTCTCCCATCGTCCGCTGCACCAAGCAGGAATCGACCTTCCAAGTAGAGAAATGGGTGAAGGAATTTTCGTACGAGGAAATCGATGGAATCCCCTATGTCCGTTCCATCCAAGAACTGCTCAATGGAGTTCCGCAAGATCGAATCGAGGTGGAGTGGATTTCGAGGAAGGCCGCACCGGAAAAATATTTTCGGCTGGATCATTACGGATTGTCAGAATCACTCTTGCGGCCCGCGAATCCCAATTCCCCGTGGGAAGGTTCGACGTATCTGATCTTGATCGGGATCGGTGTGCTCCTGTTGATACTGTCTGTCGTGTTCAAAAGTAGGAGCGTACCGTGATTGCGTTCGTGATGCGATCGAATCGGCGTTTTCGTCCTGGGATGTCCCTCCCGGAAGTGCTTGTTGTTCTGGGGATCATTTCGATCTTGGTTGGCCTGCTGTTGCCAGCGGTGCAGGGAGCGCGGGAATCGGCTCGGCGATTGCAGTGTTCCAACCATCTGCGACAAGTCGGGACAGCTCTTGAGAATCGACTCAGCTTGTTTGCCGCCTACCCCTCGGGCACCGGAGGGGCTTCGTCAGCGAAGCCCTTCCAAGGCTGGATGGTGGAGCTTCTGCCGCACCTCGAACAGTCTCCGTTGTTTCGCGAGAGCGAACAGAACTTCAAGTCGGGGAGCATTTACTCCGAACATCCCGGGTTCGCACAGCATCTTCCGTTCTTTGTTTGCCCGAGCGATGGACGGCTGGACGGTCCCCAGAGATCTATTCGATTTCAACTGACTGCCGGCATGACCTCTTACATAGGGCTCAATGGCACCCACTGGCAAGCGAACGATGGAATCTTGTACTACGATTCCAAGGTGCGTGGAGCAGCGATCCTCGACGGCAAGTCGAACACGATCGTGGTTGCGGAACGGCCCCCGTCCCCGTTCTTCGACTATGGTTGGTGGTATGGCGCGCATGGCAACGACGTGCGCGGGACACTCGACCATACGCTTGGCAGCCGAGAGACTTCGACCTCGTTTTTCAAAGTGTGCGAGCCACCTGCATCTGCCGCAACCATGCCGCGTTTGGATTTCCGTGACGAATGCTTGGTGAGTTACTTTTGGAGTTTCCATGAAGGTGGATTTTGGACGTTGCGAGCCGACGCATCGGTCTATTTCTTCCGCCAAAACAACTCGGATGTATTGCAAAAACTAGCCACACGCGCGGGTGGCGAAGTGGTTTCCGAATAAGTTGTCGTTTCGCGGCTTGGATTGTACCGCTGGGTCCTGATCAACGTCGGGAAACGCGTTGCAGCGTGCCGTTTCGGCGTGTCGGGCTATCGCGATAGTACCATGGGACCGGAGCAATCGAGTACGAGGGGATCCGGTGCCGCAATAGCCATGCGGCTCATCGAAAAAAGCGGCTGATAAAATTACACGGCTTGATGGCCGAAATCGTCCATGTAGTTGCGAATGATCTCGTCGAGGCCGGGGGCTTCGGGTAATCCCATGGCCACAGCCCGCGATCCATCGATGTCGGTGGGCCACTGGCTGACGATGCTTCGGATCCTGGGATCCGGAGCCTCTTGGATCTCGCCGAGCATCCATCCGGTCTGATCGGCGTAGTCGCGGATCGCTTTACGCGCCAGACGCGGGGTGACTTGCCGGGCTGGCAATCCGACCGCGCGGTCGGATCCCAGAATCGCACCAGGCACTTCGTGCAGCGCGATCAACGAATCGATCACGGTGCGATAACCGGTCATCGGATGCGGCTGGTCCCAATCGACGGGAAGCATACAAACCTCGCGCTTCAACGGCTCGCGAAACATACCGCTGGCCCAACTCGACGCGGCCGCGTTCGGTTTTCCCGGCCGAATAATCACGGTCGGCAAGCGGGCCGATCGGCCATCGATGTATCCCTTGCGCGCGTAGTCATTGACCATGAGCTCGCCGATCACTTTGGTCATGCCGTACGTTGTCTGCGGAGTCGTCTTGGTGCGATCATCGCAGCGTGCCGGCAACTCTCCGCCGAAGCACGCGATGCTGCTGGTAAAAACCAGCTTGGTCGATTCGCCGAGTTGGAGCATCGCATCGAGGAGCATGCGCATGCCCACGACATTCACTCGCCACGCATCCTCGAACCGATCTTCGCACTCGCCACTGACCATCGAGGCCAAGTGAAAAACCGATACCTCGGGATCCTTCCCAAGCGCCGCGGCCAAGGCGGGTGCGAAATCGATGCTCCCCGAGACGCATCGCACATCTGGGAGCGAATGGTGCAGCGGCTGCAAATTAGACCAAAGGGAATCGACGGCCGATGAATCGAACGCTTGGTCGAAAAGGGTGATTTCCCGGATGGGCTTCTTGGCTCCCGACGGGTCCGTCAATTCGCCCACGGCAATCAATCGCCTGCACAATTGGCGCCCCAGGAATCCGCCTCCCCCTGTGATCACTACCCGCATCGCTGCTGTTCCTCGATTGGTTGCGTACGAACCCGCCTCACTGGCTTGCTCTATAATGTTCGACCATGACAGCACTTAATCTAGCAGGTTGGACGATCGGTTTTGTGGGGCTGGGGAAGATGGGATTCCCGATGGCCAGGCATTTGGCTTCGGCCGGTGCACGGGTCATCGCGTGGAATCGGAGTGAGGAACCGCTGAAGCGTGCAGCCGCGCTCGGCATCGAGCGGGCACCTTCGCTCGCCGAACTTGCGCGCCAAGTTGGCTCCGGTACGATTTGCCTCAATCTCACAACGACCGACGTGGTGCTCGAGGTGGCGGATGGCCGCGACGGATTGCTGCCCCATGCATCCCATGAAACGTTGTTTATTGATTTCGGCACCACGGCAGTCGAAGCGACCCGCACGCTGTCGCAGCGGGCGTTGTGGCTGGATGCTCCCGTCTCGGGAGGGGAGGTCGGCGCGGAAGCGGCGACGCTATCGATCATGGTAGGCGGAAACGAAGACTCTTTTCATCGCGCGAAGCCTCTCTTGGAGACGGTGGGCAAACGGGTGACCTATATGGGTGCCTCGGGGGCGGGTCAAGTAACGAAGTTGGCCAATCAATTGATCGTCGCACAAACCATCGATGCGGTCGCTCAGGCATTGAGGTTGGCGGAACTGGCTGGGGTATCGAGCGAGCAGGTGCGCGAGGCGCTCCTCGGTGGCTTTGCGGACAGCCGGATTCTGCAGTTGCATGGCGATCGCATGGTCCGCCGGGATTTTCGGCCGGGAGGCAGGGCCGAGTGGCAGTTGAAAGACGTGCGGTTGATCTGCGAGCTGGCCGAGCAGGTGGGACTGCGATCCGAATCGCTGGATCATTGCCGAGCGTTGTGGGAACGGTTTGTGATCGACGAAGGAAACGGCGACCTGGATCATTCCGGTTTGTTTCTGCATTATGTGCGAGATGCATCTCACCCCGAATCGGACCGCTCCACGCGCTAAATGGGAAGCCGAGCACTCTCCAAGGTTTTCGGAATCATGGCCCGCTCGCGCGCGTAAAAGCCTCGCAGAGATTCGGTGGAAATGCCGAGTTGGTCGCGCCATTGCTGCAGCGAGGCGTTCGTCGAAAGATACCCTTCCTGTTTCGCCAGATCCCTCAAACCGATTTCGCGGCCTGCTTCCACCCCCAGATCGAACGCGAGCAACTTGGGACCATGAACGCGGAAAGGCTCTGGATACGAATGCGAGAATGCATTTCGTAAGATCACGGCGTCTTCGCCCCGGAACGAGGAGGAGTTGCCCATGGAAAATCCGACCACGAACGCTTCGTCCTGATCGAGCAGCCCACGCCCGAGCAGAATGTGGATCGCATCGTGCCATGCGAGGGTCACGGCCCCTGGCAAGGCAATCTCGCTCGTTGGGTCTTCGAGCAATCGCACTTCCGTCGGGATACTTCCTTCCTGGACCCCGGGAAGGGTTTCAAGCACGGACTGCATCGATACATCCGCGTTGTCGAGTCCCGGATACCACCATCCCCAATATTCAGATTCGGTGTCCGAGCCCACGAAGCGACCGTCTGGACCGAGGAACAGAATCTCTGGCTGGATCAACAGCTCGAGTCGATCGTACAGGGTGCACAGCCCGTCATTCTCGAGGATGCAGGTCGCTTCGGACAACTCCTTCTCGACCGCTTGGGCGATCGATCGTTCGAGCTCAGGTTTGCTGGTCGCACAACGCTGGACGGCAATCGCAGCGAGTTGCGATGGGCTCGGAAACGCGGGGCTTACGTTTCGTATTTCGCGCTGTTGCAGTCGTCGCAACAACGCGGATCGTTCGTGGGCAGGCTCGGTGTCCCGAACGATTTCGAGAATGATCTGTCGTTCCCACGCGATCGCCCACCGGAGTGGGGTTCGCTCAGGATCCGGATTCGGCGATGCCATGATTGGTGGTTGGCACCACGGGCTCGGCGACGGTGGAGGAAGTGGTTCCCGGTACGACACGTGGACTGCCGATGGTTGAGTCCACGATCCGTTTGAGGTCTTCGGCATCGACCACTTCGACTTCCATCAGACGCTGCGCGAGGGCTTCCAGGGCAGTTCGTCGTTCGGTCAGGATCCCGCGAGCCCTGAGCGATGCCTCGTCGATCATTCGCTTGACCTCTTGGTCGATCTCGCGGGCAGTTTGTTCGGAGTAATCGCGGCCAAACGGGTCACCGCTTCCGCCGGTCGCCAGGAATGGCGAGCGATTGCCTTCGCGGTAATTGACCCGTCCCATCCGGCTCATGCCGTACTCCATGACCATCGCGCGGGCGATGTCGGTCGCCCGTTGCAAGTCGTTCTGCGCTCCGGTGCTGATATCGCGAAAAACGATTTCCTCGGTGAGCGTACCCGCGAGCAGGACTTGCATCTGGGCCTCGAGTTCCGGTTGGGTCACCAGATAGCGATCCGCTTCAGGGCGTTGCATGGTGTATCCCAAGGCAGCCACACCGCGCGGGATGATCGAGACCTTGTGCACGGGGTCGGTGTTGGGCAACGAGTAAGCGACCAGCGCGTGCCCCGCCTCGTGGTAGGCGACCCGCAGTTTCTCTTCCTCGTTCATGATTCGCTTTTTCTTCTCGAGGCCCGCTGCGGCACGCTCGACGGCTTCGTTGAATTCATCTTGCCCGACGTTGTTGTTTCCCTTGCGAGCTGCGAGCAATGCCGCTTCGTTGACCAAGTTCGCAAGATCAGCGCCGACGAAGCCTGGGGTGATCGCGGCGATCTGCTTGAGTTCGACATCGGTAGCGAGCTTGACGTTCTTGACGTGCACCTTGAGGATATCCTCGCGCCCCTGTTTGTCAGGACGATCGACGAGTACGTGGCGATCGAATCGGCCGGCTCGCAGTAGTGCGGGATCGAGGGTCTCTGGACGGTTCGTAGCTGCCATGACGATCACGCCGGAGTTGGCATCGAAGCCATCCATCTCTACCAATAATGCATTGAGCGTCTGTTCTCGTTCATCGTGTGAACCGACGACGTTGCCAGCCCGGCTCTTGCCGAGCGCATCGAGTTCATCGATGAAGATGATGCAGGGGGATTTCGCGACGGCTTGTTGGAACATATCGCGAACGCGTGCAGCGCCGACGCCGACGAACATCTCGACAAAGTCGGAGCCCGACAGGGAGAAGAAAGGTACGCCAGCCTCCCCCGCGATCGCTTTGGCCAACAGTGTCTTGCCCGTCCCAGGCGGGCCGACCAGGAGGACGCCGCGCGGGATTCGCCCACCGAGCCGCTGATACTTTTCAGGATGGCGCAAAAAGTCAACGATCTCGCGCACTTCTTCGACCGCTTCATCGATGCCGGCCACATCGTTGAAGGTGACTCCGATGTCCTCTTGGGCGTAGAGTTTCCCTCGCGAGCGTCCGAACTGCATCGGGGAACTGATCCCGCCCATGCGACGCATCACGAATAGGAAGATCGCGCTGACCAAAAAGATCGGCAGGAAGAAGAACCAGAAGAATTGGGTCAGCATGCTTTGGCCGGGCGCATGTCGCCACGCGATTTTGGCCGCGCTGAGTTTTTCCTTCAGTTCGGTGTTGGTCCCCTCGGTATTATCTTTGATCGACTGAAACTCGCGCTGCTGCGGGTTGGTCGGAAGACCGTCGACGATCTTCGCGACGGTGACTTTGCCCCGGACCGTTTTTTCATCCACTTCCACATCCCGAATCCGGCTCAACTCGAAGCGATCTGCTTCGTTGTTGATGATGATCTTCCCCGCCGAATCCGGTTCCAATTGCGTTTGGGATGGATCCGCGTAGCGAGTCGCTTCAATCAGGGCGATCAAGTCCGGGTAGCGGATCTCCTGGAAAAGGGCGGTGGAAATGAAACTGATGGCAGCCATGACCACCAGGACCCCGAGGAGCGTGTACATCAACCAGGAGTTGCCCGATTGGGAGTTTCCACCGGAGTTTGAGCGTCGATCGGATTTGGGGTCGTCAGCCATCGAAGATATTCGGTTCTTGCGAGGAAAAAGGGCGGTCTCGGATTGGATACCCGAGGAATCCCGCACCCCTGTATTATGCACCCGAGACAACGATTGAGCAGGGTTTGACGTTGAGGAATTCGCTTACGAACCCTAAAATTTTGCTGCTTGGGGCGGTAGGAATTTGACGATGCTGCAGGTTGCGCGGCGCGACAGCAGTCGCCAAGTCCCTGGGAGTCAGACACTTTGTGGAAACCATGTCGATAACAGAACCGTCCAGAGTTGCGATTCTCGGATCCACAGGGAGCATCGGTAGGTCCGCTCTGGATGTGCTTTCCCATTTGCCTCGCGCGTTCGATCTGGCGTTGATTTCCTGCCATGAACGAATCGACTTGTTCCGAGACCAATGCGCGGTCCATCGACCAAAGCTCGCTTGCGTCACCGGTGCGAGAACCCCTGAGGTGGACGCTTGGCTTACGGATCCGAGTCTTGAAGGCCATCGTCAGCAGGGAATGGCGAGTCTGGTCGATGCCATCCGCACGAAGGATATCGACATCGTCGTTGCCGCCATCGTTGGAATCGCAGGGCTCGAAACCTCTCTTGCCGCGGCCGAGACCGGCAAACGGCTCGCGTTGGCGAACAAGGAATCGCTGGTCGTTGCGGGCGAGTTGCTGATGACTGCCGCCAAGCGTTCCGGGGCGGAAATCATTCCCGTCGACAGCGAACACAGCGCTATCTTCCAATCGATCCAGGCCGGCCATGATCCGAAGGAGGTGCAGAGATTGATTCTGACCGCCAGCGGAGGGCCCTTGAGAGATTGGCCCATCGAATCCCTCGCCGACGCGACGATCGAAGACGCGTTGGCCCATCCCACCTGGAGCATGGGTCGAAAAATCACGGTCGATTCAGCGACCATGATGAACAAAGCCCTGGAAGTGATCGAGGCCAAATGGTTATTCGATATGGATCCCGAGAGCATCGAAGTGGTGATTCACCCGCAATCGATCATTCACTCCATGGTTGAGTTTCGCGACGGCTCGGTGATCGCGCAACTGAGCCCCCCCGACATGCGGCTCCCCATCCAATACGCATTGACCTACCCGAAACGTCTTGAATCGCCAGCCCGCAAGATCGATTGGAGACAAGGGTACCAACTGGATTGGCGACCGGTCGACCCGGAGCGTTATCCAGCCCTCGAATTGGGCTTCGAGGTCGCCCGCCGCGGCGGAACGTGCGGCGCGGTCCTCAACGCCGCCAACGAAGTCGCGGTAGAATTGTTTTTGCAAGGTAAGATACGCTTGACGGAGATCGCCACCGTGTGTCGATCCGTACTAGCAAACCACCATTACTCCCCTTCACCGACCCTGGACGAACTCTTGCGTTTGGACCAGTGGTCACGGAACGAAGTTTCACGTTGGACAAAAGTCTCATGCTAGATTCCTTATTGCGAAGTGATGTGTTCCCCCCATTCGATGCGACGCGGGTGTTGATCCTCGCGGCGGAAGCATCCACTTGGGAATCTTGGGTGACCTGGCTCTACAACATCCTGTTGGTCGTGCTCGGGTTGGGATTCGTGATCTTTGTGCACGAGTTGGGGCACTTTCTGGCGGCGAAAGCCTTCGGCGTCAAATGCGAGAAGTTTTACGTTGGCTTTGATGTGCCGATCTCGATAGGTCCTCTCCGACTCCCTTCGAAATTGGCCCACTTTCAATGGGGTGAGACCGAATATGGGATCGGCATCATTCCGTTGGGGGGATACGTGAAGATGCTCGGCCAGGACGATGATCCGCGAAGACTCAAAGAGGAAGCGGAACGGATCCGCGCAGCCGACCCCAATGCGGCCCCGGGCGAACCGGTGCGTCTGCGGCTCGATCCCCGCTCGTATCCGGCCAAGCCCGTATTGGCTCGCATGATCATCATCAGCGCCGGGGTGGTCATGAACCTCATTTTTGGTGTGTTGATGGCGGCCCTCGCATTCCGGATCGGCGTTCCGTACGAACCTGCACTGATCCATGCCGTGCTCCCAGGAGATCCTGCATGGAAGGCCGGGATTCAGGCCGGTGACCGAATCGTCCGCATTGGAGCGACCAACGACGAACAGTTATCCTTCAGCGACATGTCCCAAAAAGTACTCTTGGCCGGCATTCGAGATCCCAAGCAACCGGTCAGCCTGACCTACGAGCGCGACGGAGCGAGAAGCGATCTGGAAATCATGGGCACCACTGCCCACTCTCTCCCCGACGCCAAGATCAAGGCTCTCAGGCTAGGGATCGTCGGGGCGAGAATCACCAAGCTCAGCGAAAAAAATGCCTTCGACCGCTACATGCGCAGCTCCGGCCTGGACCTCGGAGCGTTCCAACCAGGGGATGTCATTCTCGGCGTCAATGGCAAGTCACTCCCCATCGATCCCGTCAGCGACGTGCCGCTTGGATACCGATTCGATTCTCTCGTGCACCCCAAACTGAACGAAACCGTTACCCTCCAAGTGCGCCGCACCATCGACAAGCGGGATCAGCAAGTGGATGTCGAACTCAAGCCGCTGCCTTTGAGAAACTTCGGAATTCGATTCGAAGTCCAAGGCGTCGCAGCCATCGCGACGGGTTCTCCTGCCGAGCGAGCGGGAATTCAACTGGGAGACAAACCGATTCGTTTCAATGGCGAACCGATTGAGGACAGCATGACGCTGCCACTGATCGTCGCCGGGTTGGCAGGCCAATCCGTAACTTTGGATTTGCAACGAGGCGAATCGGAAATCGTGAAACTTGCGTGGACCGTTCCGCAAGAATTTCAATTGGTCCATTCAATATCTATGCCGTCGCCCTCTGGGATCGAATTGCCTGGATCGGGATTGACCTACAAAGTTACCGATCGCGTGCAAAGTGTTGCACCCAATAGCCAGGCGGCCAAGAAAGGCATCCTGGCAGGGGACGTCATCAAGCAATTTCAATTCTTGTTCCGGACCGATGCGCAGAAAGACTATCACCGGGAAGTGCTGACCTCGAAGGCATTTCTGGAGAAGACTCCGGTCGATGCATCGTACAGTCCCCAGTACTTCTTCGAACTCTCGCAACTGTTGCCGATCGGCCTCCCGATTGCGGTCGATCTGGAGCGAGGTGGAAAAGTGGAGTCTGTCGAAATCGCCATCGAGCAACACGATCAATTGCATTGGCCGGAACGCGGACTCGCATTCCTACCACTCCGAAAAACCTATCTGGCGGACGGTTTGATGCCCGCTCTGTCTTTGGGTTGCGCCGAAGTGTGGCGACGCCTGGGCGATGTGTTCGATTTCTTGAGCCTGCTCTTCCAAGGGAAAGCATTCAATGCCATCGGCGGCCCAGGCTCCATCGCCGTCCAAGCCACCGATGCCGCCTCGCGCGGAATCTCGCCGCTGCTGATGTTCCTGACCTTGCTCAGCGCGAACTTGGCAATCGTCAACTTTCTCCCGATTCCCGCGTTGGATGGCGGACACATGGTGTTCCTGACCACCGAAGCGATCCTGGGACGGCCTGTCGATGAAGAACTTCAAATGAAATTGACATTGGGAGGGGTCGTTGGCCTGTTGTGCTTGATGGCTTGGGCCATCTTCAACGACTACATTCACCTTTCCCGTTACTTCGGCGGATAGCCGACCGGCGACTTCGGTGCATGGTTTTGTTATCGTGCAAGCGAGCCGTTCGATGACGAGCACGAGCACCGACCGCCACGGCGGACTGAGCACGATCGGATCCGGTTTGACGATTGGGCCAGAACCCATGGATTTCCCCAAAGTTGGCCGCTATACTTTATCGGGTCCCGCGGGAGCACGCGTTGTCGTTTGGGGTGTGGTGTAATCGGTAGCACGACAGATTCTGACTCTGTTAGTTGGGGTTCGAGTCCCTACACCCCAATTTCTTGAATTGCCCCAACGCAATGCGTCACTTATGAAGTTACGGATTTTGGTTCTATCACAACCCGAAACGTAAGTGAGGTATGGAGTTGTGTCACTTTGGAGCGCGTTCCCTCGTGCGTTCCTCGCTCACGCGTCGGGTTATGACAAACCCGGGAATAATCGTCTTATTGGCTTGGCAGAGCCAAAAGCAGAACTTCGAATCTCGCGCGTCGCAAGCTGAACGATTGAATTTGATCGGCACCTCCAACTGGCAAGATCCAAGCGACGAAACTCGCTAGCACGCTCCCAAGTGCCATTCGCATCCAAGGTTTATCCGCATTTCGCGAGAACGGCACATGGAATGTGCCTTCTGCCTTGATTTTTGTCGGATGCTACTGGCCATCAGCCAAGTTTGGCGACGGATACGGCGGCGAGGCTTTCGACCACGCGAGCGATGGTTTTTTCCGCGTCCGGACCAACACGCTGCGAGTAGAGAAGTTCGATCGCGCCCAACAACCGTCCAGAAGAACGCTTCAGCAGCGGAACACCACACCGAAACTGCTCGCTGTCGCGAATGCGATCTCGTCGAATGGCGAGACGCCGCTGATCGAGAACGGTCTTTGCAAAGGCGTCGTCGTCGTTTGGCCCTGCTTGGGCAAGCCGGATCCACTGCGGTTCGTTTCGACCAGGTTTTGCGTCTCCCCAGATCGCGATGGCGTCTGGATGGAGGATATCTTGCAAACCGACTTGGAGTGTTGTGGCGAGCGCATCGGTTGACTCGCAATCAAGAATCTTGTTGACCACGATCGTAAGGGTCGGGGCATCGAGCCGAAATTGTCCGAGCAAATACTCCCGAACGGCAACCTCTTTCCTTTGGATAACGATCCACGCAAAACTGCCGCAGTTGGGGCAGAGTGTATCTCCCGGCGGATCGGAGAAGAGCACGAGCGAACGATAACCGCAGATGCGGCATTCGAGTGGTTCTCCCTCAGGGGTACGGCTGGAGATTTGCATGGCACCTCTGACAAAAGTCGGTTTTTCGTTTCCATGAGCCTGAGGCGCTAGCCGATTTTTTGCACGTCGAACGAATTCGGCTAGCGCCTCAGGCTCAATAAAGCGGTGCTCGTGCTCGATCGATTGTAGCATTCCGTTATTGTAAGCGCACCGGACAACGAAAAGTTATCGTGCACTCGAGCCCTTCGATAATGAGCACGAGCACCGTCCCCCGGGATCCGACATGGAGCAAAGGGCGTTGGTTCCGTGACGGAAAACCTCACGAAAACGGAAAAGTTTCCGCTGTATTTTTTGGTGTGCTCCCGACACCGGCCGATAAAAGAACGTAAGCGCTCGCGAGTCCTATTTTGCTTGCATTTCTTAAGCAGAAGCGTTCATGATCCGTTCGACTTCTTCACCGTTCGTTTCCCAGGTTGGACAGCAACCCACCGACCGGGCGTCGAACCAACCGCGATCCGCCGAGAGACAGGTACAGGATGTGTTCTCTGCGGTGTTGGCCGAGGTAGGGAAACAGGGATACGCATCAGCCCAAATGTACGCTGAATCGACCCCAACGGTCGAAGCGGTCGTAACCAGTTGGGAAAAGTGGTTCAACGAATTTTCGTCGACTCGCTACTCATTCGTGGCGGGGAGCGACAGTCCGAGCGTGCGTGCAAACAAAACGCAGAATGACCTTCGGATCGATTACCAACAGATGCTGATCAATGCGTACCAACAGGGCGGATATGCCAATCCGAATTCCTACCTGAAGACGCTTTCTCGGGATGAACTGGCAACGATTCAACAGGTGCATCATCTCGCGGACCCGATTTCTACCGAGTCCTTATCCTCGGAGGCGGCTTTGAACTTGTTGCTTCCTCCGGATGCGCAAGTCGATGAGAACCGTGATGGCTTGACGGCGGTCGGGGCTGCCTACACATATCGATTCCCGGACAGCAATACCCCAGCGAGTGTTCGGCTAGCGTGGGAGGCGACGACGAAAGATCTGCCTGAGCAGGATCGCATGATTCACGTTATGCAAATGGGGATGAATCTTTTCACGGCAAATTTGCATTTCGATTCGGAAGGGCGGTTTATCCGCTCCGTTCAGCCGGGGGACGCCGATTGGGTGAATCCTCAGACGATGTCAGGTTTCACGTATCGAGGGATGGCCAGCGGTTGGCTGGATTACTTGAATCGATTCTCTGCACAGATACCACCAGACCAGCTCCAACGAGACCTTCGGTTTTGGTCCGCGTTTCGACATAACCTCGCTTTGGTGAGCGAGTAAAAATAACGTGCCGTTATTGAATCGTTGCGGAGCGAAAGTATACTCTGCGTTATGCTGCTCATGCATTTCACCTCAAGATCTTACACACTCATCCAACCGAGGAATTCCATGCGAACGATCTTCGCTTCAAGGAACTGGTTTCGAGTTGCCGTGATTCTCGTGGCAACACTCGGACTGTCGACCAGTGTCAGTCGTTCCCACGCGCAAGAGACCGAGACGGCGGCGGCGCCCGGTTCGGTGATCGCGGAACTGACGAAAGAAATCGAGAGCGTGCAACCGTTCGTCGCAGGCGCGTGGACAAAACAGTGGATTGAACAGGTCGCTCAATTGGAAAAGGTCGTTCCCAAGAAGATCAAAATCAACGATGGCGAGATCGTGGTGGACGAGTCGCTGTACTACAACGGTCGCTACGGTTCACCGTTAACGTATGCGAGGGCGTTCGATCTTGCCGAGAAGCATGGATTTGCGCCGACTGCAGGGGCGAAGGTCTTCGACTTCGGATACGGTAGCATTGGACACTTGAGAATGCTGGCCCAAATGGGTTTGGTAGCGACTGGCGTGGACGTTGATCCTCTGCTTGCGAACATGTATGCGAAAAGTTCAGGTGCGTACAAGAAAGGACAGATTCAACTGCTCAACGGCCGGTTCCCCGCCGAGGAAGGGTTGGTCCAAGCCGCTGGAACTGGCTACGATCTGTTTCTTTCCAAGAACACGCTCAAACGAGGTTACATTCATCCATCGCGCGAGCCTGCCAACCCTCGGCATGTGATCGACTTGGGCGTCACCGACGAGAAGTACCTTGAGCAGGTCAGCAGTTTGCTCAAGCCGGGCGGGTTATTCGTCATCTACAACTTCTGCCCGGCCAAGGCACCGCCAGACAAGCCGTATATCCCTTGGGCCGAGGGGGAGTGCCCCTTTTCCCGGGAGCAACTTGCCACCGCTGGGTTCGAAGTGCTGGAATACGACGTTGTCGACGACGGTCCCGCTCGGGAACTCGGTCGCTTGTTGGGATGGGACGCACCGGGTGGGATGAATCTGGAAACCGACCTGTTCGCGTGGTACACGATCGCCAGGAGAAAAGCGACAACCCCGTAAGGGATACGGTGGTGCGGCCCCTCACCCCCCGGCTCCCTCTCCGTGCTGAAAAGTCCGCCGTGGCGGAAAGCGGGGCGAGGCGGAGAAGGGGAATTAGGATAGGGCACATTCCATGTGCCGTAGCCACTCCGTAGCTACCGTCGCCAGACGGTGGTGCCCCGTAGCTACCGTCGCCAGATGGTGGTTCGATTCAGCGTTGCAATTGCCGCTATGTCTCCAACTTCGGCGCAGTGAATTGTTCAGAAACCATTCTCGGTAGGGCAGATAGAGATTTGGGAAGGGTCCTGATCCGCTTGGGTACCCTGTCGATTTGCGGACGCGAGAAACCGATGCGGTCGGGCGGCCTCTCGAGGATCGAAAAAATCTTCAGAATTTTCTTGACATTCCTGGGGGGGGGGGGGGGTAAAAATTTCTGAGTTGGTTTCGACGAACATGGGTAACAACATGACGATCCGAGTGAATCGACCGAACCAAATGGCTTGCAGAAGAACGTTCTTTCTGACCGCATGCTTGATGTGCGCTCTAATCGTCGCTGGCTCTCTTTTTCCAGTCGGAGCGATCGCTCAGTCGCCGCTCGTGAAGATTGCCACCAGCGAGCTGTCGCTGAACAAAGTCGATCAAGTGATCGAAGTGACCAGCAGTATGCTGTCGGGGCTTCCGGTTCAGGCGGATTTTCTGCTCCTCAACAACACCGGGACAACGTTTCGACAACTCAAGGTCGAGAAAAGTTGTGGTTGTGTGAGTTTGCGATTGCCTGATATGGATTTCGAATCGAAGGGGACACTCCCGATAACCCTTTCCTATCGACCCAAGGGAGAGGATTTCAGTCAAGTCATCGAGTTATCGGGAGTAGCGGAGGGAGCGAACGCGATCACGCGTTTTGCCCGCATCCACATCGTCGGTAAATGCGAACCACCTTTCGTTCTGGACCCCACGCGATTCATCATCGACCCATCGGTGGCAGGGGAACGCATCGTCAACCTCCGAGGTAAAGAGGGTGTCGTTCTGGAGTCCATTTCATTTCAAACGAGCGACAGCGAGGTATCCTGCATCAAGGAATCAGACGAGGCGTTGCGTATCCGCTGGAATGCGATGCCATCGGCGAGCGGTTTCTCGGTGGAGGTGAAATTCGAGTTTCGAGCCCAAGACCTGTCCAACGGGGTTTATGAACAGCAGTTGCAGTTCGCCAAACCCGTTCCGATCTCCGTGGCTCCGAGCATGGTGCGGATGCGAGTCCGCGATGAAGCCTTGACGGGGATCGTCGTTCTCACGGACCAGGATTCCAACGGGAAGGGTTATGAGGCGAGATTTGCACAAGGTGAGGAAAAAGGGCAATGGGAAAAACCCGTGATATCGGTGAAGACCGAAACCCTATCGCCCGGCAAGTTTCTGTGCCTTTTGTCGATCGAGGACTTCGAGTCCGTTTCGGAGGGCTTCGAGAGCGAGAAGGTTTTGTTGAATCGAGTGGGGGAGTCCGACGCAATCGTTGACTTCGGCGTGAGTTATAGGCCAAAATGAGGAGCGAAAAAAATGTTGCGATTTTCGATGCTTGGTTGGGTAGGTGTTGCGTTTTTGGTGGTTGTAGGGGGATATGCACCACCTGCTTCCGCACAGTCCGTCTTCACGCTTAATCCCCGGGCATGCGTTGTTGATCAAATGGATACTGATTCCTGTCCCACGATACAGCAAACCACATGCCCTGCGGGACCATGTGATGGTAACAGTTTGCTCGGTTGCAATCCATTGGACGGTAGTCCGCCGGAGCTGTTGCAACGCACACCACACAATCCTGGCGCAACGGTTCAGGCAGCGAGGGAAGCGATCCCTGGCTCGACTGGCCGCGTGCCTGTTCGCCCACCTTCGCCGGTTATCTGTTATGAGTTTTCGTTGTGTTACTGCGAAGTGCTCGATCCAGGACATTACACCTGTGTGGTTCAACCTAGTACCCAGGTCGTAATCTATTCTTGGAAGCCGGGAAAGATAGGCTGTGTAGCCGTCGAATCACCGTTAGTAGAGTAGGCTATCTCTTTAAACCAGCGCCGCAAGACGTATGAATGAGGGTTCCGCAGCAAAAACAAAAACCGATTGACGTCTCGATGCCTATTTTTCAGTCGAATGCCTCAGGGAAAGCGTGCAATGAATTGTTGGAAATTAAGCGTTACTGTAGGAATTGTATTTTTCTTCCAACTTCACTCGATTGCGGGAGAAGCCGAAGATCGGATTGCGGAGTTTCTGGCGCATCAATCCGAGGTCGAAGCCTGTATGTCGGTATTGATCTCACGAACGGAAATATCAGAATGGATCGATCAAAACGCAGATGATCATCTTTCAGCTTCCGAACGCTTGCAACGGATGATCATTTGCAAAGACACCAAGGAAATGCGCATGGATGCAATGTCGAAACCCGTCGATCACGATCTTGTATCTAAAGAGTCGCAACTGATTGCTGGTGAAGAATGCCTTTACTGGACATCGGTCCGGATTCAGCAGGAGATACAGCGCATCGAAATGAAAGCAGGCCGTCCAATGCGTAGGACAAATACGAGTCGTCTCAATCCATTTTCGTTGCCCGTTGCTACCGTGGTCGTGATAAAAGCTGAAATGCCGGAGTACAATATTTTTCACAATGAAATTCAAATCATTGAAGAATACGCATTGAATAATGGTCGATACCGAGCCTATTTTGCTGGAAATGGTTGGGGCGACAAGGGAGCTTGTGAAGTGACTTTCGCTAAGGAGCCTCGTTGGGCGCCCGTTGAATATCGAATGTACACTCGTGGGGATGCTCCAAAGCCCTCTGGAAAGTTAACAGGAGATGTCATCAAAAATTGGAAGCTGATCAACACGACGACTACAGAATGGCAATCCATTGATGAAGAGCCAGGTTGGCTGCCTTACAAGGTGACGATGGATTTTGAAAGCAAAACTGTCGACAGCTATGAATTCCTATTGGCGGACTGGAAGCTTGGCAAGGATGTGGATCGAAGCCCTTTGCTGAAGTCACAATTCACACCGCAGAACATCCCCAAACAGATCGACTTTGACAAAGTCGCAGCCGCATTCGACGAAATGCGCGCGAAACAGAAAAAAAGCTCCCCAAGGTAGCAGGCACATTCCATGTGCCGTCGCCATCCCGTAGCTACCTTCGCCAGATGGTGGTTCGATTCAGCGTTGCAATTGCCGCTATGTCTCCCACTTCGGCGCAGTGATTTGTTTAAAAACATACTCGTGTGGGGCTTGACACGTGGATGCGGCAGTCTTGACTTTCGTGCCAGCAGCCCCTCACCCCCCGGCCCCCTCTCCCCGAAGCGGGGCGAGGGGGAGGTAGAATGATGGAAATGGGGGAATGGAGACCGCCCTATGGTTTCGGGACAAGGATTAGTTACATTGTTTTCCGTAAGCATGTTGTGCGCATCAGGGACCGAGAGCCCCTTGTGGAATAGATGCTCTCCCTGCGATTGGATCGTTATGTAAGGATTGGCCATGAATCTTTGCCAAAAGAGCCTGTCGCTCGCGATCGTGTTTCTCCTCAGTGTCCACGCGAAAGCAGGCGAGGCAGAGGATCGGATTGCGGAATTTTTGGCACATCAATCCGAGGTCGAGGCCTGCATGTCGGTATTGATCTCGAGAACCGGGATTTCCGAGTGGACCGATCCAAACCTGAATGAGAATCTCTCTCTTTCCGATGTCCTCCAACGACTTATTATTTGCAAGGACACAAACGAGGAACGTTTGGATGCGATGAGGAAATTTCCGAGAAATCATTCGATTCAGGAAGCGCAGGTGATCGCGGGAGGAGAGTGTCTCCACTGGACATCCTCCCGCCTCAAACAGCTGATCGATCGTATCGAAATGAAAGCGGGCCGTCCTATGCAAAGGACAGAGTCAATGAGAGTTCATCCATTTACGCTACCTGTTACGACCACAACCATCGTTCTCGCCGAAATGCCGGACGAGAATATTTTTCATCATGAACTTCAAATCATTGAGGAATACGCAATGAAGGACGGTCGATACCGAGCCTACTTTGTTGGGAATGGCTGGGGCGATAAGGGAGCTTGTGAAGTGACTTTCGCCAAGGAACCTCGGTGGGCGGTAGCTGAATACAAAATGTACCTTCGCGAAAACGCTCCTAAGCCAACTGGAAAATTGACTAGCCAAATAATCAAGAACTGGACTGTAATCCACACAACGATTACGGAATGGCAACCGATCGATGATGAACCGGGTTGGCTGCCGAGTAAAGTCAATATGGAATCGGACGATCAAATGATCAATGCGTACGAATTCCTATTGACAGACTGGAAGCTTGGCAAGGATGTGGATCGAAGCCCTTTGCAGAAGTCACAGTTCACACCGCAGAATATTCCCAAACAGATCGACTTTGATAAAGTTGCAGCCGCATTCGATGAAATGCGCGCGAAACAGAAGAAGTAGCCTCCCAAAGTAGCAGGCACATTCCATGTGCCGTCGCTACCCCGTAGCTACCGTCGCCAGACGGTGGTGCGATTCAGCGTTGCAATCGCCGCGATGCTTCTAGCTTTGGCGCAGTAACTTGTGCAGAAACAATTCTCGAGAGGGGCTTGGAGCGTGGATGCGGCAGTCTCGACTTTGTTGCGCGCAGCCCCTCACCCCCCGGCTCCCTCTCCCCGCAGCGGGGCGAGGGGGAGGTAGGAATTAGGAGATGGGAATTGGGGAACGCTAGATCCGCTTGAACATCTTGTCGAGCTGCTGCCGTGAGAAGACCAAGGCGGTTGGGCGGCCATGGGGTCAGAGGTGCGTGTCGCGATACAGGTGACGTTGCTCGAGCAACGCACTGATCTCCTGCGGCGATAAACGATCCCCCGCTTTGACTGCCGCCTTGCACGCCATCATGTTCATGATGTCATCGAGCAAGTCCTGTGGATTGACCTTCTTGCCGCCATTGATAAGCGCGTCGAGGATCTGTTTGAGCATCTCCGCTGGCGACATCTTGGCCAAGAGCGAGGGATACGAAGAGATCAGCACCGTATCTCCACCGAACGGCTCGATCTCGATCCCGATCTCCGAGAGCATCTCCTTGGCCTCGATCGCGACCGCCGCTTCGCTGGGGGCCAAGTGGACTGTTTCCGGGACCAGCAGCCGCTGACGCTCCAGCGACTTGGACAGGAACTTGGCCTTGATCTGCTCGAACAAAATCCGTTCATGCAACGCATGTTGATCGATGATCACCATCCCGTCTTCGTCTTCCGTGATGAGATAGGTTTGCAAGATCTGGCAACCCGTGGTGACCGTATGACCGAGCAAGGGATCTGGGCTGGTTGCTTGGGATCCCATCGTGCTGGTTGGCGCGACGGCAGCAGTGGATGCGGGGCCCGCTGGATCGACGAACGGATCGGTTCTGCCCCCAAAATTCGGAAACGGACGAAAGTCGGGGACACGACGCGGATCGACGGGATCGAAATGAATATCGCGAGCGGCCGGGAGCGCATGGCTTTGTTGCCGCGCCCACGTCATCAGTTCCGTACCCGACCCGCTCCGATCGACCGGTTCGATGGTCGCCGCGCCTGCACCCACAAGTGCCGCGGGTTCGCGGTCCGGCACCGCGGCCTTGGCTACGAGATCGGTCGACAAGAACTTGTGACGCAGCGTGTTGAGCAACCGGCTGTAGATCGCGCCGCTGTCGGCGAATCGGACTTCAATCTTCGTCGGATGGACATTGACGTCGATGACTTTCGGATCGAGTTCCAATTGCAGAAAGCAGATCGGCAAACGGCCCACCATCAGCAGTCCGCGATAGGCTTCACCAAGTGCATGTTGCAAAGAACGATCGCGAATGTATCGGCCGTTGAGGAACAGGAACTGCAAGCGATTGTTGGTGCGCGAGACGCTCGGGTCGGCAACATAACCTCGGATGCGAACATGCTCATCCGCATGCTCGACCGGGATCAACGCATCGCCGACTTCGTCGCCGTAGAAAGCGCGGATCCGCTCGACCCATCGCTCGGTGGGTGGCAGGTCATGCAAGACCCGATCGTTACTGGTCAGGATCATGTGCACGTTCGGGAACGCCAATGCAATGCGGGCGAAAGCATCGACCACGTGCGCCATTTCGGTTTGAGGTGCCTTGAGAAATTTACGGCGCACCGGCGTGTTGAAGAACAAATGCCGCACCTCGATCGAGGTTCCGACATTCATCGCGCAGGGTTTGATCGGCTCAAGCGTCCCTCCCTCGCAGCGCAGTTCGTAGCCGCTGTCAGACGATGCGGTACGGCTGCGCAGGGTCAAGTGGCTGACTTCGGCGATCGAGGCCAGGGCTTCCCCCCGAAAGCCGAGGGTTCGCACGTCGAACAGATCGTCGCTGCTGACGAGTTTGCTGGTCGCGTGCGGTGCGAGGGCCAGTTCGAGTTGGTCAGGTTCGATGCCGCATCCGTTGTCGGTGATCCGGATCAGATCGGTGCCGCCGCCATCGATGGCGATTTCAACTTGCGTGGCCCCGGCGTCGATGCTGTTCTCCAGCAGTTCCTTGACCACGCTCGCGGGGCGCTCGATCACCTCGCCTGCAGCGATCTTGTTCACCAGTCCTACAGGCAGCTTGCGTATCTGCGGCATCCGTTCTCTCGTGATTTTACGGTGGGTCGGGGCAATGGTTTTTAGGTCTGAACCAGTTGTTAGATTACCGCGCCCCCGGGCATCCGAGAAGCGGAAACGCCGGCAAACATCGCAGCGTTTCGTGCACTTCAACCCGGATGCTCGCGCATCTCGGCTACTAGAGTGCGGGTGCTAGAGGCATCCGATAATGCTAGCCGTCGGGCGCGAGCCGGCTAACACCCTGCGGCTGATGAAACCAATCCCAACCGGGGGCCGCGCTCAGCGGCTATAATCATGGATCCCAACACCCAACCCCAGAAACATCTCACTCGGAAGGTCCGCTTCATGAAACGCTTCACGTATTTGCATGCAATCCCAGGGTTTCTTTTTTCTTGCGTGATGGGGGTAGCGATGGCCCAGGAATCGAGTTCGACCAACGCGCCACCGACAGATCCGAAGAAGGCCTTTGAGCCTCGCGAGTTTGTCGGGACCAACGGCGTGCCGCTCAAGTACCGGTTGATCAAACCGCTGGGTTACGAGCCGGGTAAAAAGTATCCGTTGGTTTTGTTCTTGCACGGGGCGGGAGAGCGGGGAGACGACAACGCCATCACCCTCGTGCATGGGGCAAAGGACTTTGCAGACCCCGCGCGACGGGCCAAGTACCCTGCCTATATTGTGATACCTCAATGCCCCAAAGACAGGAAATGGTCCGAGGTCGATTGGACCAAGGAGTCAAGTTCGTTGCCTGAGTCAGCCAGCGACTCGATGCAGAGTGTGAAGGAGTTGCTCGATGAAATGATCGAGAATGCGGGGGTCGATAACGATCGCGTTTACATCACGGGGTTGTCGATGGGAGGCTATGGAACGTGGGATGCCATCGCCCGTTATCCTGGTTTCTTTGCCGCAGCGGTTCCTATCTGCGGCGGTGGGGACCCCAAGACGGTGGACCGGTTCCGCAAGCTGCCGATCTGGTGTTTCCATGGCAGCAAAGACACGGCAGTCAAACCGATCCGATCTCAGGAAATGGTCGCGGCGTTGAAAGCGGTCGGCTCGGATGTTCGCTACACCGAGTACCCGGAGGCCGGCCACGACAGTTGGTCGATGACCTACTCGAACCCCGAGTTGTACGAGTGGCTCTTTTCCAAACGCCGCGCGAGCGAATAGCTCGCTCATCGTGGCACGACGCTCCGCGTCGTGGAGCGTGACAGAGCCGACAAAAGTCGATTTTCGTTTCCATGAGCCTGAGGCGCTAGCCGATTTTTGAAAGTCGAACGAACTCGGCTAGCGCCTCAGGCTCATTGTTGTCGGCTGTTTCGAGCACGGGATTTCTGGAGCCGATCTACCTTTCTGCAGTCCTTAACGTCATAATAGAGTGCGGACGGTTCAACGAAGCCCTGGCCCACCCCCCCCCCCCCTCCCCCCGCCATTTTTTAGCCCCTCCGCCCAGGCGGCCGTTTTGAACAACATGTTGCACCGAAGTTTTGCTACGCCTCGAACGGTTGTCGGCTTGTGGTCTCTGATCGCTGCATTGGTTTTGGGCTTGCCAGCCATCAGCCAAGAGCAACCCAAGGAGGAAACCAAGCAACCAGCGGCAACAGCGTCGAAACTGATTGATTTAGCGCGCGATGTAGCTCCGATCTTCCAGAAACGCTGCGCGGAATGCCACGAAGGGGATAAGGCCAAGAACGGCTTCCTCATCGGCGATCGCGATGCGGTCCTTGGCTTTGTGACCCCGGGTTCGGCTGCCGATAGTTCGCTGTGGACCGATTACTTGATGGCCCCGCCGCCGAAAGCGGGCGAAACCGACCTGCGCATGCCTCCCGACGGTCCGTTGCCTCCCGGTGAGCTGGCGGTATTGAAACTGTGGATGGACGAGGGGGCGGCGTGGCCTGAGGGAACGACGTTGGGAGACAAACCTGTCGAGACAGCGGCCATCGACGCGTCAACCAAGCCGGCATGGTTTCGAGCGATCGGTTACATTCATCCGGCCATCGTCCATTTTCCGATTGCACTGCTGATTATCGCGGCCGTCAGTGTCCTCGCGTCGTACGTGCTGGGGGACCGTTACGCCCAGTTCGCGTTCAACTGCCTGGTGCTGGGCTTTCTCTTTTCGATTGCTACCGCCGTCATGGGTTGGTCATTCGCAGAGAGCCGAGGCTATGGCGATTGGACCAAAATGATATCCACGAAATCAACCGACGAAGAGGCCAGCATCTTTCTGCATCGCTGGGTCGGATCCGCCGTCGCGATTGTCGGCTTGATCGTGGTTATCGCGGGATGGAGGAATCGCCAACCTGATGGAACGCGGCCGGGGCATTTCTGGCGCATCGGGACGTTGGTCCTCGCGATGTTGGTCGGTTGGGTCGGGCACGAGGGTGGCGAACTGGTCTATGGCGATTTGATCGGCAAAGCCATGTCTCACTTCTCCAAGTGAGTTTTCCAACGATGGATCTGCTGCGCGACATGCTCGGGATGGCTGGAGCCTGCCGAGCGGTACGATGCGACCGCACCTTGGATCGATAGGCTGCCGCGCAGTGACGGATCGAATTTGGGATCCACTTCCCGAAACTCCGCATCGGTCAATTCCGCCAATGGAACTCCTCGCTTTTTGGCGATGGCGACCAGCGCGCCGACTTGATGATGCGCGGTACGCTGAGGTACGCCTCGTTGAATGAGGGCCTCCATCAAGGCGGTCGCATCGAGATATCCCTGGTCCATGCGGGCGGCGATCGACTCGGCTTGAAGCTCGGACTCACGCACGATCGGAATCGCCATCTCCAAGCAGGCCGTCACGGTGTCGAAGGCATCGAACAACGGAGGTTTATCCTCTTGCAGATCGCGGTTGTAAGCCAGGGGCAATCCCTTGACGAGCACGAGCAGCGATTGCAAGTTGCCGATGACGCGGGCCGATTTACCGCGGGTCAGTTCCAACGTATCGGGATTGACCTTTTGCGGCATGATCGAGCTGCCGGTGCAAAATCGCATCGGCAGTTTCAAGAACCCGAACTCGGTCGTCGACCACAGGATCCATTCTTCGGCCCATCCGCTTAAATGCAGGCCGATCATGGAGAGGACAAAGACCGTCTCAAGGGCAAAATCCCGATCGCTGCTGATATCGATGCTGTTGGCGGCCACTGCATCGAATCCGAGCAGTTCAGCGGTGTAGTAGCGATCGATTGGCAGACTGGTCCCGGCGACGGCGGCTCCGCCAAGGGGGCTGACGTTGACTCGTCGGCGGCAGTCGGCCAATCGTCCGCGGTCTCGTTCGAGTTTCTCGATGTAGGCGAGCCAGTAATGCGAGGCCAGGACCGGCTGGGCGCGTTGCAAGTGTGTGTAGGCGGGGATGATAACACCCGCATCGCGATCGCAGCGGCTGAGAAACGCTCGCTGCAAATCGACAAGCAACTGGTCGACTCGATCGATGGCGTCCCGCACCCACAGCCGCAGATCGGTCGCGACTTGATCGTTCCGGGATCGGCCGGTGTGGAGTTTGCGACCGACATCGCCCAGGGCTTCGATGAGCGCGTGCTCGATGTGCATGTGGACATCTTCGAGTTCGATGCGGAACGGGAACTCGCCTCGATCGAAGCGGGCTTCGATGGCCTTCAATTCCCGCTCGATGGATTCGAGTTCGTCAGGGGCGAGCAAGCTTTGACGGCACAGCATCGTGGCATGTGCGATCGAGCCTCGGATATCGTGTTTGTAGAGGCGATGATCGTAGGAGATGCTTTCGCTGAAACGAGCCAGCGCATCGTCCATGGAATCGGAGACTACGCCGCTGCGGGATGGGGATGCCACGGGAACAACCTGTCGAAGGGTGGGATCAAGGAAACTCTTCGATATGGTTCTAAATCCTAGGCTCCTTTTTGACTAGTCCTCCATCCCCTTTTCGCGATGCATTGGAACCTTGCGACCATCGTATATATTGGATCCCATTCGCAAGCATTCAGGAATTGGGACCAGTAATGAATGAATTGAAGTTATGTCGCTATGGCCAGATGTTGTTCAATCGATACGACATGTACATCGGCCGCTCGCTGCAGCTTTACGGGGAATTCTCCGAAGGGGAATGCGAAGTGTTTCGGCAGATCGTGCGACGGGGAAATACGGTCGTCGAAGTGGGAGCCAACATCGGTGCGCACACGGTGCCGCTGGCCCAGTTCGCGGGTCCGGAGGGCCGGGTCGTTGCCTTCGAACCGCAGCGGATCGTGTTTCAGACCCTTTGCGCGAACGTGGCCCTCAACAGCTTGATCAACGTCCACTGCATGCAGCAAGCGGTCGGTTCCGAGCCCGGCTCAATCGTGGTGCCGCATATCAACTATCAATCCGAGAACAATTTCGGTGGGTTGGGGCTGGGGAGCTTTACACGGGGTGAGCGAGTTCTGTTGGTGACGATCGACTCCCTCGAGTTGGGCGCTTGCGATTTTGTGAAGCTCGATGTTGAGGGGATGGAGCAGGAAGCGTTGCTCGGGGCTCAAAAGACAATCGAAAAATTCAAGCCAGTGCTGTATGTCGAGAACGATCGTGAGGATCGGTCGGATGCGCTTGTCCGCACGCTCGATGGGTTTGGCTATGCCATGTACTGGCACTTGCCTCCGTACTTCAACCCAAAGAACTTTGCGGGCAACTCGGAAAACATCTTCGAGAATCTTGTGTCCAAAAACATGATTTGCTTTCATCAATCGCGACCGCATCAAATCGACGCGCCGCGGGTCGCGGTACCGGGGTAGTCGGTTAACCCGCAGCCGCAGGCGAGGTCGCTGGATCCGCGCACGAGGCGGGCAAACGTCTTTACGAACCAAGGTGTATTGGGAATCATGGTGTTTGATCATTGAGCCTGAGGCGCTAGCCGATCCACACGGATCCCGATCAGCAAAATCGGCTAGCGCCTCAGGCTCATTGGGGTTTGGTGCGATCAGTCGACGTCGGTCAGGCTGGGGGACCAGTTCAGGGGTTTGAGCTCGGGAGCTTTGCCCGAGGCGGGAAAACTGGCTTGGATGGCGTCGCGGAGGGTGGTCTGCAACTCTTGAGCGACTGATTGATGAGCCGTCGACTCGGCGAGGTTTGTGCGTTCGCCCGGGTCTTGATCATGATCGTACAGTTCACGACCGCGCGAGCCGCCATCCCATTCGGTGTAGCGATACCGCGCGGTGCGGAGCGAGTAGCCGAAAAACGGCTCGTTTTGGCCGCCGCGAGTGACTTGTGTCATCGCCCATCCGCGCCCCGTGGCCGACGAGTCACGCAGCATCGGCATGAGGCTTTGGCCTTGCAAGTTTTTCGGACCGCTCGCGCCCGACCACTCGAACGCACTCGGAGCAATGTCGACTTGCGAAACCGGTGTGCTGACCGAAGAACCAGGCTTTGATACGCCAGGAGCGACCACGATCAACGGCACGCGGGCGCTCTCCTCGAACAAGCTCATCTTTTGCCAGAGACCATGTTCGCCGAGGTGATATCCGTGATCGCTGGTGAAGACAATCATCGTGCTGTCAGACAGGCCCAAGCGATCGAGCGCATCGAGGACCACACCGAGTTGTTCGTCCATGAAGGTGATGCTGGCGTAGTAAGCTTGCAACGCCTCGCGGCGCTGCGCATCGGTCATTTCGTCCTGTTCTTTCTTGCCGCTGGCTAGACCGGGTCGCGGGATGTCCTTTCGGTCCTCTTCGACATCGGTGACGAGGGTGAATTTCTTCGGATCGTGGAGATCAAAATATTTTTTCGGCGCGACATACGGAGTGTGGGGTCGAAAGAAGCCTAGTCCGAGGAAGAACGGTTTGTCCCGTTCCTTGGCAAAACGTTCGAGGACCCAGACCGCATCCTTGGCTTGCAGGGCATCGGTGTGCTGTGATGTCGGGGCGGGGGATGCGTACCAGCTAAGAGTGCCTCCGAACTGTTTCGGGACGAGGGTGGTGATCTTCGGTTCCTCGAAAAGTCGATCGACGCCTGCGGGATTGAGCTCGAGTTCCCAACTGGCCGAGTCATCGTGGCCGTTGGTCCCTACGGAACTAGGGACGTTGTAGTGATACATTTTGCCGATGCGTCCGGCGAAATATCCGGCTCGTCGCAGGGCATGCGGGAGGCTGGCTTGTTTGGGAATCGTTTGCCGAAAGATCTGGCCGTTGTTGTAGATCCCAGTGCTGTTGGGGTAGAGACCGGTGAGGATCGAGTTTCGGCTCGGGCCGCACAGCGGAAACGTGCAGTAGGCTCGATCGAACCGAGTGCCGCGGGCGGCGAGTCGGTCGATGTTGGGTGAGATCGCCAGCGGATCCCCGTAGCAGCCGAGACGATTGTTCAAGTCGTCGGAGACGATGAACAGGACGTTTTTTGGACCGTCGGCTTGTGCGGTAGCTGCGAGAAAGAAGGCTCCAACGAGCCAGAGGAACAAGGTAGTTGGCGATCGCATGGGTGGCCTTTCCAAATCGCGACAGGGCGCAGGTGAAGAACGCATTCTACCAAAACCCAGTTCATCGCAATCGCGAAGTTCACGGCGGGGTGACGTCTTAGTTCACCGTGAAAGTCGTCAACTCGGTCATACGGCTGTTGCCTGCGCTGTCGGTGGCTTCGACCTGGATCTCGTAGGTCCCGGGGCTGAGGGTGAAGGTATCGAGGGTGCCGGCGAGATTGGTGCGGACCCTGCTGCGCGTCGCGCCAACAAGTCCTACCCAGATGTGGTAGCTGGCGCCCGGAGCCGAGTTGGACCAGCCGACGCGCACGTTCCCTTGATCGGCCACCAACGATTGCATGGAGAATGCTTTCAGTTGGTCGCTCAACTGCAGGAATCGTTTGTCCATCGCGGTCGAAAACGAAGAACCAGGCTTGGTCATCAGCGACAGCATATGCGGTCCGTCGGGAATGGTTCCAAAGAGTTGAGCGATTGCGGTGTCGTTGATCTGGAATGTCCCGTCGCTTGCTACGTGCTCCGACACATCTTTCTTCTCACCGCCGTTCAAGCTTGCAAACAATGTCCGGGTGCTGGACAGAATCTTTCCGGATACACCGCGATTGTTGGTGATCGCCGGAAAGCCTCCCGATTCGGCCATCAACAGATCGGTGAATTCCTCGACGCGCGAGCCGGACGGGGTGTTCAGGTGGTTGATCACCGTCAGGATATCGAGGGGCGAGAGTGATCCGTCGCGATCGACATCGTAATCGAGCGTGTAGGGGATGGATCCACTCGAGCCACTGTTGAGTCGATTGATGATTACCAAGGGGTCGAGCGGAGAAATCGTGTTATCTCGGTCGACATCCAGTGCTGAGAGCCAATTCTCGTTGACGGTTGTTTCCGGGGATACATTCACAACGAACGAGGACCGAGCGAGGATCGTCGTTCTGCGTTTTGCCGTGATCATCATGGTGTATGCACCGGCGGTCGGATAGCTGACACTGTCGAGCGTACGCGACACTCCACCGCTCACCGTGCGATCGATCACCGAATCCCCTTGGAAATCGACCGAATACTCGATCGGTTGCGGATCTGACCCAGAGACCCCGGAGAGGGTGAGTTGGTAGTTCACCGATTGCCCAGCCAGCAGGACCGCTGGTCCCGAGATATTGAGCGAGCCAATGGTCGGTGGGTTCCAATTCACGTAATCGCCCGATCCGTAATTGAGACCGGTCAAAATCGAGCCGAGGGCGGTCGTTTTGGATCCGTCGACGGTGATTTCGTAAAGGCCATCGATCAAGCCGTCAGGTCCGACAAACGATCCTGTGAACTCCAGATCCACGATCGTGCGGTTGGAGAGGATTGCTCGGGTTGTCAAGAATGTTACCGGGACGTTTCCGAGATCCTTCTTGCGTACGGAGATAGCATCCGGCGCGATCGTTCCGAGTTGCATATCCCAGGTCAATCGGGCTTTGGTCAAGGGTGCCGACAGCGGAGTTCCTTGCAGGGTGGTCAGGGAAATTACTTCGGGTCGATTGCCGATGCTGATTGCCAGTGCACGCGTGGCGGGGGTTGAGCCTGGAAGGGTTGGGTCGCTCGCGATGACTGTTACCGAATAGGACGGCTTGACCTCAAAATTGAGCGGCGCACCTGGCTTGAGACGCAATTGATCGCCAACGACTTCGAAGGAAGCCGTATCGGGACCACCGACCGACCATTGGTTGGCACCCAGCGCATCATCGATCACGGCGATGGTCGCGACGGCTTGCCCCGCCGAGACGCCATTGGTTTCTTGAATCAGCGGGACGACATTGCTCAACTGAATATCTTGCGGAGGTTCGTTCGCGTCGCTGATCGAGATAGAAAAGGTCGCGGAGGCATCCGGGAATCCGCTGAGTGAAGCGTCGTCTACTTGGACGATCACCCGGTACAGGTTTTTGGTTTCAAAGTCGAGCGGCGCACCCGAGCGGAAGCGGAGTTCATTTCCAACGATGCTGAAGCTCGATCCGTCAAGCGATGTGCTCAGCGAGAAGAAATTGGCACCGAGGGCGTCGTCGATCGCTTGAAGATCAGCAACTCGCACTGCGGTGCTGACATCGGTGGACTCTGAGATAGTACCGACGGCATTGTTGAACAGGATTCCTGTCGGTCGTTCGTTGAAGTCCGTGATCTGCAGTGTGAAGGTCGCCGTCGCATCAGGGGTGCTGCCGAGAGTTGGGTCGTCTACCGAAACGAATACGGTGAACGTTGGCTTGGTCTCAAAATCGAGGGGTGTGAAGGTCCGAAACCTCAGCGACTGGCTGACGAGCGAAAACGAATCGGCATCGGGACCGGAGAGGGACAGCGCATTTGCTCCCAAGAGATCGTCCACGACATTGATGGTTGCGACGGTGAAGAAAGTGCCGCTACTCGCATTTTCCGGAACACTCGTCACGCTGGTAAAGGTGATATTGGTGGGGGCTTCGTTGACGTCCCGTACCTGGATCGTGATCGAGCGGGTTGCAGACGCGGGCGGAGTTCCGCGATCGGTGGCAATCACTGGAACAACGATCGAGGTTCGGGATTCGAAATCAAGGGCCGCACCGTTGTTGACCGTGATCACTCCGGTGATTGGATCGATCGCAAAGACTCCGGCTGGATTGGTCGATCCAAGAGAATAACGGATTTGACCGTTGATCCCTTGATCCGGGTCGGTCGCTGCGATGGTCCCGACAACTGTCCCGATCGCGCTGTTCTCGTTCACGGAAAAAGATACCGCCGGGATTGTGGGAGCTTCGTTCACATCCACTGGAACGAGCGTGATGGTTTTGCTCGTCTTTCCCGCGATCGGCATCGAATCGGTAACTTCCACGGTGACCAAGATCGGGGAGGCTGTTTCATAGTTCCAACTCGAGGAATTGGTGAAGCGGATCTGGCCGGTGGATGCAACCACGCTGAAAGGGCCGGAGGGGCCAACGATTCGATACGTCAGTGCTTGTCCGGGATCGGGATCAAACGCGACGACTTGGCCGACAATCGCGTTGGTCACCGGATTCTCTGCGATGAATATCTCCGTGGTCAGGACCTCGGGGAGTTGATTTTGGCGGAAGCCCAGCAGCGGGTCGATCCGATGCTCGGACTTGGTCACTGTCAGAGGGTAATTGGAGTTGCTGTCGAGCGGAATTTTGTCGCCGGGGTAATCGCTGATCACGAGGCTGTAATTCCCAGGATCCAGTCCTTCGATCCTGATTCTGCCTAAGGCGTCGGAGGTGTCTTGGTATTCCGGAAAGGAATAGATCAGCTTGTCAAATTTGCCGAACGGGCTGCTGTCCGGCATGTTGTCGTTGGTGTAGATCACCGCGTACTTGATATCCGCCTGGGGGCGCGCGACAGTCAGAACCTCGCGGGTGGTGCCGAACAAAGGCAGCGTTTGTGCGACTTGCAGCAGATTGTTATTTCGATCGTACAACTCCATTCGGCCGAATGAAGGCTTGAGCGTCTCTGCCGCAATCGCTTGGACCGAGACCGAGTCCGCTTCGCGGGAGAACATGACTTTCATTTTGCGAATCGTACTGAGAAACCCGACTCCTTCATGCGAGAAGACGCGGATGCTGTTGCCGCTCAGATCCGTGGTTTCCACGGTTCGAACCGCAAACCCGCTATTCTTGTTGCTGGGATCGGTGATCGTCAGCGTGGCGTTCGGGAATCGATTCGCCAACTCAGCCATCACCACTTGCTCCGAAGCGATGACCCGAACTTCGTTGCTGTCGCGCAGTCCGCTACCATTGGAATCGGCAAAGACAGTCACGCCTGGCAAAGGCGTTTCGTTGGCCGCGACGTGGCCGTCACCGTTGGTGTCCAAACCGACGAAGCCGACATAGCCACCTCCGAAATTGTAGGTGCCGATGTGATTGATCGGTCGACCGGCAAAGACTGTGGGACTTGGATCACCGAGCACGGCTCCATAGGTGAATCGATACTTCGAAGTCGCATCGAAATTGTTTTCAACAGCTATCCCGCTGACCCAGTCTTCGGCTCCGTACCCGGTCGAGCTACCAATCCTTGCGACATATCCGACATTATCTACCACGGTGTAGAGCGTTCCCGGTGGATAATTGTGGTTGGTCGTAAGCTCGGAAAACGTAATCCGTCCATACGACCAACCCGGCGACGAGAAACCCATCAGGGAGACCGAATCCAGGATCGTCCATGAGGCAGCAGGGCCATCGAAGAGCCCATCGTCGTTGGCATCTGCGTCCGAACCGACGACGGGTTTCACGGATGTTTGAATCAATAGGAACGTCACCGATCCACTCACATGGGCCAAGCGATCGGAGATGGTCGACGCGTCGGTCCACCGATTGTTGGGCAGTCCAGAGAACCCGACACCCGTACCCGTCAAGCGCGTCGATGCCGGATCCACTTGGTACGTGTGGCCCGCCTGGAGAATAGTCAGAAAACCGTTGCTGCCAAAACTCAGATTGGAAACGTCGATCAGGCTGTGAATATAACCTGGGCCACCCGGATAAGCTCCCCAGCCTTCAACCGTCGCAAAGTAAGTGCCGTTGGGTATCGTTGCGTTGGGTTGACCTCTCAGTTCGACATACTGATCGATGTCATCATTCCCAAAGAGCGTATCGTACTGCACTTCGCTGATGTAGGCCGCAAGCATCGCTCTGACTTCCAGCGGTTCCAATGCGAAACGTCGTTTTGAGAGTCGACGGGAATTACGAACCCGTATCTTCTTTTGTTGGTCGCGTCTGCGGCGTGTACTCATGGAGGCGTTCCACGGAACTCTTAATCAGGAGATGAATTCGAGACGGTCGGAAATCCTTTCGCTGCCTCGGCGTCGACCGCCGTGTTTTCGGTTTTCGGATAGCTTCTTCAAAGGAATCAGTGGCAGGGCTTCGGTTGACCGCGAACTCTGCCCAAAAGTCTAATTGGTCGGCACTCTTACGCCAACCAAGTCACGCTCTGACAGGGTTATTTCCTGGCTTTCCGGCGTGGGCGGTAGGCTGACGAGGGGGCAGACGCAGGAATCGATGTCGAGGCTCGATCTTCCCATTCTAACAACGCTTCGCCGGTGTAGCTGCGCGGGTGTCCCGATTCGAACGGAGGATGGGCTTCATGAACGACGATTTTTTTGTTTCGCCCTGAGCGCGTTGCCCGTGCTGGTTTTGTTGTGTTCGTCTTGCTTGCGGTGTAGCGGACCAATTCGCTCGGCGGGCCGGCGAATACGACCTCACCCCCTAGCTGCCCTGCTTCTGGTCCCAAGTCGATGATCCAGTCCGCGATGCGGATCACTTCGAGGTTGTGTTCGATGATGACCACCGTGTTTCCCGAAGCGACGAGCCGATCGAGAACGATCATCAGTTTGTTGATGTCATCGAAGTGGAGGCCGGTTGTCGGTTCATCGAGCAGATACAGACTCTTGCCGGTTGCTGGCCGGCACAACTCCGCTGCCAGTTTGACGCGTTGGGCTTCGCCGCCGCTGAGGGTCGGTGCGCTTTGACCGAGAGCGAGGTAATCCAGACCGACTTCACACAGGACATTCAGCATGCTGTAGATCTTCGGGATCTCGCTCATCAAATCGCGTGCTTGGCCGATCGACAAGTTGAGCACGTCATTGATGGAGTTTCCGCGATACTTGACCGCCAAGACTTCCTCGGTGTAGCGTCGTCCTTGGCATGCGTCGCAGGGAATCCACACGTCGGGCAAGAAGTGCATTTGAATGCACAACTGACCCGCGCCGAAGCATTTTTCGCAACGCCCCTGACCGACGTTGAAGCTGAACGCCCCTGGGGCGAGCCCTCGCATTTTCGCTTCCGGGAGCCGCGAGAACAATTGACGGATATGATCGAAGACACCGGTGTAGGTCGCGGGATTGCTGGTGGGTGAGTTCCCCAACGGCGATTGATCCACCTGCAGGACTTTGTTGATCTGTTCGATCCCTTCGATCTTTTGGTGCGGTCCTGGCTGCAGATCGGCCCGGTGCAATCGGCGGGCGAGGGCGGGATACAAGATGCCGTTGACGAGACTGCTCTTGCCGCTGCCGCTCGGACCGGTGACCGCGGTCAGCGCGCCTAGGGGGAATGAGACATCGATCGACTTGAGGGTGTTCTCTTTCGCACCCTTGACCGTGATCCATCCGTGAGCATGATTCGCCAGGCTGGTCCAATCTCGGACGCCGACAGCATCGGTCCGATCGAGCGCGATGGTTCGCTCTCCGGAGATTTCGATCCGGCGATTGCCACTCAGGAACGGGCCGGTGATCGACAGAGGGTCGGCCGCAAGCTGCTGTGCATTCCCTTCGGCGATGACTCGGCCTCCATAAGGTCCCGAGCCGGGCCCGAAGTCGCGAATCGAATCGCTGTTGGCGATCACATCGCGGTCGTGTTCGACGACCAGGAGCGTGTTTCCTAGATCGCGCAGTCGATGCATGGCGGCGATCAAGCGGCGATTGTCGCGCGGGTGCAAACCGATCGTCGGTTCATCCAGCACGTACAAAACTCCCGACAGACCGCTTCCCAGTTGGCTCGCCAGGCGGATGCGCTGCGATTCCCCACCTGACAGAGAGTTTGCGGATCGATCGATGGTCAAGTAATCCAATCCGACATCGACGAGGAACTGCAATCGCTGGGTGATCTCCCGCAGCAGTTCGCCGGCGATCTTGGATTCGGCGGAACTCAGCTTCCATGCCTGGACCGTTTCAAGCAACATACCGATCGGCATGCGAACAATATCCGCCATGCGCAGATTGCGAAAGCGCGCGTGCGCGGCTTCGGGGCGGATGCGCGAGCCGTCGCACTGGGTGCATGGGACGTCGGCGAGATACGCGCTCAGTCGCATCCGCACCGTCGGGTTGGCATTCGAGAGGAGTTCGAGCGCCGGATAGACTCCGTGAAACCGGTAAAACATCGCCGTCTCCTCGGAATCGCTGGTCGGATCGAGATCGCGCGACTGGACGATGATCTCTTGCTCGGGCAGCCCACGGAACAACATCGATCGCTGCGAACTCGTCCAATTGCGAATCGGCGATTCGACCGGCAGGGCCATGTGGCGGCCGAGCGCTCGCAACATGCCCGTCGCGATCGGGGACTTCGTATCGGGCCAAAGGAGCAAGCCTCCTTGCATCAGCGAAAGGGATTCGTCGATGAACGCGGCTGGATCGGTCCCCGCTTCGATCCCGAGCCCTTGGCAGGCCGAACACCAGCCCACGCCGGTATTGAACGAAAACTGGTGCGGGGTGAGAGGTTGAAACGAAATGCCGCACGAGTCGCATGCCAGCTGCAACGAAAATGTCTGGGTATCCCACAACGTCTCTTTGCGATCCGGATCGACGATCGCCATTTGGATCACGCCGCTGCCGAGTTGCAGCGCGGTGGAGATGCTGTCGAAGAGCCGCTTGCGATCGACGCGATCGAGCTGGATTCGGTCGACAACGACCTGAAGCTCCAGTCGCGATTTGCGGTTCAGATCGGGCAGGTTGTCGATCTCGTAGGTGCGCCCATTGATTCGGACGCGGGCGTATCCTTCCCGTTTCAAGTCCTCGAAGAACGCCAGGGGTTCCTGGTTCATGGCGGGAGCGACCGGGGCGAGCAGCAGCACACGTGCACCGGATTCCGCCTTGGTTCGAGTCGACGCCATGCGCTGGCCCAGGTCGAGCCATCGGTCGACGATCTGATCGATCGTTTGGGAACGGATGGGGCCATCGCAGCGTGTGCAGTGCATCTGGGCCAGTCGCGCGAAGAAGACTCGCAGATAATCGTAGATCTCCGTCACGGTTCCGACGGTCGATCGCGGCGTGTGCGACAATCCTCGCTGTTCGATCGCCACGGCGGGGCTCAATCCATCGATGCGCTCGACCACAGGCTTGGGCATCTGTCCGACGAATTGCCGCGTGTAGGCGCTGAGGCTTTCGACAAATCGCCGCTGGCCTTCGGCGTAGATCGTGTCCATCGCCATCGATGTCTTGCCGCTGCCGCTGTGTCCGCAGAAGACGGTCATGGCGTTGCGAGGGACCGTGACATCGATATTTTTGAGGTTGTGCTGCTGGGCCCCTTGGACATGGATATCCTCCAAGGCCGGACTGCGCGACTCGACCAGAGCCTTGGCTCCCTTGGTCTTCGAGCTCTTGGCAGCGCGGGCTACGACAGAACTCTTTTTGTCGTCGTGGGCGTGGAAGTAGCGCTGCAGCGAGATTCCGGTGTGGGACTGCTTGTTTTTTGCAATTTGCTCGGGTGTTCCTTCGCAGACGATGCGACCACCTCCCGATCCTCCTTCGGGTCCCAAATCGATGATCCAGTCGGCGGCTTGGATCAAGTCGAGATTGTGCTCGACCACAACGACGGTATTGCCGCGATCGACGAGGCTTTGCAAGACTCGGAGCAGCAGATTGATGTCGTGAAAGTGAAGGCCGGTGGTCGGTTCGTCCAGCACATAGAGGGTCTTGCCAGTGGAACGTTTGCACAATTCGCGCGACAGTTTGATCCGCTGGGCTTCGCCGCCGGACAAGGTCGGGGAGGGTTGACCGAGCTTGAGGTACTCGAGCCCGACATCGCTGAGCGTTTGCAATTTGTCGACGATTTTTGGAAACGCCGAGAAATGCTCGAGCGCCTGCTGAACGTCCAGATCGAGGCAATCGGCGATCGACTTCCCTTTGAAGAGAACTTGCAATGTCGCGCGGTCGTATCGTTTGCCTTCGCAGGCCGCGCAGGGGATCCAGAGATCGGCCAGGAACTCCATGTCGAGACGGATCGCGCCATGCCCATCGCAGGCGCTGCAGCGTCCGTGCTCGGTATTGAAGCTGAAGACCCCTTTCTCAAAGCCGCGGCGTCTGCTCTCCGGGAGCTCGGAGAACAAGTCGCGAATCTCGTCGAAGACTTTCGTGTAGGTGGCCGGATTGCTGCGCGGGGTGCGGCCGATGGGGCTTTGGTCGATGTCGATGATCTTGTCGAGGTGTTCGAGCCCTTCGATGCCTCGATGGGCCCCGGGAGAGTCGTCGGCTCGATTGAGGGCGTTGCGAAGCGCGGGGGTGAGGATGTCGGTCACGAGGGAGCTTTTGCCGCTACCGCTGACCCCGGAAACGGCGATCAAGCAACCCAGGGGCAGTTCGACATCGATCCCTTGCAGGTTGTTGTGGGAGCAGCCCAAGAGTCGGAGCTGTTTGCCGTTCCCTTTCCTGCGTGCTTTCGGCCGATCGATCACGGATCGCCGAGAAAGAAAATCGCCGGTCAGGCTCCGCTTGTTCTTCGCGATCTCGTCCAGAGATCCGATGGCGATCAGTTCCCCGCCTCGCACACCGGGCCCGGGTCCGAAGTCGACCAGGGTATCGGCGGCCCGCATGGTGTCCTCGTCATGCTCGACGACGATCAGCGTGTTGCCCAGGTCGCGGAGTCGTCTCAGCGAAGCGAGGAGTCGATCGTTATCGCGCGGATGAAGCCCGATTGACGGTTCGTCGAGCACGTACAGGACTCCGACCAAGCCCGCGCCGATTTGGCTTGCGAGACGGATGCGCTGCGATTCGCCTCCCGAGAGGGTGGGTGCTGTCCGGTCGAGCGACAGGTAGCCCAGTCCGACATCGAGCAGGAACTGGAGTCGCAACCGCACCTCCTTGATCGCTTCGGTGGCGATCATCGCCTGAGTCGCATCGAGTTGAATCGACGAAAAGAACTCGCTGGCATCCGAGATCGACAATCGCGAAACATCGCCGATCGACATCCAGGGATGGGACCGGAATGCCTTCGCGGTGGATTGCATACGCAGCCAGCGGGCTTGCGGATTGAGCCGTGTTCCCTCGCAATCGCCGCACATGTCGACCCGCATGAATTTTTCGTAGCGGGCTTTGAACATTGGATTGGTCGTCTGGCGATAGATGTCCATCAACTCGTTGCAGATGCCCGAGAACACACCGGTCCGGGAGCCTGCTCGCGCGCAGGCGACTTGCAAAGGAGGGAGACCATAGAGCATCGCGCGTCGCTCTTCGTTGCTCCATTGCTCGATCGGAACAGTCACCAAATCTTTTTTGGATTTGAGTCGATAGGTGATGAGCTTGCCGAAGGTCGAGATCGCGCGCCGCATCCATTTGGGCATGTCGGATAGTTTTCCGATCAATTCGATCGCGCCGTTTTTGATCGATGCCGACGGATTGGTGATAAGAAGATCCTCCGCGAACCGCTCGGTATATCCGAGCCCTTGGCATCCCTCGCAGGCTCCTTGGGGGGAGTTGAAGCTGAGCAGTTGCGGAGTCGGGGGTGGGTAGGAAACACCGCATTTGGCGCACGCGTACGACTGGGAAAAGACGATGTCGCGACGCGGGTCGATGGCCGACTCGAGAAACTCTTTCAGCTTTCCCGAC
>JBKDXO010000014.1:0-29949 GCA_046306195.1 Planctomycetota bacterium | reverse complement strand
ACCGTGCCCACTGCGTCGACCGTGCCCACTGCGTCGACCGTGCCCACTGCGTCGACCGTGCCCACTGCGTCGACCGTGCCCACTGCGTCCAGCTCGGTCACTGAGCCTTCTGCTGCCGCGCATCCGAAACCGGACGATCTCATCGTCGTCGTCGATTCCCATTCGCTGATCTACCAGGTCTTCCATGCGCTGCCAGCGATGACCAGCCCCCATGGGGTCGAGGTAGGTGCAGTTCACGGATTCTTGCGAGACATCGCCAATCTTCTGCAGCAATGGAAGCCGGAATACTTGGTTTGCGCATTCGATGAATCGGAAATCACATTCCGAAATGAAATGTTCGATCAGTACAAGGCTCATCGCGAGGAGATGCCCGAAGCGCTGCGCGCGCAAATGGGATTGATCGTCGACGCCCTGCGCGTTCTTGGTATCCCGCGAGTCTCGGTCGCCGGTTTCGAAGCCGATGATATCCTGGCAACCATCGCGCACCGAGCCTCCAGTTATGGAGCCCGCGTTCTGCTCGTCACCAGCGACAAGGATTGCCGCCAGTTGATCACACCCAAGGTAAAGATGCTTAACGTCCGAAAGAATGAACTCTTCGGCGAAGACGAATTGATGGCGACTTGGTCGATTCGCCCCGAGCAAGTGGTCGACTTTCAGGCTTTGGTCGGGGACTCGGTCGACAATGTCCCTGGAGTGCCTAGCATTGGCCCCAAGGCCGCGCAGCAATTGCTCGAGCAATTCGGTTCGCTCGACGAGATCTACGCCCACCTGGATCAAGTGGCCGGGGATAAGAAACGGGAAAAGCTTGCTGAACATCGCGGCGATGCTTACTTGAGCCGCGATCTTGTTCGTCTCAAGGCGGATGTTCCTCTGCCGATCGATTGGAACGATATGCGTCCGGGAAGACCGGACGCTGTGGAATTGGAAAAGCTGTTTCGTGAACTCGGTTTTCGTCGCTTGGGCGAGGTGTTCCTGGCACCATCAGGAGAGGCTTCGGGATCGGAGTCTCCCACCGCTGCGCCTACTCATCGTTTGGCCGCAGATGGGTATCGATTGATTCAATCGATCGATGCCCTGGATGCCTTGTGCCGCGAACTCGACGCGGCGAATAGCATCGCCATCGATACCGAAACCACATCGACCCGGCCTCGCGATACGTCGCTGGTCGGCGTCAGTCTGTGTTGGGCCCCGGGCCAAGCAGCCTACATTCCCATCCTCGGTCCGCCTGGGTCACCCTGCATCGATCTGGAGCACGTCCGGAACCGGTTGGAGCCTCTCTTATCCGATCCCAACAAGCGTTGGATCGGACAGAACATCAAGTTCGATGCAATTGTGTTGCGAGCCCATGGCATGCGTATCGCCAACATCGCCTTCGATACGATGGTAGCCGATTACTTGCTCGATGCAGGAGGGCGAAATCACGACCTGGGTGACATCGCCAAACGGTGGTTGGGCGTCGACTCGGTTGCGATCGAGAACTTGATCGGGAGCGGCAAGAACCAAAAGACGATGGATCAAGTGCCGGTGCAGGAGGTAGGTATTTATGCGGCCGAGGATGTCGATATTCCGATGCGTTGCCGCGAACCGATGCGAGAGCGGTTGATTGCCGAGTCGCTCCTCGGGCTGATGGAATCGCTCGAATTGCCGCTAATCGACGTGTTGGCCGACATGGAATTCCTAGGCATCCGGATCGACACCGAGCGCCTCGCAGTGTTGCAATCCCAGTTCGCTTCCCAATTGGAATTGCTTCGGTCCCAAGTCATGGAAATCGCGGGTGAGGAATTCAATCCCGACAGTCCCAAGCAACTGGGACATATCCTGTTCGAACGTCTCGGCCTGCGGGTCGTCAAGAAGACCAAGACCGGACCGAGCACCGATGCCGAGGTTCTCGAGGAACTGGCCGCCGAACATCCTTTGCCCGCGAAGATTATCGAATATCGGCAACTCGCCAAGTTGCTCAGCACCTATGTCGAATCCCTCCCGAAGTTGGTCAGTCCAAAAACAGGTCGCGTCCATACTTCGTATCGGCAAGACATTGCAGCGACCGGTCGACTCAGCAGCGTCGAACCGAACCTTCAAAACATCCCGGTGCGGACTCTGGAAGGTCGGTCGATCCGGTCGGCTTTTGTTGCCGGCGAGCATGATTGGCTCCTCCTGACCGCCGACTACTCGCAGATCGAATTGCGAGTCTTGGCCCATTGCTGCGGCGATCCAAACTTGACGAAGGCCTTTGAGGACGATGTCGATATCCACACCGCCGTGGCAGCCCAAGTGCACGGCGTTCCGCTCGAGCAAGTCACCTCCGGTATGCGGCGCAATGCGAAAGCGGTCAGCTTTGGGATCCTATATGGCCAAAGCCCGTTTGGTCTTGCGAAAGGCTTGGGAATCTCGCGGGGGGAAGCCGGGGCCTTCATCGATGAGTACTTTGCCCGCTACCCCAACGTGCGGGAATTCATCGCGAGAACGCTCATCGAATGCCGCGCTCGCGGGTTCGTGACCACCATGTCGGGACGGCGACGGTACCTCAAAGGGATTCGCGATTTCGAAACACTCGACGAAGCGAAAAAGAAACAACTCCTCGAACCGGAGCGGATGGCAGTCAATACCGTGATCCAGGGATCCGCCGCTGACATGATCAAGATGGCGATGATCCAAGTGGCCAAGCGGTTGCGGGAGTCCGAACTCCGGGCAAAGATGCTCCTGCAGATCCACGATGAACTCCTGTTCGAAGTGCATCCCGACGATCGGACCCCCTTGGCGGAGATGGTTCGCAGGGAGATGACGCAAGTGATGCCGCTGCGAGTTCCACTCAAGGTCGATGTCAAAAGCGGTCGCAATTGGTCGGAATGCGAGCCGCTATGAAACAGCCCACCGTGGTAGGAATCGTTGGTGGAGTGGCCAGCGGCAAGAGCGAAGTGACGCGGCATCTCGAACGGCTCGGAGCGCGGGTGATCCATGCCGATACGCTCGGGCATGAGGTACTTCAGGAAACCGATGTGGTCGAGATACTCAAGAGCCGATTCGGCAACGAGATACTCGATCCAGCGACCGGACAAATCGATCGCTCGAACGTCGCCAAACTCGTCTTCGGCAACCAGCCTCCGGCAATAGCGAACCGCAGATTCCTCGAAAGCGCGGTGCATCCTCGCATTCGCAACCGCATTCGCGACGCGTTGGATTCCGCGTTAGCGGATCCCACGCTTGAGATGGTGGTTCTCGATGTTCCCCTGCTGATCGAATCGGGTTGGATCGATTCGTGCGATCGAGTCGTTTTCGTCGATGCGCCTCTTGAGATGCGACTCGCTCGAGGAAGACAGCGTGGATGGAGCGAAGAACAATTTCGGGCGAGAGAAGCCTCGCAAGTCGATATCGACAAAAAACGCGAAGCAGCCACAGACCGGATCGACAACGCGGGGACGATCGAAGAGCTTCTCGATCAAGTGGAACGCTGGTGGAACGCCCTGATTGCATCGAGACGCGCTTAAAGAAGACCGTTCGCGAGCGGGCGGAATCGCTACTTGATCTTGCTGGCGTTTCCGGCTTGACCGAATGAAACCATGCGAGCCACACAGACTTCTTTCATGGCGGTTCGTGCAGGCTTCAGAAAATCGCGAGGATCAAATTTTTCCGGTGACTCGACGAGCACCTTGCGGATCGCGCCGGTGATCGCCAGTCGACAGTCGGTGTCGACATTGATTTTGCGCACGCCGCTCTTGATGCCGCGCTGGATTTCTTCGACCGGGACACCCCAAGTCTGTTTGATTTTGCCGCCGTACTTGTTGATGATGTCTTGCAGTTCCTGTGGCACCGAACTGCTACCGTGCATCACCAGGTGGGTGTTCGGGATCTTCTTGTGAATTTCTTCGATGCGCGACATGGCGAGGACCTCGCCATCGGGCTTGCGTGTGAATTTGTAAGCGCCATGGCTCGTTCCGATTGCGACTGCCAGGGCGTCGACGCCGGTCTCTTCGACAAAGCGTTTTGCTTCGTCCGGATCCGTAAGCAGTTGATCGTGACTGAGAGTTCCTTCGGCTCCGTGGCCATCCTCCGCCTCACCGTGTCCCGACTCCAGCGATCCCAGACATCCCAGTTCTCCTTCGACCGAGACACCGCGGGCGTGCGCCATCTGGACTACCTTGCGAGTGACGTTGACGTTGTATTCGTAATCGGCTGGTGTCTTGCCGTCTTCTTGCAGAGAACCATCCATCATCACCGACGTGAATCCATTTTCGATGGCCGACAAGCAAGTAGCTGGCGAATTGCCGTGGTCTTGGTGCATGACGATTGGAATCTGCGGATAGAGTTCAACCGCTGCGAGCATCAGGTGGCGCAGAAACGCGTCTTGCGAATACGACCGTGCGCCGCGCGAGGCTTGGATGATGACGGGGGAATCGGTCTCCTTGGCCGCTTCCATGATGGCCTGGATCTGCTCCATGTTGTTGACGTTGAACGCAGCCACTCCGTAGTGGTTTTCCGCAGCGTGATCAAGAACTTTCCGAAGCGGTACGAGAGCCATGAGAGCGAAACTCCCTGAAAATCAGAGGTAAGCGATGCTTGCAGAAACCCGACGCGCCCATCCTCTACTTGGATCGACGCCATCCGAAGTCTAGGATTATGAAGCAAATCGAATCTTCATCAATGCGTGTTTGGCGAGCGAGTGGGCGATGGATGATCTTGAACAGAAGTCGGCACGATCGATCAAAAATCTTCAGCCCGTTGATCATTATCTTCACGGTAGCTGGGAAGCGCTGGGCGCAGGTGCTCCGATACTGGTCGCGCTGGCTCAACTGTGCAGTCAGGCTATGGTTAATCTACCTGCCGCTAATGAGCTGACAGCGGAAGGACTGTCGCCAGAAGCCCGAGCGATCCTGGTGGCGGCATCCCAACGCGGGGTGATTGAAATCAAAGCGGTTAATACTGCGTTTGATCCGGCGGCGAGGTTGCTGGCGGTGTATGTCGAGTTGTCGGACACCCAAACGATCGCATTTCGGGATCCTGCGGACCCGGAAGTCACCGTCTCTTTTTTGGAAGGTTTTCGGCAACTGTGCCGCGCGGGGCTGGTCATGCACCACATCCATCGCGATTTCTCTCTCACGCATTTCGGGTTTCAGATCGCCCGTCGCATCGACCCTCAGGAGGTACAGGAATGGCTGGCCAAAGGAACCGAGTTTGGCCTGCACGATTGATCGTCGGGATCGTAGTGCTGGCGACCCCTCTCGCTGCTGCGATCGTCGTGGGCAGGGCTTGGTGGTTGTCATCGACCACGGAGAGCGATTCCGAATCGCACGTTGCACCGGCGCTGGTACCTCGGGAAACCGTTTCGGACGCACCGCGCGGGCCCCATCCCTTAGATCCCGTTCTGGAGATGGCTCACAAGTCGCTGGACTTGCACCGATCGCGGGATCGAGATTACACGGCCATCTTGACCAAGCGGCAACGGTTCGGGCGCAAACTCTCCGAACCGGAGGTCATGCGACTGAAACTGCGCAGCCGCGAGGGCGAATCGGCGTCGGAACCCCGTCCCATCGACGTGTACCTCGGGTTTGAGCAACCGAAATCCCTGGCGGGCAGGGAGGTCCTTTGGCGGCAAGGGTTGAATGACGACCAGATGACGGTCCACGAGGCGGGGTTTCTCAATTTGGCGCGAGTTCGGTTGGCTCCTACGAGCCGCCTGGCGATGCTGGGAAACCGCTATCCGATTTCCGACATCGGGATTGAACGGCTGCTCCTCAAACTGATCGAGATCGGGACTCGCGATCGATTGCTCGGCGATTGCCAGGTATCGATTCGCGAGGGGGTGGAGGTTGCTGGCCGACCCTGTCGACGAATCGAAGTGGTGCACCCACAAAAAATCGCGGAAATCGATGGCCAAAAGTTCGAATTCGCTTATTATCGAGCAGAAATCGATATCGATATGGAGAACGAGCTTCCGATTCATTACGCTAGTTATCTGTGGCCGGAGCAACCGGATTCGGATCCCTTGCTCGACGAGGAGTTCACCTACCAGGAACTCCGATTAAACTGCGATTTGAGCGATCTGGATTTCGATCCTGACAACCCCGAATACCGTTACCCATCGCGCTGAGTGTTTGCAGATGCCTAACGAAATGCAATTCACGGATTGTCCCAACTGCGGCAAGCGGATCCGTACTGACGCGCCGCGTTGCCATCGCTGCGGGGAGGTGCCAGTTTTGGCGTTCAACCGGGTTCGCGATGTCGATGGCCCCGACGCTTCGGAAGACGATCAATCCGAATCGCACCACGCGGTCCGTTGGGGTGGCCATCGCGTCGAGGAGGACGACTTCGATTACGAGACGTTCGTCGAGGATGAATTCGGCGAAACGAGCGCGGTGCGAGCTCGACCTTGGTGGTGGTATGTTGCGTGGGTTGTTCTCTTGGTTTTCGGTCTCGGGATTTTGATCGATGCCTGGCTCATGTTTCTGAACACCTAGTAGGATTCCAGAGGGGTAAGATCGCAGTGAATGCGTCGGCGCTGGGATCAATCATGTTGTGGGGTGGGAATTGAATCAGGAGATCGGCCCAAAGTCAGGGGTCTCACCCCTGCTTCGCAATCTCCTTGTGATGATTTCGTTTGCGATCGCGTTTTTCATCCTTCAGCGGTTGACATTCCTTCTTCGATTTCCCCCGTATGAAAGGACGACGCTGTGGGTACCGGGCGCGTTGACGTTTACCGCCTTGTTGGTTTCTCCCATGGCGGGTTGGTGGCGATTGTATGGGGGGTTGTGTGTGGCTGCTTATGCAGCGTACCACAACGATCGGGAGATTTCCGGTCCGGTCGCGTTGCTCTCAGCGCAGTTTCACTTCGCTGCATCCGCAATGGGAGCTTGGGTAATACAGCGACTGACAAACGGCGCTCCATTCGCCACGGTTGTATCCATGCTGGTGTTTGTTTTGGCGGCTGGGCTTCTGGTCCCTTTGGCGACATCGACTCCCGCGGATCTGCTCCGTTGGGTGCGAGGGGATGTCGACACGTGGCCGATCGCGGTCCGCTCGTTTTTATGCGTCTCACTCGGAATGCTCATTGCCACTCCGGCCCTGACCACCACGATGGTCCATGGGCGCGATTGGTTGCGTTCGTCTGGGTTTCGACAGCGACTCGAAGTGGTTGCCCTGGCCGTTTGTATCCTCGCGGTGGGTCTGTGGGTCTTCGCAACTTCGGCGGATTCGCCAGTGATTTCGGCCATGGTCTATGCGCCGATTCCATTCTTGCTTTGGGCGGCACTCCGATTCGAAGTCGCAGGCGCGAGTTGGGCCTTGTTGGCGATCGCTTATCTGTCCACGTGGAATGCGATCAACGGGCGTGGTCCCTTCGTCGGTGGTTCGACGGACGACCATGTACTGCAGCTCCAACTTTTCTTGATGTCCATTTCCCTTCCTCTGCTGTTCATGGCGGCCGGGATCGGGGAGCGACGACGCGCTTTTTCCCTGCTGGTGGATGAGATGAACGAGCGACGACGCATGGAGGAACGTTTTCGCTTGGTGGTCGAATCGACTCCGAATGCCATGCTGATGATCGATCCCGCGGGACGGATCGTTTCGGTCAACCGACAAACAGAGACACTTTTCGGCTACTCGTCCCAGGAACTGATTGGTCGGCCGTGGAGCAACCTGTTTCCGGATCGATTCCGCGCCCGCTCAACGGCGCGTGTCGGGGAATTTTTCGCGACTCCGATCGCAACGGGCCCAGGCAATGGCTTCGAACTCTACGGACGACGTCGCGACTCCACCGAGTTCCCGCTCGAGATTGGGCTCACTCCCATCGATTCGGCCGATGGAACCTTAGCCTTGGTCGCGGTGACCGATAACACCGAGCGTCAAAGAGCCGAGGAGGCTAGACGCGAACTCATCCATGCATCCCGCCTCGCTGCCCTCAGCGAGTTCACGGCTTCGATCGCGCATGAGATCAATCAGCCCTTGGGTGCCATCCTCAGCAACGCCGATGCCGCGGAGATGTTGCTCGAATCCCCATCGCCCCCCCTTGATGAGGTCAGACGGATCCTCGTCGATATCCGAAACGATGATCTGCGAGCCAGCGATGTGATCCGTAGCCTGAGAGCCCTTCTTCGGCGCGGCGAAGTCGAGCGCAATCCCGTCGAGATCAATCGATTGGTACGAGAGGTCGCCACCATCCTGCGGGCAGAAGCCCTGCGGCGCGGAATCGAGGTCCGAGTGGAACTTGCAGCCACGGATCTTGAGGTCCTGGGAGATCGGGTGCATCTGCAGCAGGTGCTTCTCAACCTGATCATCAATGGAATGGAAGCGATGCAGGATAGCCACGAGGAAAAACAACTGAAGATTTCCACCGTCCAGCAAGACGACGAAGTCCTTGTTTCCGTGGCCGATCGCGGCTGCGGAGTTTCCCCCGAGACGATGCCCCGTCTCTTCGACCGATTTTTTTCTACCAAGAAAGAAGGCATGGGATTAGGCTTGGCCATTTCGAGATCGCTGGTCGAAGAACATGGAGGCCGGATTTGGGTGGAGAACGCGCCCGACCGCGGAGCGATCGTTCGATTTAGCTTGCCGCTCGAAACCTCCCTCGCAGCAATCGACGAAGAACCCTCGGCATCGATCGCTGAGGCTACACCATGACGGAACCCACCCCGATCATTCATGTGGTCGACGACGACCACTCGGTACGCAAAGCGGTCTCTCGTCTCCTGACCGCCGCTGGCTATGAAACCAAGGGCTATGCCGATGCAGGAGAATTCCTTCTTGCATTGCCGATCACCAATCCAGGCTGCATCGTCTTGGATGTCCGAATGCCAGGCCCCAGCGGGCTTGAGCTTCATAGTGCCCTCAAGCGGCAAAGCAACCATTTGCCCATCATCTTTTTGACCGGGCACGGAGATATTCCGATGAGTGTGCAAGCCATGAAGGCTGGGGCCGTGGACTTCCTCACCAAACCCGTGCAGCGACAAACGCTGCTCGCCGCTGTCGCCAACGCCTTGGAGATGCAACGACAAAACCTCGACAAGCATCGGAGAATCGAGCATCTTCGTCACTGCTACCAATCTCTGACCGAACGCGAGCGGGAGATCTTTCGACTGGTGATCCAGGGGAAGCTCAACAAGCAAATCGGCGCCCTGCTTGGGATCGCCGAGCGGACGGTCAAGGCGCATCGGTCTCAGGTGATGGAAAAGATGGAGGTACCATCCCTGGCCGATCTAGTCCGGGTCGCCGGGGACTTGGAGATCGATACGGACGATGCGTAACGTGAACGCTTTTCTCCGCGACATTGGTTGAGCAACGTATCCTCGCTCGCCGGTCGTACCCGCTCGACGGATCGCCATGCACCGAAGGGCATTTCGCCACTGCCCCTCTGACCACATTGGGCATTCACTTCGGCGCCCGACAATGTCTCGCTCAACGCTCAGGAATACGCAGAACGGTTTCTAGTAACTCGTAACGAAAGATGCAATGAACAAAAGAGCGATATCACGATTGCGACCGCTCTCAAGGCCCAAGGTTACACGACCGGCCAATTTGGCAAGAACCATCAGGGAGACCGGGAAGAATCTGCCAACCACGCTCGGTTTCGATGAATTCAATGCCATTGTCTTCAATGCCATTGTCAAGGAATGGATCGCCACCGCGAAGCATCCCGTTTACCAACGACACTACACCGAGTGTGTTTACCAGCCGATGCTCGACCTGCTTCTGTACCTTCGGTTGAACGAGTTCAAAACCTTCATCGTCTCCGGCGGAGGCATCGAGTGCATGCAACCCTGGGTCGAAGAGGTATACGGCATTCCTCCCGAACAAGTCATCGGCTGCAGCATCCAAGTAAAGTACGAACAGCGAGACGGAAAGCCTGTGCCTGTTCGCTTGCCCGAAAAGGAATCAATTGCTGAGGAATCGGGCACACGCGGACGGAGTCTCGGTCCTGCTCCCATGCGACTTCCGTTGCGAAAGATCCCTGAAAAAGTTCATTTCGCTGTTTCGGAAAAGAGTTTCGCCAAGCTTCTGCTCCTTGGCACAACGATTGCTCTATTGGTTTGTCACGGTCGAGTTGCTTCTTTGTTGGGCAACGCTTCCGTTCTACCCAAACGTCGAAAGCATTGTGAGGGTCCGATGGTAACCCCGTCGGGCCTTCGCACTTTCGATCGGATACTTTGCACAACCACAAGCCGCTTTTTGCGTCGGGTTGCCGATCGCAGAAGTACCCCAACGGCCTGTTCGTGGTGTCCGCCTCACCACCAGGCCGGGGTATTCTCTCCATCGAAAGAAAGGATGGCACTCGCTGGTTTCTGATCAAGGCCCGAGGCGATCGAGTTGCCACGATCCATCGCTTTGCTTCGCGTAGCGGAAACGATCGTGCAGGCGTGAAGGTCGTCCTTGCCAGAACTCCATTTTCTCAGCGACGACCCGAAACCCGCCCCAGTGCGAAGGGCGGGGAACATCGCCTCCTGCGAGTTCCTTGTCCAATGCCTCCACCATGTCAGCCAAGAGCGAGTCATGCTCGATGACGTCGGACTGGGGCGAGATGTTGGCGCTCAGCTGGCTCGAGCGAGGGCGTGATCGAAAGTACCGCTCCGAGGTCGCTTCGTCGGTCTTTTCCGCAACTCCCTCCATGCGAACTTGTCGATCGAGGATCGGCCAGTAGAACCCCAACGCCACCCGCGGGTTGGCCGCTATCTCGCGCCCCTTGTCGGAAAGATAATTCGTGAAGAACAGGAATGCATCGTGCTGAATCTCTTTTAGGAGGACGATACGGCATGCGGTACCACCGTCCAAACGATGGGTCGATAGACTCATGGCATTGACCTCAAACCACTCGGGCAGCTCGAGCCCCCGCAGTTCCGCGAACCATGCGTGAAACAACTCCATCGGGTCGTGGGGCATGTCCTCCCGTTTCAAGGATCCGTACCGGTAATCGCGCCGCAAATGATGAATCGTCACTTCAAAATCCTTCTGGATCGATTGTCTTTGAGCCTGAGGCGCTAGCCGATTTTTGCAGGTCGAACGAACTCGGCTAGCGCCTCAGGCTCACTTTCGTAGGCGGTGTTTTTATTGTAGCGAGGCTGAAAGGGGGCCGAGTCGGGTCATTTACCCTCCTTCGCGAACCAACTACCATGATTGGTCTGGGTTCGCGTTTCCTCCCCAACTACCCACCAAGAGCATTCTATGCCTAATTCTTTTCGAACTCCATCCTCGTGTGTCGCTATCCTCGGTCTCGTCCTCTCGATGGGGATGGTCGTTTTCGGCGACGAGCCTGCGAAGCGGATTGTATTCATCGCAGGTGGTCCCAGCCATGGTTTTGGTTCGCATGAGCACTACGCAGGGTGTCGCGTCCTGGCCGATACGGTGAAACGAACGGTCCCCGGCGCTCAGTGCGAAATCGTCCGCAATGGCTGGCCTGCTGATGATGCGTTGCTCGATACCGCCGACACGATCGTCATCTATTCCGACGGAGGAGGCAGGCACCCATCGCTGGATCATCTCGATCGGCTCAAGAAGCAAATGGATCGCGGTGCGGGGTTGGTGTGCATTCACTATGCGGTGGAAGTTCCTAAAGAACGCGGTGGGCCGGAGTTTCTTCAATGGCTCGGCGGCTACTTTGAAACGCATTGGTCGGTGAACCCGCATTGGAAAGCGCGCTTCGATCCGCTCCCCAAACATCCGATCACTGCGGGTGTGAAGCCGTTCGAGACCAATGATGAATGGTATTTCCACATGCGATTTCGGGAGGGGATGAAGGACGTCACTCCCATTCTCTCAGCAATCGCTCCCGACAGCACCATGGAACGACCCGATGGTCCCCACAGCGGCAACCCCGACGTGCGACGGGCGGTCGCGAACAAGGAGCCACAGCACGTGGCTTGGGCCAGCGAGCGCCCCAACGGAGGACGAGCTTTTGGCTATACAGGAGGGCATTACCATTGGAACTGGGGACGCACCGAACCGACACGGCTGGTTGCAAACGCCATCCTCTGGACAGCCCACATCGATGTCCCCGAGTCAGGCGCGACCGTGGAACCGATCGAGGCAACCAAACTCATCGAGAATCAGGATGAGCCACCTCCTGCGAACTTCAGTCCCGCCGATGTCTCGAAGGAATTCGGCATCCCCGTCGGCCAAAGCGTTGGTGTCAAGAATCCCGGCAGGATTCTGTTCTCTTCCAAAACGGTCACTGCGCAAACCTCGCGCCACCAGATCGAAATCGACATCGATGTGCGCGGTGTCAAGAAACTGTACTTGATCGTTACTCCCGGCGAAGATGGTTTCTCTTGCGATTGGGCCGACTGGATCGCACCGACCTTGATCGATGAAAAAGGAACCAAGTCGCTTTTGGATCTCCCTTGGTTCACCGCATCTGCCGAGTGGGGACAAGTGCGCAAGAACGCAAACGCCGCAGGAGGCCCGCTCAAAGTCAACGGCGAAACGGTCCAAGGAATCGGGACCCATGCGACGAGCGTTATCGGTTTCGATCTGCCGGAGGGAACTCAACGTTTCCAAGCTGGCTGCGGACTCGATGAAGGAGCCGTCTTGCAGAACGGAGGTGCATCGACCTCGGTCCGCTTTCATGTCGCTGCCGAAGGAGTACCCACTGGACTCAACGCATGGGGGAACGCAGGCCAAGATCGCTCTCCGGACAATGCCGTCGCGGGCTTGAAGGTCGCCGAAGGAGTCGAAGCCACGTTGGCAGCATCGGAACCAGTCCTCAAAAGCCTAACCAACCTCGATATCGATCATCGCGGCCGCGTCTGGGTTTGCGAGGTGGTCAATTACCGTCGCCACAACGGCGAACGCCCCGAAGGAGACCGCATCCTCATCCTCGAAGATACCGATCAAGACGGCGTTATGGACCAGTCGAAGGTTTTCTATCAAGGACGCGATATCGACTCGGCAATCGGGCTATGTGTCCTGGGCAATCGGGTGCTGGTGAGCGCCTCTCCCTACGTGATCGAACTGATCGATGAGAACGGCGACGACGTTCCTGATCGCAAGCGGGCGATCCTCACCAAGACCGGTGACCCGCAGCACGATCACTCGGTCCACTCATTTGTGTTCGGTCCCGATGGCAAACTCTATTTCAACTTTGGAAACACGGGACATCGATTGTGCGATGCCGATGGGAACCCGATTCGAGATCGATGGGGTCGCGAAATCAACGACTCAGGCAAACCCTATCGCCAAGGTATGGTTTTTCGTTGCAACGAAGATCTCAGCGACATGGAGGTCCTGGGCCATAACTTCCGCAACAACTACGAAGTCTCGGTCGATTCGTTCGGTGCCCTGTGGCAATCGGACAACGACGACGATGGCAATCGCGCAACTCGCATCAATTTTGTGATGGAGTTTGGGAACTACGGGTATGTCGACGAGATGACCGGAGCCGGGTGGCAAGCCGAACGGACCAACTGGGAAAAAGAGATTCCCGAACGCCATTGGCACCTGAACGACCCCGGCGTGGTACCAACCATGCTGATCACCGGCGCGGGGTCGCCGACCGGTATCACGGTCTACGAAGGGAATCTCCTTCCCGAAAAGTTCCGCAACCAAGTTATCCATTGCGATGCCGGTCCGAATGTGGTTCGCGCGTACATCGCAACCAACGACGGAGCAGGATACCGTGCATCGATCGAAGATCTCGCGGTCGGCGAATACGATCGCTGGTTTCGACCTGCCGATGTAGCGGTCGCACCCGATGGCTCGCTGTTTGTGACCGACTGGTACGATCCGGGAGTCGGTGGCCACAACATGCAAGACATGGAACGGGGTCGTTTGTTCCGCTTGGCCCCGCCGGGCGCGAAATACATCGTTCCCAAGTTCGATGTCTCCACTCCCGAGGGTGCCGTCGCGGCGCTTGCGAGCCCGAGTCAATCGGTGCGGTACATGGCCTACCAGGCACTGCAGCAGATGGGACCAAAATCGGTGGCAGCACTTGGCAAAATGGCTCAGGACTCCAATCCCCGGATGCGGGCCCGCGCCTTGTGGCTGATGGCTCGTGGGGGGGACGCAAAATCGGTTTTCCAAACCGCAGCGACGGATAAAGAGGAAAATATACGAGCCGCTTCGATCCGCATTGCTCGCCAGAGCAAACTCCCGACACGCATCTATCTCCCAATACTCCTAAACGATCCGAGCCCCGTGGTGCTGCGGGAACTGGCGATCGCCCTTCGCGAAGATACCTCGAAAGAGATGCCTGAGTATTGGGCTCAACTCGCGAAGCGTTTCGATGGCCGCGATCGCTGGTATCTCGAAGCCCTCGGCATCGCCGCGACCGATCGATGGGACGAATGCCTCACCGCCTATCGCAAACTCCTTCCGTTCGATCGCTCGAGCGCCGCTCAGCGTCTGATCGCGTGGCGAGGCCGAGGTCCCATCGCCGCCGAACTGCAATCGAAGTGGTTGGCCTCCGACAAACTCGATGCCGACGCGGTCATGGCCTTGTTCCGCGCGGTCGATTTCCTCTCCGCCGAACAACGCCAGACAGCGCTCCAACCGGTCCTCGATACCGATTCGAGTCCCGAGCGAGTGACCGAAGCCCTGATGAAGTTGGAGGGAGTGGATCTGGAAAACTCTCCACGCTTGTCCAAACTGGTGCGCGATTACATCGAACGCCTCGGAAACGATCCGAGACAGCTCAAAATCTTGCAAAAGCTGCGAGTATCGGGACTGACCGATCGGCTTCTCGAGCGAGCAGCCGCGTGGGGGCCCTCCACCCAGGCGGTCCAAGCCATCGATATGGCGCTCGAGTCGGGAGGTACAGCAAAACTTTGGGAATGGCTCTCGGTCCCTGAACCCAACGACGCAGCGCAGGCCCTGTCGAAAAATCTCTCGCTCAGCAATCGCCGCGAAGCGATCGAGCTGCAGCGCAAGCTATTGGAGGATACCTCGGTGGCCAAGAGCGTGCGCGTGGAATCGGCTGTTGGACTCGCTCGCAACAAAACCAATCACGCAACCTTGATCGACTTGGCCCGCGCGGAAAAGCTCCCTGCCGAAGCGAAGGCCCTGATCGGTTCCGCTTTGCGGGCTTCGGAGGATGGCGAACTTCGCAAAGCCGCCGAGCAACTCTTCCCGATGCTCAAATCGAACCAGAACCCGCTTCCCCCGATCGATGTTCTCGCTAAGAAAAAGGGAAATGCCGATAACGGACGCAAGCTCTACTTCGGCGCATCGACTTGTTCGCAATGCCACATGGTAGGCAAGGAGGGGCAAAATGTCGGTCCGAGTTTGACAGAGATCGGTGATAAATTGACTCGCGAGGCGATGTATGTGTCGATCCTATCCCCCAGCGCCGGAATCAGCCACAACTACGAAGCGTATACGGCGCGGAATGCCGATGGAGAAGTCGTCACCGGATTGCTGGTCTCCAAGACCGAGTCGGGGGTGACGCTCAAGGACGCCAAGGGGATCGAGCGAACGATTCCCGCAGCGGAACTGGAAGAGTTCCGCAAGATGGAGAAATCCCTCATGCCGGAAAATCTTCAAGAGACCATGAGCGAATCGGATCTCGTCGACCTCGTGGAGTACCTGACGACGCTGCGGAAGTGATCAGCACGACCTCGCGAGAGTCCCGGACTCTTTGGATTTATAGCTGTATGGGCACTAGCCCCCGGTTCGGAACTGCGGCAAACATCGCCATGTTCAGCGCGATTCCACCCGGATGCTTTTCGTTTCGATGGGGCTTGTCCCCATCGGACGGCAATCGCAACCAGCACGCGACCGCACCGCGATGGGCCTCGCGTGCTGGTTGTGATCATGGCTCCCTGCGGACGAGCCGCATGGTGGCCTTTTCGTTACATCGACTCACCAAGCGGCGTGAGCGGACAAGACCCCGGTGGCCTTGTGCCACCTGGTGAATCAGTTTTTTCAGCTATTTGTACGAGGGACTGGGACGTCCGTCGTACGAAAAACAAGGACAGGCATTGCGTTTTGGACGGCGAAGAATTGCAAGCAGTGCGTCGGTAGTTTATCCGGGGACGATTCAGGGGTAGATGGGCATCGTCCCGGCCTCGTTCTTCTATCGGAAGTGTCGCTCGCAGAGCCGCTGGGACGCAGAGTCGGAGCAAAGCCCCAAACGGATGGCTACTAGGGATCGAGCCTCCTCTTTTCTCCGCGTCTTTGTGTCTCCGCGAGTGCTTTGGCTGATACGGCTGCTGCTCGTCGGCTGAGGGTGGTTTAACGGAGCCGATTAGCTAGCCTTCGGCGGTCAAGCGTGTGAAACAATGCATGTCCTAGTTCTTCTGTTAGTTCTTCTGACAAGCGGATGTGGCGGCGCGGAGTGCGGTTTAACCCGGATGCTCGCGCATCTCGGCTATCACCGATCCTAGCGATTGTCGTCGACGATCTTCAGCAACTCGGTATCGGTTCGCAGATACATGCCGGTTCCGTCAAAGGCGGGTGTTGCGAACGTGCGGCCGGAGATTTCATTGATGCGAACAACTTCGTATTGTTTGCTGGCACGCACCCATGTCGCCACCCCGTCCTCGCTGAGGAACAAGATGCGACTGTCGGCGTATACCGGAGACGCGGAGTAGTTTCCACCAAGCCGCTCCATCCACTGTTGTTCGCCCGTCTTGGCGTCCAAACACGTTGCGATCCCTTTGTCGGAGACGGTGTACAGTAGCCCGTCGACCAGGATCGGCGTGGGGGTGCTGGGGGCCGAACGTTCGCGACGCCAAACGACATGCGTCCCGGTTACATCCCCCTTGCCACCCAATCGAACCGCCATCAACTCGGGATTGTCGTAGTCGTGATTGTAGATCACCATGCCTTCAAACACGATCGGCTGCGGTACCACCGACCAACCCGGGGCCAGCACGCGAAAGACCTCGGAGCCGTCGGCTAGGTCGTAGGCTGCGAAATGCTCTGGGCCGGGCGCGAGCACCAGAGACTTGCCGTCGACATGGGTGATCGATGGCGTGACGAACGAGTGGCTGATTCTTGCCGGGACACCGCGTTGAGTCTTCCAAGCGATCCTGCCAGTGTTGGCATCAAGCGCGGCGACGAAGGGATCTTTGCTCCCGTCACAAACGATCGCCAGGCGACCGTCGTGCAGCACCGGCGAACCACCGGAACCGTGCACCGGCGGATAGATCAGTTCCGTGCATAGCCATTGGACCGAGCCATCGGTGCAGGCCAAGCGGGCGGTGCCGAGCGTTCCGAAATGAACGAACACGGAGCCGTCGTGCACGATGGGTGTGGGGCTGGCATGACTGTTCTTGGCGTGGATCGATGGAACGGAATCCACGCTCCGTACCTCGCGCTTCCAAAGTAGCTTGCCCGTAGAGGCATCGAGCGAGATCGCCACCAGTACTAGTCCCTTATCCTTTGGTACTGCGGTCGTGAGGTAAATCGAACCATCGACGACAACCGGAGAGGACCAACCCAAGCCTTCGATCGGTGCTCGCCAAACGATGTTGGTTGTGTCCGACCACACGACCGGCACATTGTCCATGGCGACATGGCCATCGGACGCTGGTCCTCGAAACTGGGGCCAGTCACCAAAATAGCCGAGGGCAATCAGCAGCAGCAAGGATTTCATAGGAAGGATTCGGGGCAAGAGGATGAATCAGAGGCGACGCCATCATAATTCGTTGCTACCCAGATTGCACCCCTACAGAAGGCGTGAACGCCTTCACCCCAGCGGGGTGATCCATGGGTAGCACATGCTATCACGCCTTCGAAAATACGTCGGTTGCAAGCGTGCCAGTGCTGTCGGCAAAACCTGACGCATCAATCCCCATGGATTGCAGGATGCTCAGATACAGATTTGCCATCTTCCCCTCGTTCTGACGCCAATAGGTTCCATGACGCAACCCGAGATTGTTCCCGCCAACCACCAGCGTCGGAAGATTGCGCGGCCAATGCGTGGTGCTCGCCCCACTACCGTAGAGCACGATGGTGTTGTCGAGCACACTCCCTGTCGGATCCCGAAGGGCACTGAGCCTCGCAAAAAATCCCGCCAACTGCTGGCTGAGGAACAAGTCGTACTTGGCAAACTCAAGCTGCCCGTCCTTGTCCCCTGCGTGCGACAGATTGTGATGCGTTCGCGTCAGCCCCAGCTTGAGCGGAAACGTATCGCTGATCCCCATCCCATCCTCGCGATTGAGCATGAACGCCACGGTTCGCGTGATATCAGCATCGAACGCCAGAGCGATCAAATCGAACATGTTGCGATAGTACTCCGCCGGTTCCCCCTCCGGCGATGCGTCGAGATTGATGGCCGAGTAATCCTGCGGCTTGAGCGGGATGTCGATCCATTTTTCCGACGCGATCAATCGCGACTCGATCTCGTTCAAACTCGAAAGATACTGATCCATCTTGTCTCGATCGGATCGACCGAGCGATTTTTGGAAACGATTGGCGTTCTCAACGACCGCATCGACGAGCTTCATACGCGATTGCAATTGCGACCGCTGGGCGGCTTGCGACGATTGCTCGACGCGAAACAAGCGGTCAAAGACGCGCCGAGGATGGCTTTCGGCAGGTACCGGTCGCCCTTGCAGGTCATACGAAATGGTCCCGGTCCGAGACAGGAATCCGACACCGGCATCGATGCTGAGTACCAGCGATGGCTGGCGACAGCTTTGCTTGGTGTGGAGCGCGACGATCTGATCGAGCGAGACGGTGTTGTAGGATCCAGGTTTGGGATTGTGAAGCGGCGCACCGGTCAACCACATGTCGGAGCAGACGTGCGGATCGGCCTTGAGCCCGTAATCATGCTGCAAGCCGCCAAAAAAGCTGAGCTGGCTGCGAAAGGGAGCGAAGGGTTCCGTCGACTTGCCAAACTCGAACCGGCCATCCTTCTCGAGCCGAGGAAACCAAGACCACTCATCGATCCCATGCTCGGGTTTCGGCAACGACATCCCGTTGGCGGTGTAAAGAGCACAGAATCGGCGCGGCGGTGTCAACGGTTCGTCGGCACCCATCGCCTCCAGGACCGGCAACGCCAACGCGGTGCCAGCGATCCCTTTCAGGACGGCGCGTCTTTCGATTCGACAACTCATGACATCGGGTCCTTGGGCTTATTTCTTTCCGAAGAAATCGCTGAAAATAATTTGGTGGATGATATCGCGCATCCCTAAATCGCGCGAATCCCGTTGGGATACCTGCTCCCGCAACTTGTAAGCTTCATTGTACGTCAAGCTTCGTCCGATGGCGTACGCCGTCAGGTGCTGCATCACGCTGGTGGTCACTTGATCGAGCATCGAGGTCGACAAAATCTTCTGAAACTCGGCGAAATCCGACACATGCTGGCCTGTCGGCAGATCCGACCGGGCGTCGACCGAGCCGTGCTTCCTTAACCCCCCGGCATCGAAGGCCTCGAACGGCAACCCCCAGGGGTCGATCCCAGTATGGCATTGCACGCACCCCTTCACGCTCCGATGACGCTCCAATCGCTCGCGCAGCGTCAGCTGGGTCAAGTCCTCGAGTTTCGGTACATTCGGCGGCGGATCCTCGGGAGGGGTCGCGATGATCCGACGGGCGAACCAGGCCCCTCGTTTGACAGGATTGGCTTCGCGACCATCGGACAAACCGGCGAGGATCGCAGCTTGGGTCAGGATGCCACCGCTGAAGCCGCGAGGAGTCGGGATCGCGACAAACTCAAATCCCGACTCGACAGCATCACCGATGCCGTAGTAGCTCGCCACCACGTCGTTGACAAGAAGCGTATCGGATTGAATCAACGATCTCACCGGCAGATTCTGTCGAATCGCATGTTCGATAAATCGGATCGGTTCGCTGCGCAGTGCGATCTTCACATCGCGGGTCAGCGTGGGAAATCGCTTCGCATCGGTTTCGACGATCTCAAGTTTGTCGAGCCCCAGCCACTGCGACGCAAACGTTTCGGCAAAAGCCTCGAATTCCGGAGCATCGATCATCCGATCGATCTCGGTGTGGAGCTCTTCGTGCAGTTGGTGGCTGGCCGCGAGCGCCAGCAAGCGATCGTCCGGAGGCCGGTTCCAAAGAAAGAACGACAGCTTCGACGCCAACTCCCAAGCATCGAGTTCTTCGGGTTCCGGGGAATCGCTCGCTTCGGCGAGAAAGAGGAACTGCGGACTGGTCAAAATGAGCACCAGGGTACGCCGAAGGCTTTCGCGCAGATCACCGACCTCCGCATGCGTCTGCGACCAGAAGTCGAATAGCTCCTGCATTTCCGTTGGCATCAGCGGTCGCCGGTAGGCTCTCTGGGCGAATCGAACCAACACATCCTTGGCGTAGGCTGGTGGATCCGTTCGATCGAAGCTCGAACTCATGATCCGCTGATGCGACGGCGGCGGCCACGTCTCGTAATAGGGGCCCTCGAATTCGATCGACTCGATCAACAAGCGGGGCATGTCGCGATGATCGGTGAACTCGCTTCGAACGCCGATCTCGCGGATCCCTGCGAGATAGTTGACGTTGTCGGGCTCGACATCGGGACTGGGATAATTGGCGATCGCCCCTTCGAAGACGAATTCTTGCAGCGCCGTTCCCGCAACCCGTTGCGGGGTGCCGACCGGGTTCATGGTGCTGCCGCAATCGCGGCGCAATCCGACATGGATACCCAAATAGGGAGATCGCGACTCGAATGCACGAAAAGATTGGCCCAAGGGACTCTCTTCTTCCACTCTGCGAATCGCGATGCGATCGATGGTCGGATGGGAAGTCGACACAGCCCGTACCTCGAGAGGTCCGGATGGGAGCCTCACGGCGAGGAAAGGTCCCTGGGCAATGGAGCCTGTAAAGAACCGTTCGCCGAGTTGAAGCTGCAATTCATTCATTCCTGCAGGGAACGGAGGATAAGCGAATTGGGATCCGGGCTCGACCAAGGCTTGGATCTCGTTGGATGCAAGCGCTCGGCTCGCGAGAAAGACATCGTCGATATCACCCATGAATTGAACCGAGTCTTGGATTCGGCCGATATGCAAATCAATCTCGGGGTTGTTGAGGTCGGCGTCGTCGATCGAACCGCGGGCGACTTCATAGCCGTTGACATAGAGAACGGTCTGCTTCTCGCGGCGCTGCACGACGGCGGCGACATGCTGCCATTGATTGATCTTGAGGATTCCGGGAGCGGATTGAACGGTTCCGTTGTGCTTGCCATCGCGGTTGGCCGTCTCGATCCGCAAGACGCCGTTGTTGGACGGCATGTCGAGCAACCAGCCATGGCGATAGCCATAACCTCCGCGGCACAGGATCCCGCTCTGACGCAGTTCCCTTGGATAGATCCAGGCAGCGACGGTGAAGTCGTCTTGCCCGAGACGGAGATCGGGATGATTGAGAACCTTCACATCGTTGGAATATCCGTTGAGGGAGAGGGCTTTGCCGAACGGGGACTCGATCCAACGAGCCCCGCTCGCCGAAGTGGCATCGAGCGATCCTCGCGCTGCCGGGTTGCTGAGATCGCCATCCATCTTCCACCAACCGACGAGACCTTGTTCGAGCGTGGATGCGTCCGCTCCTGCTAACTGCCGTGGCATCCCGCTTTGGTAGACTTCGATCTGGTAGATCCCCGGTTCGCGGATGGAGACGGACTCCGGCTCGGTGGAACGGATGTTGAGGTCGTAGTCAGGCGGCGCTTGGCTCGATGCGGTAGGCGTCTTTCGGTCGAGCAGCAGGCCGTCGTCATACTTGGCAGCACGAACCTTGACGCGAAAGTGACCTCGATCGGGGAGTTCGCGCAGCGAGATTTTGAAATTGGCATGCGGGCCGTAGGTATTCGACTCGCCAAAAATCTCCGAACTCGGAATCGCAGGTCGCAGGAGAAGACCGGCTGGGATGGTTCGTTGGGGGGGAATCGTTTCGTAGGGACGGCCCTTGGGATACCCCTCGGAGCCTCGCATGCAAGCGAAGACGGCGTGGTAGATACTGTCGAACTCGCGCCAGTCGCGCACGGTATCGTTGCCTTGATAACCTTCGATGAATCGGAACTGGCGCTGCATCGCGAAGGGACGAAACGCGAACGGTTTGGTAATCTCGGGTTCGGTGATGATGAAATCGTCGTTCCGCAGCAGCAAGTTGTTCGCGCCCAGGACGAGTGTGTCTGGGCACGGTTCGCGGTTGATCCCTTTCCCGAGTTCCATCCGGAAATGCTGAATGATGGGAGGAACATCTTCATCGACGAGGGCCGCGTCGAGCATCCGTTCCGCGATTTGAAAATAGGATTCAATCAACAGCGGCGAGAGAAGCAGGTTGTTGGCGTTGTTGGTGAATCCGTCTTTGGAAACCGGGTCGGGAGGCAGAATCTTGGTGGCATCGTCCTCGATTACCAGGAGGTCGCGCAGCGAATTGCGATATTGAGGAACCGTCAGTCGTCGCATCGTTCCATGGAACTCGACCGCGCGGGTTCTCGCTTGATGGAGTCCGGTCGCGATTCCCTGGAGGAGCGTGTCGCGTTTTTGTTCGTTGAGTACCGGCACTTCGTCTTCCGGGGGCATGCTACCGGCGGCGACTTGCTTTTGGATCGACTCCCAGAGTTTGAGAGAAGCGTCACCGAATTCCAGGTCCAGCGAGTCGAGGCGCACACCGGCTTCACGTGTTTCTTCGTTGTGGCATCGAGAGCAATGAGATTGGATGATCTCTGCGATACGAGCGTTGTCTTGGGCAAGCGACAGATTGCTTGGCAAAGCGAAGCCGAGAACCGACCCGATAAACACGAGGAGCAAAGGGGTTGGACAGCGAAAGACTACAGATACGATCGCCGGCATAGGGAAGGATGTATGGGTAGGTGGGTCGCGAGGTCGGATGCATCCGACAGGGTGGGTCGCATTCTAAGATGGTATTGCGACACCGTCCTAATTGCAAGGTTTCCTAATTGATTGGACGAGGTGCGTGGTCGCCGCGATCACTCTTCCCATTGCTGCATGCTGCTCATGATCCGCTTGAGATCCTCGCGCCGTTTTTCAAAAAGGGCAAAGACAATCAGAATGATCGCTCCCAAGATTATTCCACTTACATACCAAATCCATGTCTGTTCCAAATCCACTGCGGCGTACCAAAGGATACTAAAGAGCGCTACGCACAAAAACATCGATCCCAGCCACAGCATCGAGCGAATCCTCGCAGCGATGCCAAAGAGGATCCCGAGCACCGAAAGAAACGCCAGCACGATCGGCAGCCACGGCGCATTGGCAATGCCTTGCAAGAAAATCTCGCTCGTGGAAGCGACATAGATCGAGCCGATCGAGGCGTATCTGGCCGTCGCGATTTGACTAGCATTCAGCCGATGGCGAACGAAGTGAACCGCTGCAAAGACACACAGGGCCGGCGGAATCACCCACAATTGCGGATGCCTGGCGAACGAAAACTCATTGCGCTGCAGCATGTACCAGATCGCACCATTGGCAGCCAATGCACTCGCCGTGATGTAGATCGGCGATCGCCTCATGAACCCAAACAACCCGTAACCAATCGCAGCCGTGACCAAGGTCACTCCGTAATCGATCTCGGACTGAGAGATCCATGGAGCCAAGATCGGCAGTAGCGGAAGCAAACCACCGCTGTTCCGCAGCGGATTGGCTAAGACGCTCCAACCGCGTCGCTCCGCCCAGTCGGCCACAGCCATCCCTCCAAAGCCGAGCACCAGGAAAAACAGCGGCCACACCTGTTGCAACAACCCGGTAAAGAGCCATGGAAGTACAAGCCGCAAATGGATGATCAACAAGACGAGGATCGCCTGCGTCGTGTAGACATACGCTTCGCGTCCCCGTTGCGACAAACCGAGCGGATCGCGCCCCGGCAACATCGCAGCGGCCAGGCACAGCAACATCGCCAGGACGAACGACAAAGCGACGCAAAGCGTCGGGTACACATCCAAATGGGATTCGCTGGACCATCGCGTTTGATCGTACTCGATCCCCAGACACGCAATCCCGCCAACGATGGAGGCCACAACGATCCACGGCAAGATCCAAAAAGCCGCCTGTTCCCACTCCTGCTTGAGCCCCATCCCCTTGATCAATCCGAATCCGTATGCGGCTCCGATCAAGGTCAACGGCAACAGGGAAACACTCAGCCGATCCAAGAATGTCGTCGACTGGATCGGTTGCACATGCCAAAACAGCGTCACGGCATACAAAATACCGAGCGCCAGAGACAATACGCGGATGAACGAGGATCCCGTCCCCTGCGCGTCGGCGGTGCCCAAAACGGTCGAACCCAATGCTATCGGACGCGAGGACCACATGCTCACATAGCGAGCCAGAATCCCGGAGGCAAATGCCACCGCCATGATCGCATTGGCACAGATGAAACGGAAGCCGAGATTCTCTTGAAGGAACTGGGCTGCGACCCCCATCGAAGCCACGAAGACCGCCAAAAAAATGGTCATCGTCACGACCAGGTTCGCGGGAGATTTTTCCGGGAGCTTGGGAAGCCGAATCGCACGTGCGAGTTCGTCATGAATGCGAGCTCCCGCGCGCCACAGAAAACTTGTTCCCAAGCAATACGCAGCAAAAAAGGCCGTCGCTAACCATAAGAGCACACCGGCATGGGGCGCCACGGCTTGCAGCATGCACACCACACCGGACAACCCGCTCACGTACACCACCGCATGCTCATCGCGCGATTTCGACGACCAAAACCCGGTCATGCCGGCAACGATGCTCGATCCGATCGCCACCGCGTACCACCCGATGGGAAACGTCGCAATGCTCTGCGTCGAGTTGACTTGCATCGCATAGACCAACCAGAGACCGCTGCACAGAGCCAGCACCAACGTGGCGACGATCACGGGAATGCGAACGAGCCGACCGAACCCGAGGCACGTCCCGATCCCGGAGGAAAGAGCGAGGATAGCGCATTGTGCAAAGATCGTATCCCACCCGCGCTCCATCGTGAAACCCGATCCGCCACGGTACAAAAGTGTAAAGATCAGCCCGGCCGCTTGGGCCGTCAACAGACCGACCAACCAACTCCACCGATCTCGATGCAACCATGCGTTCGCGATCGCAAGCGCCCACGCGGCCAGTAATACAACCACGGGCACAAGCCCCACTCCCGTCCACGGCCCCGCAAAAAATACTTTCTGACCAACCAGACGAATCGCGATGCAGGCCAGGATCCCCACGATCCAGATCAAGACCGAAAAGGAGTTGGCTCGACGCACGGATGCCGCAATCATCGCGGCCCCAGTGACTGTCATCAGAATCGCACACGATACGAGCGACGCATCGACAGCACTCCAGACCGGCGCGATAATCCCCATGCCCGCAATGCCCGCGGCACCAATCCACGGTGGCAGCTCGGCATGCGCGCGTTGAAAATAGCGATCGATGAATAAAATACTTGTTGCAACAAGTATTCCGCCCGATGCCCAATTCAAACCCGCCATGGTTGCGGGGTGATAGAGAACGATTCCCGCGATCAGGACCAGGCCAACCAGCAAGAAGCCTGTGCTGACCTGTCGCAGGGCAGTCTGCCATTCCCCTCGGACCAATACCGCTGGTCGCCCCGACCAATGCAGTAATGCGTCGGATCGCGTGTCGCGCGCAGTGTAAGCTCGCCAGATGATGCTGAAGATCGACGCCGTTGCCGATAATGCCGCGGTCAATCCGATCCACGCTTCCACACGCATGCCGTTGGACTTTAGGATCAGCATGTATCCCACGACCACGGTCACCATCAAGAAGATCGCCGAAATAAATGCCAGGTGAGGACTGGGTCGGGCAGCGGATACGGTGACTAGCGCGAACGAGATCAACAGGATCGGGATCGCATACGAAGCCGCTAAACCCATCCGGGCAAACATCGAATCGGGATTCGGGCCAGTCAGAGGATTGGCGATCACGGCGATGGCGACTTGGAGAATCACCCAGGTCACTAACGGCGCTGCGAGCAACGTCGATGCGGTGATCGCGGCCACCGAACGCATTTGGTTTTGCGAGGCGCTGTAACCATGGCTGAATTGCACCAGAGCGAGAACCATCGCGCACATCGCCATCAATCCCGTGATCGACCAAGCCCACAAGCTCCCGGGCATGTCTGGAACTCGCTGCAGAACCGATACCAAGACGATGGTCACCATCGCAAACCAAGGGACCATCGCATTGATCGAGATCACCGAAAAAAGAGAGTCGAACCGCGCGAACAACCGCGATGCCTCCGGCTCCCGCTCGCGATCGACGCGCTGAATCCAAACCGAAAGGCCCAGACTGGCAAAAAAGAAGAAAATCGTGGTCAACCATCGCAGGGCCGATGCCACCGCCACGCTTGATTCGAATCGCGACGCGATCGGATACCACAGAGCAAGAAACAGGGTGATAGCCAATCCCATCCATACCAGACGTGGCTTGCTGACTTCATGCCTCGCGTTCCAAAATGCGGCAACGAGAGCCAACAAACCGATACCCCAAGCCGCCGTCATTGGAGGAAGCCACCAGACGCGATACCGGTCGCTGCCTATACCCCAGGATCCGGCCGCATGGGGAATGCCAGACAGTTCCAAGGCCTGGAGCGATGGGACCGTTCGCCCGCGGGTATCCCCATCCTGGACAAACGAAACCAACTCGGTCGTCTCCAAGGCATTGCGAGGGATCAACTCTTGGATCGTACCGGGCGCTGCACCATAAACCAACAGCCCGAGCATGGCGAAGGCTGCTGTCGAGATCACATAGTGCCCGACGCTGCTGTCGTGCAAATCGATGAATGGACTGGCCAGTCGCGACCAACCTCCGCGAGAGCCGCGGCGAAAGATCTCATGCAGGGCGATCAGTACACTTCCCAAGACAAACAGCGTGAGCGCGGCATACTGCAAGAACATGGGATGCAAGTAGCCGTTGGGACTCTCCTCCCACCATGCCGATCTTTGGCAGCGAAGCGCCACCTCAACCAACCCGCATCCGATCGCGACCCATTGCGTGATGCGCCAGACGTTGGCGTCCGGATAAAGCCATGAGAACAAGAACCACAAGAGAACCGCGGACGCCAAGGTGCCGATCGAAAACGGCGCGCTGTCGGGCCACGGAACCGTTTGGTCCAAAAAGAACCAGGCCAAGGACACAAGCGTGGTCAAGGAAATGCCCGAGACCGTAGCCCCAGCGAGAATGCTCTCCCGGTCCGCGGGCTGACCGATCGCTCGCTTGATCATCATGACGATCGCCAGCGCGGTCGATACGCTGGCGAGGCAAGCGAACGCGCGCACCATCCAATGCGAGTCGACCCACCCGACCGCAATCCCCTGAACCGCTGCGGCAGCCAAAAAAAAGATCCCGACACCTTCGACCCATGGCTTCTTGCGAACAACACCAATCGCAAAGGCCGCGGCGGCATAGATTCCGTATACCGCACCAACACTCGTCGAGTATGCCTCGCGACCAAAGCCCAGGGCGGTCAGCAGAATCGTCCCCAGCACGCCGATGATCGCTGCCGACCGGAGCGCGGTGAGCGACGCATTGGGCCACGGCCGCTTGGCAAGCCCGATCGAGATCGCGCCGCACACCAGGCTGCAACCCACCCAGAGAAAACCGGTCGTCGGGGAAGCGATCTGCGTCCATAAAGCTTGCGGCGACTCATTCGTCCAAGCCAGTTGCCCCGTGAAGCAGTACCAGGCTAAGACTGCAATCATGCTCAAGGTTAGGTAAACCGGGTACCCCAAGCTGGCATGGCGCTCTCGAGCGGCAACCACTCCGATCAATACCAACCATCCCAACGCTGCACCGATCAATCGCCCCGGTACAGGGAACGAAAAAAGCATCGACGCCGCGCCGACACCGATCGCACACGCCGCCAGCAGCAGCATCGGGATCGTCAAGCTCGAACCCTTGGGAATTTTTCGACCGATGTCCAGCGCGATGATCAAGGCGGGCGCCGCCAGAAGGCTCAGCAACGGACTCAATGCAATAAAACTCTGCATCGGTTGCCCTGAACACCGGAGCAGAAGTCCACCAGCGAGCAAGAATCCGAATGTCGCGAGTGCATAGAATTCCAGCGCGGGTGCAAAACGCCCCTCGGCTTGCTTGAATAACGGTTTCCAAGCGAGTCCGATCGCTGCTGCGTTCAAACCAAGAAGTCCGGTACCCCAACCGTACAGCAATGGAATATCCGCTCCGTCAGAAACCGTTCGCCGAATCAACAAATTCGCCAACGCAAAGGCAATCGGCGTCAGAGTCGTGATCCAAACAGACGAAGGGGTCAGCACCTTGGCCGCCTGCCACGCCAACGCGCCGAGAATGGCCAGCGAAACCATCTCGCCACCCACCGTGAACCAAGCCCAAGTCATTCCCAGCGTGAACAGCGCGAAAGCCAGAAAATTCAGCGGCAGGAGCATCATCCCGATGACCAGGATCCCCTTGCTGGTCGTCGGCAACTTCCAGCGATGCCACGCGTACAACCCCAGGCCGAACGTGGCCATGTTGATGCCGGTAAAGATAGAGAACTTCAGCCATGGACGACTCGCGATATTTTCCCAAAAACTAATAACCAACGCGACCGAGCAACAGACGATGAGAAGCCCGCCAACCAAGTCGCCCCAGCGGATGTTGCTCTCCTCGAGAAACGCGCTCATCCATTGCGACCATGAGCGCGCCGAAGGCAACTTCGGTGCATCTACTTGTTTTGCTTTTGGATATTCGCGATCGAGCGCGTGGACATGTTCTCCAAGACGCGACGACGGAACAGGCGACGACGGAACAGGCGACGGTGCGGCGACGGCGGGTGGAGCAACCGTGGGTGGAGCAACCGTGGGTGGGACAACCGTTGCGATAACAGGGGGCGATGGTGTATCAGGGGGCGTCGGTATCGGAGTTGGAACGCGATCCAGCGGACGTTCACCCCGACGTTCGCGAGACAACTGCTCCTCGAGTTGCCCCAAGACATGGAACCCCCGTTGCCTGGTCTCTTCATCGATGAGTTTCCGAGCGAACGCTCCCTCGATCGCATTCCGACATACCTTGAGTCCTTGCAGCGCATCGGCCGAAACGGAACTCCACCCGCAATAGCGACAGGCTCTGTCCTCCGCGTCGATTGCGCGGCGACAAGCAGGACACGATCTGGGAGTCGTCACCGAAAAGATGCTTGCTCCCAGCACCCAAAGTCCATGTCCGATCGCCGCCCATAGCAAGAGACCAAACAAGAGGAAAAATAGCCCGACGATCCATTCCATGCGGTGGCTCCCACGGATGCAGGGTCGGATCGATCAGGAGGAGTTCCTTGGTCCAAGATCCGTTCCTGCGCGTTTCGATCGCACGACCTCCAGTCTACTCGACGGAAGTCCCCGCGGCACCATTTTTTCAGAGGGTGACTCCCCACGCGATCGGATCGATGGGAGCCACGATTTTCTGCAGCGACGATCGAATCCTTAGTCCGCAGGATTCAAATCGCGAATCTCCGCCGTGGAGGCAGTCTCGCTGACCGCAACCCGTTCAATGCGGATCAGCCACTTGCCACCGACATAACCATGGCACGTCCAGTCCCCGGTGTAGAGTCCCTCGCCGATGCTCTCCCCGTGGTATTCGATATGGTGTTTGCCGAGGTACTGTTTGAACAGATAGATCCGTTCCTGGTCGAGAAAACCCGTGAACTCGAAACGTCCGACGATGTCCGATCCTTCCGCGAAAATCTTCCCATCGGAAAACATCAGCTTGAGTTCTTGCATCGGCTGGCGACCATACCCCTCTTGCTCCCACCACCCAGAGCATTTCAGCGGAACCATCCCTCTCTTCCCTTCGTCCTCTCTGCGTTGCCCACTCGAACCTCTTGCCACCCTACCATGCCCCGTGCCAATCCATGCCCCGTGCCAATCCATCGCGATCGTATACCTCCGTTCGAGGGAGGCAACCGGTTTTTCAAGCAGTTTTTTGGCGACGGGGCGCCTTGCTCCTGGTGCAAAAGAGCCTCCCATAGTTCAAGATGACGAACTATCCTGGACAGTTCGGCTTTGCAATCACGTTTTCCCCTAACTTTATTTTGAAGCGAAGGTTCTGAAATCAATGTGGCTTTTCGACAAAATTCGTTGCGAGTTTATCGACATCATCGAGTTGCTCGATGACTCGCGAAATA
>JBKDXO010000013.1:0-8235 GCA_046306195.1 Planctomycetota bacterium | reverse complement strand
AATTGACTTCGGGTCGATACGGTTGGCGAATGAGCATCCTGGGGAGCAGCAACGTGACAAACCGCGATTCCTCCATCTGCCGAAACGATCGCCAGGAGAGGAAATCCGCCTGCGCGTGCATCGTTTCAATCGGACTCGATGGCTTGAGATCCGCATACTGATCGATCTGGAACATCGACGGATGCGCGCCGGTGAAAATAGGAGCAAATGCCGCGGCTGCGGTGGCCGACATGGCCTGGAGCAAGGGAACGTCGTCGAATTTGTGCTCGCGACTCGGGCGAGGATGAATTTCGAAATCCACCAGGAGAGCGGAAAACGGGTCCGCTCCTGCCGTCCCAATCCCCTGTTCGTAGATCTTCTTGAAAAACTGGCTTTGGTCGAACTCCACGGCTCCTTCGAGATCGTCGCGGAGCATCCGCCACGTCGCGTTCCAGACTTTGATCTTGATCAAATCGTCGTTGGCCTTCTCCTGGCAAACCACCAAATGATGCAGGCCTCTCCAGGATGCCTCGAGATTTTGAAAGGCCGGATGGTGCAGAATTGCGTTCAGTTGACGACCGATGAGACGATCGATCAATGCGATGTCTCGGTCGAGTTGCTGGGCAACGTCCTCGCGCGACTGCATCCGTCGGAGATGATCGCTTCCCAGCCACAGCGACAGCTTCGCCATCCATCGCGACCACTGATGGCCGAGTGCGAGATGGTTCGGAACTTCGGAGAGAAACTCGCGCAGAGGGTCGCGATCGTCATCCGATCGATCCCGATCGGATGACGAGTCGCCGCAGAGTTGATGTTCGGCGAGGATGGACTGGAACAAACCTACTGACGTTGGAGCACTCTGTTTCCGGGACTGCTGTTCCCGGGATTGCTCCTCCAGCAAGATTTCGCTTGGTTTATCCGAGGTTTCGGCGTTGCCAAGTCCGTCCATGGGGACCTAGCCTTTTCGTTTGATGTTCGTAACCATCCGCATCGAAGCGGTGAGGGCCTCGAACTGGATCCATGGGCGGAGTTGGGCGACGGCGGTGTACTCTCCAGGCTTGCCAGGAATTTCCGAAACTTCGATGTGGGCTTCGGCCAATGGGTACGAGGCCTTTTCTTCTTGCGAAGGGTTCTTGGCCGAGGTGACGTAGTTGGCGATCCAGTTATTGAGCCACTTCTCGCAATCCTCTCGCTCGAGAAATGAGCCGACCTTGTCGCGGGCCATGACCTTCAAGTAGTGGGAGATGCGCGAGGCAGCCATGATGTACGGGAGCCGGGCGCTGAGGGCCGCGTTGGCGGTCGCATCGGCTCCATCTTTGCCTTCGTACTTCTTTGGTTTCTGAACGGTTTGCCCACCGAAAAATACGGAATAGTCATTGTCCTTGTAGTTCACCAAGGAGACGAACCCGCAATCGCTGAGTTCTTTTTCTCGCCGGTCGGTGATCAGGACTTCGGTGGGACACTTGACTTCGGTATCTCCATCCTCTCCCTTGACCACGTGGGTCGGCAAGTTTTCTACTTTGCCTCCCCCTTCCGCACCGCGGATCGCCGTGCACCAGTTGTACTTGGCGAAGGCTTCGGTCAGTTTCGTCCCGAGCACATACGCGGTGCTCATCCAACAATACTTGTCGTGATCGACGGTCTTGGGTTTCCCATCGGCGCCAAGTTCAACTTCCTCATAATTGAATTCGTCGATCGGCTTGGTATGGGATCCATAGGGCAAACGGGCGAGGGTTCGGGGCATTGTCAGCACCACGAAGCGGGCGTCTTCGGTTTCGCGGAAGCTACGCCATCCGATATAGTTCTTCGTGTCGAAAATATTCTTCAGATCGCGTGGCTTGTCGAGTTCGGTCCAAGTATCAAATCCGAAGAGTTTGGAACTCGCTGAGGAAATAAACGGGCAAAACGCAGCGGCCGCAACGCCCGAGATATCGCGCAGCATCTGCATATCGTCGGGATGGTTTTCGAATTCATACTCACCGATCAACGCGCCGTAGGGGATCCCACCCGGTTGGCCGAACTCGTTTTCGTAGATCTTCTTGAACAATTGACTTTGGTCGAATTCGACGGCATCCGAAAGATCTTTTTGCAGCTCCCGCTTCCGGCAATTGAGGACTCGGAGCTTCAAGGACACGCCAGTTTCTGAATTTTTGACCAGGTAATTGAGTCCTCGCCAACTCCCTTCCAGCTTTTGGAAGTCCGGGTGGTGCATGATGGCAGCCAATTGCTTGGAGACTGCCTGGTCCAGTCCAGCGATCGCATTATCGAGAGAACGCGTGACGGTTTTGTCAAAGGTGACCGTTCCCTTCATGACGTTCGAGATAAAGTTCTTCAGAAGGGATTCGGCGTGCGAACGTTCCGTCTGCTTGGTAGCCTTGATGGCATCTTCCAGGATACTAGTTCGGGTGGTGGTGGTGACTTCTGCGGCCCCGGTTGCTTCTTTTTGGGAATCTGACATCGCTTCTACCTATGGACGGTTTTGGGTAACAGGACTTGGAGACTGAATAAGGACGCGCCTGAGATTTTTTCGTCGGGGCGCGTGATGTAGTTTTTCCGGTGATCTGATATTACGATTCGTTGGGTTCGTCGCCGATGCCGAGTTCCTTCGCGAGGGCTTCGACATCGGAAGTGTTCTTGAGCCACTCTTCCGTGATCGCTTCCAGCTTTGGACTTGAGCCCGTCTTCACCTTGAGCTCCATCAACTGATCTCGAATGTCGAGGAGTTTCTTCAAGGCGGGCACACGTTTGGCGACTTCACCCGGATCGAAGTCCTTCATCGATTCGAAAGCGAGATTGACCTTCATGTTGGTGCCATCTGCTTTGAGCGTGTTCTCTACTTCTACGCTGACCCCTGGAGTCATGCTCTTCAGCACCGCATCGAAGTTATCGCGATCGATATCGATAAATTTCCGGTCTCGGAGATGCTTAAGTTCAGTGGCAGGGACAGCAACCACATCCCCGTTGGCTTGGCGCTTCATCGGTGTTCCCGAGAAATCCCCAACCACACCCATCAAGAAGGGAATCTCTTTCTTGACGGTGGCATCCCCTACTTGAACATCGTAACGAAGGTGCACGCGAGGGGTGCGTACACGCTGGAGTTTGTCGTGACTGGAACTCATAGACTCCTCGAGAGCGGGCTAATAGAAGATTGGTTGCGCGAGCAAAGGGGCTCCCCTTGCATTCGCAAAAGACCGCGAGAGCATAACCGATCGGCTCAAGGAATGCAAATTCTTGAGCACTTATTCCTGCGGGATCTCAATCCCCATTCTTCGGTAGACGCTCAGCAAGACATCGTTATTGTCAATAAAGTCCCGGAGGAGTTCGGGCAGGCTCATCCCCCCCCAACGGACGGTCTGTTCCAAGGCATAGGAAAGGGGGGAGTGGGGTTCGGTCTTGCGAAAAAACTCAGCGACCTGCTTGAGTTGTCGCAACGCTTCGTCGCGCGATGCGACCGGACCTGACTTGGTCGTCGTCGAGCCCGTTGCCGCACCAGGGGCTTCCAGGGACTCGCTGGCTTGCGGTTCGCTCGACAACGATGGAAATGTCTTGGTGGTCCACGTTGCGATTTCCTGCAGCAGGTCCACAATTTTATTGAATCGGAACTCGGTCCCGGGAGCCTTGGTCTGTAGCAAGTCATCCAGCTCCTGGGCGGATGACAATGCATCGCTCACGGAACTCCGGAACGTTTCGATGTGGACGGGGTCCAGTTTTTGGACCGCAGCGTTGAATTCATTCGCATCGAGAAAATCGCTGTCCGACTTGAGTTCCGAGATATCCTCGTCGGTCAGAGATGGCAGGGCCAACGTGACATCGATTCGGAATTTGCATCCGAAGCAGACTGGGTTCCGCGGTTCGATTCGGATCCATTTCAAACTGTCGAGAAAGGTCTCCGAGTTTTGTTCGCGGGACAGACTCTGCCAGACCACCAGGGGATCGCCCGGATCACGCGGATAGAGTTCATCTCCAAAGGTATCGACGAGCTGGATCGCACCGCGAGTGACGGCGAGAAAACCTTCGAATCCGTAGAGACGCGTCATGGGTTCAAACAGACGGCTGAGCAGTCGCAGATCCTTGCTGCCCTCGTACAGCAATTGGCACCCGCGATCCGCGACTGTATCCCAGTCGGGCGTTTTCACGGGATCGTTCGGCATGTCCTTCTTGTCATCGCGGAAGCCGGTTCGCAGGGATTTGTTGGCAAGCTTTTCCAGTTCAACGCGGGATTTCTGGATGAGCCTCGCGGTCTTGTACGCGGTTTCGAGCTCGTAATAGGCACCCTGCAAATTGTCGTCTTCTTCCAGCGGCCTCCCGCATGGAGCGTCCTCACTGATCGGCGCCAGTAGTTTGTCGACATCGAGCATCGTCATCAGGATTTCCCTCAGTCATGAATTCCCAGTTGGCGCATCCCGCGGGCTAAATCCTCAAGAATTTTCGCATGCAATCGGCTAGCCCAAGATTTGCTAAACCCTAGGACGTTGGCCGCGTCTTGAAGGGTGTACCCTTCAAAATAGACCATCTGGATGAGACGCCCCTCATTGAGGGGTAGCTTTTTAACGAGCGTACGGAGTTTTTCGTTGGCTTCCACGTGCAGGGCCCGCTCCGTGGGGGTTGGGCCGGAATCCGGGACCTCGGCCATGACATCGACGTCGGCATCGATGCCGCTGGCCAGATAAACGACCGCCAACTGTTCGGTCGTTCGCGAAAACCATGAAGCCGCGTCGGTCGGCCCCTCTTCGCTCTGACGCTCTTCCTCGCGCTCGAGGACTTGATTCGCCATCTGCTCATAACGCATGCGGCGATAGCGAGCCCTGCTGGTCCAAGTCATCTTGGCGACGCCATCGTAAATCGCGCCGCGGATGCGATAGTAGGCAAAGGTGCTGAACTGGTTCCCTTGGTCGGCATCGAAATCGCGAGCGGCCTCGGCCAAACCGAGTTCCCCGTAGGCGATGAGATCCTCCAAATCGACTTTGACGGGCAGACCGCGGTAGATGCGAAGCGCGAGTGACCGCACCAGTGCCCGGCCTTCGGATATCAATGATGTCACCGCCGCTGCCGAATTCACGAGCCGTCTCCGAGCAATTGGGACTGCAGTTCGGTCAACCTCTGTTTGGATGCTGGATCGCTGCACAAGGTCGAGGCGATCATGCGGCTCATGTGGTCGAGGGACTTGGATTTCACCACCTGCTCCGGCAACCGAATTTCCAGCAGTTCGCGGACCAGTGCCGTGCACCACGTTTCCAACGAATCCCCCGCTTGCCGGGCGACAAGTACGACCTGTCGAAGCCGGTCCCATTCCTCCGGCTTGATCGTCCGTTGCCCATGCTCCAAGGTCGCTTCAAGAACCGAATCGAGCGCGCTGGACGCTTCGTCCAACGCGGGCTCAAATTCCCCATTCGATTCGGGCAACGATTGGTTCATGGTGATCGCGGAAGATTCGGGCTATTGCCCGGACAAGCGTTTGTCTTGCGACATCCACGCCGAGACACGTTTCTTCACATCAGAAGTGATTAAGGTATCACCATCTCCGCTAAATGCAATCCGTTTCACCTCGGACTTCTCCCGGGCCAAGTCGTAGACCTGCTGGCAGATCTTATTGGCAGGAGATGCGAACCAAATCCGAACGGTCCCCGCTGCGTCGCCCGTCGCAAGAATCGAATCTTTTGGAGAGACAGCCAGCTGGAACCCTCGGCCGATTTCTTTCTCGTAGACTTCATGCTCCGCCTCGAGCGAAACGAAGAAAAGTTTGTCCTCTGCGTAAATCACGAGGTGCTTGGTCGGTTTCCTATCGCTCCACGTCTCACTGAAGAATGCCATTTGCTCAGGCTTCATGGAGCCGATTTTTTCGGCCAGCTTGGTGATCGGCTGAGCTCCGATATCGATTTTCAGGGATCCATCCGCCTCCAGCGTCGCCAGACGCGTGTCTTGGTCTGGATCCCACGCAAACTCGAGGATGCCTGCATGCTCGCTCAGCAGCTGACCACTGCCCGAATCCAACAGGCGAAGCCGTTTTCGATCCTCGTCGTATGCCGCGAGCTGCTTGCCATCGGGCGAGAGCGAAATTCGCTTTTCGCCCTTCTCAAGTCGGTAGGTCGCGAGCTTCAAGTCCGAGCCTTCGCGGACGTTCATCCCATGGAGCGATCCGTCTTCGTTGAGCAGCATCAATCGATCGCCTTGCCGATCGCTGGTACTCATCAGGAATTTCTGTCGACCGTAGAGAACCGGATTGCCACCTTTCTCGCTCAAGCCGTACACGCGTCCGTTCTTCATCGAAACGAAAACGCTATTGCCAGCGCGACGCTTGGAGAGAATTTGCCGATCGGGCTCCACGCGATAGCTGGGATGCGTTTCGAGCCAGAAAAGTCCCGGTCGGTTCTCGAACGCTGGTTCCGTCGCGCGGCGAACGGATTGGCCGTCCGCCTCGAAGATGCACGTCCACGTGGTGGTTTCTTTGGAATACAGATCCCGGAGGTTGCAGACGATCGTATCGCCCGTCGCGTGGCGGTTCGCGACCATTTCGACATCTTGGTACGATCGCAGGACGTTGAGGATCGAAGAATCCTCAGGGTTCTTGGGATCCTTGATCTCGACGCGTTCGCTGTCCTTTTTTACAAGTTTGCCGTCGACGAATGCGAACGGAGTGAGCTTTCCAGACAAGTCGAGAACATACAATCGTCCACCGTCATTGGACCAAACGGCGTGAACAGGCATCATGTTTTCGCCGAATACGCGCTTCGACTCGTAACGGTCATTGCGATTCCACAGCCATACTTCTCCGTTTCCTCCATCGCGTTTGCACAGCGCGACGATACCAGGCGTTTCCGGATTCACCACGGCAAACGTGGCCCCGTTCCCTTGAGGATCGGCGAGCGACTGCCCCTGGTAATCGTAGACGATCTGTTTTGCCTCGTTGCCGACGTAAAATGCACCATCACCCAGCAAAGTCAATCGTGGCTCGACCGGATCGTTCATCTCGTTTTGCCATCGGCGCAACATGTTTCCTGTCGCTTGATCCCAAACGCAGAATTCCGCCCATGATTTGTCCAATCCGCCCTCCTGCCCAGCGTACCGAATCGCGTTTCCGGAGAGCACCGCCGAGGTGACGACGACTCCGCGCTGGGCATCGACCGCGGTATCGAACAACACCGCGCCGGGGGTATGTCCAAAATAACTGTAGCGGGACGCAGCAACCGATCCGGTCGCTCCGGCCAAATTGACCGTGGAGCCGGTGACCAGATCCCATTGATCCACGACTCCATTTTCGTCGACCGACAGCACATTCGATGAATCGCCGCGCGGATGGAGACCGATCACAACCCGCTCGTAATTGCCATCGCGGGTCAATTCGCGCCGTTGGATCTGTCGATCGATGTCGAGTGCAACTGCGGATCCCTTTTTATCCACGTTGACGACATGGTTGCCATCGATCATGGCTGTCCGAAGAATCACATTCTCTTCGCTGGTTCCAGGAGTGCCGGTCAAGAACGTTTCATAGGCGACTTCGCCGGAGTTCGGGCGGTATTTCCAAACGTGGACGACCGCTTCGCCGCTGCCGGTCACCATCCGCTTGGTCGAAGGATCGATATCGACGATATCGATTTGATTCACATCGCCGCGATGCTGGCGCGTCAACGCTTGGAAGTTTTTTAGCTTGTTGGACGACGCGTCGAAGTCATAGGTGGCTAACGCCCCGCCATCGGATGCGATGACGAGTTTGCCCATAGCCGCATCGAGCACCCCGAGTTGCGTAAAATTGCTTCCCTCGACAACTACGGCTGGCGGTGCGCCGGGCGAGACGGGTACGAAATGCAGATTCCGAGCTCCCTGGTTGTCTGTGTTGTCCGCCAAGACCAATACCCCGCGGTCCCCCAGCCAATCCGCATCGAGCAATCTTCCCTTGACCTTGGGGGTCAGTTCCTGCCAGTCACTCCCCGATCGCTTGATCCATAGCCCGCCGCGAATTCCAGCCACCACCATCGAGCCGTCCGGGCTGTAGGCGAACCCCTGGAACGAGCGATTCTTCGTCATCTCCTCCTGCATCGGTTCAAGCTCACCCTCGAGCACCCAACGGTACAGTTTGGACCCTGCAGCCAACATAGCCTCATCACCCGTCGGCGAAATCGACGCACCGACAATCGACTGATTGTCGGGAACCGGCTTCGAGAATCGTTCGATCAACTTGCCATCGCGGAGTTCTAAAGCCACGACTAGACCATCGCTCAATGCCGCGACGCCCCGATTGCGCCCCTTTGAAAAATCGAT
>JBKDXO010000012.1:0-10861 GCA_046306195.1 Planctomycetota bacterium | reverse complement strand
CAAATACCGCAGGCAAATCACTATTGCCATCGGGGCTCGGAAAAGTCCTGGTCGGTATGTCGAGGCACTGCCTCGAATTATCGCCAAAATCGATGGGTTGCTCTCGGGGTCCGAGAGCAACCGGGTTGTTAAGGAGTGGCGCTTGTTAACGAGAGAGTCAGAGAGTTCGAAAGGGTTGTTCCCGGGGTGCGAGCCCAACCTCCATGGTTGCTTCCGGACCCGGAGAGCAACCCGTTCGGAACTGAGAGTCGCGCTGGGCGGTGGTGATCGCCGCACACCCGCGAAAACAGGGCTAGAAATGCAAAAAGCCGAGAGCATTCACTCTCGGCTTTCTGCGTTAACTGGTTAACAGGCTCTTTCCGAGCCTAAAATCTTAGCTCCCCCGGGTGGGCTCGAACCACCGACACGCGGATTAACAGTCCGCTGCTCTGCCGACTGAGCTACAGGGGAATTGACTTTTTGGTCACCGGCAACGTACCGATTGATCCGTTGTTGCGGATGTTATCGAACTCGCTGACAGGCCATGCCAAGAACTCTACATTCTTGGCTGAGACATGGCAAGTACAACTCCTAAATCAGGAGGCTTCCCCTCCCGTCGTGGTTCAGCGCGAACGATGAAATCCCTCCAATCCCTAGGGAATTCCGTCGATATCCCCCAAAAATGTGCTCCCACGGTCCGATCCAGGTGGACAGTCCCCGGCCGTTGCTGATGAAAGCGGGCGAAGCCTTGATGGGATAGACAATGCGTCTGGGCCCCGCAGGGCAAGATCAGGCAAGATCAGGAATACAAGCTCCGCGGCCATCCTGGAGACGAGCGGCCTGCTCACCGCTTCGCTGGCGGGCTTGGATGGGAAGGTTATGATAACATAAACGTTTTTCGGTCACTGCACGATTCTCTTGGGGATGAACGAATGGCCCTTGCACTCCCTCGAGGAGGACAACAATGCAACATGCTCGCCTGAGCCGCCGCGAGGCGCTTCAAATTGGTGCCGTTGGAATCCTTGGGCTGGGAAGCAACCATCTCGCCGCCCTCCACGAGGCCCGTGCCGCCATTGGCACCGCGCCCGTACGGAAGGCGAAGTCGTGCATCTTCATTTTCCTTTCCGGGGGATTGGCCCAGCACGAGAGTTTCGATATGAAACCCGAGGCACCCGAGGAAATCCGCGGGGAGTTTCGGCCAATCTCAACACGCATCACCGGCTTGCAGATTTGCGAGCACCTTCCCCTTCTGGCTGAACGCAGTCATCTCTGGTCGTTGTGCCGTTCCTTGACCCACCCGTCGAATGACCACTCCGCCGGCCACCACATCATGCTGACCGGTCAGACAGCACTTCCGCCAGGATTCAACCCAAACGCTGCAAGCCGATCGGATTTCCCCTCGATTGCATCGAAAATCGGCCGAACTCTCTCTGCGGAACCCCGCCCGGTGAACAACTTGCCACCCGCGATCGTTCTTCCAGAACGCTTGATCCATAGCACCGCCCGCACCCTTCCTGGTCAGCACGGTGGCGCCATGGGTCCAAATGACGACCCATGGTTCATCGAGGCCTCTCCTTTTCATGCCACCTCGTACGGCGCGTTTCCCACCTTCGCATTCGATCATCAGCAAAGGGGCAACGCGGATGATCGCATCTTCCAAGCGCCTCAGCTTTCGGTCCCGCATTCGCTCGGCATGTCCAATCTACACGACAGGATGGCGCTCCTCGATAAACTCAATACGCAGCGCCGGGGTCTTGACCACGCCGCCGCAACCCATCCCCTGGACCATCATCGTCAGTCCGCCGCTTCGTTGATGGTCAATCCAAAAGTCCATGCAGCCCTCGATGTCACGCGCGCTGATGACCGAGAACAAGAGCGCTACGGCAAGAATTCGTTTGGATGGTCATTGCTCATGGCTCGCCGCTTAGTCGATGCCGGTGTCCCGTTGATTCAAGTCAATCTGGGGAACAACGAAACATGGGACACGCACGGCAATGCGTTCCCGCATCTCAAGGATCGCTTGTTGCCTCCGACCGATCGCGCGGTTTCTGCGCTCCTGGATGATCTCCACGCATCGGGACAACTCGACGAGACACTGATTGTCATGGCTGGTGAGTTTGGGCGCACTCCCAAGATCACGTTGCTCGCGCAGCACTACCGTCTCCCCGGTCGGGATCATTGGGGGGCATGTCAGTCGGTCTTCTTCGCCGGAGGGGGCATCCGACCCGGGGTCGTCATCGGGCGATCGGACGCGAAAGGGGAATACCCCACCGAAATGCCCGTGAAGCCTGAAAATTTTGCAGCCACCCTCTACCATCTCATGGGAATTCCCACCGAAGCGGTATGGCACGACGCGCTCGATCGCCCCCATACGATTTATCATGGAGAACCGATCGCAGGGTTAGTGTAAACTATAAGGAGCGTACTACATGGCGGAATTCCTCGTGCTCGTACTCAGTGCAACGGTACTCGTACTCGAATGATCGCAGATGACCAATCCCATCCCTGACCACGAACGAATCGACGTTTATCGAATCGCAATCGAGTACGATTACCGTCCGCGTACGCGGACAGAGTACGAGTACGAGAAGACCCATAAACAAGGCATTGATCCGAGGGATTCCACTCAGCGTTGCTGACTGGTGCAACGTTAACTCGTCGCACTCGGCCAAGGCCCTTATTGCCCACCCGCCCGCCCACCGATCCCCCCGCCCTCAATGTCCCACCATTCGTCTCACCTGACCGGATTGTTGCGTATGCCACTCCCTCCTTTGGCCTGGAGATACTTGTTGACGTCCTGCACATGGATGACTGTCGTTGTATCGGTTGTTTTGCTGGCAGCCTCCGAATCGCTGCTCGCGCAACCCGCGATCTCGCGCGTCGTGCCGCAAGCCGTTGCAGCAGGCAAAACGACTCGCATCCAGATCATCGGCCAAAACCTCAAATCCCCTGTGCGATTAGCAGCTACCGCACCCGTCAGCGCCACGGTCGTCTCGGTCGAGCCAGCGCAGGCGACGATCGACATCACCGTTCCTGCCGAGTTAGGAAACGGGCCGTTCGGCGCGTGGATCGCCACTGCGGACGGCCCCTCGGAACCGTTTCCGATACTCATCGATCCGCTTCCTAGCGTGCCCGAGGTTGAAACCAATCATGCGATCTCGCAAGCCCAGCAGATCACCTTCCCATGTGCCGTCGATGGAACGGCGGATGCCTCGCTGAGCGACTTCTATCGGATCGCCTTGGAAGCAGGTACCACACTGAACATCGACGTCGTCGCTGAACGTATCGGCTCGAGCATGGACGCCAGACTTCGCATCTACGATGCGACCGGCAAGATTCTCTTTCGTGCGGATGACAACGAGGCAGGGCCCGACTGCTGGGGCCAATGGACTGCACCGGCGGCCGGAGACTACATTTTTGAAGTCTCGGATAGCCGCTACGCAGGGGGAGGGCGTTACCGCATGCGATTGACCCGCGCCCCGGTCGGAGGAGTCCCCTATCCTATGGCCATCGGTAGCCAACCGATTCCCGATCTTGTCTTCTTGCAACCCGACGGAACACGCTTTTCCGCCCGTCCGGCGGAATCGATTCCCTCGCCGGTTCCATCTTCGAACGGCCGCCAGCCAATCGATCGCATTCGCGTATCCCCTTCAGGCCCGGAATCCGAAGGAGGATGGTGGGGAGAAGTCCTGGTTCGCGAGATCCCTTTACGCTTTGAACAACTTGATGCGCCGAAGTTGTCTTCGGCGGACGATGTGCCTGAACCGCTCGGAGTCCCCTTCGGTTGGAGCGGACGATTGGCTCAACCCGGCGAGCGCGACACCATCCTCGTCTCCGGAGTACAAGGTCAGTCGGTGCGAATCTCCGTACGAACGCGCAGCCTCGGTTCTCCGACTTTGCTCCGTATGCGAATGACCAATCCCGCGGGTCAAGTGGTCGCGGAATCACCCGTCTCGGATGCGGACGAGTGGGGCATGGATATCTCGTTTGCAGAAACCGGCGTCTACAAAATGTCATTCACCGACCTTCTGCATCGCGGCGGTCCGCATCACGTGTATTGGGTCGAGGTAGTGCCGACACCTCCCTTCACGATCTCTATCAAACCGGATCCCAAACTCAAAGAAGTTCGCCCCCTCGAACCTGAGCGTGGTGCTTTGTTTGTCGATCTCCAAGTCCAAAGATCTGGTTACAACGGCCCAATTCAACTCGATTTGGTTTCGCCGCCACCAGGAATTCGTTTCTGGAATCCGATGGTCCCCAACCAAGCAACGGAGCATCGGGTCTATCTGACGACCGATGCGGGATGGGACCCACAGACCATGCATCTACTGCGATGGGTCGCGAAAAGCACAGAGGGCACGCCGGTCGCGATTCCCGTCAGCAATCTCGCGGCTCGAAGAACGAAAGCTCCGCATCAACCCTTCCCCTCCGCGTGGATGGGCGGCCAAATTTATGCGAGTGGAATCCCATCGACCCAACCCCTGTTTCAACTGGAATCGCAGGCTCCTGTCTCGTTGGCCAAGTTGCCCGTCGAACAAGCCGTTACGGTCAAACTCCAACGTCCGGTCGCAGGTTTCCAAGGCCCCCTGGTTCCGTTATCGACCCAAGCTCCACCGGGATGGACGGCGCAAACGGTCTTCGAGAAAGACACCTTAAAGATTGCTCTGCAACCCGCGACGGCAATCGGGGCCAATCCAACATCAAGCCCATCCACCGACCCGGTCACGATCATGGCTTATGCGGAACATGTGACCGGCAGGATTGAGCACCTTTTGGTACCGCTGGCTTGGTACGATCCGCTTCAGGTCGAAGTCGGTGTCCCTCCGTCCGTTTTGCCAGGAAACGTGGTCTCGGTCCGAGTCACCTTGAAACGCGACGGCTCTTCTCCTCAGCCTGTCACGGTGCAGATTGCGGACTTGCCAGCAGGGCTTCGGTCCGACGGTCCGGTCACTATTCCTGCGGACCAGTCGTCGGCTACGATTCCCTTGCACATCCCAGCCGAATTCTCGGGGGCAACCGAAATTGGAATTCGCGTGGTCGCCTCGAGCCAGTTGGGAGGCAAAGAGTTTCAAGTGACCGGCGCTACGGTGCCGCTTCGACTCGAGCCGTGGCCTGTTCGAGTCGATGCGATTCCTACATCGATCACTCTCCATCGCAATCGGGACCGCGCCCACGCGCTGTTGACTGGCTGGGATGCAAAAGAAATGCCTAGCGATTGGACGCAGCGTGCCCAATGGACGTCGTCGAACCCGTCGGTGTTCCAATGGCAAGGAGGGGAGGTCATCCCGGTAGGGAATGGACAAGCGGAATTGATTGCCCAGCTAGGTCCGCATCGCAAGACCATCTCCGTCGTCGTCGAGAACCACGAGACCCCTGCACGTGTTGAGTTTGAGAATGAAGTCTTGGTCGCTCTCTCGAAACAGGGTTGCAATTCCGGGGCATGCCATGGTTCTCCAAGTGGCAAAGGGAGCTTTCGTCTCTCCTTGAGAGCGTTCGATCGAGAGCTCGATGGGCTGACTTTGGTGCGTGAAGAAGCGGGGAGGCGTATCAATCCGATCGAACCGGAGCGCAGCCTGCTCCTCCTCAAACCCATGATGAAAGTACCCCACGGAGGTGGCGTTCAAATCCATGCCAACGATCCCGCTTACGCACTCCTGCGCGATTGGATCCAGCAAGGGGCTCCGTTGGATCCAGTCGATCAGGCCCGTTGTGTTCGGTTGCAGGTTTACCCGCAGGGCCAGCGCATCGTTTCGCCTTCGGCAGGCCAGCAGTCACTGATTGTGATTGCGCATTTCGCGGATGGAAAATCGCGCGACGTGACTTCGTTGACATCGTTCGAGAGTTCAAACACCAGTGTCGCAACCGTGGATACCAAGGGACAGGTTCAGCCGATCTCACGCGGCGAGACGGTCATCATGGCCCGTTTCCTGGAACATATCGAATCGGTTCCCTTCCTGTTTGTGGAGGAGGATGCGAACTTTGTTTGGCAGGAACGACCTGCTCACAATTTCATCGACACCTTGATCGACGCAAAGCTGCGACAAATGCAGATTCAGCCATCTACGGTTTGTTCGGATGAAGTCTTTCTCCGACGCGTCCACTTGGACGTGATCGGTATTTTGCCCAACGTCGATGAGTCGGTTGCCTTCCTCTCGGATCCATCTCCTGACAAACGCCAACGGTTGATCGATGCGTTGCTCGAGCGACCTGAACACGCAAAGTACTGGACATTGAAGTGGGGGGATCTGCTCCGCTTAACGAGCAAGAGTGTCGGAAATGATGGGGTTTACAAATACCATCGTTGGGTCGAAGACGCCATTCGGGACAACATGCCTTACGACGTCTTTGTGAAGCAGTTGATCGCGTCGAGCGGCAGCACGTTCACCAATCCGCCAGCGAACTTCTATCGGACAGCCGCCGACGCCAATGATTGCGTTGAGACGATCTCGCAAGTTTTCCTCGGAGCTCGGTTGCAGTGCGCGAAGTGTCACAACCATCCATTCGAACGTTGGACCCAAGACAACTACTACGGACTTGCCTCGTTCTTTCAGCGCGTTCAAAGAAAGAAGACCGAACGTCCTGGTGAAATTTTTGTGTGGTCTCAATCATCGGGCGAAGTGGTTCAACCGAGGACCGGTCGCACGATGCAACCCTGGGTACCCGGGGCTGGGGAAATATCGCTCGATGCCGCAGCCGATCGACGCGATGCCTTCGTCGCGTGGCTGAGCGATTCCAACAATCCGTACCTGGCACGGGTCGAGGCCAATCGTATTTGGAGTCATCTCTTCGCCCGAGGCATTGTCGATCCGATCGATGACTTCCGCGATTCCAACCCTCCCACCAACCGTCCCTTGCTGGACGCTCTGACGGAATCGTTCGTTGCATCCAAGTTTGATCGACGGCAGTTGATTCGAACGATCCTGCAGAGCCGCACCTATCAATCGTCCTACGAGACCAATCCATCGAATGAAAAGGACACGCTCTATTTCTCCCACCAGCAACCGCGACTCCTGAAAGCCGAATCGTTGTTGGATGCCATCAATCAGATGCTGCAAACCGACCAAGCCTTTGGCTCTTTGCCGCCCGGTACGAAGGCCACGCAGATTCCGGCACCGGATCTGGCCAAGGTCGACTTCCTGAAGGTGTTTGGGCAGCCCGAGCGTTCCACCGTTTGTGCATGCGAACGGTCCGAAGAATCCAATCTGGGAATGGCGATTGAGTTGTTCAATGGATCCTCAATTCATGAAAAACTTCGCGCTCCCAATAACCGATTCCGTAAAGCACTCGCAGCCGGCAAACCTCTCGAAGAGATCCTGCGAGAACTGTATCTCGCGGGGCTTTGCCGCCAACCGACGTCCGAGGAAATTCAGGATACCGTCCGCCACTGCCAATCGCGTCCCGATCCCGTGTCGGGACTGGAAGACATTTGCTGGGTTTTAATCAACACCGATGAATTCTTATTTCAACACTGATATCAACAAAAAGGCAACTCATAGCGGTGCATCGCAAGCTGCCTGGTTGCCCCTGATACTACGAGATTCACCAGACGGCTCGCGCCGTACCGCTACATTAGCTCAACAGGCCGCTATGCGAGTCTTCTCGCTGCTCGGCCCCCTGGCACTGGTTGGCTGGTGGGTGGAACCGCTCCATGCCGAGGTCTCGTTCCGTGAGCAGATTGCGCCGATTCTCCAAGAACACTGCGTGGCTTGCCATGGAGCCAAACGCGCCGAAGGTGGTTACCGGTTAGACACAGTGGAGGAACTCGTTAAACCCGGTGATGGTGGCACGGCCCCGATCCTTGCTCACAAGAGCGGAGAGAGCGAGTGGGTCTCTCGACTCCGCTCCCACGAACCAGGCGTGCGGATGCCTGACGAGAGTGAACCACTCGCCCCCGAACAAATCGACCTCATCGCCAAATGGATCGACGAAGGAGCCAGTCTCGAAGGGATCGCGCCCAAGGACCCCTTGTGGTTGGTGATCCCCCCCAAAAAAACATCGACGTCACCCGAACATTACCCGCGAGCCATCCCTGTCATTGCGATGGCGTTTGCTGCCGATGGCAGTCAGTTGATTACGTCGGGATACCATGAAGCACTCCTATGGAATCCATTGACCGGCGAACTGGTTCAACGCTTGCCGCATCAGGCCCAGCGAGCCTATGCGATTCAATCCTTGCAAGACGGAAAACGTTTCGCAGTTGCAGGCGGCACACCCGGAGCTATCGGAGAGTTGCGACTGATCGATCGAGCGAGCGGCGCGGTTGAACAGGTGCTCGCTCGCAGCAACGATGTTGTGCTGGATTGCGCGCTGCGGCCAGGGCATCAGGAAATGGCCATCGCATTGGCCGACAACACGATCCGATTGTACGATTTAGGAACCATGCAACTCAAACGCGTGATCTCCAGCCACGCCGACTGGGTGACGCAACTCGCATACAGCGACGATGGGAAGCGGCTGGGGTCCGCCAGTCGCGACCGGTCGGCGAAAGTCTACGACGCCGAAACAGGAGACTTGCTGGTCAGCTATCCGGGCCACGGTGCCGCTGTGCGTGGAATCGCGGCCATCGGCGATGGTGCTCAATGGGTCAGCGTAGGATCGGACAAAAAACTGCATCGTTGGGAGCTCGAAGGAGCCAAGAAAGTCGCCGAGGTGCCACTCGGGGGTGAACCCGCGAAGCTCCTACGCGTCGACGCGTCGATCATTGTTCCTTGTAGCGATAAACATTGGTATCGAATCGATCTGAGCAACAATGCGATCGGAATGAAGGTGCCCGGGCATGAAGATTGGCTCACGTCGGTTGCCTATGACGCCGCGACAGCCCGACTTGCGACTGGAGGATTGGATGGTTCGGTGCGAGTCTGGAACTTCAAGGACGGGAGTTTGGTTACCCAATGGGTAGCCAAGCCCTGAGTGCCATGTTGCAAGTAGAATATCGCACATTCTGACGTCGCGCTCTTCGGCTCCCATCGAAACGCGCTCCGCAGTGGCGGCAACAGCAATACTAGCCGAGATGCGCAAGCATCCGGGTTGAAGCGAGATCAACATGGCGATGTCTGCCACAGCTCAACCCGAGATTTGCTGCGGCTTGTGGAAGGAAATCAACCCGAAGCGTAATCGAGGGAAAAGATCATCCGAACAAGGCTTCGATGGGACGGCCTTCTTCCAATAGATGGTAGGGTCGCCCTTGGGCGTCTCGGGCTTGAAGATCGTCGATGCCTACAGCTCGATAGACGGTCTTTGCCACGTCGGCGGGAGTGACTGGATTTTCTGCAGGATATTCCGCGTACCGATCGGTTGCCCCGTAGACTTGTCCACCTCGAATTCCTCCGCCTGCCAAGAGGACGCTTTGGCAATGGGTCCAATGGTCTCGACCGGCCCCTCCCGGCCCGCCCGAGCGAGGATCCCCAATCTTGGGTTTGCGTCCCATTTCACTCGTGACCATGACCAAGGTCTGATCCAGCAACCCCCGTTGATGCAAGTCTTGGAGCAATGCGGAAAACGCGCGATCAAACTCGGGTAGAAGGTGCTTCTGCAAGCAACCGAAGTTGTTGCCATGCGTGTCCCATGCGCCTTCGCTCTTGCAAGCATCCGCGATGGCTTCATTCTCTTTCCAGAAGACCGTGATGAACGGGACTTCGGCCTCCACGAGTCTTCGGGCCAACAACAGACTCGTCGCGTTGACGGTCGGTCCGTACGCCTCGCGTGTGGATGCTGATTCCGCTTCGACGTTGAATGCCTCGGTCGCTTTGGAGGACAGGAGCAGATGCATGGTCCGCTCCTGGTGTTTCTTCCAATGTATCTCCTCGGCTGTGCGATCCAAATCGCGCCGAGTCTGATTGAGTTTCTGAAGCATGGCCTTTCTCGATTGCAACTGTGCCGAAGTCACGTCGCCGGTCAAACTGAGAGCTGGTGCCTGGAACTTCAATGGCTGATCCAGCGAGCCATCGACATAAAAAGGATCGAACTCGACACCCAGGCGAGCAGCGAATTGCCCCGGTCGCGTGTAGGGGGCTTTGCTCGGCTTGTGAGGAAGCGTCACCACGTTCGGCAAATCGGGGTGGGGACGCGATCGCTGACCGACGACACAGCCCATGAATGGCCAATCGTCGCTGTAAGGACGACGATCGTTGCCTAACGAAAGGAACGTAGGGTCTGGGACATGGCCTGTGAGATTGTAGTAGTACCCGGCATGGTGGTCGTTGGTGCTGACGGTCGCGCCGACCGAACGGACAATCGCCAAGTGGTGGGCTTGCTGCGCAAGTTGTGGCAAGTGTTCGCAGAGCAGGATACCCGGCGCGGTCGTAGCGATCGGATTGAATGGACCGCGATAGTCGAGCGGCGCGTTGGGCTTCATGTCCCACATATCGATATGCGAGGCGCCGCCGCATAGAAAAAAGAGGATCACCGATTTGGCTTTGCCTGAACGCTGGCCGCTTGCAGGAGCGGAACCTAAGGCGGAAACGGCCGTGGCTCCCAAGGGGAGACCTGCGACCAGGCTGGTCGAGGCTACGAGAAAATCGCGTCGATGCGTGCGATGAAAACCGTCAATCATTTCGGAGGTCTCACTTGTTGAATGCACTGTGCTTCTTCCCAGACACAGCCGACAAAAGTCAATTTTCGTTTCCATGAGCCTGAGGCGCTAGCCGATTTTCTGCAAGTCGAACGAATTCGGCTAGCGTCTAAGGCTCACTTTTATCGGCTGTGTCTATCCAAGGATCGGTTCGATCGGTACCCCTTTACTGATCACCAACGGCCGGCCCAATCGATCATGGATTTCGGTGCTCGATGGGAAACCGAGGCAATGATACACGGTAGCGGTCAAGTCTTGTGGTTCGACGCGTCCCTCGAGCGGGTAGGCTCCTTGGCGATCCGAAGCGCCGTG
>JBKDXO010000011.1:0-4950 GCA_046306195.1 Planctomycetota bacterium | reverse complement strand
GTCAACAACGTACTCGCTGCCAACAACCTCGGAGGCATTCGCGTTGGAGCGGACTCGGCCGGCGTGGCTACTGGCGTTCCTGATGCACCGGTGACCGTCGCCCGCATAGTCAACAACACGATTTATGGAAGAGACACCGGCATAAACCAATCCGGAATTGAGGTTGGGGCAAATACCAGCCCAACGATCCTGAGCAACATCCTTGCGAATCTCGCACGCGGCATCAATGTCGCGAACGATCCAGCCCTGCTGAGCTCGATCGTGATCGGTGCGAACCTCTACCAGGGGAATGCGAACAACATCCTGCCTGCTAGTTTGAATGGATCCCAGTCGTTCCCGATTACATTGACCCCGGCCGAACCTTTGTTCACGGATCCGACCCGCGACCGGTTCTATCTGAGGGCTCTCTCGCGGGCTATCGACTCGTCGATTGCGTCGCTCGAAGACCGCAATCTGCTCGATCAGGTTCGCGTCGCGATCGGTTTGCCGACAAGCCCGATTATTGCGCCGGAGTTTGATGCCTTCGGATTGCTCCGAAGCGACGATCCAACGGTCAGTACCCCCGGCGGCTTGGGTTCCAACGTCTTTGCCGACCGAGGTGCGATTGACCGAGTCGACCTCACCGGCCCGTTGGCCATTCTTCAACGACCGCTGGATAACGATTCGGCAGGAAATGATCTGGACGGGACCAATACCTACGTTCAGCTCAAATCAGGAAACCTCGATTACTTCGAGATCCTGATCGACGAGCGTCAAGGCACGGGCCCGGACCCACTGACGATCAACCAAGACAACGTTGTCTTGACGGAGAATGGACGCATTCTGCTTCCTGGTGTCGATTACGTGTTCGGCTACAGCTTCAACAGCAGAGCCATTCGCCTGACTCCGTTGGCTGGATTCTGGCGTCAAGATAGCGTTTACGAGCTGACCTTGATCAACAAGCCGACGGTGCGACTGATCGCTCCCGATGATGCAGCCAGCCGGCTCGACGGTCAGACCTTTACCGTCAATCTCGCGAGTGGCGGCACGCGGACGTTGGAACTGAACAGTGGGTTTATACTAACCGTTCCCACGGCAGGAGTTGCCGACGGTCAAACCTTTACGTACACCCCTGCGGGTGGCGCTCCGATTACATTCGAATTCAATCTGTCTGGCAACGCGAGAGTCACCTTTGGCAATCGAGTGATCACGTACTTGGCGACCGACACTGCGGATCAACTCGCATCGAAGATCGCAGCGGCTGTCAATCCATGGGTCCGCCAAATCGGATGGCCCGTGCAGGCGATCTCCGGTGGTCGTGTTGTCGTAGGCGGTAACGCAGGGGACACGTTGAGCGTCGCCGGTTCCTCGCTGACGCTGACAGGTAACCCGGGCGTGGCGACAGGCGCGATTCCGGTCAGGTTCCTTCCCGTCGCTAGCTTCGATGCGTTTGCGATGGCCAACGCTCTGACGCAATCCCTCAATCAAATCGGTTCTGGGGTAAAGGCGTATGCACTGGCCGGCGGTGTTGTATTCGTCGAAGGAATCAACTCGATTTCCGGCATGGCCGCAACGTTGTCGATCCCGGCCATTCAGGATTTGGCCGGAAACAATCTCCAAGCCAACCGTCCGAACTCGCTCACTCAGTTCACGATCCTGATGCCCGAGGTTGCGATCGATTTCGGGGATGCAGTGGAACGATCCGGTACTGGATCTTCGAGCAACACGTTGATCGCGAACAACGGAGCTCGTCATGGCTTGTATCCCGACGACGCTCGTTTGCTGGTTCTCGGTTCCTACGCGGACGGAGATGCTGACGGTCAACCGTCTGCTGCCGCAGATGCGGACGATTTTGATTCCAAGATCGACTTCGATACGCTCTCGAGTATTCTGAGCATTTCGTCGAAGGGACCCGCGCGGCTGATCGCTTCGGCATCCGATCCCACGATGATCGGCAAGTCGATCTCCATCACTCGCGAGAGTTCTCCAGGGGTGACGGTTGAATCGGTTACTTACGAATTCACGAGCGGGCCCACCGCAACCATTCCTGGTGCTCGGCCCGTGAACTTGACGGGTGCGGTGACCGCAGCGGATGTCGCCTCGCGTTTGCAAGCCGTCATTCTCAGTTCGATCCTTGACGGCAGCATCACCGGCATTCATGCCAGCGCGACCGGTGACGTGATTTCCCTCGGTGGAACCAGCAACCACCGATTTAACTTGACCAATGCAACCGGGGCCGTGAAGCGTTCGCAGTCAGGCACGAATGAAATTCTCGTGCAGTCGGTGGCCGGACTCGCCTCCGATATGAAGATGTCCATTACCGACGGAAACGGAAATACGGTTGGTTTCCAAGTAATCAACTCGGGCTCGCCGTCGATTCTCGAGGCTGAACGGGTTGCGATTTCGGTGGACCTCGCAACAGTCACTCCAACGAGCTTCGCAACGGCGCTCGCTGCAGCGATCAATCAGGCGGTTCGCGACTTGAGGCTGAAGCTGCCGACAGCAACGGTCGCTAGCAATGCCGTGACGGTCCGTGCGGACGATGAAGATGGCGTTGATTTTGTCGGTGTCTTCAATGCGGTTTACAACGCGGGAACGGCCGCTGTGGGTGGCCGACCGGCCACGCCGGGCGTTCCGGTGGCGGTTTCCCTAACGGCCAGCAGCACTGGATTCGTGGACGCATGGATCGATTGGAACCAAGACAATGATTTTGAAGATGTCGGCGAGCGTATCCTGAACGCACTGCCAGTAATCGCTGGTGTCAACACCTTCTTTGTCAGCACGCCTGCAAGTGCGGCGGTCGGTTATACCACTGCTCGGTTCCGGCTCAGCAGCACGGGCGGTTTGTTCACCAACGGTGTCGGAATTGGTGGAGAAGTCGAGGATCATCTCATTGAAGTTCTCGCTGGTTCGCCACCAGTTGCAGTGAACGACGCATACACCGTCAATGAAAACGGGCGATTGAGTAGCATCCTCAGCGTATTGCCCAAGGGTGTCTTGGCGAACGATTATGATGCGGATGACCCGACCGATGCGCTGCCGAATGACATTCGCGTGTATGACGAGAATCGCACCTCGACCACCGACGTATCGATCCAACCGCTTGTCGCTCCGAGGTTTGGCGACTTGGTGTTGAATCCAGATGGTTCGTTCACGTACACCCCCAATCCTCACTTCAATGGCGTCGATAGCTTCGTCTATCGCACGACCGACTCTCGGATGGTGAGCGCGAATACCGCAACGGTAACGCTCACCGTGCACAAGGTGAACGACGATCCCAAGGCCTTCGACGACGTGCGAACGATCGATGAAGACACCATCGTCGAGTGGACCTGGGCCAATCTGACCGCTAACGATTTTGCAGGGATTACAACCCTGCCGCAAACGATGGGAGACCCCGTGGGCGCAGAGATCCTCGGGTACGATTCCATCAACGTCGATCCCCTCACTGGACGGGCTCCGCTCCTCACGGGAGCCTCCGACCGGGGACTGGGTTCGGAACGAGACCAGAACTTGAATATCGTTGGCGTGCGCTTGCTGACCCCAGCTCGCCTCAATCCAGACGAACGCATCGATCCGGTCAGCGGTCAACGCCTCGAGAACGTCAAGATCGAAGGCGCTGACGAGCCTGATCGCAATAATCGCAAGATTCGTTATGCCCCGGGACGCAATTACAACAACTTGATTGCAGGCCCCGTCTTGATCGAAGTCACGATCGAGGATGAAGAACTGAACCTCAACGGCGCTCCCCCGGCGAACAACACGCCGCGACGAAGCACTTCGACCTTGACGGTCAACATCAACGCGATGAACGACCGGCCTGTGGTGATCCTGGACCCGATGTTGACGAACAGCGATCTGGTGGATCGTTCGGAGACTGGATCTCGATTGAATCTGTTCGAAGATCAAGGCGCCCAGTCGATTCCGGTATCGGTGACCGCTGGTCCTGTACCGACTTCCACTGCGGGAGGCGCAGACGATGAAAACGGTTTGGTTCCAGCCTCGATAGCTCGCCAGAACGTGCTCTTCAATACGACGACTCCAAGTGTAACGCGTGTACGGGCGATCGATCCATCGTTGTTCTCGGTGCAACCGACGATCCTCGACGCCGCTGGACCGGATGTCGCCCGAGTGCTGAGTTTCACCCTTGCCCCGGACGTGAACTCGCTGGTTTCGGGCCCGATCTTGATCGAGATCTACGGCATGGACGATGGCCAGCCAACCGGTCCAGGCGGCTTGGGTGGTTTCCACTTCAACGAGTCGGTACGTCAAACGTTGACTCTGGACGTTGCTCCGGTGAACGATGCCCCGTTTGCGACCAACGATACGCGGGTCATCGATGAAGATACGTCGATCACGATTTCGTCGACAACGCTTTTGAGCAACGATTATCCGGGTCATAACTCGTCGGTAGTTCCACCGCGGATCGACAATGAGGAACGGGATACTCCGGCGACCCCGCCTGAGGACAAAGACGAGGATCAGCGCATTCGCATTGTGAGTGCCCAATTGATCGATTCGTTTGGAGTACCTCGATTGCCCAAGTCGGGTGAGTCCTTGTTATCGCCAGCCGGCGAAACGACGGTGACTGGTCTGTCGGAATTGCGATACACCCCCGGCACGAACTACAACAACTTGATCGATGGACCGGTGTTGGTCTTGATCACGATTGAGGATAACGGTGTCACGGGTACGCTTCCGCTATCAGCGATTGATCCCAAGCAAGCGACTAGCACACTGACGATCAACATCAACGCGATGAACGATCGTCCGATTGTGACATTGGATCCAGAGGAAACGCGATCTAATTTGGTGGATCGTTCGGAGACTGGATCTCGATTGCGGCTGATCGAAGATCCAGGCGCCCAGTCGATTCCGGTATCGGTGACCGCTGGTCCTGTACCGACTTCCACTGCGGGAGGCGCAGACGATGAAAACGGTTTGGTTCCAGCCTCGATAGCTCGCCAGAAC
>JBKDXO010000010.1:0-2427 GCA_046306195.1 Planctomycetota bacterium | reverse complement strand
GATCGGGAATAAGACGCGGCACGCGATCCTACTCCGCAATATGCTTGATTTCGCGGTTCGCATGGTTTCCGACGTCGCCATCGGAGGAGAGAACATCATGTGGGCTGCTGCGGTGAACTTGATGTCCTTCGGGGCAAGCGGCCTTCTGCTCGCGAAGTATGGACAAAAGATGTTCGGCGAATGTGTTGCCAGGTTTGGCGGATGTTTCGTCGCCGGAACCCAAGTCGTTACCGGCTACTTGGACGATCCATGGGAATCCGGCTTTGGGGCCGGTTCATCAGCAGTTGGCGTTGCCGTACGAAGAACGGTCACACAGTCAATAGAAACCATCGAGTTGGGCAGCCGAGTCATCACCGAAGCGCCCGATGGGTTGGCAAGTGATTCCGAGTTTGGCGAACCAGAGCAATCGACCTGGCGCAAGATCACGATGCTCCAGCAGCGGCGGGACGGCAGTTGCATTGAGACCGAGGTACTCCGTCCGAATCTGTGGATCGAGTTGCTGGGCTTGAAGGAAGGATCGGTCATTGAGTTCGATCTGCCGGAGCTTCAAACCAGCGGAACAGCCAGGATAACCGCCATCGAACCTTGTCCGCTGATTGCGGACGGTGAAGGTCGCGTGGTCATCGGCCGATTCGTCACCAGGCAAGTCTCGAATCTCCTCGAAGTCGAAGTCGAAGATGGCACATCGTTCTCAGGGACGACGACCCATCCGGTTTGGTCGGTAGACGCGTGCGATTGGCGGGCGATGGAAGAGCTCGTCGTGGGCGAGCGACTACAAACGCTCACAGGCGAAGTCACCATCCGAGCGATTCGAGACGCTCGCCGGGTAAGCGACGTCTTCAACATCGAAGTCGACGGCGAACACGTATATCGGTTGCTTGATGCTGGCGTGCTGGTGCATAATGCCAATGATTATGGCATCACGTCCCCAACAAACCGCCTGCGGGTTTGGGCTCAAGGCGCCGGAACATGGCTCAATCCGAGGACAGGAAAGATTGAAACCTTTACAGGAATTTTAGAGGCAGACCACGTTTTTCCAGCAAGTTTGATTCCTTCGATCCATCCAAAGTTCGATCAATTAAGCAGAGAACAGAAATCTTTCATTTTCAATTACCCTGGAAATTTTGAGCCACTTAGTCCAAGCCTGAATCGATCCAAGCGCGATCGACTCGCGCATGAATGGGCACTCACGCCCCAAGGATCTGAAATCGCCCGACTGAATCCTGACTACATGATTCAACTTGCTGATCGACAGGAAGCGTTTAGGGGCTTTGCCTACAGCCTAATTGAACTTTGGATTTCAAGAGGGAACGGAGTGATTTGAGACTTTATGATAAATAAAATTGAACTTTACTTTGACTGTGTTTTTGAGACCGACGCTGGCATCTACATGCTTGATCAAGATGAAGAGGTCGTCTCCGACGAGGTTCTTGGAGAACATTTGGACTCGCGGTTGGTTGAACTTGGTATTACTGGAGGAGAATGCCACGCCTGCACGCTGGATGAACATGCTGCAATCAAGGTTGTTTTTTTCATGAGCATTAACCTTGAACCTGATGTCAAGTCTATGCTCATTTCAGACGTCGTTGGACAACTTCGTGATGGAATCGGCGAAAACGGAATTCCCTTCAGTAATCATAGAATCGCGTTTCGTGCCTTGATCCAAAACGACATTCCCTTAAGGATTGACCATCATGTAGTGACGGAGTCACCATATTTGACTCCGTATGTGGCCATGGCTGCTTTTCGCCGTGATATGATCAAAGTAGAAAAAGCAGTCCGCGAGCATCCCCAGACAGTAAATGTTCCGTATGATGGATTGTATGCTCTTAACTTCCTCATTGAGAATTCTGTCGCTGTTGAGATGCTGTTAAGCGTGGGCGCAGATCCGAACATGGTAGACGCGTTCGGATACACATCCCTACATACCGTTGTTCTTTCCGATTCAATTAGCGAATCGGAAAAAATGCGCGTGTGTGAATTACTGCTCCGTCACGGTGCAAACCCATCAATTTTGGACTTTAGCGGCAAACGGCCATCCGATCTGGCAGCAGAACTAGGCTTAAAAGCACTTGAGAAAGTACTTCAAGATTAAAAGTTCCCGATTTGCGTTGGTTATTAGTTAGAAGCTTGAGTCATGTCACGAACTTTGGCTTCAATGCCCTCAACCAGTCGACGTCGAGGACGCTGCCTCTTGGAAACCAGGAGACTTTTTCGTACGACTTGCGAGGAAGGCAACTCCTCCAGATGACTTTCGAGGGCGTATACGTCAGAATGGTGAACGACGATTCGGCCACCGGGGGAGGCCGTTCGCCATCCCGGCGAACAGAAAGTAGATGGGAGAAAGTAGTAAGTAGACAGAGTTTCCGGACAGAGCGGCGAGATGCGAGACACCCAGCGATGGGTTAAGCCGCCGCTTTCTCCCAG
>JBKDXO010000009.1:0-82017 GCA_046306195.1 Planctomycetota bacterium | reverse complement strand
CCTATGCAGGGACTTGCACCCTGCCAATCAAACACCATCAAAGGCGCACTTGTGTCGGCCTTTCAGGCCTTTTCAGCGCAAGTGGGCAGCAGACCGTGGCTCGATGAGCCACGGCAGTCACTATGCCAGCCCTCCAGGCTTAAGAAGCAGAAGCCTCGGCTCGATGAGCGATAGATGCCACCTGCCTATCCCGACAACCTGTTCGCTGACACAGCCGACAAAAATGAGCCTGGAGGTGTCGCTCGCAGAGCCGTAGGGACGCAGAGTCGGAGCGAAGTCCCAAACGGATGGCTACGAGGGATCGAGCCTCCTCTTTTCTCCGCGTCTTTGCGTCTTCGCGAGAGCCTTGGCTGCTGCGGCTGCTACCGGGCGACTGAGGCAGTTCAACGGACTAGAAGTCCGTTGTACGAATGGCATTCACGCAACCTTCACCGACAGCCGATTCGCTAGCCTTCGGCGGTCAAGCGTGCGATACAATGCATGTCCTAGTTCTTTCTCTCGCATGGTTTCGGCTCTTCGTCGTGCTCGTGCTCAGTTCGCCGCAGCGGACGGTGCTCCTGCTCGTAATCGTTGGGGTTTTTTCGAGCACGAGTACGGGAAGAAATAGAAAACCCCGTCGGAGGTTATCCAACGGGGTTTTGCTTGCGTCGCTTTTTGCCGGGTCCGGATGGACGAGGCGTTGTCAAGCTGCGTCGTTAGTCGAGGAAGCCAACCAGTTCCTGGGATCGGCTTGGCTGTTGAAGCTTGCGCACGGCTTTGGCTTCGATTTGGCGGATGCGTTCTCGGGTCACCTTGAAGATGTGCCCGACTTCTTCCAGCGTGTAGCTGTATCCGTCACCGAGTCCGTAGCGGAGTTTGATGATTTCGCGTTCTCGGTAGCTGAGGGTTTTCAGTACCGAGTTGATGCGATTGCGCAGCATTTCTTGGGCAGCGCCGATGGCCGGGCTTTCGGCGGTACCATCCGGGAGGAGGTCGCCGAACTGGCTATCTTCACTGTTTCCGACAGGCCGATCGAGGGAGATGGGGTATCGGCTCATCGCGAGGACGCGTCGAGCTTCTTCGATAGTTGTTTCGGCTCGCCGTGCGGTTTCCTCGAGGGTGGGTTCGCGGCCGAGTTCCTGCAGCAGTTGCCGCGAGACGTTCCGGACCCGAGACATGGTTTCGACCATGTGGACGGGGATACGGATTGTCCGGCTCTGGTCGGCCACCGCGCGTGTGATTGCTTGGCGGATCCACCAGGTTGCATAGGTGCAGAATTTGAAGCCGCGTCGGTACTCGAATTTATCCACCGCGCGCATCAGCCCCGCGTTTCCTTCCTGGATCAGATCCAGGAAGCTCAGACCGCGGTTCCGATACTTTTTGGCGATCGAGACAACCAATCGCAGGTTGCCTTCGCTGAGTTGCTTTTTCGCGTGCTGGTACTCCGTGAAGACCCGCTTGACCATGTTGACGCGGTTGCGCAACGAGGTCGGGGTTTCTTGGGTAGCGACCAGGATTTGGCGATACTCGCGCCGCAGTTGGGCGACTTGCGAGGGCGCGACCTGGTGCGACTTGAGAGTCGCCAGGTCGTGCTTGATTTCGTCGATGCGAGCCGAGAGTCGTTCGAGCACACCGATCATGGCTTCGATGCGTTGCGTGCGGAGCCCGAGTTCTTCGATCAGCCGAACGGCCTTGCGGCGTCGGCGACCGAGACTGAGCCACGCTTCGCGTCGCTTCTTGGCCGGCAGAGATCGGCTGAGCGCGTCACGGTAATCCCGGCGATTGCGTTTGAGCAATACATCCAACGTTTTCAGGTTATTGGGCAGGCGCCCAAGAATCTGATCTTTCTCGAGTCGATCGGTGACCGAGACTTGGACTGTCCGATCGAACGGCAGTTCACCGGTGTGAACCCGCCGCAGGATCTTGTACGCGTACTGAATGACGTAGTCGCACTCAAGGAGTTTGGTCCGAAAGCGTCGTCGAGTCACCTCGATTTTCTTCGCGAGACGGATTTCTTCTTGACGTGTCAGGAGAGGGATCTCTCCCATCTGCGTCAGGTACATGCGAACGGGATCGTCCGACCAAGTTTCCACGTCGTCGATGGCGGAGAGCAAATCATCTTCGCTCTCGAGTTGGACCTGATCTTCAGGCACAACCACATCGACGACTGTGTCGGTCAGTTCTTCGCCTTCTTCTTCAAGCGACAGTTTGCGTAAACCATCCAAGTCATCCGCGCTGCGAGGCAGATCATCATCAAAATCTAACAGGCCGTCGAACAAGGTCATAGTTCCTCAAAACCACGAAAAAAATGCAGGATAAGAGTGGGGTCAGCGGGTGACGTCCATTCCCTCTCCGGCCGCAAATACCGCGTCCTGAACAAGGCAAAGGAAGTGTAACACCTATCTGAACGCGAACTCGACTCCCGGAACAAATGGTAAATTTTTACGAATAACGCGAGCCTACCGTGGCAATGGCTTGCGATCCTAGGCGCGTGGTGACCGAGCCCGCGGAAGCGGAGTCTGTCGATCCGAACTGTGCATTTCCAGCACAGGGAACCAAATCGAAGCAGCCTTCAGTGTAGTTGCCCGAGTGAGCAAAACCACGACGGAAGAAAATTCCGAAAGGATTGATTTATCGCACGAAGGAACACGACCATGGAACCGTCCTTGCCGCTGAAGTTCGCGGACGACTGCCAACCCTTCGGATCGAATTCAACGGTCGTGTTCTTTTGCGATTGGCCCGGTCAAGTGAGATAGGATGCCGGGCGCTTTAAGTGACTCGGATGAACTGGATCGTAGCGGGAAAGGGACTGAACGCCATCGCACCTATTGCGTAATGGAGACCAGTCCATCGTCGCGGACTCGAGTAATCTTCGCGTGTAGCGAGGATTCCTCCCCGAGGTGCAAACATAAAATTTCCACCCCGACAGCAACCCCATTCTAGCCCGATCACCGTCTGGGTCTAGTGCTCCAGCGAAACTACTCGGTGGATTGATTACACTGGAAGACTGGTTTGCTGCAGGCTGGGGAGCATTCCGCTCACTTTCCACAACTCCATTTCGACTTCACTATGTCTCGATTTCTATTGCCTTGCCCGGGATGCCAAACCTCCATCGCTGTTGGGATTGCCCAAGCGGGATCGTCGACGTCGTGTCCGCAGTGCGGTCGGGGAGTCGAGGTGCCAGGGACCCGGGTATTGAGACAGCTCCCTATGGAAACGCCTGTTTCGGAACGGAACGGTGCTCGCGTCCGTTCCTCGGGCCTATCGCTGGGCTTTCGATTGATCTTGGGGAGCCTTTTGTTGCTCGGTTCTTCGTGTTTGCTCTACGGAGGTTGGTTGGCATACGAGCGGTGGAACGCACCGATTGAGTTTGGGCACTCCGAGGAGGAGATTTACAAGAACGTTTACAACGAGACGATGCAAGAGCCGATCGTGCGGAACTGGGAGCACTGGAATTATTTGGTGGATTTGGGAATTTCTGACAATCCTGAGGTGCTGCCTTACTTTGCATACAGTCGCTATTACGAGGCACAAAAGCCATGGATGGTCGGTTCGCTGGTCACAGGAGCGATTGCCGTAGCAGCATTCATCGGCTTGAGTTTTCTGGGTTTTCGTCGCGTCGCGGGCTAGCAGATGGCTGCGGGTGTGCTTGTTTTGTGCCTGATTCCGCGGGACACTTAGGCACATGAAGCCCAGCCACAAACCGGTATCCCCGCGCGTCTGCGCACGGCCTTGGTCCTGGATCATCGCGATTCTCACTGTCTTGCATTTGACCGCTGTCGTGGCCGAGCCGCTTCGTTTTTTTTCGCAGAGCGATTTCCAAGCTGGACCGGAGTTCCTGGCTTTGCGACGTTGGACCGCTCCCTACGCCGAATGGCTGTATCTGGATCACGGGTACTTTTTCTTTGCTCCCAACCCGGGGCCTAGCCATTTGCTAGCCGTCTCGAAGGAACCGATTCGGGGTGCTGGCTCGTCGAGGGAGGATTACTTGGCTGTGTATCCCGACCGGCGAGAGCAACAGCCCCGCCTCCTCTACCATCGCTACTTCATGCTTTCCGAGTTTTACAACAACACGTTTGCTCCTGATCGTTTGCTGCCTGAGGATTTGGCGGATGGCGAATTTGTCGCTCGATGGAAGCGAGACCGGGCGCGTTACGAGCAACTCTCGGCGTCACTGGGCCGGAGTCTGTCGAGGGAACTCGGGGTGGATCAGGTCGAATTGCGGAGATTGGAGCGCGTTCTGTTTACGCCCGAACAGGTTTTGCGCCAGGGTTGGCGCCTGGATGATCCTCGCGGGTTGGTTTTGCTCGACGAAGGGCCGCCCCCGACGGGGCCTGTTCCGACGGGGCCTGTTCCGACGGGCGAGGAAGGGGTTCTGCGGTGATCTCCGGCGTGCTTGATTTCCTTCTCTTCCCACGGACGGCCCACACGCTTGCAGCAATCCGGATTGCGACGGGGGGAATGCTCGCCTACATCCATGTGGTATGGATGCTTCGTCTGGAAGCTTTTTTCGGGCCAAACGCGTTGCTCAGCAGTGAGTTCATCCGCGCGTTGCATGGCGAGCAATGGAAGTGGACCTACTTGGCCCAGTCCGATTCGCTTGCGGTTGCTTGGGGGCATGAACTGGTCGCTTTGCTGGCGAGCCTTTGCATGTGTCTGGGTTTGGCGACGCGATGGTCGACTCCGATCGCGTGGCTGACGACGCTGCTGACTGCGCATCGACTGGCTCCGTTTCTATTTGGCCTGGACCAAATCGCGTTGATGGTGTCGATGTACTTATGCCTCGCTGATTCCGGAGATGTTTGGAGTTTGGATGCACGTCTAAGGAGAAACTCCTCACCGACTCCGTCGTGGAACAACACCCTTGCGACCAGATTGATTCAACTGCATCTGTGCGTGATCTATCTGTTTGGTGGGTTGGGCAAGCTTCGGGGTTGGATGTGGTGGGATGGGAGTGCGATGTGGTTTGCTGCCGCCTCTTACGAGTACCAATCACTACCGCTGACGTGGATTGGCTCGATGCCCACATTAGCATCGATGGTAACGCACCTGACGCTCTTTTGGGAATTTGCCTACGCGGCGTTGGTTTGGCATCGCTGGACTCGCCCAAGCGTGCTGGCGATGTCGGTCTTGGTGCATTTGGGGATAGCCCTTTTTCTGGGCATGATCACCTTTGGGTTCATCATGATCGTCGCCAACCTTGCGTTCATCGAGCCGGACGCGTTTCGACGATGGTGTGGTCGCGTTGGTCTGGATCGGACGGCGGAGCGTCTACTCGGGGACCGAACCGGGCTTTCCGCCTGAGAATTTGGAATTGAAGACGGCTGGGTCCAGGGGATCGCGAGCGATCTTTTTCTCCTGATGTTTCCGTTCCAGTTCCGAGATCGCTTCCTCGATCTGGCTCAACTCGGCGGCATTGAGGACAACCGAAGGGGGAGCCGACTTGGGGGGCTTAGAAAGTTTTGCGTTGCGATCGCGGGCTGGGAGGTCTTCGGAGGAGCGTCGGCTGGCTTGCTGCTGCACTGCGGACTTGGGAACCAGCGCGACGGCCGGCTTGACTTGCATGGGCTCCGGTCCAGGAATCCCGGACTCGTTCTCTGCGACCGATTTCAACCACTTCAGGATCTTGTCCATCAGAACGCGATCCTCGTCTCGATTGGGCTGGATGCTAGGATTGCGCTGCGACCCGTGGGGGCGGATGGCGTATTGAATCAAGCTGGTTTGCATCGGTTCTTCATGATCCACGTAGAGCATGAGGGTGTCCAAGTTCTTTTGGGTGATCGACGAAGCTTGCTCCCCCACCGGTTGAAATACCTGGAAATCGTTTTTGGACAACATGCCGTGGCAACCCGACTGGCCGCATCGAGCAACCACGATGGGGAGCACTTCGGTTTGAAACCCGCGTCGCAGGTATCCTGGGACCATGGGGATGGGGCGATCGCCCCCGGGCCGTTCGCTGTCGCGATCGCTGAACTTCGCGGATGCTTGGGGGGATGCCATTTCCTGATAGTTCGCTGGCACGATCGGATTTGGGATCCCGCGTTCCTCAAGCATGCGCTGGACTTGTGTATCCGCGAGGAGAGCTTGGCGGAGTTGGAGATCAAGCTGCTTGAACTTCGGCGAACTCGAGGCGGTTTTCTCGAGTTCCGTGTAGTGCTCAATCGCCTGGTCGAGCAAACCGTTTTGGATGCACCACTGTGCCAGATGCCAGTGTTCGCCCGTTCCCCACTTCCGAATCGCGCGCACTTGGAAGTTGTAAAGCGACTCCAGGTTTTTGCCCACGGTCAAGACCTGGCGATTTGGGACGGTGACTTCGTTTCCTTTGTCGAGTGCGATGGTGATTCGATCTGCGTGGGGCTTTACAAACCCGTGGATTACGTTTCCATGCTGCAGCATGACATACCCCTCGCCGTAGAAGGCGATAGGCTGCGCCCCCTTGCTGCTGCCGGTTTGTGCGAGGGAGGATCGCCCGAATCCCAGGGTTGCCAGGGTCGCCACGAATATCCACAACGAAACGCGAAGGGCACGACGCATACGGATCGCCTGAAAATTGGCCAGGAAAGGGAACACCGCTATGTCGAGGACACTAACAACAGACCGGTATCGGGAGCAAGGTGACTTGGCGAGGCGCGAGAGCGGATCGAACGAGGCGAAGCGGGGGGATGGGAGAGTTGGGGGTCCTAGGAGGGGGAGGCAATCTTCACTACACTAGATCCATGGTTTCCAGGGGCCTTTCCTCATGGATCATGGACGTGGAGTGATTGGGGATGCCAAGCTTGCGACAACGAAGGAGAAGGTAATGAACGTTCCAGTGCAGAACCGGTTTCGGGGATGGTTTCCCGTTTGGGCATTGATGTTGGTGATGATCCCGGACGGTGGCTTACGAGGCCAGGATCCTACCGCGACTCGATGGCCGGAATTGATCCAGCAAGCGGAAGCGAGTTTAACCCCGGACAAGATTCCGAGTTCTGCGGTGCATCGTCAACAAGCGGAATCATCGCTCCGAAACCTGGAGTCGTTTCTCGCAACCTCCCCTGAGCAAGGCGCTGCGTGGCGAGCGTTTTTGAAGCTCGATGCCGCCGTTGCGACGATGGCTGAGGAGCAACCCGATCTGGGTGTATTGAATGAAATCGAAAAACGTTTTCGACAAAACTACGCAGGTTTGGAGATGGGACCTTTTGTGCAAGCTCGGGATGCCATGGCGCGTTACGTGCGATCTCAACGCTTCGCGGCCAAGCCAGAGAACACCATGACCATCCTTCGCAATCGCCTCCAGCGGTTGTTGGCGCGAACTCCAAGCACAGAGGGTTTTGGAAATGTCGACAACCTTCATGAACTGGCGCAGACCGTGACTTATCTGCACGACGGCAACCAAGGATCCCAACTGGTTTCCGCCGTTCGCAATGCCTATTCGGGCGCCAACGCGAGGGTCGTCCTCGGACGCGACATGATCGAAGAGAAGTTTTCTCGGCTTGTGAACGAATACAATCCGATCAACGAGATGATTCTCGGGACGACCGTTCGCGGTCAGGGATATTTGACAGGAACGGTTTCGCCACACCTCCTAGACAGCCCATCGCAAGCTGCGTTGCGATTGCATTTGATGGGAGACTTCCAAGGTACCAGCCGCGGATACAATCGGTCGGTCGTGTTGAACACGTCGAGCCAAGCCGACATCACGGCTGCCGAATCCATTGCCTTGACCGAGTCGGGATTGGTTAGTTTGGGGGATACGTATGCCGACGCGGATCTCCGCACCCGGATCAACAGCATTGAACACCGATTGAAAATCGTTCGAAAGATCGCAGCCAAAGAAGCGGCCAAGCGCAAGCCTCAAGCAGACCGAGTCAGTCTGGTTCGCCTGGAAAATCGCGTCCGAAGGCAGTTTCATCAACAACTCCTCGAGCAATTGTCGGAGGCCAACCAGCGGCTTCAAGATGCAGGAAGAACCGAGCTGGCGCGGTTGGGAATCGAAAAACCCCGACGTTCTTCCTGGAGCACGAGCGACTGCATGGCACTGATTTGGAATGTTCAAACCGGAACGCAACTCGCCGCCCCGGGACCTTGCCCCTTGCCATTGAGCGCCGAGGGAATCAGCGTCCAGGTTCATCAATCGTTGGTCGGCAATCTCCTCGATCCGGTGCTCGCCGGGCGGGTCATCCGGAGCGAAGACATGGATGGCTACGTTTCTCAATTCGGCGAAGCGGCCAAGCGGATCCCGCGCAAGGAAGACGAGGGACCATGGTCGATCACGCTGCAAGGATTCCAGCCTGTCGAAATTCTGCTCGACGACTCCCTCATCCGATTCCGCATCCGAGTCAGTCGACTGGATCGCGAAGACAAGTCTTTGGATGCAGCCACCATCGATGCTGCGTACCGGGTTGAGGTTGCCGATGGTCGCATCCAACTCCACCGCGAAGGAGACATCAATATCGCGTTTTCCGAATCACAACAAAAAGGCGTTCTCGCCGTCACGTTGCGATCATTCCTCAAAGGCAAATTCGAGCAACTTTTTCGCCCGCAATTGCTCGATGAACCTCTCAATTGGTCGGAGAAACTGCCCGATCAATTGCGAGACCTGCGTTTGGCCGATCTGACCATCGATGACGGCTGGATGCAGGCCCGTTTTCAATAGCCTCGCCATCGAAATCATGTTCAAAAACCTGACCAGCCTCGCCAATTTGATGCAGACGGCAAGCCGCATGGGGGACCGCCTCTCGGAACTCAAGCGTCAGATGGAGCACAAGCGAGTATGCGGACGGGCATGCGATGGCGACCACGAAGTCATCGTGGAACTCAATGGTCTTGGTGTGGTGCAGACGGTCGAACTGTCCGAGTCGCTGCTCCAAAACCCGGAACACAAATCCCTCGCCCAGCGATTGATTCTCGAGTCGACCAATCAAGCGGTCGCTGAGGCCAAAGGGATGCATGTCCACGCGATCAAGGAATTGACGCGCGGATTGGATTTGCCGGGACTCGACAAGATCATCGAGGAAATGGCGAGTTGATCCATTTCGCCAATCCTCTCAACGCAATCAGGAGTCTCGCCATGCCAATGGAAAACTATACCCGTCATCAACAAAGCATCATCAAGAATTACTACAAGAATCGCGATGATGTCGCATTCCAGCGAGCCCAGGAGTTGCTCACCGAACTCTATCTGGCCGAAGGCAAGAAAAAAGAGAAAGTCTGGGAAACCCTTTTCAAAAATTTGGAGCGGATCGGCGTCCCCGCCGATCAACTGGAGCATCTGAAACGGGAAAAGAAACCTGAATTGATCGCCGCACTTCTCGAGAAGAAGTTGTAACGCTCAAGGCTGTTCGAGCCACGCCAGGAGAAATGGATCGATCCGCCCTGCCTCGACATCCTTGATGCGTCGAACCGAAGCGTTGGTCCTGGGATCTCGGACATCCGACTGCTTGCCCAACCACCAACGACGCACGATGGGATATGCCGTCCGATCTTCTTTGTCTCGATCGCTCTGCTTCAATTCGTTTTGTCGTTCGATTTCCGATCCGAGCAGATCCCGCGCACAATCCTCCGCGGTTGCGGCATCGAGATTGTTCCTCAAGCGGACGCTTTGTCCGGTCGGTCGATACGTAGCGGTTACCTCGGTCTTGAGGGATGGGATAAATCGGCCGCGGGCACGCGAAGATCGTCGAACGATATCGACGTTGCTGTCGTCGAGCCTCCGGTCCGAGATGGCTAGAATCGAAATCTTGATCATCGACTTTCCTCGCGAGGGGCCTTCATCGAACTCGTGCAACCCCTGCTCCCCCTCGAGGATCCTGAAAACGGCGACGCCTTCGATCAGCAGGACGAGTTGCTTCAGTTCGCCGCTGTCGAAGGCTTCTTCGTGAATGGTCGCCGAACGGAAACCCAGTCGATCCGCCCAAGCCTTGTAAGAGTTCGCTGCACGCGGAAGCTGCTTGGACGAAGAGGGATCGATCGCTTCGAGCACCACGAAGGCATCGGATTGCTGTCGATGGTCTTGGCAGAGCATGGCGAACCGTGCCAAGCTCACTTCTTGCCGACGCTGTTCGATCTCGACGAAAAGTTTAGGGAGAGCTACGGCTGCATTTTCGCTTTTCGCCTTCTTGAGTTTCGATTCCAAGTCGCGGTGCCCCCGCTCCAAGGACTCGATCACCTCCTGGAGTCGTTCGATTCGGTACAACTCCGCGAGGTGGGCCGATGCGGCGGAAGCATCATCCCAGAAATCGCGAGCCCCGCTCATTTCAACCAACTGACTCTTTCGAGCTGCATAGTTTCTGGCTCGGAACGTTGCCTCAACCTCATCGAGTGCATCGCGAAACTCGCCGAGCATTTGGGCCAGTCCTCCGCGATCGATGCGTCGCGTCCGACCGTCGACCGGGTCGGCAACTCGAATGCGTCCTTCCATAGGTTCGCGACGCGTTCGGGCCTCGTCGATCGATCGCAATTTGATTCCATCGCCGGATGGATAGAGTTGGACAAGGGTCGGGGGTTGTTGGGAGTCCATCTCCGAGAGGAAACGGGCCAAAGGAGCCAACACCATGCGTTCGACGGCTCGCTTTAGGGGACGCGCACCGTAGCGGGCGTCGTAGCCAGCCTCTGCCAAGACATCGATGACGCCGCGATCGATATCGATTTGCAGCCGTCGGCGGCGGATTCCGTTTCGCATCAGAACCGCTCCCACTTCCCGGCTTGCCAAAGCGCGAACATCCTCCCGGGTGAGCGGATCGAATCGGATAATGCGACCGATCCGATTGACCAGTTCCGGTCGAAAGAAATTCCGGATGGCCAGTTCGAGTTGTTCCTCCGCCTGATCGGAATCCTCCGCGATTTCACCGCTGGCGCGGAACCCAAAAGAATGACTTTCGGGAATCGCAGAGCCCAGGTTGCTCGTCAGAATGATCACCGTCTGGGTGAAATTGATCGTCTCTCCGGTCGCTCGTGTCAGCCGACCGGCATCGAGCAGTTGAAGCAGAAGATCAAATACCGATGCATTGGCCTTTTCAATCTCATCGAGCAGGATGACCGAGAAAGGATGTTGTTTGACGCGGGAGAGCAATCCTCCGGGAGCGTCGGGCATGTTGGGGCCACCCACAAGCTTGGCGACCGCATCGTAATTCTGATACTCCGACATATCCAAACGGATCAAGCGATCCGCACTGCCGAACACATATTCCGCGAGTGTTCGGGCCAATTCCGTCTTTCCCACACCGGTCGGTCCGGCGAACAACATTGTTCCCATCGGTTTCCCAGGGTCGGTCAAACCCGCCTTGATGAGGGCGATGAGATCGACGACGGCATCGATCGCCCGTCGCTGGCCGACGAGGCGCTCGCAAAAGAAACTCTGCACTTCTGCGAGAGGCAGAGGGATCGAATCATCGAGCAAGCGGCGGGGGGTGCCCGTGACGAGCGACAATGCTTCAATCACGCACTCGGGCGGAATATCCCATCGTGCAGTTTTCTTGTTTTCCGTCGAGATTTCTTCCATCCATCGCGGCAGCACGATGGAATCTTGCAGGGTGGTTTCGATCAGCCGAAGGGCACCGGCGGGCCTCGACATATCTGGAAAGTAGATTTCACCGTACTGGGTCGCTCGATCCAGCGCCTCTTGAGTCCAACAAAAAGGGCAACCGTGTTCGGCGCCAAACGACTCCACCATGCGCGTTGCAACGCGCTCGACCACGCGCCGCGACGCATCGGGTGAATGAGGCTCGATGAGAATCTTGTCCAATAAACGCGCAAACCATGGATGCGGTTCCATGATCGCTTTGTAGCTTTCCGGCGTGCACTCCCCCAGGATGATAATCTCCCGTCGGTCCATGAGCGGGGCCAGGGCGGACGCCATGGTTTCGTCACACCCATCGAACTTTCCTACTCCGACGAGGTTGATCAAATCGGAGAACCAGATCGCGACCCTCTCTTCACGTTGGGCGATCTCCACCATCTTTTTGACAACTCCCTGCCATTCGCCGATATATTTCTTTCCCGCGATCAACGAACTCGTATTGGTTTCGAGGATCAACCAGGGCAAACGGCTTTTTGAGGCAAGTTGTTCGGCGGCTTTACGAATCAGGGTGGTTTTGCCGACACCCGAGGGGCCTATCAAGAGAAACGACCGCCCTATTTTTTCGATCTGCTCCAAGATCCTCTGCAAATCTCGATCGCGTTCGTAAATATCAGCGGCATGCGATGATTTATTCCAAACCTGCCCGTAAATGGCGAGTTGATTTTCAATTGTAGATTCGTTGGTGATCATTGCATTGCTCGGGGATTGAAGAGAATTCCCTCAACAAATTAGCGATGAACGGGTCGTTTTCTAATGCCAAAAATGTTTTTCATCGCGGTAAGCCCTTCAAGCCAAAACTCTTTCGAGATATCCGAATTGCAATTCTTCCACCTAGAAAAAAACAGACTTTCCTTGAAAGGGCTTTGTGCATGGAAGCTTATGGAACTAAACTCTGGAAACACGCACAGGTTTTTTTCAATACTATAAGGAGACGAACAACTTGAAAAAAGGTACCAAACGATCCGCGAGTGTATCGCAGATCATCCGCGACTATGCCGGGAAGAATCCAGGTCTTGGGCCAACCCAAATAGCCAAAGACCTTCTGGCTCAAGGCCACAAAGCTTATCCCGCGTTGGTGAGCCAAGCGTTGGGAAAAACCGGCAAGAAGAAAAAGGGCAAAGCAACCGCAAAGCGAGGACGGAAACCAAAGGCGGTCAAAAGCGCTCCTGGGGCAGAAGTGAATCTCGCGTCGTTGAAAGCAGCTTGCGAATTCATCAAATCGAGTGGATCGGCGGAGAATGCGATCGCTTCGATTCGGAATTACCAAAAGCTATCCTCGATGTTTCAGTAGGCCGCAGCCTGGCATGCTCGATTCTTTCCTGCGTCACAGCCCGATGAAAAATTCGTATCGTTGGATCCCGAAAGCTGGCAACGAGAAATACTTGGTTCCGCGTCTCAGTCGGCGGAATCAAGTCGATTAGCAGGAATGGATAGCATTGGATCGTTTAGGCGGAATGCCGCGAATTTATCGGGGGCGGTTTTGCTCCACTTTTTTGCCTAACCCTCAGACTCATCGCGACAGCCAGTTCTTTCGCGGTTTATTGAAAGTCCCTCCAATTTCAGGTCGATAGGACAGCAATCCGGAGGATTCCGGGTCGGGTCGAACTGGAACAGGGAGGGGACCGCATGCGGCGGTGGTGGATGGGAGCTTGCTGCTGGATCGTTGGCAGCCATGCATGGATCTTTTCGCCAGGGTCGATCCTGAGCGCACAGCAGGTCGCGTCACCTCCTGCATCGGTGATCCGCGTGAGCCCGTTGCCAGGCGAAGTGGAAGCGCCGGTCGTTACCGCGATGGCTGTCACTGCTGATGGAGTCCATATCGCTGTTGCAGGCGACGATCATTCGATCCGTTTGCTCGACGCGGCGGATGGCAGGAGTATCGCGATGGTGCGAGGGCACCGAGACTGGGTTCGCGGACTGGTGTTTTCTCCCGGTGGCAGACGACTGGCCTCGTGCGGCCATGATGGAGCGGTGCGTGTTTGGGAAATCGCTCCCGACGCAGGAGGCGTGCGATTGCTTGCCGACCGGATAGCGGAACACGCCGTTTTCGGCTTGGCCTTTGCCAGCGAGAACGAATTGTTTGCGGTTGGTTTTTCAGATGCCGTGTATCGATGGAATGTGGCTGAGGACGATTGGCGAATCGATCATCGCTGCGATTGCAACGACCTGCGGGCGATTGACATTTCCAAGGATGGACGATGGTTGGCGTATGGCGGACGGGACGGGATCATTCGCGTTCATCCTCTCATCGGTCCGGATCATGTGTTGGCAGGCGGTTCACCTCCGTCCGGATCGCATAATTTGAGGTCATCTCCCAACTTGCATTACGACCGCATTCTCTCGATTCGGTTTTCGGATGATGGAAAGTCCCTTTACTCCTGCGGCGAAGACCGCCGCCTCGTTCAATGGGAACAATCGAGCAATCGCGTATTGGCTGGGATGGACGTGCAGGCCGGAAAATTGATGGCGACCTGTCCGTTGGAAAACGGTCTGGTCGCGGTCACTGGAACCGACAATACGATCCGCATTGTGGATCTCCCAAATGCGAAATCGATCGCCAAGCTCGTTGGGCATGACGGGAGTGTGGCGGTACTCCACCGGACGGCAACCCACTTGTTCTCGGGCGGATTCGACACGACGGTTCGAACATGGAACATCGAAGAATCGCTCGGGGGATTGGATCACTCCGGACGATTCGTTCATCCCATCTCGGCTCAGTTCGAGGACTCCAGTTCCCAGGAGCCGATCCGATGAAGCGCAAAGCGATTCGATCTACGAAACTGGAAAGCTTGGAAGCTCGGCAGCTGTTCAATGTCGATGTCGATCCGATCCGGGTAGGCAGCGTCTACGTAGAAGAGGATTCCGGTAGCGATGCCCACGGAGATTCGTTCTACGTCACCTTTCAGGGAGGAGCGCCGGGAACGCAACTGAGCCGATTGGTGATTCGCACCGACCAAGGAATCCCTGGTTTCTCAGTCGCAGACAATCTGTTTGATACGATGGACGGAGGACGGGGTGCAGACCACTCCCATCCGTTCCGAATCGAGTCGATCGATGCAGCACATCCAGGCGCTTCTGTGCAGGCGCAGGTTTCCGACGGTGGCATGGAATTGGTTTTAACCTTTCAGAATTTCCACGCGGGTGATCGCCTGCGCTTCTCGATCGATGTCGACGAAGTGCAGCACCTGTACTCCGTTTCGGACATCGCTGAATTCAATGAGGGGCTCGATCCGATCACGTCGGGAGCGGAGTTCGAGGGTTCGACCATGGTCGCCCATTTCTTGGCACCGCGTTTCGAAGACGTGTCCGTCGAATCCCGTTTCGTCAATCGATACGATCCGATCGTCGGGCCGGCGGATCTTGAACTGCCCGCGGACAATGCAGGTGGTCTGCGCGATCGAACGGCCGGCACTGCGGCCAATGTCGCTCAACGGCCGAAACCGGTCTGCCTCGAAGGGGTCGTGTTCGTCGACAACAACCTGAACTTGAATCAAGATGCAAACGAGTCTGGCATTGCTGGAGTGTCGCTCGAATTGTTTCGACTTGTGGGTAGTCAATTCGTCGCGACCGGGCATCGCGCGATCACCGATTCGGCGGGTCGCTACGAGTTTGGTTTGGGGCTCGGCTTGCTTCCGGGCACTTACCGCATTCGCGAATCGCAACCGTCCGGCTACTTCAGTGTGGGTGCGATCCCAGGCTTGCTCGATGGCTTGACCCGCCTCGGTGAAATCGTGCCCGGAGATCCGGACGTACTGACGGAGATCGCGATCCTGGAGGGGGACAGTTGCGGGACGCAATTGAACTTCGCGGAGGCGCAAGGAGCTCGCATCTCGGGCTTTGTGTATCGAGACAACAACAACGATGGGATCCGTGGAGCGGACGAAGGTGGGTTGTCGGGCGTGGAAATCCGATTGACGTCCTCGATGACCATCACTGGCGAATCGATTTCGAAAACGACTCGCACCAATTCCGATGGATCGTATTCGTTTTTGACGCTTCCTCCCGGCATGTACACGATCTACGAGGTTCAGCCTGCCGGATACTTGGACGGAATCGACAGCCTCGGCACCGTCGGTGATGAGACGCGCGGAACGATCATCGCAAACGATCAACTGTCCGACATCCTGCTTGAAGGGAACGATTCCGGCATCGAGTACAACTTCGGCGAGATCGAGCCGTCGTCCTTGTCAGGACGGGTCTGCGCGGTGGTACCGGGATTCCAATGTTTTAGCGAGGAACCTGGCAGCAAGGTGGCTCTGCCAGGTGTTCGCATCGATCTGCTGGGAGAGGATGGGCGTGTTCTGGCGACGACCTTCACGCTCGAGGATGGGGGCTATCGCTTCGATGGATTACCTCCCGGGGTCTACAGCATTCTGGAGACGCAACCAGCGAACCTCTTTGATGGCGGAACGCGGGCAGGCACGATCAACGGGACGCAGGTCGGAAGCGCGGTGAGCGGAACCAGGATTGTCTCGATTGCCTTGCAGGGAGGACAAGACGGCATACGGTATGACTTCTGTGAAGTCCGTCCGGCATCCATCTCGGGATATGTCTTCAAGGATGGGGAGGATTTGATCACCCCGGACGGATTGCCGCCGGAGGATCTTCGCGGAGTGCGGGACGGGATTCGATCGCCGGACGACATGCCCCTCCCGGGTGTCGTGTTGGAATTGCGACGCATCGATGGGACCGCGGCGAATCCTGGCGATGTTTTGTCGGGCATTTACGACGGCGATGGGATTCGTGTTCTGACCGATGAACGAGGGTACTACGAATTCGCCGGTCTTCGTCCCGGGAAATACCATGTCTATCAAATCCAACCCGACGGATACTTCGATGGACGCGACACCGTTGGCAGTACCGGAGGGTTTGCCGACAACCCCTTCGATCCGATTACCGATCCCGCAATGGAGGCGTTGCTCGAGGCGCTTCGTCGGGATCCGAACACGGATCCGAAGCGGGATGCGATCCTGCTGATCGATGCGGTCTCGGCATCGATATCGGTAGAGAACAACTTCAGCGAGGTCTTCGCGCTGCCTGAAATCGAAACGCCACCGCCGGAACCGCCTAAGCCTCCGCCGACGCCGGTTCCACCGATCGAACGCCCCCCGGTGCGTCCCGAGCCACGATTGCCGGATGCGGGTACTGTTTCCCAACCGGTTCCCCAGTTCCTGATTTTTCCTCCACCCGCAGGCCGTCCGATCGAAGCGTTCCTGGCCGGGTATGCGGTCGAGTACGCATGGCACTTGAGCATCATCGATGCGGGGGAGCCTCGAGGATACCGGAGTGAAAAGAAGGTGGATCCCACCCGGATCGCGAGTGCGACCAAACTGCTCAACATCACGCACTGGACGATCGACACGCTCAACCGCGGTCGATGGTACATCGTCTCCAAGTCGCCGACCTTCCAAAGGAATGCGTTTGGCGTGCATGGAGCCAAGCAGTTGGCGGGGGATTTCAATGGGGATGGCCGCGATGAATTGGCCCTCTTCAAAGATGGCGAATGGTTGCTGGATATCAACGGCAACGGAGAATGGGATCGTGGAGACATGTGGATTCGCCTTGGAGACCGCGGCGACTTGCCGGTGGTCGGCGATTGGGACGGAGATGGCAAGGACGATGTTGGGATCTATGGAGTCGCGTGGGAACGGGATAGCGATCGCATCGCTGCGGAGCCGGGATTACCCGATCCGACCAATCGCCACGTCAGTCGTCCGAAAAATATTCCCGAAGCGGAACCCGGGGATTCGGAGGGTGCCGTTCGCGAACGCATGCGACTCCGGTTGATGCAGCGGAGCGCCCAAGGCGAGGGTCGCGCCGATCCGGTCGATCACGTCTTTCGTTTTGGTGACGACCAGATCCAACCGGTCGCGGGGGATTTCAATGGAAGCGGAATCTCCAAGATCGGCGTTTTCCGAGATGGCAAGTGGAAACTCGACCTCGACGGGGACGGACGGTTCGAATCCGATCGGGATGTGGAGTTCGTGTTTGGAAAAGCTGGAGATATCGCGATTGTCGGGGACTTCAATGGCGATGGGCTCGATGAAATCGCGGTGGTGCGTGGAAACCAGGTCATCATCGACAGCAATGGAAACGGTCGGCTCGACACCACGGACCGCGTTTTCCAGATCGAAGGGGATGGAGATGGCGTAGTCGTCGGTGATTTCGATGGCGATGGCATCGACGAAGCGGCGTTCTACTCCGTCGGCCGCGACAGCGATCCGGGGATCCGCCAAGCCAAGGCGGGCTGAAACCCCGGCGCGGGTGAAACCCGTTTACAATGCGACCTCGGGCAAGCAGACTAGAGGGAATCAATCTCCCCCCTCCGGATTCTCCCCCCATGCAACTTAAAATCACCCTGGTTTGGATCGCGATGTTTTCGGCGTTTAGTATTCCTTGCCAAACCGCTCGATCGCAGGAACCCATGCAGCAACCGCATCCGATTCAGTACCGACTGTCCTTTCGACAAGCCGCTACCCACCGGGTCGAAGTCGAGGTCTCGATTCCTGCCGAAGGAGCGGGCGAGATTCGATTGATGATGCCGGTCTGGACTCCGGGCTCATACATGGTGCGCGAATACGCTCGCCATGTGGAAACGATCGCCGCTCGCGACGGGGCCAGCAACCAACCCTTGCCCATTCGAAAACTCGACAAGAATCACTGGCAAGTCGACTGCCCAGGGGTGCAGGAAGTGGTGGTCGATTATGTCGTTTATGGTCGAGAGATGGGAGTGAGAACGAACTGGGTCGAGAACGAGTTTGCATTCCTGACCGGTGCCGCGACGTTTCTTACGCGCGACGAGTTTCTCGACCGGCCGCATGTTGTACGGTTCGATTCGCTGCCCCAATGGACGGACATCGCAACGAGCCTGAAGCGATTGGATGCTCGCGAACCTTGGACGCGACGTGCATCGAACTACCATGAACTCGTCGACAGTCCTATCGTCATGGGATGCATCGACATCCAAACCGAAACGATTGGCGGAGCGACCCATCATTTGGCAAGCCTTGGAACGGATTCGATGTGGGACACGAGTCGCGCGATGAAGGATGTTGCCAAGCTGGTGGAGATCGAACAAAAATTTTGGGGGGATGTCCCTTACGAAGACTATTGGTTTCTCAACCTCGCCACGGAATCGGGCGGTGGTCTGGAGCATGACAACAGCTCCGTGCTGATGACGAGCCGGTGGGCTCAGCGTCAGAAGTCGAGATACATCGATTGGCTGTCGTTGGTATCGCACGAATTTTTTCATACCTGGAACGTGCGACGGCTGCGACCGCGAGCCTTGCAAAAATACGACTACAACCAGGAACAATACATCCGCGAGTTGTGGGTTGCAGAAGGATTGACCAGCTACTACGACAACCTCTTTGTCGTTCGAGCGGGATTGTGCACCCCCTCCGAATATCTCGAGCGCGTCAGCAAAGACATCCAAGCCGTCCAGAACTCCCCCGGACGGTTGGTGCAAAATCTAGCGGACAGCAGTTTCGATGCCTGGATTAAATTTTATCGCCCGGATGAAAACGCTCAGAACAGCCGCATCAGCTACTACGTGAAGGGATCGCTCGTCGGACTTCTCTTGGACGCCGAACTTCGAATGGCGACCAACAATGAGAAATCGCTCGATGACTGCATGCGATTGCTTTGGCAGCGACACCGCGGAACCGGTTACACCAATGAGGATGTTGAAGCGATTGTGGTAGAGGTGGGTGGAGAATCCCTGCGAGGTTGGCTCGATGCAAAGCTAAACCAGAGTGCCGAACTCGATTACTCCCGGCTACAGGCGTGCTTCGGTCTCGAATGGAAGGAAAAGAAATCGGAAAACGAGGCCTCGCCACCCGCGACGCCGGCCATGGTTGGCTTGGAGATTTCGAATCAGTCAGGGAAAGCGATGGTCGACAAGGTCGCGGTGGGAACCCCGGCCGCGGAGGCGGGAATCCAGTCCGGAGACGAATTGATTGGATGGGACGGGTATCGCATCGCGGCGGAACAGTGGTCCGAACGGCTCGGAATGTACCGGGCCGGGGACCGCGTCTCCGTCACCGTGGCCAGACGCGGTAAATTGATCCAGCTTCCGATCGGCATTTCCGTCACCAAGCCCGCCTCGTGGAGCCTGGCCCGAGCCGATGAACCCGACCAAGAGCAACAAAAGCGATGGCGAAGTTGGCTTGGAATTCCGGAGCCCGAGGAAGCCAAGAGCGATGAAAAAGAAGAGTAAGCCTGTTTTCCGCCAGGAAAAAAGTGGGAATCGGGGCTAGCGAAACTTGGCGAAAAAAGGTATGTACTTGTCCTTTATGGGGAAAATAAACCCCAACCGACGATTCGTTTTTGGTCTCAGGGAAATTCGATATGTCAGTGAATGAAGAGGTTTTTTCGAAGGTTCAATCGGCACTGGTGGACGCCTTGGGCGTCGACGATGACGAGGTGACTCCGGAAGCGACCATCGTGGGTGACTTGGAAGCCGAATCGATCGATTTTCTGGATATCGTGTTCAAGTTGGAAAAGGCGTTCGGCATCAAAATCCAAACCGACGAGTTGTTTCCTAAGGATATCCTCACCGAGGGGACATACGTTCAGGACGGCAAAGTCAACTCGAACGGGCTTTCGGAGTTGAAGCGGCGGATGCCATGGGCTGACTTGTCCAAGTTCGAATCCAATCCAAGGATTCAGGACTTTGGCGATCTGCTGACGGTGAGCGATCTGTGCCGATACGTTCAATCCAAACTTGCGTAGTTGCCTCCGTTTTTTCTTGGCTCTCAATCGAGTGATGCTCTGTGCGCTGGTTTTGGATCGATCGATTCCTCGAATTCGTCCGGGATAAGCGGGCAGTTGCGTTAAAACACATCTGCTTTGGCGAAGAAACGGTCGATGACTATCTTCCCGGCCATCCCCATTATCCCCATTCCCTCATGATTGAGGGAATGGCTCAGACCGGGGGTTTGCTCGTATCGGAAGCGGAGGGGTTCACGCGAAAAACCGTCCTCGCCAAGATATCCAAGGCTCAGTTTTCTCACCTGGTCGTACCGGGCGATACGCTGCGTTTCACCGCAGAGGTCCAGGACAAACAACCCTCGGGCGCAGTCGTGCATGGGAGAATCCATGTCGGCGACCGCGAGATCGCGGAAATGGAGCTTTGGTTCGCATTTCTGGACGATCGCTACGGTGAAAAGGCCCTGTTTACCCCTGAGGATCTTTTGAGAACCCTGCGTGTGATGCGGATGTTCGACGTTGCTGTCGATCAAAACGGGAATAAAATACAGGCTCCTGCACACATGCTCGAAGCCGAACGGCAGGCGGCGAAGGCGATTCGAGCGAATTGGTAGTCGAGGATCGGCTCGGCTCAACTTTTACAATATTGGATGGTTCGATGCGTCGGCGTGTGGTCGTAACCGGAATGGGCGTTATCAATCCGCTCGGACACGACGTTGCCACGATGTGGAACGCGTTGCTCGCAGGTCGCAGCGGCGTGGGTCCGATCACCATCTTTGATGCCTGTGGTTATCCAACCACGATCGCCGCTGAGGTCAAGGACTGGGACGTATCGCGTGTTGGCGAGGATCGGCTGTACTGGGACAAACGGGGCCGCCATACGCGTTTCGCGGTCGGGGCCGCAAAACAAGCGATTCACCAATCGGGCATCTTGGACGCGAAGATGAATCCAACGCGCCTCGGTGTTTATCTGGGAGCGGGGGAAGGAAACCAGAACTTCGCGAGCTTTACCTCGATGGTCTCCGCGGGACTGCGGGACGGATCCTTCGACTTGCCATCGTTCTTTGAACGAGGTCTGCAAACCATGGACCCGGCTGCGGAAATGGAACAGGAGCCCAACATGCCTGCCGCCCACCTGGCCGATCTATTCGATGCCCAAGGCCCCAACTCGAATTGCCTCACGGCGTGCGCCGCTAGCAGCCAAGCGGTTGGCGAAGCGACCGAGTTGATCCGAAGCGGCGAGGCCGATGCCATGATCGCAGGTGGATGCCACAGCATGATTCATCCCTTTGGCTTGACCGGTTTCAGTTTGTTGACGACCCTGTCGGAACGAAACTCGGATCCAACCAAAGCATCGCGGCCCTTCGATCGCGAGCGGGACGGGTTCGTGCTCGGCGAAGGGGCGGCGATTGTCATCCTCGAAGAGTACGAGCACGCGCGTCGTCGCGGCGCGGAAATCTACGGCGAGATCCTTGGCTACGGCAGCACCGCCGACGCGTATCGCATCACCGACATCCATCCCGAGGGACGCGGTGCGATCGGCTGCATGAAACACTCCATCGCCGATGCGAAACTCAACTTGGAAGACATCGGGTACGTCAATGCGCACGGCACCAGCACCGCCGTCAACGATCGAACCGAGACGTTGGCATGCAAAGGGGTGTTCGGCGAGCGGGCCAAGCTCACCCCGATTTCGAGCACCAAAAGCATGATGGGACACCTGATCGCCGCCGCAGGCGCAACCGAGATGATTGTCTGCTTGCTCGCGATTCGCGACAGCATCCTCCCCCCGACGATCAACCAGGAATATCCTGATCCCGATTGCGATTTGGATTACATCCCTAACGTCGCTCGTCCCGCCAAGATCAAAGCCGCGCTCAACAACAGCTTCGGATTCGGCGGCCAGAATGTGTCGCTGACCGTCGGATCCCTCCGCAACGGGTCCAACGCATGATCACGGACCCGGTTCTTTTGGCGTATCTCGAGGAATCGCTCGCCGGCGAAGTCATGGCAACGATCGAAAACGAGCTTCGTCGCGATGCGAGTCTGAGAGATCGGCTCTCCGCCTTGATCGCGCAGCGCGAAAGCGGCGTTCATTCCGTGGGAGATATTTGGCGCCGGCATCGGCTATCCTGCCCGACACGCGAAGAACTCGGGAGCTACCTGCTGGGTGCCATGATGGAGGACGCCTCCACCTACATTCGCTTTCACGTCGAACAGATCGGCTGTCGATACTGCCAGGCAAACCTGGAAGATCTTCAATCCGCGAACAGTGCGTCCGCCACCTCCGCCACCGTCCGCCAGCGCCGCGATCGTTTCTTTCAAAGCAGTGTTGGTCGAGTACGAAAGTTTCCGGAACGGTAACTCCAAGATGCGCATCGGACAGATCATCACTTTGGTCGCGGATCGAAAGTTCGGATTCATCCGCTCCGAACACTTTCGTGAAGATGTCTTTTTCCATTTCACCACCCTTCAGGGACTGAACCCGAAACGATTGCGGATCGGGCAGGATGTGGAGTTCGAAATCGATGAACTGCTGCGGATCAACAAGCAGCAACTCGAAGCCACGATTGTGCAGGAGCCAGCCAAGCCTCTTTCGCATACGCTTCAGGAAGAGACCGTCCCCGGGTTCAAGGCGGCCCATCATCCCAAGGCTCGGCGCAGGAAGCCGTCTTGGAAGCGCAAGCCCGATGAGCCCGCGAGCGACGAAACCCCTCCCGCCCCCCCCAGCCATACCCCCACTCCCTAGCGTGAAGAATGCCCATGGTGATTTCTAGGATTCCTGGGATACGAAGTCTCGCCAACGGAATCGGAATTGCGATCTCTGTCGCCATCGTCAGCGGCGGGCTGCATCGAGTCCAATCGCAGGACTCATCTGCTCAGTCGTCCGATCCATTCCCGATCTCCGCGGAAGCTCGCAGCATCCACGATAGCGGCTATGTGTTCGACGGACACAACGATCTGCCGTGGGAAATCAGGACCAAGGCGTTGCGAGGATTTGACGAAGTCGATCTGCGCGCGGCTCAGCCCAAGCTACATACCGACATCGATCGCCTGCGGCGCGGCAACGTCGGAGCTCAATTCTGGTCCGTGTACGTGCCGGTCGACACCATCGAAAAAGGGAACGCATTCCAGACGACCGTCGAGCAGATTCAACTCGTGCATGAAATGATCGCACGCTACCCCGACATCTTCGAGTTGGCCCTCAATGCCGACGACGTCGACCGGATTCGCAGCCGGGGCAAGATCGCTTCCCTGATCGGCATGGAGGGAGGCCACAGCATGGAGGGCTCGATCGGAAAACTGCGTCAGCTTCATGCCATGGGGGCTCGCTACATGACGCTGACCCACACCGACAGTCTCGACTGGGCCGATTCCGCGACCGATGCCGCCAGGAGTGATGGTTTGTCACCCTTTGGCGAAGACGTTGTGCGCGAAATGAATCGATTGGGAATGCTCGTCGACCTTTCCCACGTTTCGCCCGCGACCATGCACGACGCCTTGGACATCAGTTCCAAACCCATCATCTTCTCGCACTCCTCGGCCCGAGCCATCGCCGACCATCCAAGAAACGTGCCCGATGATGTTTTGGCCCGACTTCCCGACAATGGTGGAGTGGTCCTGATCAACTTTTTCTCTGGCTTTGTGGTTCCCGAATCCGCCAAAATCCTGAACGATATGATCGCCAAGCGTCGGGACCTGAAACGGAGATACCCGGACGACAAGGAGGCGTTGGAGCGGGCTACCAAAGCTTTGCAGGCCTCCAATCCTTACCCCGCGGGAAGCGCTGAAATCCTGGTCGACCACATCGAACATGTTATTCGCATCGCGGGAATCGATCACGTCGGCCTGGGTTCCGATTTCGACGGCATTTCCAAGCTTCCTTTGGGTATGGATGATGTCAGCAAGTACCCGGTGATCACGGAAATCCTGCACCGCCGAGGCCACGACCGGAACGACATCCACAAGATCCTATACGGGAATCTGCTGCGCGTCTTGAGGCAAGCTACGGCGAGCAACGAATAGCAAGTGCATTCAGGCTTCGACGATCTCTCGATGGATCGCTATACTTCTAGACCTGAATTCACACCGGGTTCCCGAACTGGATCGTAGAACGCGTGAGCACTAGCGACGAAGACTCCTCAAGGCTCATCGAGCAAACGGAAGCTGCCTTCGCGGCTGCTTATCAGGCCCAGCTCCGCTGGAGTCAGCTGACGATCCGTTCGCGAGCCAATGCGATTGGCCAATTCGCGTCGATGATTGTCGAGCAGCGCCGGGATCTGCATCAGCTACTCGACCTGCCGATGCGAAGCGATTACCGAGAGACCGTCACCTCCGAACTGCTTCCCCTAGCGGATGCCGCGCGTTGGTTGTCCCGCCGCAGCCCTCGAGTGCTGGCCACCCGTTATCTCGACGGCGGAGGCAGCCCGCTATGGTTGGGCAGGTTGAGATCGGTAGTGCACCGCGTTCCCCACGGCTTGGTACTGATTATCGGAACTTGGAACTACCCAATTTTCTTGACGGGGGTGCAGCTCCTCCACGCCGTGATCGCCGGGAACGCCGTCGCCATCAAGCCGGCGCCGGGTTGCGAAGCGGTCGTGCGACGAATGGTTCAACTCTTGATCGATTGCGGTGTGCCGCAATCGCTGGTCGTCGTTCTCGACAGCAGTGTCGACGCAGGCAAAGCCGCGATGCAGGCTGGCGTCGACCATGTGGTGATCACCGGCAGCAGCCGAAGCGGGCGGGCAGTCTTAAGCCAGGCCATCCCCTCCATGACTTCGGCAACCCTGGAGCTCAGCGGCAACGATGCCGTCTACGTCCTCCCGGGTGCAGACCTTCATCGCGTGTGCGATCTGCTGCGCTTCGGCATGCGGCTCAACGGAGGCGCTACGTGCATGGCGCCGCGGCGAGTCTTCGTCCCGCACAAGGTATCGGAGGTTTTTTATCGATTGCTCGCGGAGCGATTGTCCGAACCTGAACAACGCGAATGGCGCACCCCGATGTCCTCCGCAACCTACCGCCAGCTCTGGGACGGAGTGGCCGATGCCCTGAGCCGCGGGGCTCGCATCTTCTCCGGGGAACCGCGACAACTGCGCTCGACATCCGGTCCAGAACCCGAATGGGTATCGACCGGCCATTTGGTCCTGACCGATGTCCAGACCGATATGCAGCTTTATCGCCAAGAGATTTTTGCTCCGTTGGTAATGATCATCCCGGTCGAAAGCTGGGCCGAAGCCCTGCAAGCCGATTCGCAGAGTCCATACGCCTTGGCGGCATCGATCTTCGGCCCGCATGAGGATGCTCTGCGGCTCGTCCCCTTCATCTCCGCAGGGACCATCACCATCAACGACTTGATCGTTCCCACCGCCGATCCGCGGCTCCCGTTTGGTGGCCGAGGTGAGAGCGGGTATGGAGTGACCCGGGGGAACGAAGGATTGCTAGCGATGACGACCCCCAAGGTGGTTTCCACGCGATTGGGGAGTTGGCTCCCGCATACAGCGTTGCCCAAGGTGGGTGATGAACAGCTCCTCGACGGGGTGTTACAATTCGTGCACGGAAAAGGTTGGCGCCGTCGCGTGACGGGACTTCGGCAAATCGTGCAAGCCATTCTATTGCAGCGGAAAAACGAGAAATCGAATGATTAAACGGTCGGGACGAAGTTGGAATGTAGCGGTGGTGGGTGGAGGATTGGCAGGTTTGGCTGCCGCGTGCACCTTGGCAGCCCGCGGCCACAAAGTCACTTTGTTTGAAAAGAACGAGTGGGTGGGTGGCAAAGCCGCTGTCCATCACCAGGATGGATTTCGGTTCGACATGGGTCCCACGATCCTGACGTTGCCCTCGGTCCTGAAGCGCATCTTCGACGAAGCGGGTCGCAAACTCGAGGATGCCATGCAGCTCGTCGCACTCGATCCGCAGTGGCGTTGCTTCTTTACCGACGGTGGAGTGCTGGACTTGGTGGCCGATGTGCAGCAGATGAAGCAAAACCTCCAACGATTCTCCGCCAGGCCGGATATCGCGGACGGCTACGATCGCTTCATGACGATCTCGAAAAAGCTGCACGAGGTCTCCGACAAGTTCTTCTTCTGGCGGAGCGTCGGCGGAATCGGAGACACGATGGAAGTGTCGGGAGCTTTTTCACCATCGGTCCTGTTCGATGTCTTGAGCCTGAGAATGGGGCAATCGGTGGCCGGTTTGGTCCGATCCTGCGTGAAAGATGAACGTGCCGCCCAGATGATCGACCACTTCACCCAATACGTCGGATCGTCGCCAGAAGCGTCGCCTGCAGTGCTGTGCGGCATCGCCCACATGCAGACCGAGGAAGGGGTTTGGTATCCGATGGGAGGAACCCGGGCCGTTCCTATTGCCCTTGAAAAATTGGCTCGGGAATTGGGAGTCGATATTCGAACAGGGACCGATGTCGGCTCGATTCAAAACGATGGGACGCGAGTCACCGGACTGACCACGACCACCGGCGAACAATTCTCGTTCGATGCGATCGTGTCCAATTGCGACTCCGTTCGAACGCACCGTGAGCTTTTGAGCGGCAGCGACGCTCAGCGCCGATTCGACAAGCGGCGGGCCTACGAACCCGCTTGCTCGGGCGTGGTTCTCTACCTCGGACTCAAACAGCGATACGAACATGTCCTTCACCATAACTTTGTCTTTTCTCGCGATCCGCACGAGGAATTCGATTACATCTATCGCCAAGGCAAACCGGCTCCTGACCCGACCGCGTACGTATGCGCGCCGGCTGCGACCGAGCCAGCCGTCGCTCCCGAGGGAGGCGAGGCGCTTTACGTACTCGTGCACACCCCGTATTTGCGACCCGATCACGATTGGTCGAAAATGTTCCCGGAATACCGCGAGGTGATCCTCGACAAACTCGAGACCACGGGGGGCATGAAAGGGATCCGGGATCGCATTGTCACCGAGAACGCCTTGACCCCCGAAGGGATTCATAAAAGGTATCGCGTTCTCAACGGTGCCATTTATGGATTGGCCAGCCATGGACGGTTCGTCGGTGCGTTCAAGCCGGCCAATCGCTCGCGCGATCTGGCAGGACTTTACTTGGCAGGGGGAGCTGCCCATCCAGGGCCAGGGATGCCGATGGTGATGATGAGTGGATGGATTGCCGGCGATACGGTTGATCAAGATGCTCGCCTCTCCAAAGTCGGAACGTAGTCGCGCGCTATGAGTCTGCCCGAGTCGAAAGCCTGGTTGGTCGATGGGTTTTGCCGATACGTCCATCGGATGGTCAGTCGCCGATTCACCTCCTTCGGAGTCCAATTTGCAGAACCCCGCGACTCCATGTCTCCTACATCCCACGCGTTGGTGGTCTACGCCAACCACGTCGGTTGGTGGGATCCGATCGTGGCCATGCTTCTGCGACGCTCGTACTTTCCCGGACGGATTCTCTACGCCCCGATCGATGCCGAAGCCCTGAAGGCGTATCGTATTTTTTCGAAACTCGGCTTCTTTGGCATTGAGCTCGATCGGCTATCCGGGGCCTCTGATTTTCTGAAAGCATCGCGTGCGATCCTGGCGGAGCCGCGGTCGAGTTTGTGGGTAACTCCCGAGGGGAAATTCACCGATTGCCGGGACCATTCCCAACCGCTGATGCCGGGTTTGGCCCATTTGGCCTCCAGCATTCCCTCGGTCTCTTTTCTCCCGTTGGCGATCGAATACCCATTTTGGGAGGAACCGCGACCGATGATTGCGGTCCGCTTTGGGGCTCGCCAGGTTTTTGAGCTAGGCATGTCGAAACGGGATTGCAGCGATCTGCTCGAAAGCGCCTTGCGGCAAACCCAGCGCGATTTGGCCGCGGCTGTCGTCCGTCGCCAAGCCGACGACTTCGAGTACCTGATCGCCCCGCGCGCTGCGAGGACTTCGTGGTACGACACGATGCGGGCCTGGAAGGCGTGGTATCATGGCCATCCATTTGATCCCAGGCACTCGACCATCACTCGCAATTCGCAGTCGTAGTATTTTCCATCCATGTTTATTTTGGCCCTGATCGCACTCGTTCTCGCCGCGTTGCCGGCGTTGATGACTTGGCGAAATCTCAAGCAATTTCAACCCGCATGCAGCGACCCCGCTGCGATGCAACAAGCCCGCGAGCGCGCTCTGAGTGTCTTGATCCCCGCGCGGAATGAGGAAGCCAGCATCCACGAAGCCTTGGCATCGATCCTGCGATCCGACCATCCTGAGTTCGAAATCGTCGTCATGGATGACGCATCCGAAGACCGGACAGCCGAAGTGGTTCGACAGTTCGCCGCAACCGACCCGCGCGTTCGTTTGGTCCAGTCCGCCGAATTACCCGAAGGCTGGAACGGAAAACAGCATGCATGTTGGGGGTTGGCTGGCCATGCGAGGTATGGCTTGATGTTGTTCCTCGATGCCGATGTACGTTTGGCGCGCGAAGCGCTGACCCGTTTCGTCGCCGAGCAACAGATGCGGCAATGCCCGCTGATCAGCGGATTTCCGTGCCAGGAAACCAAAACCTGGTCCGAGCAACTCCTCATCCCGCTGATGCATTATGTCCTGCTCGGTTTTCTTCCGATCGATCAGATGCGGGCCACCGCGCAACCCGGCTTCGCCGCCGGTTGCGGTCAGTTGTTCTTGGCCGAGCGAGAGAGCTACTTTCAGGTGGGTGGTCATTCCGCGATCGCTTCGTCTCGGCATGACGGCATACGCCTTCCCAAGGCTTTTCGAAACGCGGGGAAGAGAACCGATATCTTTGATGCCAGCGATCTCGCCGTGTGCCGCATGTATCAATCGCTCCCCCAGGTGGTCCGCGGATTGCTCAAGAACGCGACGGAAGGAATCGCCAACCCTCGGCTGATTCTGCCATTCACGGTCCTGCTCCTCGGAGGTTCGGTCTTGCCGGTGGTGTTTTTGGTCCTGGGTTTTTTACGCGGTGCGGGCTGGCTCACCCTGGCTCTGCTGATCGTAGCTACGGCGCTGTCGTGGTATCCTCGGCTTGCAGCATCGTTTCGGTTTCGTCAACCCTGGCTGGGAGTGCTTCTGCATCCGTTGTCGGTCGCTTGGTTCACCAGCCTGCAATGGATCGCCCTGGGGATGGGACTCCTGAAAATCCGAACCGCTTGGCGAGGCCGCCTCGGATGATTCTCAAAGATCATTCCTGCCAAAGACCCAAGGCTCCCGCGGCAGTTCCGATTGCCAACCTGCTCGGGTTTTGAGCACCTCGCATAGTTCGCGTGGAGTCGCAGTTTCTCCGTGCCGAATCCAACCGAGCGACCAGGCCAGGTAACCGACCAATCGCTCCGGTGCAACGTTTTGTTCACGGAGCGATGACAACCGCGTATCACCGTGGCGTTTGGCCAATCGTTTTCCGTCGGACCCGACGACCAACGGCACGTGAAGATACTCGGGGGGCTGCCAGTCCAGGGCGGCGTACAGCGCGAGCTGTCGGTACGTGCTGTAGATCAAGTCATCGCCGCGCACCACGCGAGTTACCCCTTGGTCATGATCATCGACTACCACCGCGAGTTGATAGGCTGCTGGTCCATAACTCCGCGCGACGATGAAGTCTCCGAGTTGCTGCGATGGATCGAGCGACTGTGGACCATGAAGTTCGTCGCGCCAGGTCTGCATCCCGGCGGGCATCCGAAAACGCCATGCGTAACGAATCCCTTGCGACTCTAGGTCTCGCGCGTCGGCGACGGTTCGGTCCCGGCATGTTCCTGGGTACACCATCCCATCCAGAATGCTCTCGTGAGGCGCGCTGGACGCTTGTTCGATCTCACTGCGAGTGCAGGTGCACGGGTAAACCCGCTCGTGTCGGCGCAGTTGGGCCAGGATCTCCTCGTAGCGATCGGTTCTTCGAGACGAGTCGGGTACGCGTGCGTCCCATGCGAGGCCGAGCCAAAGCAAGTCTTCAAAAATCTGCTCGCTCGCCCAGGGCTTGGTCCGAGGCGTGTCGAGGTCCTCGATGCGAAGCAACAACTCCGAACCTCGGCACCGGGCGTCCAGCCAGGCCACCAAAAAAGTTCTCGCATTGCCGACGTGCTGAGCCCCGGTGGGGGAGGGAGCCAGCCGAGCACGTGGGCGTTGCCCCTTCAAAAAATTCGAAGATTCCTTCAAAAAATCCATTTGAGCAAACTCTGTTCCATTTTTTCAAAAACTTTTTGCTCGAGACTGCACGTTGCCACCACCGAGTGATACAGTAATGAACAGAGGGCCAGTTCTTGGGATGGAACTGGCGGCCGACTCACGCGGAACTATTGTATGCGTCTTTCCTTCGGGCTCGAAGCGCGTCAGATCCAAACCCAGAAACTGGCTCCACGGATGATCCAGTCGATGGAGATTTTGCAGTTGCCGATCCAGGCGTTGCAGGAACGGATCGAGCAGGAAATGGAAGAGAACCCGATGCTCGAGGTGGCGGAACGGGACGAGACGCTGCCGGACGAAGAGAGCGATGGAGACCAGGCCGAGCCGACATCGCGCACCGAAGATGAAAAGGAATTGGTGGTCAAGGACGATTCGTCCAACGCGGAAGATTTCGAGCGTCTGGCGAACATGGATAACGATATGCCCGACAATTTCGACGATTTTCGTCGGTCGAGCAATCGGATGCAGGAGGATATGGACCGTCAGCATGACGTGATGGCCAATGCGATGGAGAGGCCCGAGTCGCTCAACGATTACCTGATGCACCAATTGGCAGAGATGGATATCGACGACGCGGTCGAACGGATTGCCGAACGAATCATCTCGTGCCTGGACGCTCGCGACGGCGGGTACTTCAAATCCTCTCTGGCGGACATGCTCCCTCCGGACCACCAACCGTCCGATCTGAAACTTGCTGAGGAAGCGTTGCGGGTCGTTCAATCGCTCGACCCGCCCGGCATCGCAGCCCGCAGTCTCCAGGAGTGTTTGTTCAACCAACTCCGCAACGACATGGACATGGTCGACGAGATGCGCATCCTGATCTCCAATCACTTGGATGATCTGGCCGAAAATCGGATGCTCGCGATTCAGAAGCGAACAGGCTATTCGATCGAAATGATCCAACGGATCCGGGAAGAACTCCACAAACTCAACCCAAAGCCCGGCGGGTCGTTCATGGAGACCTATGTGCCTTTGGTCACCCCGGACATCATCGTTGAGCAAAACGAGAATGAGCAATACGTTGTTCGGCTCGTGGATGACTATCTCCCGAATTTGAGGATTAGCGATTACTACCGAAAACGATTGATGGATCCCAAAGCGACCGAAGAAGAAAAGGAATTCATCAAGCGCAAGATCGGCAGCGCGCAGTGGCTGATCGAATCGATCCAACAACGGCGCCGCACACTGACACGCGTCGCGCAAGCCATCGTCGACTACCAAAAACGCTTTCTCGACGAAGGCCCCGAAGCCATCGAACCGCTCAAAATGCAAAAGATCGCGGATCAAGTCGGAGTGCACGTGACTACCGTTTCCCGAGCTGTCGACGACAAATGGATCCAAACCCCGCGCGGCATTTTTCCTCTCCGCCGATTCTTTGTCTTTGGCACCCAGAGCGCCGATGGCGAGGACGTCGCCTACGAGACCATCCGGCTCAAGCTCCAGGAAATCATCGACAAGGAAAACAAGAGCAACCCCCTCAGCGACGATGACTTGGTCGACGAATTAAAAAAACATGGCTTGGGTGTCGCTCGCCGCACCATCACCAAGTACCGCAAGAAAATGGGAATCCCCAGCAGCCGTCAACGCCGCGATTGGACCCAGCATAGCTAGCACTCGGGAGCGAGACACTTCGCTAAATCTGTCTTGCGAGCGTTGATCGGAAAGTCCTATTCTGGGCAGGTCGCACCGCATCGAGGGGAGGCGGCCAGGAAATCGTTGGGCTTGTGAGCCATGGATAGGCATATGAAAAAAAACATCGCGTGTTCGTTGCTGCTGATTGCCTTGAGCGGATGCCAAGGAGCGTTGCCGGGGATTAACGGGTTGAGCCAACCTGGGCGTGTCCCGCCACCGGCGACCGGATCGTACCAAGTTCCCGGCACTTACTCGGGAGCCACCGGGCCAGCCGGCCCCAGCGCTCCGCGACCGGCAGGTCAGTCGGCTCCGACGGTGGGCGCCATGCCGACCGGTGGGCCGATGGTTGACCCGGTCGCTTCCGCACAAAACCAATTGAAACAAGCGACCGACAGCGCGCGGGCTGCCGTGATGCAATCCACGCAGAGCATTCAAAATCAGGTTGAGCAAGCTGGTGCCCGTGCGGACAGGATTGGTGCGGGGGTTGTCCAGGCCTCGCAAATCCTCAATGATGCGGCCCTTGGTACGCTGCCGCCCGTTCCTCCGGGCTCCCCGGGTTTTGCGAGCCCCAACGCTGCGGGGATGAGTGGTTCGGTGAGCGATCGGGACACCGAAACCGCTGCGGATCCCAACGCCCAGTGGCGCAAGCCGACGCCTCGCTGATCGCTAGGACTACACCAAGTCCGATCTCTCCATTAGACTTGGAGGAGAAGTGTCGAAGGGCCGCTTGGTGAAATTGGCAGACACGCAAGACTTAGGATCTTGTGCCGCAAGGCGTCGGGGTTCGACTCCCCGAGCGGCCACTAGTCGTTGGAATTGGAGGCGGGTTGCGGTACGAAGTGATCACAAGCCCGAGCAATCCTCGTCTGAAGCGGGCGATGTTGCTTCGGGAAGCCAAGTATCGCAGGAGCGAAGGGCGCGCGCTGATCGACGGCGCGGGCTTGATCGACCGCGCCTCGCGGGCTGAAATCGTCTGCGAAGAGTTTTTTGTGCGGCAGAGTTGGCTGGAGGGATTGCAGGCGGAGGGTCTGGATCGCCTCCAGACTTGGCTGCAGCACTCTCCGGAAGCCCGCGTGTACGCAGTCAGTCCAACCGCGTTGGCGAAACTGCAGTACGGCCAGCGGGATGAGGATGCGATTGCGATCGCGATTCCCCCGGATACGCAATTGTCGACCGCATCGCTTCGTATTCCCGCTCGTTCCAGGGAATTGTTCCTCGTCTTAGATCGTTTGGAAAAGCCCGGCAATCTCGGCGCGATCTTGCGATCGGCGGATGCCGCGGGAGTTGCGGGGGTTTTGGTCAGCGATCCGATTTGCGAGATTTGGAACCCGAATGCCATCCGGTCCAGCGTCGGAACCTTGTTTACTGTACCTCTCGTAGTCGGAACCGCGGCAGAACTCTCGCCGTGGCTACGGGCTCGCCAGGTCGAGATTTTCGCTGCCCGCACTGAGTCGGGTATCGACTACGCTTCGATCGCGTATCCTGATCGCGTGGCGATCGTCGTCGGGAACGAAGCGCATGGACTGGGAGAGCGGTGGAGCGCGGGAAAAATCACGGACATCTCGATCCCGATGCGAGGAACCGCCGACTCGCTCAACGCCTCCGTTTGCGCCGCGATTCTCCTTTTCGAAGTCGCTCGCCAGGCCCTACATCCTTGAGAGCGGAAAACGTCTCTGTTAGGCTATCGACGTTCCCTCAGTCCTTGTTCGACAAACATTTATGATCACACGAAAACCGATCTTTCCGAACGTCATCGAACTCAACGTCCAAGCAGGACACTTGATCGGCTGCAACGTTTATCTCGTCTACGATGCCGACGAATGGGTTCTGATCGATATCGGGTACGAGGATACGGTCGACGAAGTGATCGACTTGATCCGCGATTTAGATTTCCCGCTTTCGAAATGCAAGTCGCTGATCGCGACCCATGCCGATGTCGATCACAGCCAGGGATTTGCCAAGGCCAAGCAGATTCTCAAGACGACCGTGACAGCCCATCCGCGGGCGGCAGACCTTTTGGAGTCTGGCGATAGGCTTCAAACCTTTGCGGAGATCAATGCCCAGGGAATCCATGAAGCCATGCCCCCCGTGATGGTCGAGCACAAGGTCAACGAAGCCAGCATCATCGAGGTTGGCCGATTGAAGATCGAGGTGTGGTCGACGCCTGGCCATGCCGATAGCCAGTTGGCATTTCGGCTCGGCAACCTGCTGCTCAGTGGCGACAACATTTATCGCGACGGCGGGGTGGGGGCGATCGACGCGCACCACGGCAGCGACATCCCGTCTTTCATCCGTTCGCTAGAGAGAATCCGCGATTGCGACATCGAGTGGTTGCTGCCCAGTCACGGCCCCTACTTCCGCAAGGATCGGACGATGATTGATCGGGTCATCGATCGTCTCCAAGGGTACTTGCATCTGTCCGACTTCGGCACGTGCGCCATCGATTGGCCGTTGATCAAGCAATGGGAGCAGGAGATCGCCGAGGGGAGACTTCCACAATGAGTGGCCCGACGGCAACTCCGCTTCCTCAACCCTCTCGAGGGCGATCCCAATGGGAAAAGGTGCTGTCCAGCCGCAGAACGATTCTGCTGATCCTGTTTGGGATGACCGGATTCCTGGGGCTCCCGCTGCTGTGGCTTAGCCAGGCATTCACCGTGGGAGAAAAGGTGCTGTGGTCGGTGCTCAACACCATCTACACCCTCATCCTCATCGGAATTGCTATCGGAGTTTGCTACTGGTGCTATCTCCGATTCCAGGACGCTGGGCTGGTTTGACCAAAGTTAGGATCAAGCGGCCATGCTGCGCGACGACAGTTCTTGTTGGGCGAGTTCGATCTCTTGCGCATCGATTTGTTTCAGGTCTTGCGCGTAACCGATCATCAAGGACATGTCACAGATTCGGTTGATGCGCCGCAGGACACCTGCCGACGCCTCCTGGATAGCCTCGATGGCCCCTCGCGTGAAAATTGGCGGACCGGAATGCCCAGCAGCTTGCAAGCGATGCTGGATGTACGCTTCGGTTTCGCTGAACGGGAATCGTTCGAGGTAGCAACGGACGGCAACCCGATCCTCGAGGTCTCGGTAGCGTGCGATATGACCGGCCAACGAGATGCCGCCGACCAGACAAATCGTCCATGCCGATTCCGCCTGGGATTGTTCCGCCGCGAGATTCAGCAGCATCCGCAAAGGATGCAGCGAACCGAGGGGGTCGAGCAAATGGGCCTCGTCGACTACGACCAAAGCATGCCGGCCTTGGGACAAATTTCGGCGAAGGAAACCGTCGATAATCTCGATCGAATGGCTGAAAAGTGCGTTTGGCTCCGGTTGCATGCTCGGCTCGACTTGCCTTGCCAGATAGCGAACCAACTGGTCGGGTGGCATGGCTGGGTACGGGACGCGAACCACAGGCGCGATGGAGGGAGGTAACTGGGAGATGCAGTTCTCTACCAGCAACGATTTTCCCGTCCCCGACTCGCCGCACAGCACGACTGCCGAGCCTCGCATCTCGATCCCGTAGGAAAGCTTTAGCAAAGCCGCTTGGTGGCATTCCGAGGGATAATAAAATTGCGGTTCGATCCGTTGATCGAATGGCTCCGCTGCGAGATTCCAATGCTCTTCGTACATGAGTTCATCCAATACGTCAGGCTCGAAAATTTTCCACCAAACCGATGGAGCTCAATCCGAGGGATTGCAGGATCGAAATCGCCGAATCAATTTTTTCCTTGATACTCAACTCCGTGTCGACGACGACGACGGCTGCATCGACCACCGGTTCATGGGATACCCCGATCAATTCCCTTTGATCCAGATGGAGCCTGCCGCTGTCCAGGATCACCAGGTCAAATGCGTTCGAAATGCGGCGAATCAGCTTCGACATGCGGGGCAAATTCGCATGCACCTGCTGAGGTTCGATCGCATCGGTCAATGGAAACAATGTGATGGAATCGCCGAGTCCATGGACGGCGACCTCCTCGAGCGGTACCGCGGCGAACAAGCAATCTTGCCAGCCGTGTTGCACATCCAATCGGAGTTGATCGATCAAACTGGGGTTGGCGGCATCGGCATCCATGATGGCAACCTTCAGCCCGGCGTTCGCGGCTGCCCGCGCCAAGTGCATGGCGACGGTGCTGCGACCGACTCCCCTTTCTCCGCTAGTCACTGCCATGACGCGGAGTCCCGACTGATTGGCATTCGCGATGTGCCGACCGACTTGCCGGAAAGACCCTGGAGACGCTTGCTCGAGCCGCAAAACAACTTCGGGCCAAAGAAGAGCGTCGACCTCCCAGCTTGGCACGAAAGGGGTTGGAGTTGTTCGCTTTTGTTTGCTTTCCCGTTCGATCCCTCGCTCGGGTGTCGGGGGTGAGTGCGGACCGACCATCCCTCTCGACATCGGCGGATCTGTCCGTGTCTGGATCGACGGCGGAGCCCCTTGGGTCTCGTTGCCGGCATCCGAAATGGGAGACGATTCTTCATCCGTCCATTGGGGCTGGGGTGGCCAGAGATCCAAATTCGGAAGTGCGGGAGCCCGCTTTTTCGTCCATGCTTGGTTCAAAGCCTCCAGGCTTGGGCTTTTCTGCTGAGCGGCTGGACTCTGCCCTGCGGGCGGATTCGGAACAGCGTGTGGGGCGTCGACCAGCGGCATGTTGGTTCCGTTGCGAGTGATGGCCGGAGACGGTTGCGATAAAGCAACTCCCTTGATCCCTCGCTCCACACCCAACGCGGACCAAACTCCTGTCCGCACCGGAACGGGTTGGGCCGGCACCGACGGAGGCGGAACGGCAGTTTGCGGCGCGGCAGAAGCCACGCCTTTCGCAGCAACGGCTTGGCTTATCGGCGGATCGACCCGCCGCTGAACGTCTCCTTGTGGAGCTGACAGCGGCTGCGACGCCGCGGCAGCTCTACTTTTCACATAAGCTCTTAAAAACGCTTGATTGACTTCGCTCATGGCACGTTCCTTGACTACGGATTTCCGTCGTCGAATTCGCTGGCTTCGTTCGGGTTAGGCAGGACAGGGCTGAGTGGCACGTACTGTTTTTGCGGAAACTTCTGCGTCGCTTCCGAAGAGGGTTGTACGATCCGAGACGAGGGTGCCAACACCGTTGGCAGACTGATCGGCTCATACTGGGGTGCGATCGCGGGATAGGATTGACCAGTCATCACGGGCGTCCCTCCAACCGCCGAGGTCGGCGAACGAGTTCCGGATGGCCGCGAGAACGATTCCACTCGGGGTAGCGATGGATCCGAAGGCCCGTTTTCGAAGCGGCGTTGACCATTGCGAATACGGATGATGTCGCGCGTGTTGAGAGATGGCGTATCGGTCTCTAGGGTGTCGACGCGATTTCGCCCCTCGGTCGTGGGAACAGGAGCGGGAGAAGCCGCCGAAGATCCCGATGCCACCAAGTTCTTGGAGGACGTTAAACTAAAGGGAGGCGTAGCCGTTCCATAAGGACCTGACGGCTTGGTCGAGTCGAGATTTGGTTTGCCAACAGTTGCGTCAGCTGTTTCGGTCGGGGCCGGTAGGGGAGCAGGAGGTAGAAGGAGTGGAATGGCCCCTTTTTCTAACTCTTTCGTCTCAACTTCGGGAGCTTCGATCGCCACCTGGGCAGTCTTCGGCTCCTCGATCTCAGGGGACTTCTCCATTTCGGTTGCAGCGGTCAAGTCAGTTAGTTCCTGAGGCGTTTCGGCAGGAATCGCCGTTGGAGAAATGGATTCTGTCTCCACGAGCGCCCCGCTCCCTTGCGACGATTTTTCTCCCTCGGAATTCTGCAGGTTGCGATACGTCAATCCCAGCACGGCGATCAGAAGGAAAATGATCGTAATGTTCGTCAATTGAGAAGTCAGCTTGTTCAGCCACGACTCATTCCGATTCTGCAGTCCCGCAGCGGGGGAGACTAGAATCGAGGAGGGTTCGAACGACGCCGGGGTCGGGGGAGGGGCGACTTCCACCCGCTCAGAATCCATCCGGACTCCCTCGGTTCGCAGCCTCCCTTCCGGGGGCCGTTGCGTAGCGGCACCCGTGCTGGCTGCGGCTATCGCGGGCTGAACGTTTGGAAGTGAAAATAAAACCGGTACAGAGGCGGAGCCATGTCCGACCGGATTCGGACGTTGCACGGTTCGCGTGGCTGGCATCGATCAATTCCTTTCAGCCGAGGATTCCCGATCCCTGGGAAATACGGAGACAACGGACTCTATCGATCCTTGTCGGCAAAATCTATACCGACTCTTTAGCCTATGCCGATTGGTAAAAATGGGGGGTTTGGGGCTTTTTCGAGGCGTTCCCAGGCCCAGGATCCCGCCCCGTTGGACTTGTGACCTTTTTTCAATCGCCGTACACTGCTCGATCCGTGTAAATGCTTCGGTTTTCCAGCCTTTCTCCCCCCTTCTATGACGATGCCGATGACCCTGAGCAAATCGAGTCTTGGGTGCCTCGGACTGTGGCTTGGTTGGCTCGCTCCGCAAGGGGTCGCCCAGGATGGAAAAATGCAGGGGACAACCTTGGATTCGCCCGGGAATTGGATCGAATTGTTTTTCAATCCAATGAACCTCCTGCTCCTGTCAGCCTTGGTCGTTTATCTGCTGCTCATCGTTCCAAGTTCTCGAGCCAGCAGGAATACTCGCAAGGAACTCGAGGAAAAGCTCGCAAACCTGAAGAAGAACGATCGCGTGGTGACATCGTTTGGCGTCCACGGCGTAGTCGCCGGGATCCATAGCGAATCGAATACCGTCACCCTTCGAATCGATGAAAACACCAATGCCAAGATGACGGTGAATCGAGAAGCGATTCACGTTGTAAACAAGGACTGATCAACTCATGTTCGAATGTTTTTTGAATTTCGTACTGGCCCAGGCTGCTCAAGGTCCCGCGTTGGGTTCGGGCGACGCGACCGCCACCAACTGGCAAAGTCTGATGGACTTCGGGTTGTTCCTGCTCGCGGTGATCATCCCCTTCGTGCTCGGGAAACTCGTCTCCAACGGCCTCAAGATGCCAAGCCATGCGATGGCATTCAGTTGGATCTTGCTCGCAATGATCGCCACAGGGATCGTGCTCGCGACCGGGACACTGCGACTGGGTCCGGACATCAAGGGGGGGACCAACCTGATTTACCAGATCGACCCCAATTCACTTGGCAATACCGGCACGCGAGTCTCTGCGAAAGAATTTATCGCCCCGTTGAGCAAACGCATCAACCGTAGCGGCATGAACGAATCGGTAATCCGCCCGCGCGGCCTGGACCAGATCGAAATCATCATCGCTGCGGTGGACGCCGCGGAAATCGATGACATCAAGAATAAAATCACCAGCGCGGGGATCCTTCAATTTCGAATCGTGGCGAATCAAAACGACCACGAGGACTTGATCAAGGCTGCGCGAGCCCAATCCGAAGACCCCAGCGCCGACGTGCGACTTCGAAGCGACGTCTTTCTCACCAACAAAGCTACCGGCGATAAGGAATTGGCAGGTATTTGGCGCAAGCTTGGTCGCGGCGCTGACAATCAAGTCGAAGGCTATCAGCTCGGCGATACGATTCGAAACGGCTTCACGGGCCAGATCTTAACTCCGGTATTCTCGGATCAGGATGGTGGTTTCGAACGTTGGCTGGAGCGAGAAAAGATTCAGAGCGTTGACATTCTGCTCGCCTTGCAGCGCAATGGTACTCCTTACGTCGATGTGAAGGGTGCGGATCTTGCTCGCGCGAAAGCAGCGTTTGGCAAATCAGGCAACTACGAAGTCGAATTCACCATGACCACTGGCGGCGCCGAGAAGATGCTCAAGCTGACCGGCACCAACCAGCCCGATCCCAACACCGGCTTCAAACGCCGCATGGCCATTCTGCTGGATAACGAGGTTCTTTCCTCCCCGAACTTGAACAGCCCGATTCGAGGCGAAGGGGTGATCCAAGGGTCATTCACTCTCAAACAAGTTGAGTTCTTGGTGGGGATCTTGAATGCGGGTTCGCTCCCCGGAGCGATCAGCAAGGAACCGGTCAGCCAGCATGTGATCGGGGCCAGCATGGGTGTCGATGCGATCACCAAAGGCAAGTACGCCAGTGCGCTTGGTTTAGTAACCACGGTCCTGTGCGTCCTCGCGTATTATCGCTTCAGCGGTTTGGTCGCCACCTTAGCTCTGGCGTTGAACCTGGCGATGATCGTCGCGTGCATGATGCTGTTCCAACAGCCTCTCACCCTCCCCGGTTTGGCCGGTCTGGTTCTGTCGGTCGGGATGAGCGTCGATGCCAACGTGCTCGTCTTCGAACGCATGCGGGAGGAGCGGCAAAAGAACGCGACGCCTCGAATGGCCATCCGCAATGGATTCGATCGCGCGTGGACCACGATTTTCGACTCCAACCTGACAACCCTCATCAGCGCCGCGGTGCTGTACTATGTCGGCACGGAGCAGATCAAAGGCTTTGCGATTACCTTGATCATCGGATTGGCGATCAGCATGTTCACGGCGGTGTTCTTCGCGCACAAACTCTTCGAGGTCGCGGAACGATGGAACGTTCTCTCGCTGGGAATGTCCGACTGGGTGAACTCCCTGAAGCAACAATTCTTCGGCGAAGGTGTCATTCGGTTTTTCGATTATCGAAAAGTCTGTTATGCAATCTCCGCCCTCCTGATCCTGATCGGACTGGTGGCGACGTTCCTGCGTGGTCGCGAGTTCCTCGACATCGATTTCAACGGCGGCACCTCGGTGGTTTTCGTTCTCGATCGCGGGGTGGAACCCGACAAAGTGCGATCGATGGCTGAGAAGGCCTTCGAACTCGATGAACAGGGACTTCCGATCCAATCCACGCTGACCAACGTGGAGATGAATGAGTTCCCCAAAAATTCCGTCTACAAACTCGACGTATCTCTCAAAGATGAGAAACAAGTACGCGAGCGTTTGCTCAAGGGTTTCACCGCGGCCGACGGCGCGGCTCTCGTGACCTACGACATGAACTATCAGGTCACCAAGGGGGACCAATCGCGACGTACGCTGCAAATGCAGCCGAAGTATGTATCGCTCCAAGATCCCGCTGCGGTTGAGCCTGCTCCGCTAGCAGATACTCCGCCTACAGATGCTCCGCCTACAGATGCTGCACCCTCGGCAGAGGCCACGACCCTCGCGCCGACCGTATTCACATCGGCCGAGTTGAACTTCAATGCCACCAAGGGCTCCGGGGGCGCCAAGCTCAATGCTGCTCAGGTGATCGAAGCCTTGATCGCGTCGGCTCAGTCGATCGGGCGGACCCTGGTCGATGCACAGGTCGAATTGCAGCCTGTCGGCGCGTCCGACTGGAAACGCGATTCCCGCGTCGGCTACGAAACTTGGAAAATCAAGCTCCCGTTCGATGCCGAAACGACGACGTCGGTACTGAACAAGATGCAAGAACAGGTCCGTGGCAGGCCGGTTTTTCAATCCTTCAGCAAAATCGAAGGGCGCGTTGCCGGCGAGATGCAACAACGAGCGATCGCCGGACTCCTGCTGAGCCTCGTCTTCATCACCATCTACATCTGGTTCCGATTCAATAAGGTCTCGTACGGAATCGCCGCGGTCATCGCCCTCGTGCACGACGTCTTGATCACGATCGCGTTCCTGGCGGTCAGCCACTGGCTGTTCAGGCCCCTCGGATTCCTGATGATCGAGGATTTCAAGATTTCTTTGACGATCGTCGCGGCGATCCTGACGATTATCGGTTACTCGCTGAACGACACGATCGTGGTGTTTGACCGCATTCGCGAAGTGAAGGGCAAGTCCCCGAACCTGACCGAAGACATGGTTAATAAGAGTGTCACGCAAACGCTGAGCCGTACGTTGCTGACCTCGTCCACCACCATCATCGCAATCCTGCTGATGTATATCTGGGGTGGCGAGGGGATCCACGGATTCGCCTTCTGCCTCCTGGTAGGGATCGTCGTGGGGACGTTCAGCTCGATCTTTGTGGCGAGCCCGGTTCTGCTGTGGCTGGAGCGACGAGAACAGGCAGCACGATTGGCAGCGAAAGTTTCTTAAGCATGCACGCGTACCGCACCCATTCTTGCGCCCAACTGCGATCGGAAAATGTTGGGCAAGTCGTTCGATTATCAGGCTGGGTCTATCGCAAGCGAGACCACGGCAATCTGGTGTTCGTCGACCTGCGCGACCACTACGGCGTCACACAAGTGGTCGTCGATCGGGATAGCAATGCATTCGCAGTCACCGAGTCGCTGAAACTCGAATCGGTGATTCGGATCGACGGCAAGGTCTCGTCGCGCGGTGCCAAGGAAGTAAACCCTCACCTGCCCACCGGAGAAATCGAAGTGCGAGCCACTTCGGTCGAGGTCCTCTCCGAGGCGTCTGAGCTTCCGATGCCGGTCGCAGGGAACGCGGATTACCCCGAGGATGTACGACTCAGGTACCGATTCCTCGATCTTCGCCGTGAGAAATTGCACGCGAACATGGTTCTCCGAAGCCAAGTCATCGCCAGCCTTCGCAGGCGCATGATCGACGTGGGATTCACCGAATTTCAAACCCCGATCTTGACCGCGTCCAGCCCCGAAGGAGCTCGCGACTTCCTCGTCCCGTCGCGACTGCATCACGGCAAGTTCTACGCCTTGCCGCAAGCACCGCAAATGTTCAAGCAACTGTTGATGGTCGCAGGGTTTGACCGATACTTCCAAATCGCTCCCTGTTTCCGCGATGAAGATGCCCGTGCCGATCGCTCCCCCGGCGAGTTCTATCAGCTCGACTTCGAGATGAGTTTCGTGACCCAAGAGGACGTCTTTGCGGCCATCGAACCGGTCCTCTATGGCGTCTTCGATGAGTTCTCCAAAGGTCGAATGGTTACCCCGCCTCCGTTTCCTCGCATCGCTTACAAGGATGCCATGCTCCGATACGGATCGGACAAGCCGGATTTGCGCAATCCTATCGAGATCGTCGATGTTACCGAAGTGTTTCAAGGGGGACCTTTCGCGGTATTCGCCAAAGCGATCGACGCTGGATCGGTCGTTCGCGCCGTACCGGCTCCTCAAGCCGGAACCATGGCCCGCAGCTTCTTTGATTCCACCAACCAGTGGGCTCGCGACGAAGGGTTTGCGGGTTTGGCCTCCATCAATTTCAAAGGAGGCGAAGGGGGTGGCATCGCCAAGAATCTTGGGCCCGAACGGGTCGCCCAACTCGTAGCCAAAATGGGATTGGGCCCGAACGATGGTGTGTTCTTCGCTTGCGATAAACCCTCCAGCGCCGCCAAGCTCGCCGGGATGGCGCGTACCCGAGTCGCCCAAGAACTAGATCTGATCGAGAAGAACACGTTTCGATTCTGCTGGATCGTAGACTTCCCCATGTACGAATGGGATGAACTCGAACAACGCGTGGTCTTTAGCCATAACCCATTCTCCATGCCGCAAGGCGAAATGGATGCGTTGCTCTACAAGGATCCGCTCGAAATTCTCGCGTACCAGTACGATATCGTCTGCAATGGGATCGAACTCTCTTCGGGTGCGATCCGGAACCACAAGCCCGAGATCATGTACAAGGCCTTTGAAATCGCCGGATACGATCAAAGCGTCGTCGACGAACAATTCCGCGGCATGATCAACGCCTTCAAGTTCGGCGCGCCCCCGCACGGTGGCTCCGCACCTGGAGTAGATCGAATCGTCATGCTGCTGGCCGACGAACCGAATATTCGCGAAGTGATTCTCTTCCCGATGAATCAAAAAGCCGAAGACCTGATGATGGGCGCTCCGTCGAACGTCTCCGAGAAACAGCTCCGAGAACTACGCATCGCGATCGTCGGGCAACCCAAGTAACGCGATTGCCAAGGCCTCGCATCAGTCTTTTGCTGGAACACTCGCTGACCATACCGCGAGATACTTTGCGAGCTGATCTTCCAGGCAAAAGCTCGACTCGGCTCGCAAACGGTTGGCGGAACCCAGGCGACTCCGCAGCGATTCATCGCGCCCTAGACGGATCGCCAACTCGAGCCAACGGTCCCAATCCTCTCGAGTTACAGTTTGCTCTGCGAGAGAGTCTCCGAGCAACTCCTCGATCCCTTCCACACGAAAAGCCACCACGGCCAGCCCATGGGCCATCGCTTCCAACACGGCGTTGGGCATGCCTTCGTAGCGAGCCGGGTGGAGCAAGATCTCGGAATGACGCATCCAATCGGAAACCGTATCGATCCGTCCCAGGATCGAAATGCGATCCGCAAACGGCGAAGCGTCGCGTTCCCGTTGGACCGATTCCAAGAGAGGACCATCTCCCAATAGGACTAGGCGATGTTCCGGCAGCGCCTGCAACAGGCGAGTAGCGCACTGCATCAAGCCGTCGACCCCCTTCTGAGAAGCCAATCGACCTACATACAGCAAGACGCGATCGCGAGGCGAAAACCGCGGATCAATAACGGGCTGCGCGAAATCCACCGGTTCGATTCCGTTAGGGATTACCACCAGTTTTTCAGCCGGTGCCCCCTCCCGGCTTTGGCACCAATGGGCGACGTCCCGACTGACGCAGATGATCTTGCGACTCTTGCGGATCCAGACGCGGGACAGCCATGCGCGCCAACGTCGTGGTTCGGTAACTCGCACACCGGCGAAAAAGGGAATCGACTTGGCGGCATAGACCGAAGCTCCCATCCAATTGGCATGCCAGAGAAACCCTTGGGCAACATCCGGCTGTTGCGCTACCAGCAGAGCTAGCAATCGACGCTGCACAATCCAAGGAGGAGTTCGAGGAGTCGCGTCGAGAAAGTGGACGGGGATTCGTTGCTGTTCGAGTTGCCGAACCAGGAGATCCCGATCCTGGCGGGGACGTGGGCCCAAGGAAATCACGCGGACGGCGTGGTTCTGTTGCTGTGCGTATCGGGCCAAGGCAGCGCAACATCGCTCCGCACCACCCGGTTCCAATTCGGTGATCAGGAGATCGATCTTCATGAAGGTTTCCGGCTATGGGGAACGTAGGCGACGAATCCATGTTGTGCCCATCTTACAAAACTTGTAAAGACTTCTGAGAGCCTCGGCAGGGAAGCCGAGCAAATCAGAAAGGATTGGCAGGATGCCAAATCAAGACGCGACCACGCTGGACCGATGCGTCACCGATCCCGCGTTTGCTGCTGAGCAATGGGCTTTCCTGCTGGAGAAAGTGGCCAGCCAGGACGAGACGGAACTCGAGTCGGCGACCGAAGCGCTCGAAAACTGCGGGCCTGTCGGGGATGCAGCGATTCAGGCATTGGGCCAGCGATTGCACAACCGACCAGCGGATCTCGGATCGCAGAGAATTTATTGGATCTGCACCCTGTTGGGACGAGGAGGGGAACGTTCCAAAGCGTTCCAGGATCACTTGGTGGCGATTGCCTGCGATGCGGCCATCGACCTGCATGCCCGGGAACGAGCAGTCTGGTGTCTCAGCGAGATCGGTCCGTTGCCCCCTGCGCTTCGGGAGGCCTTGCAGGGACAGGTTCCCTCGGCTCCAGAGCGAATGAAGCGATTGCTGCAAGCCGCGCTCGGGCTAGTGGCCGTTTCACTGATGCTGTCGCTGCTTACAGGTTGCGATGCCGATCCCAATGCGATCCGCGACGCGATTGCTCAGACGGTGAACCAGCCAGCCAACCAATCGACCACCCCGTCATCCGCCCCTGTCTTGCCGAGCGGCACCCCTTCGCCATCCTCTTCGAGCGTACCGGGGCAACTGGTCTCTACCGGCATCAACCCAAAATTGACCCCGGGAATTCCACAGCGCACCCAGCAGAGTATTTTGATTGCCAGCTTCAACATTCAGACGTTCGGCGAGAAGAAGGTTGGGAATCGAACGATGGCGGAACAAATTGCAGCCATCATCCGCCTGTTCGATGTAGTGGCGATCCAGGAAGTCCGCGCCAAGGATCAAACCGTCATCCCAAGGCTCTTGCAATACGTCAATGCTCAAGGAGCCAGATACGATTACATTTTGGGACCGCGGCTTGGCAGATCCGATTCCAAGGAACAGTATTGCTACATCTACGACACCAACCGACTCCTGTCGAGCCCTCAGGCTTCCTACACGGTTGAGGACAACGCTGACCTACTCCATCGCGAGCCTCTGGTCGCTCGCTTTGTCACGCGCGTTCCCCAGGGTTACCCTCCGTTTACTTTCTCCTTGATGAACATCCATACCGATCCCGACGAAGTCAAACTCGAAATGCCGATCATGCACACGGTGCTGCGCGGCGTCCGGGAATATGAATGGGCAACCGCGGGCGAGGACGACGTGCTCATGATGGGAGACTTGAACTGCGAGCCATCTCGTTTCGGACCGCTCGCCCAGGTGCCAGGCATTTACTGGATCATTCAGAACGAGCCGACCAACACTCGCAAGACGAAGTTGTACGACAACATCATCTTCGATTCTGGGCTAACCTCGGAGTATACGGGACGGGGTGGCGTGCTCGATTTCGCAGGCTGGTTTGGGATCTCGATGGAGGAAGCGTTGACGATCTCCGACCACATGCCGGTATGGGGAGAGTTTCGTTTGTTCGAGCAACCTGCTTACGGGTCGCCAGCGGTCGCAAATCAACCCGGAACAGGCGCACCATTTCGCTAGCTTACGCCAGCGAGCGAGGTCCTTGCAGCATTCTCAAGGCCAAGTGGGCAGGTTCGAAATCGGGATACAAACGCGTCGACTCATAAAAGCACTCACGAGCAGCAGCATTGCGATTTTGGTGCCAGAAGCATTGCCCGAGCGCCACGCAGGCCCGGTAGCAGAACGGGTCGATGAACAGAGTCTTCTTGCAATCAGCAATCGCAGCCTCCCATTTCGTGCTGCAGAAGCGGATCCAAGCGCGGAGGAGATAAGCGTCGGACCTCAGCTCGGTTTCCTCGATCAATTGGTCCGCGAGTTCGCTCGCCTTGTCGAGTTCCGATGCCGCCAGAAAATCCTCGACTTCCTCTGCGGTTCGCCGATGCCAGGGACTTTGGGTTCGAAACAAGATACTCCGTCTCGCTTCATCCGCGGCAGTTCGCACACTGCGCACTTCGTCCCGCAGCAGATGACCGAGCGGCCGCAAGTACGATTCGTCTCCGATCATTCCCAGTCCCCATGCGGCGACCATGCGCACCTGTCCCTGCGATGCTCCCATCAATCGCGAGAGCGTTGCTGGAGTATACCAGGCCGCAACTTGAACCGCAGCAAAGGCGATCGATGCCCCACGCTCGTTCATACAAGCGTCGAAGAATTCCACTAGCTTCGGCAAACGGCTCATGGTTCTCTCAACGAGGGTAAAGGATGCTACAATGACACAGCCGACAAAAGTCGATTTTCGTTTCCGTGAGCCAGAGGCGCTAGCCGATTTTTGCAAGTCGAACGAACTCGGCTAGCGCCTCAGGCTCATTTTTGTCGGCTGTGTCTACAATTCAGTCTTGGCAATTCGGAATCTCTACTGTAGTCACGTGATTTGCCGACCGCAATCGATTCGTTGAAATCATGATATTCTTGCAGGTATGCGATTGACAATCTACTCGTGGGTAAGTCCATCATTATCGTTTTTGACCAAGACTGCTTGCATGCTGTGGATCGTCTTCGATGGAACCAGCAACGCGCAGGATCGGCATCCGTATCAAACTCCGCAGTCGATTGCTCTGGCGAGTTCACTGCAAGCGAGATTTCAATCCGGCAACGAAAACCTTCCCTTGCCAGACCTCATACAGCATTGGAGTGTCGCGTACTCGGTTCAAGTTTGGTTGGATCGACGCATCCCCAGCGATGCGAGCGTTTCCATGAGTGAAACATGGTCGACGGTTGGGGATTCGATTGCGAAAGCTTCCGAGCAACTGGAAGCGGATGTCGCTACGATCGATGGAGTTGTGATGATCGTCCCTGAGGGCTTGGCCCAGCATTTGGAGACAGCTTATTGGTCGCTAGCTGTCAGTGCGATCCCTAGGAATTGGCTTCGCGTCGAAGACAAGGTCTTCTCGTGGGAGGACGGCGCAGTATCCACCGACGTCTTGAGAGCCTTCAACTCGCGATTTCCTCTGGCGGACTTTCAGGCCGAACAGTTCGAATACGATGTATGGGGCGGAACGCATCGAAGCAAGACAACTCCCACCGTAGTCGCCATCAACCTTCTCGGGAATTTCGATTCCAAACCGGTCTTCGACGGAAATCGCGTTTCGGTAGAACCGATTCAGCGAGACGCCAACCCGGAGCGTGTCCTCTGGGAATACCGAGACGAAATCACGAGGCTCGGGAAGGAACGCTGGCAACAATGGCGAAGTCGCTGGGGCGATGCAGAAGTAAAACGAACCGGCGAAGGGGCGAAAGCTGGCTGGTCGATCCTGGCCCCGGTTGCTGGCCACCGCGAGCTGGTGCAACCGCTGGCGCCTCCACCCAAAAAAAATACCGCATCGGATCCCTCCAACGTCCGCTACTCTGGGCGATATCGAGGTGAGTTGCAGGCGATCTTGAGAAGCCTCGCGAACCAGAAGGAACTCGAACTCGACCTGCCCGACTTGCCTCAGCCCGTCCTGAGGCAGGAATTGGACTTGGTTTTCGAACAAGCTACGTTTGATGAAATCCTTGTTCGAATCAGCAATGCCTCGGGATTGAAGGTAATTTTGGCTGGAAAAAGTCTTCGCGTAAGAGTTGATTAAGATGCGGCTGCTACATGACCGAAAAGTCAGTTTCGTCGCACTTTTCCGGCTGAATCTCTGTTACACTGAATGAACCTTAAAAAGCACCCTTGGCCCGACCATTGGCAAGGGGCTCCCGTGCAACGTCCCTCACCTCATCTCGCCCGTGCGGTGGTGCATTGAAGGTCGCATCGATGGTTCTGCGAGTAAGTTGTGTAGACAACAACGCTGTAGGCTTGCTTGGAATTCAACAAGCTTGCAAAGATGCTTCGTTCCATTGGAACGGGGGGTGTCATTCCCTAGACGAAGTCAAGCCGATGCTGGAGGCTGACACGGTAGACGTCTTGATCTCCGAGGTTCGGATCGGCAAACACGATATGCTTGACTATTGGCAGGATCAGTCGCATCTCTGTCCAGCAACCAAACTGATTGTATACACGCACAATGGGAATCCGACGCATATTGCAAGGGCGGCTTCCTGCAATGCGTGGGATTACGTCACCAAACGACAATCGATCGAGCGATTGATTCAGGCATGTCGTTCCGCAAGCCAGTCAACACCCTTGGCGGATTCGTTCATCCTGGTCGCCAAAGAGTATTTTCGTTGCGTCCCGGACTACGATGGGGCTGAGTCGGAAAGTTTGACTCCCCGGGAACGGCAAACCCTCGCACACTTGGCGTTCGGTCTGAGCAACCGCGAGATATCGAGCTCGATGGGAATCAGCCTAGAGACGGTCAAAGAGCATGTACAAAACGTCCTGCGCAAATTGAAACTGAAGGACCGAACAGCCGCTGCGATTTGGGCGATCCGAAACGGCTTGCCAAAGATGGACATCCCACCGCGTTTCGTGATTGCGAACGGCGAGGAATAATCTTCGCTTCTGCATGAGCGAGTGTCCGGCGAGATTATAGAACATCCCTGCGGAGATGATGGGGTAAAACGATCCGGCCGTAGGTTTCGGGACGGCGATCGGCCCATCGGTCGATGATATGTTCCTTGGGGACACGCACCAGGCGTTTATTGCGGGCCCGCCCGAGGTCGATTTCAGCTTGAATAATCGCTTGGTCCTCATGCGCGGCTTCGGCCATCGGAATTCCATTCGGGTCACAGATCTTGCTATTTCCGATGAACCGAAATCCCCGCTCGGTGCCAACGCGATTGACACTCATGAAATAAACGTTGTTCTCGAGCGCCCGGGCGTTGGGGAGATAGCGGGCAAACGTTTCCGCACCTGGAGGCCAATTGGTGGGGAGAATCAGAAGATCCGCGCCATCGAGAGCTAGGCATCGGGACGACTCCGGAAACGAACCGTCGTAACAAATATGAATCCCAACACGCATTCCATCGGCGTCGAAGGCTTGAAACCCAAGGTCTCCGGGGGTCGCAAAACGGTCGATTCCCAGATACGGCATATGCACTTTGCGATAGTTTGCGACCACGCCCGACGGGCCGACCAGGGGGCAGCTATTGAAAATGCGATCGTTCGCGTCCCGTTCCAGCATGCCGAATGCAACATGCAACGATCGCGACTCGCACACACGCTGGATGGCTTGCGTCGCCGGTCCTGGGATCGACTCCGCGTGTGGCAATGCCTCTGCGAGGCTTGAAAAACAGTATCCGCTGAGCATGCATTCGGGAAATACGACGAGATCCATCCCCTGGGTGTCGGGGTGCTCGAGCCATCGCAGCATGCTTGCAAGATTGGCCGCGGTATCCGCAAATGCCACATGCGTTTGGATGCCGCAGATCTTGCGCGTTGCCGATGTTGCTTGGGGGGATTCAGACATCCGCGTCGCGTCCTTCTGGAGGAATGGAGGTATAACCCGATCAGCCAAATCGACCTGTGATGTAGTCTTCGGTTTCCTGCAGCTTGGGTCGTGTGAAGATGGTTGAGGTCGGTCCCATCTCGACCAATCTGCCGAGATACATAAATGCGGTGTGGTCGCTGATCCGGGATGCTTGCTGCATGTTATGCGTGACGATCAAGATCGAGTAGTCCCCTTTGAGCCTCTCGATCAAGTCCTCGATTTTGCTCGTGGCAATGGGGTCGAGCGCAGAGCAGGGTTCATCGAGGAGGAGAACCTCCGGGTCGCTTGCGATCGCCCGGGCGATGCACAACCGCTGCTGCTGACCGCCGGACAAGCCCAGGCCAGACTCGCTGAGGCGATCCTTGACTTCATCCCACAAAGCAGCACCGCGAAGCGATTGCTCGCAGACCTGCATCAGCGTGCTTTTGTTCCGTTCGCCATCGATTCGCAATGGATAAACCACATTTTCAAAAATGCTCATGGGGAACGGATTCGGCTTTTGGAAGACCATCCCCATTCGCTTGCGAAGCTGAATGACGTCCACCCCGGGTGAAAAGATCGAGTCGTTGCCCAGGATCATATCTCCCTCGATCGATACCGAGTCAATCAGATCATTCATCCGATTCACCGAACGAAGAAGGGTGGATTTTCCGCATCCGCTCGGACCGACCAGGGCGGTGACAAGCCCCTTGGCGATCGGCATGGTGATGTTGTGCAGTGCCTGCTTCCGTCCATAGTACAGACTGAAATTTTGGATCGACAAAACCGGTGCACTGTTCAAGACTTCGTCATGAACGACGGACTCGATGTCTTGCCCATCGGCGATCGCTTTGAGTCGGTTCATGGCAAATCAGAATTGGCTGGATTGGAAACGTTTTCGCAAACTGGCTCGAAGCCAAATCGCGGTCAAATTCAAAAGGGTGACAATCGTCAGCAGGAGCAACGTGGCGGTAAAAACCATCGGCTTTGCTGCTTCGCTATTTTGGCTTTGAAAGCCCAAGGCGTAAATCTGAAAACCAAGGTGCATGAACGACCTGGACCCGTGGAGGAACGGAAACTCCAAATCGAGAGGAAGATCGGAGGTCAGCGGAATGGCCCCGACGAGCATCATCGGAGCAACCTCCCCCGCCCCGCGGGCCATGGCCAATATGAAGCCGGTAATGATCCCTGGTCTCGCATACGGCAGCACAATGCGCTCGATCGTCTGCCATTTGCCAGCTCCGCAGGCGTACGAACCCTCTCGCAACGAATTGGGAACCGCCGCCAAAGCTTCTTCCGTGGCAACGATCACCACCGGCAAAGTCAGCAGGGCCAACGTGCATGCCGCCCACAGCAAGCATCCTTTGCCGAACGTCGGATTGGGCAAGCGTGCTTCATAGAAGCCGTGAAAGATCGGCGTCTTCGCCATCAGAACGACAATGCCGACCAAGGTCGCCAGCCACAGCAGCCCAGATCCCGCCGTCAAAATGGACCTCCAGCGGGATCCCGTTTGCGAGGAACGACCCGACAGAAACGAAACCGCAAACGCAGTCAGCCCGAGAATCGCTAAGATCGCCAAAGCAGAAAACCAGGCTGCCTCCGGCCATGGCGTGAACCCCGCTTTTGCGGGCCCGCCGTCGATATATCCCCCGATCGTGTAGCAAAAGAAAGATAGTCCAAAGACACCGTACACGATACTCGGCACGCCTGCGAGATTATTGATGCTGATCCGAATTGCGCTGAGCAACCATCCCCCCTTGGCATATTCCCGCATGTAGAGGGCGGCCAAGACTCCGAAAGGCATGACCACCAACGACATGATCAAGGTCATGACGATCGTTCCCCAGATGGCTGGAAATACGCCCCCCTCCACCCCCGCTTCACGAGGCTCTCCCAAGAGAAACTCCCACCATCGGGCACCGTAGACCTGAAGCTTGCCAAAAGTTGTCAGTCGATTGGGTTCGATCAGTCGAACGATGTCGGACACGAGAACCTGATGTTCTCGAAAGGCTCGTACCCTGGCCGAGTCTTTCGATGCATCGAAATCCACCCACGCATAGACCGGCAAGGCGGGATCCCGATGCAAAGCTACGAGGAACTGCTGCTCAGCCAACGCCATCGCCTTCATCGTGTAGTCGCTCGGCCGGTCTTCAAGCCCGAGCAGGGCGTGGAGTTCCATAGGACAAACCGTGCTCGTCGAACCAAAAGTTTCGGATGTTGCAGGGATGTCCCCCACCGAATCGAGCACGGGCAATTGCATCACCAGCGAGCGGGCTCGCATTTGCTCCTCGAGCCGAGCGAGTTCCTCGTTGATCTTGAATTGTTCTCCTTGGACTGCGATCGTCTCACGAGCCAAGTGCTCCAGAGAGCGTCGACTCCGTAGGCTTGCTGAACCAAGGATGGGATCAAGCTGGCTGGCAAGAGCGTCGTCGCCAGCGGACAAATTCACGGCGATCGCCAGCACCTCGTCCGTCAAGCGCTGAAGATCGGATCCCTCGGCCAGTTCTACTTCGCGAACTCGTAGTCGGGCGTCGGACAGCCTCCGATCCAAATGTTCCAGTTCCCTCTTGGCGCCTTCGAATTTCCGATTGGTTTTCAACGCCTCGTTCATCGCGGACCGCACAGACTCGGAGACCGTCTTACCTGGTTCGAGATCCCAAGAGAACCGTTTCGGAAAACCATAGAGGTTGCCCCACTGACGACGCTCGAGAAGCCATGCATCCGGTGGGAAGTAGGGGGTCTTGGATGCGATCGAAACTTCGGAAACGTACTGGAAGTGACGATTGATCACTTCAAAATTCCCAGTTCTCAAATACCACTGGTGGCTCGTGATTTCGGAGTTTCCTCCGAGAAGAGACTCTGCAGCCGACCGGCTCTTCGGAGAAAAATCCTCCAGGTTCTGGCGACTCAACACATAGGAATTGCGAGCCCGATACTCTCCAGCCACCAAATCGCTATCGAGGGTCCCGAGCAACAAGTAGTTCCTCGGCCACAAAGTCGCCAATCCCTGATACAGCACGAACGCCAGCAACCCAACAATCATGAAGCAAGCAATCGCGAACATCCCGCCCGTCAGCCAAATCAAGGGCTCGCCCTGGGCGGATAGGTGGTTTTTGTTTCGTTGGCGGCGCGTCGACTGGGTCATAGCTGATAGGCCCGTTTTCGAAATCGTATTCGAACCCACTCGGCGCAGGTATTGATCGCCAGCGTAAAGCAAAACAGCAGAAACGCTGCGAGGAATAGGGTGTGGTAATGCGTCGAACCGCGAGCCGCTTCCGGCAACTCCGTTGCCAAGGTCGCCGACAATGTTCGATACCCATTGAACGGATTGATTTCCATCAAAGGCGTATTGCCAGCGGCCATTAGTACGACCATCGTCTCGCCAATCGCTCGACCAAACCCGATCATCAGCGCACTGAATAATCCGCTCATGGCGGTCGGCACAACCACGCGAACCGTGGTTTGCCAAACCGTCGCGCCGCATCCGAGAGATGCGCTGCGCAAATGCTGAGGAACTGACTGAAGGGCGTCATCGGCAAGGGTATAAATCAACGGGATAATGGCGAACCCCAAAATTCCTCCTACCAACAGCGCGTTGCGCTCTTGGTAAGAGCCTAGCACATGGCCTCGAGCATCCCATCCTATCGCTGTCAAAACGGTCGCGGAGAGCATCGCCAAGAGCACCGTCGCGATGCAACCTAAGACAAACGTTGCTAAACTGCCCAAGGACTGGCGCTGCAATGGGAGTCGCCCCCACGCAGATTCCGTCCACGGTCTCAGCGGGCCGACAGTGAGCCATACAACAAACAGAGCCATTGGCAGCAAGGTCAGTAGAAACCACCCCGGCCACGCACCGAGGGCTTGATTGCCGAGCCATTCGGTCATTTTTGCCTCAAACAGCCATCGCTCCATCATCGGTGCGACGTACCAGGAGATCCAAAGGGCAATCGGAGGAACCAAAAACATGAGCGGTAACCGATAACGCTGCAAGGGAATCGATCGCGAGGTCGGAATCAACATCCAAAGATGGGCGGCAAAGATGAACAGCACCAACGTCAGGACCCCTGAGGTCAGAACCCAGGCCAGATGCTCACGCAGAAAAGGAGCCAAAACCATCGCGCCGATAAACCCAAGCACCACGCTCGGGACGCTCGCCATCAACTCGATCAACGGCTTGAATCGCAGTCGCCACGAACGACTCATGAATTCGCTTCCAAAGATGGCCGCCAAAAGAGCGATAGGAGCTGCGATCAGCAAGGAATAAAAAGTCCCCTTCAAGGTTCCGAAGATCAAGGGCCACATGCCAAACTTCGTCTCCCCTTCCGCATTCCCCGTGCTGCTTTGCCAGATATGACGCGGTTCCGGGTAGCCTTCGTACCAGATCCGGGAAAAGAATGTATTCCAGGCAGCTTCGGGGAACGGAGCATCGATACTCCAGACCCTCAATCGCTCCTGGTCCAAAATCGCCAATGCATTTCCACTGGCATTGAACCGCGCCATGCGAGGCGTCGGCAAGTCACCCGCCACTGCAGACTGGCCTGCAGTGCCGCTCGTCGTAGGCAGTTGCCAGCGAGCCAATTCGCTTTCGGAAGTTGTATAACGAATGGAAACCGACCCCGTCGCATCGATCGCTGCGAACATACGGCTGGTCGGAGCGCTGACGAGAGATGCAATCGGTGCGCGGCTTGCGGGTACGCGATGAATGGAAAGAAGTTCCTGCCCGCTTTCCGTCGCTGCAAAGGCGATCGACTCAACATGCCCCGATGATCCGCCGAGAAGCCATGCCCCACCCCCGAGCAAGGGAGCAAAACTGGTCGGCTGGCTCTCGCTCCCCGTGATGGTGAGGTAGTTCCGCTTGACCCCCAACCGCTCATCCTCACCCGGCGTCCACCAAGTGACTTCTCCATTCTTATCGATCGATTGCAGGGCATCCCCGCGACTCGCGACCATGACCCCCATGATCTTGGAGACTTCTTTCGACTGGGCCGCAACATTGTCGCGCCAGATTCGGCTCTCGCTCTGGGTGCCGCCCCCAAACATCGTCGGCTTCTGCTCGACGATTCCCATCGCAACGCGAGAACCTGAACTCGCACCCCATACCCATTGCACGGACTGGTCGAACCCCGAGTTGTCGCTTCGAACGACGCAATGCAAGGCTTCGATTGGGGTGGGAAACACCGCGATGGGAGCTTGGATATCGACTGCAGATACGCGCGTTTGCCGCACTAGGTTCTCGGCCGTCAGCCGAGAGATCGAGTCGTTTTCGATCACCGCTCCCGTCTTCAGGGATGCGGCTGTCTCCGGAGACAAGTCCGATAACTTGCGGAACCCGACTTCGATCGAGATCGTGACCGGACGAAGAGTGCCGTCCTCGAACCCGAGCAACAGATGCGAATTCTTGCTATCCACCGCCACCGCGGTGATCTTGGGGCTTGGAGTTCCCGAGTTAGCGCCCCCTAATGGAAACTCGGCCAGCGAAGTTCCAGTCTCGCTCGCGACTTGGACGGAGTCGATCGTAATTCGCTGGTCCTGATGTAGAAACCATGCGATGTCGTTGTACTCATCCAGGCCGAACGCCATGATGCCCGTTGGCACCGCCGACTCCGCTAGCGGTTTCACCTGGGCCTGCTGAAAAAGAGGGGCGACGTTCCCCAAAAGAACGACGATGACCATCAGTACCACCAAGATCGTTCCGATGCCGCCGATCGTAATGACATGCTTGGCGATCCGGTCGGATAGCCGAACCATCGCCGAGGAATTGCGATTGCGACGATGCACCCGTGCCGTCGATGCGGGGTTGGTAGGATCCGGTGTGGTCACGTGTGCAATTCCGCAGTTGCCTTGTTCGGTGCAACGCCCCGAAGGATCCTAGGGATTGATCCCGACCATCTTCAAAGCCTTGGCGGCCGTCTTGGCATCGACCGGCAAAGAGCCTTCCTTGACGACCAATTCCTGCCCTTCCTTGCTGAACACAAAACGAAGGAACTCGCGACGCAGCGGATCCATCGTCGTGCCCGGCTTGTGGTTGACGGCGATGTAGAGATAGCGAGCCAATGGATATTTGCCGCTGTACGCGTTCTCGCTGTTCGCCTCGATCCCTTTCTCCCCAGTCTTGGGTGCCAACGCGAGGATCTTGACCGAAGAACTCTTGAAGCCTACACCACTGAACCCAATCGCAAATCGATTCTCGCCAACCGACTGAATGACGGCGGTGCTACCGGGTTGCTCATTGACCGTATTGCGAAAGTCCCCATTGCCGAGGACCTTCTCCTTGAAGAATCCATACGTGCCCGAAGCAGCATTCCGACCGAAGATGGTAATCGGCGACGACTCGAAATCGCCAGTCAGCCCGAGTTGCCCCCATCGGTCGATCGCCTCCCCACCCGATTTGCGAGTGCTCGAGAAAATCGCATCCAACTGGGGCATCGACAACTCGTCCAACGGATTATCGCGGTGCACGTAAACGGCCAACAAATCGATAGCGGTCGGGACCAAGGTCGGCTTGTAGCCGTACTTCTTCTCAAAGTCGCCAATCTCATTGGCTTTGGCATCCCGACTCATCGGCCCGAAACTTGCCGAACCTTCGATCAAGGCGGGCATCGCCTTGGAAGACCCCTGCCCCTCAACCTCCGAGCGAACTCCTTTGTAGAACTCTTTGAACTTCTCGGTCCACAGAAGCATCAGCGGATTCATCGTGTCGGATCCGACGCTCTTGAGTTGTCCCGATACCCCCGCAACCGGCTTGTAGCTGGGCAATAGCGGATCGACCGCCACTTGGGCGACGGAAATCCCCGAAAACAACGAAAGAAAGACCAGACAGAGCGAACGCATCGTGAACCGACTGGTGAATCGAAAGTTGCAAATCACAGACGAACTCCTGGGTTGGAGAGGACTTGGACAGGCCGAAACACGCTGTCGCGAAGCCCCTTGGCAAAGTACATTTTGGCAACGCTCGAGCGGGAGTATGTCGCATCCATCTTTCAGCGACTAGTCAATGTTTATTAAGACCGAGTTAAGACTTGGATTATACGGTATTTCCTAAGAAAGTCAGGGCCCATGCAATCCTCCATCACGATATCGCTCGTCCCCGAAGCTCGGCAGGGCCCCTTCGTTTTTCACGGGGATCTGCGGGGGGCAATCCAAAGCGCTTGCCGCTTGGGATTCCAAGCCGTCGAGATATTTCCCAGATCTCCAGATTCCATTCCGATCGCGGAACTCCGGTCGATGCTCGCGGAATCCAGCTTGAAAGTCTCCGCCCTCGGAACCGGAGCCGGCTGGCTCGTCGAGCGACTGACCTTGGCAGATCCCAACCCGGACATACGTACCCGAGCGATCGACTTCGTCCGCCGCATGATCGATGTGGCAATCGAACTGGGGGCGGCTGCCATCATCGGCTCCATGCAAGGCCGATCCTCCAGCGACGCACCCCCCGATCGAAGCCGCGGGCTGCTTCGGGAGTCCCTTGAAACTCTCGACCGCCACGCATCTAGCTCCCAAGGTCGACTCCTCTACGAACCGCTCAATCGCTACGAGACAGACCAATGCAACACGCTGGCCCAGGGACGGGAACTGATCCAAGGCCTTGGCTGCACGCAACTGCTCGCCGATTGGTTTCACATGAACATCGAAGAGTCGAACATGGAACAGGCACTGCAAGACGCGGGACCGGCGATCGGTCACGTCCATTTCGCAGACACCAATCGACGAGCGATTGGTTTTGGGCACCTCGATCCATGGCCTCTCGTAGAAACGCTCCAGCGTATCGGTTACACGGGCTATCTGAGCGCCGAGGTGTTTCCTGCCCCTTCATCCGAGGACTCGGCCCGCCGCACCATCGAAGCATTTCGCGAAATGATCCTCGATCCCCCTCTGCGGCCATGACGGGTCACGATGACTTGCTCGCGACAGCACCCAAATCCATCGCTCACTTCGGCGCATCGATTTGTTTAAGTCACCGGTCCGGTTTCATCAGCCGGAACGCGCTAGCGTCCGGTTCGAACCGACCAAAAGGTCTCCATCCTGCGGCCCAGTCCCCTTCTTACACTCACACGCAGTCCGCCCTCCCGGTTTACAATGAATCAATCAAAGGGTACCGCATGCCAACGATCGACGATTCAAAACACGCCCCACCTATCCCCCGGGAACCGACGGCCTCGGCCGTGATGATCTTGGTCGCTTGGATGTGGGTTGCTTACTTCTTGAACTACTGCGATCGCCAGGCCGTGTTTGCCATGTTCCCGGTCTTGAAGAGCGAGCTGGCCATGACAGATGCACAGCTAGGACTCACCGGCGCTTTATTCCTATGGGTCTACGGGATCGGATGTCCGATCGCAGGTCTTCTCGCGGACAAGATTTCGAAGAGATCGCTGATCATTGCCAGCCTTATTGTTTGGAGCCTGGTGACTATTGCGACGGGATTGTCGATATCGGCTGCGATGCTCCTGGCCATGCGAGCCGCGATGGGGATCTCCGAGGCCCTCTTCATGCCTGCGGCCATCGCATGGACTTCGGGAGCGACTCCGGAACGATGGCGGTCGCGCGCGATCGCAAGTCTAACCACGGCGCAGATCGCGGGGGTCGTCGGAGGCGCATCGTTCGGCGGTTGGATGGCTCAAAGAGGCCAATGGCGAATGGCATTTGTGGTGCTAGGCATCGCGGGCTTGATCTATGCGATTCCCTACGCTTGGTATCTCGCCAGACACTCCCGACAAGCATCGCAGGATTTCGGTTCCCAGCGGCCCCTCAGCCGCAGCGATTCAGCCACAGGACTGCAAACGGCCAGCGGTTTGTTTCGGACGCCTACCTTTTGCATGCTGTGCATTATTTTCCCGCTATTCGTCTTTGGCCTATGGATGATCTACAGTTGGCTCGCCAGCTATCTGCAGGAAAAATTCTCCCTTACCTTGTCGGAAGCCGCATGGACATCGACTCTTTATCTGCAGGTGGCAACGTTGATCGGATTGTTTTTCGGCGGCTACATGGCGGATCGATGGCGCACTCGCTATCGATCCGGTCGCATGTTGGTACTGCTGGTCAGCCTCGCTGCATGCGCACCGCTGCTGCGTGGCATCGGACAGAGCGAGGATCTGAATCAACTGAAGCTACTGTTGATCGGATACGGGTTCTTCAGCGGTTGGATGATCGGCAATATTTTCCCAGCAGCCTTCGACGTCGTCGCCGTGTCGTCGCGGGGAGCCGCCGTAGGGATATTGAACTTGTTCGGAGCAGCCTTGTCAGGCTTTGCCCCGTTGGCTGTGGGAGCTTGGAAGGAGTCGGTCGGTTTCTCCGGGATGCTCAGCGTAGCGGCACTCGCCTACGCGGTCGCTGCAGCGCTATTGGCATTGACACTTTTCATTTTTTTCCAGAAGGATTGGGAGCGTTATGACGCGACGCGTGCTGCTGGCTGAATGCAAGCAGGAAGTATCAACCTTCAATCCGCACTTGAGTCGGACCGATGATTTCGGAATCCGAACCGGCCATGCTTTTCTCGATTACCATCGGACGGTCCGCAACGAAGTTGGGGGTGCGCTGTCGATTCTGGAATCCGATCCCTCGATCGAGTTGGTCCCCGCCTACAGCGCATTTTTCATCACCTCGGGAGGCACTCTCGCGCAAGCGGACTGGGAAATCATCGCCCGTGATTTCCTGGACGGCCTGCGGCAAGCGATCGCAACCGGACCGATCGACGGGGTTTATTTCTGCATGCATGGCGCCATGTGCGCAGAGAACGAATTCGACCCCGAGGGATACTTGCTCGAGCAAACGCGAGCGATCCTCGGCGAGCGCGTACCGATCGTCGTCTCTCTGGATCTTCACGGCATTGCGACACGCAAAATGTTTCGACACTCGGATGCGATCGTCGCCTACCATACCTATCCGCACGTTGATTTCTTCGAAACCGGTATGCGAGCAGCTCGCCTGTTGCAGGCTGTCATGAACGGTCGCGCACAACCAGTGACCGCGCGCGTGGTGGTCCCGGCCTTGGTGCGTGGAGATGAATTGATTACAGAAACAGGGCTCTTCGGCAATTGCATACAGCAGGCAAAGAAAATCGAAAATGGACCGCGCGGGTTGTCGGCGGGAATGTTCATCGGCAATCCGTTCACCGATGTGCCTGAGCTGGCAACCTTCAGTTTTGTGGTCACTGACAACGATGAGGAATTGGCACGCTGCGCTGCCGTCGATATCGCGAACCAGTTTTGGAGCTACCATGACCGCATGCAGGTCCCGCTGATCTCGCTAGGGGAGATGCAGGGGACGTTGATGAAAACTCCCAGGGATGGAACCACCGCTCTGGTCGACGCCGCCGATGCCACCAGCTCCGGTGCCTCGGGAGACAGCAACGCGGTCCTGAAGGCGTTGTGCGAATGCGGCTATACGGGTCGCACCCTGGTTCCCCTGGTGGATCAACCCGCAGCCGATGTTGCCATGCAAGCGGGGGTCGGCGCAGAGGTAAACGTCTCCCTCGGCGGCACACTCGACCCGTCCCGGTTCCAACCGCTCCAGGTCCGGGCGAGAGTCCGATCGCTCAGCGATGGCCTCTTTCGAAGCGAATCCTTCGGGGAATTGTGGAATTCCGGCCCCACCGCTGTCCTGGAGTTCGGATCCTTCACCATCGTGGTTGGCAGCCGAGCCGTCAATCTGTACGATCGATCGTTCTTCTACGCCAACGGCCAGGACCCCAAACGGTTCGATGCCGTGGTGGTCAAGTCCCCTCACTGCCAACATCACATGTACGCCGCCTGGTGCAGCCGTATGCTCTTGATCGATGCACCCGGTTCCTCCAGCGCGAACTTGAGAACCCTCGGCCATCGGCGATGCCAACGCCCAATCTTTCCGTTGGACGAGATCCGCGATTATCAACCGATCGTCGAGATCTATCGCCGGGATTCCCATCGCTCCCCTTGAAAGCAAATAGATAACCATGAAGATCACCCAAATCACCTGCGCCGGGTTGCGAGGCGCGACTCCCGAAGGAGGTTGGAGCAACGAACTCCGACCCGAGGACTGCGTCCACACCTTGATCGCAGTCCATACCGATTCCGGCCGCGTCGGCCTGGGAAGCGTCTTCACCAACGATCGCTTGGTGCAAGCCGCGTTGGATGTTTTACATCCTCTGTTCGTCGGCGAGAGCGCGCTCGAACCGGAACGTGTCAGCGAGAAACTGCACCAGCACATGTTTTGGCTGGGACGCGGCGGTTCCATCACTCATGCGATCAGCGGAATCGACATCGCGCTTTGGGATCTGCTGGGGCAGGATTCGGGCCATCCGGTCGGTCGTCTGCTGGGAGGCAGGTATGTCGATCGTGTACAACCTTACGCATCGTTGCTGATGGACGAACCGGCCCGCATGAAGGACAGCTTGGTTGCAGTCAAGCAACAAGGCTTTCGCGCATTCAAAATCGGATGGGGACCTTTTGGACGCAAGTGCGCAAAGACCGATGAAGCGATCGTTGCTGCGGCCCGCGAAGCGATCGGCGAGGAATGTCACCTCATGGTCGACGCCGGAGGCTCCGATGCCTTTTGGTCTCGCAATTACAAGTGGGCGATTCAAACAGCGAAGATGCTGGAGCATTACCGCGTTACTTGGTTCGAAGAAGCGCTATCCCCCGACGCGCTCGAGGATTTCATCCGACTGAGAGAACACTCTCCCGTTCCGATCTCGGGCGGCGAGGTTCTGACGCGACGACAAAGTTTTCTCCCTTGGCTTTCCCGGCGAGCATTCGATATCGTTCAACCCGATGTCACCAAGGTGGGAGGCCTGAGCGAAGAACGGCGAATCGCGTGGATGGCTCAGGATTACGGAGTGGAATTCGTTCCGCACGGTTGGAACACCGCGGTGGGATTGGCGGCCGATCTGCATTTGGCGTCAGCGATCCCCAACACCCGATTCGTGGAATACCTGACCGGATCCCCGTTCATCGATGAGTTGGTCGAAGAACCATGGCGACTGGACGACGAGGGATGCCTACAAATCCCCGATCGACCCGGCCTGGGGATCACGCTCGATCTGGACGCCGTCGCAAAATACACGGGCAGCGCAAGCTGGCTTACATCTTCATGACGGAATCGGCATCGACCGGTTCGGCAATCACGGCAACACAATCCCCTTGATGCGTTCTGCAGGGAGTGCGTGTCGCGATCAAGTATCCTTGTTTGGGAGAGCGAATCGCGATGGGCTCGCGGTCCGGTCGTTCCAAGAAGTGGACGCGCGCTACGACTTGATCGGCACGAACGGGCGCCCCCAGATCGACGCATACTTCGAGAATTCCCGACTCGGGCGCGAGCAGATAATTTCGCGAATCCAGGGCTTGCGTGATCACCGAGGGAGGCAGCCCCATGGCGGTTCGCGCCTGCACCGGTCCGCTGAGGACTCCGAGATGCCGCAAGACATTTTGCAAGCCCTCGTGCGCGATCCGATGGACGGCAGCGGATACGCCTTCGCCACCTCCCAACTCGGTCGTCACCACCGTCTTGCCTTGATTCTCGGCCTCCACGGGTAGCAAGCCGGTCCCTGCGATATCGGTGTACAAAAAACAAAAGTCGGTATTCCATGCCAGCATGGCTTCGAGCATGGCGCGCCGCTGCTCGCGATCGGGGACCACATGCATGTGCGAGCAAGGGACGAACTCCATGCTTCGCCCTCCAGAGTGAATGTCGATAACCGCGTCCGAGATCGGAAACAGATGATGGGTCAGGTAATGGGCAATCTGGCTAGTGACAGAGCCCTCCGCCTCGCCGGGAAATGCGCGGTTCAGATTCATTCCATCGATGGGCGACAAGCGTGTCGAGGCCTGCGCGGCTGGAAAATTCAGAGATGGGATCACGATCAACCTTCCTGAGACCATGTCCGCAGCAACGGTTCGAGCAAGTTTCAGCCCCGCGATCTGACCTTGGTATTCGTCCCCGTGGTTCCCGCCGAGCACCAGGACGGTAGGGCCTGCGCCGTGAGCGATGACCGTGATTGGGATCATCACGTTTGCCCACCCCGCCAGGTTGTGCGAATAAGGAACCCGCAGAAATCCTTGCTGCTTGCCGGGACGATCCAAATCGATATCGGTGCGAATCATGGCGGCTTCTATCCGTTCCGGCGCGCAGCGCGAGCGCGCCATTGTGTCACGATGCGAGAAGTCGCGCGCCTAACTTGCTTTCGCAAGCGGCGAGCACGCTGGCGACGACTTCATCGGCCTGTTGGCTCTTGAGGGTTTCCCGATCGCTCTGCAACACCAGGCTCAGGAGCATCCGTTTTTTCCCAGCTCCATCTTTTTGTGGATCTCGGTAAATCTCTTGAAACCGGATATCGACGCACAGGGTGCCCGCCGATGCGGCGATCGTTTCTTTCAATGTCTTCCAGAGGAGTGTCTCATCCACCACCAAATTCAAATCGCGGTGGATTGCGGGATAGGGGACCACTCCCTCGACCCGCGGAACAAGGCGGGCGTGCTGCAACAAGACATCCAAATTCATTTCACCGAGGGCGGCGTTTCCATCGAGTTTGTTCGACTGGGCTAGCGACCTCGATAACGCACCGACCCAACCCAGCATGTGCCCCGAAACCATCCAAGCAATCCCGCTGCCAGGTTCCAGAAAATCCCAGGAGACCTCCGACTCCACCCTTTGCAGGTCGGAACGGACACCTCCCCAGCATCGCTGTACAATCTCCTCGAGCACACCTCGCACGGTGCGGATATCACTCTCTGCGATCAAACCGAGATGAACTTGTTCGTGCGGTAGGGCGCTGCCGCGAGGGAGGTAGACGCTTGCGATTTCAAACAGCCGGACATCCCGGTTGGATTGCGATTGGTTGTGAAGTCGCGCTGCGATCAGGCTCGGAATCAGAGATCGACGCAGGACATTGGCACCTTCCAAAAGGGGTGTCTGTGTTACCAGAGGATCCTCATTGGTCCAGGGCGAAATTCGGTCGACCCCAGATTTGCCGATCAGGCTGGGGGTGAGGGACTCATCCATCCCGGCGGCGCATGCGACCTGACGGACCGTCGCCAAAACGATGTCCTTGGGGCGCCGCATGGAGGCCACCATGGGCACCATCGCATTCTCAGGAATGCGGTCGTACCCAAAGACGCGCGCGATCTCTTCGATCAAATCGATCTCGCGCGTCAGATCCTGACGAAACGAAGGAGGGACCACGCTGGCGTTTCCTGACCGGGGACTCTCCTCGACGCGGCACCCGAGCCGGTTGAGGATCGACAAACTCGTGTCCCAAGGCACGTCGATTCCAAGGACTCGCGTAACCTGGGCCTGCCGGATCGTGCATGCGGGCATCGGTTTCTCGGTCGGGTCGGTATCGATGCAACCGGACAGCAGTTCGCCGCCTGCGGTCGCTAAAATCAGTTCGCAACAGCGGCGCGAAGCCCAGTCGACTTGATGGGGGTCGATCCTGCGCTCGAATCGATGGGACGAAGGGGAGTGCAGTTTCAGTTTGCGAGCCGCCCTGCGGATGGCGATCGGGACGAACGACGCGGACTCGATCAGTAGATCGCGCGTGGTATCAGCGACTTCGCTGTCGACCCCTCCCATCACGCCGCCGAGAGCGAGTGGACGCTCGGCATCGGCGATCACGACCATGCGAGGATCGAGAACGTAGGTGCGATGGTCGATCGCAACGAAGTTTTCTTTCTCGCTCGCTGGTCGAACAATGATCTTGCCCCCTCGGATACGGGACAAGTCAAAGGCATGCAAAGGTTGGCCACATTCCATCATGACGTAGTTGGTGGCATCGACGACATTGTTGATCGGTTTGACGCCGATTGCGCGAAGCCGTTTTGCCATCCACTCGGGGCTGGGCCCGATCTTGACACCGCGAATGATCCGGGCGGTGTAGCGCGGGCATGCATCGACGAATCGATTCTCAATGCGAAGAATGGTTTCGATGTCCGTCGACGCGCAACGCAGCTTGGGATCGGGAACCGTCAAAGGCAGTTCGCACAGAACCGCGGCTTCGCGGGCAACACCGATGTGCCCCAGACAGTCCGCGCGATTGCTGGTCACTTCCAGATCGATGACCGGATCCCCTTCAACCCATTCGGTGCTTTCGTGATTCAGGCCGGACATGGCCCATAGGGCCTCCATGGCTTCGATTGACCGATCGATCTTCACGTAATCCGCGAGCCAATCCCAAGAAACCAACATGTGACAACTCGCTTTGGTTAAGTAGCGAACTGGCGCAGGAATCGAACATCGCTGCGATACAGATCGCGGATATCGGTGATCCCGAACCTCCGCATGCACAAGCGTTCCACGCCGAGACCGAACGCGAAACCGGACCAACGCTCGGGATCGATATTCACCGCTTGAAATACATTCGGATCGACCATCCCGGCCCCGCCGAATTCGATCCATTGGTCATTCCAGAGGTAGTCGACTTCGACGCTCGGTTCCGTGAAGGGGAAGAAAGAGGGGCGAAATCGAACCTTGACATCTTCACCGAGATAGCTGGTGGCGAACAATTTCAAAACGCTTTTCAATTGGGCCATCGTTACATGCTCGTCCACCCACAGTCCCTCCATTTGATGGAACATGGGAAAGTGAGTGGCATCGGGAGCATCGGGGCGATAAACCCGACCGAGCGAAATGATCCGCATGGGAAGCGGTTCGGTTTCCATCACTCGGATTTGCACGGTGCTGGTTTGGCTTCGCAGCAATCGCGAGGATCCGGATCCCGCATCGCCTGCGACCGGTCCGGTCGCCTTGGCAGCGGCGAGGTAGAAATTGTCGAGCGGATCGCGGGCTGGGTGATCCTCCGGGATGTTGAGGGCAACGAAGTTATGCCACTCGTCCTCGATCTCAGGCCCCTCGGCAACCGTGAAACCGAGTCGCCCCATGATCTCCTTGAGATGCTCGATGGTTTGCGTGATCGGGTGGACGACCCCGATGCGAGGGCGAAGGCCGGGCAGCGTGGGATCGATTTGCGGACCGGAGGACTTGATTGGTCCTCCGCCGATCTTTTCGGCTGCGTTGTCGAGCAGTTGCTGCAGCGTCTCGCGCACTTCATTGAAGCGTTTGCCGGCAGCGGGCCGATCTTCGGCTCCCAAATCGGCCATCCCTTTTTGAATGGTCTTCAGGGCCCCGCTTTTTGCTCCGACGAAACGGACGCGCAGCGCTTCGAGCTCTTCAGCAGTTGCCACTGCGGAGAGAAGAGCTCGAGCTTCCTCGAGCATTGCATCGAGACTGCGGAGGAACGGGTCGAGAGCCATGCGCGGGGTGCGTAGCCTACCTACGCAGCCTGCTGGGCTTCCAGCGCCCTCTTGACCGCGGTCACAACCACTTCGAAGCCGGATGGATCGTGGATCGCCATCTCCGAGAGTTGCTTTCGGTCCAGTTCGATGTGAGCCAGCGCCAAGCCCGCGATGAACTCGCTGTAGCGCAAGCCGTGCAGGCGCGCTGCGGCGTTGACCCGGATAATCCACAGGCGACGGAAGTCGCGTCGACGGCGTCGACGATCGCGGTAGGCGAAACGTCCAGCGCGGACGAGGTTTTCCTTCGCCGTTCGGTACAGACGTCGGCGGCCGCCGACGTATCCCTCGGCCCGTTGAAACATCCGCCGTTTGGCTTGACGTCGGGCCGATCCTTTTCTCGTTCTCATGATTCTTCGATCATTGCTATGGAGCGTCTCAGGTCATCGCGAGGGCTGCACAAAGGCAGCGGAAACGACTGGCAAAAAAGTCAATCGCGATTGTTGGTACCCAAACGCCTGGAATGGTAACGCCAGTCAGTAACTGTTTCCACAGAGCGCATCGACGATGGCTCGCGTGTAGTTGGGCTCGAGGACTCGGGTGCCTCGAAGCTTGCGGATTTTCTTGGCCGATTTGGCGATTGCCAAGTGGCTGGTTCCGCACTTGCGGTGCTTGACCTTGCCGGTCGCGGTCACGCGGAATCGTTTCTTGGTGGATTTGTGAGTTTTTTGCTTGGTCATAACAAGTTCGCCGGAGGCTGGCTGCTTGGGAAGTAATGCGAGGGGACAAAAGTGTAGCGACAAGTCCCGGAGGTTCCAAGGGGAAAAACCGGCCAGCTTAGGCCGCGCTTTGGAATTCGGTCTCGCCAGCGGGGACCGAGGAGGCTTTATGCCCCCGATCGAACCGTCGCCGAACTTCGTGGCGAAAGACGAGAAAAAAACGGGACAGCATCCGATGCCGGGTCGCCCGGGGTTCGAAAACTCGTCCCAGCGGGCCGGCGAGAATGGCAGGCAACATGACCAGTTCGGCGATCACCCCAGCGATGAGAATGGTCAGCATGAGCCAACCAAAACGCTGGGTCGGCGTAAAGGTGCTGAACGCGAAAACCGACAAGCCCAGCCCACTGATGCATGCCGCCTGCAAGGTGGGAGTCCCGCACTGACGATACGAAGCGATGATCGCCGCGTTGCGGTTGCGCATCGTCAGAACGTTCCCCCGGAACCAGGACAAAAAGTGAATGGTGTCGTCCACAGCGACCCCGAGGGCGATGCTCGCAGTCATCATCGAGCCGATATCGATCGCGATTCCCAGCCAGCCCATCAGTCCGAAGATGAAAACGATCGGCAAGACGTTGGGGATCATCGCCACCAACCCAGCTCGGACCGAACGCGATACGAAGATCATTAGGGGAGTGATCATCAGGAAGGACCAAAACGTGCTTTCGACCAAGCTTTGAAGGAGAGCGCGTTGGGCTTTGTAAACGATCGGTACCACCCCGGTATACATCGGGGAGAGCCAATGCTTGGGGACCAGCGGATCGGGCGTCTTCAGGTCGATCACCTTGTTGAGATTGGCATCGAGGATCTGCACGTCGCTGTCGGTAAAGGATCCTACGAGCACGACCGCGTCGCAATAATCGTTCAACTCCTCGATTTGGGTCCGAGGCATCATCTTCGAGTCGACGTTGGCGCGAGTGACTTGGAAACGCGCATTGGTCAGCAAAGTGGAAATCTCATCGGCGCGAATCTTGCCGGTGTTGATCGACGCGCCCGACTCTCCGTCGACGATGGCGGGGTCCCACAGCACAACCTTCTTGCCAGCGAAGCGAAAATCTCCCGTCCATGCAGCGATTCGACGCAAAATCTGAACGCGATCGCCATGGGCTTCGATGACCGGATTGACGACTTCACTCAAGTCATGGACGAATGCGCCATAGTCGATTCCTTGAAACGCAGCGACGCGAAGACTGATGCGCCACAATTCGTTGCCGGTGGTCGGATCGATCCTCAAGAAACCTGACTTCTCAAACTCCGACCGCTTGGATTCCAGAGTGGCGTTGTAGGATCCCCTCTTCACCAACATCAGATTGCTCGCACCCTTGCCGGGCATCGATGGGGCAAAGGTCGCGGCCGACATGCTGCGGCCAACCCAACCGAGTCCCTTTTCTCCAAATTTTTCAGCGATGACTTCCTGGATCCTCAGCGTCGTCTCCATCCGCTCCAGGAACGTCAAGCGACCGAGGTCTTCCAAACGAGGCTCCGACTTGGACACGTCGGTTTTCGCGATGCTCTCGCGGTCAAACTCCAGAACGATCTCGAGCGGGACCAACATCCCCAGATTCTTCTCGAGCCACTGGTAATCGGTCAAAATCCGGGCCTTGGAGTCGAACAATTCGAGCAAGTCGATGCTGGTTCGGGTCCGCATCAATCCAATTCCCATGCCGACGCACAAGGCGAGGCTCGCGAAACTGACCGCAACGTGGTGCTTGACGATGAAGCCGGAGAACGCTCCCCAAATCCGCTCGCTCAAGCTGTAGGTGCCCGGATCATCGCCAAGAGTCGCCACCTGATTTTGAGGTGCCGCCCCCTCACCAACCCATCGCTTCGCAAACCGGAGCAAGTGCAAGGTCGAGGGAAGAATCAAAAACAACACCACGTTCAGAATCATGACTCCAATGGCGGAGTAAAGACCGAACTTTTGGATGGGAACCAATTCACTGAACCACAGCGACAGCAATCCGATCGCCGTCGTTACGGAGCAAAGGATCGCCGGCTTGATCGCGTGCACGACCGCCCGTTCCGTGGCTCCGTGCAGACCGTGGTGAGACGCATCCTTGTAGTAGTTGATGAAGTGGACCGCCCCGGAGATCGCGAGAACATAAACCAGCGACGGCATCGACAAAACAATCGCATCGACCGTTTCGCCCGTCGCCCAAATGACTGCCAGAGCCGCGGCAGCACTGGTCGCGGAACAAAGCACGACGATCCAGGTCAGGAGCAAGCTTCGGAGGGACCACCAAGCCAAAAACAGCCCCAGCAACCCCGAGAGACCCGCCAACCGGACCAAGGTCCGCTCCCCTTCCTCGTCGATCGAGATGTTGTCCACCGGCGGACCGCCCAAGCGGAGGTCGGCTTCTGGAATGCCAGCTTTCTCAATCAACCGGCGCAACACCCCGGGCGGGATGCTGGGACGAAAAACGCGATATTGACCTCGACCCAGAATCGGCTTGAGTTTGCCAGCGGCAGCAGGATCCAGGGCCACGACGACGCACGTTTGCCGGCCATCGGAACCGATCAAGGCTCCCTTGAGCCGTTCGACCGCCTCTTCGGGAGCCAATGCGTGCTGACCGGATGTTAGCTGATCCAAAAGGATTCGGCCGGTTTGCACCCCTTTGAAATATTTTTTCGCTTCGAGAGCGTCGGGATCCTGTGCTTGAAGCAGTTCCTCACTCGGCTGGAGCAGGGCGCTGAGCCTGGCAATTCGAGGATCGTCGAGTTCCGGCTTGCTTGGGTCCTCCCCGAGCTTGCAACCCTCCCAACTGACCAACACAAATTGATCGGATGGGAAGTTCGCTCGAAATCGGCCCAGCTCATGCGTCTCCGAGTAGGACTTGGGCAGCCAGTCCTCGACCTTGTTCACATTGCTTTGGACCGCGAGCCCCGCTCCGTAATAGCAAAAAGGGACGAGCGACAATCCAGCGAGCAATATCAACCATGCCCACCGGTCGTAGAACGTTCTCTTTCTGGATGCGTCGCTCTGCACGTCGATTCCCTGAACAGGTCACCCTTGCGGAAGATTTGTCACCGTTCAGACGGTGGCGAAAACTCAGCTTCCGCTAGAGTTTACAAAACCCCCATCCGATCCGACAGTTTGAAACTGTCTCCGCCGCCCAGAAAAACCAACTTGGTCGCCTGGACCGCAAAGTCAAAGTCTGCGGGAACCTTGCGAGCTGTTCAACCCCCCAATTTGAGGGGCCGAAGGCCGATTCGGGGCGTTTGCCCCAGTTTCGCAGACCTCTCCAAAGGTTCAGAATCGACGCTTGACGCCATCTGCGTCGAGAAAATCCAAGTGTTTCGCCGATTTCGAGCCCGGCTAGGAATCTCCGTCGGTCCTTATTGAAATTCAGTCTCAATTAAGATAAGATTCTGCCGATGTAGTTCTCGGTCAACGTATCTGTGTGGATTGCATTTCCGATGATCTGTTCTGGAGCCTCCGAACCGTTTCCTATGGAGTACCTTCCCTGCGAGGGCGAAGGGGTGGTCGTGGATATTGTCGGCGAAGAGCCGAATGTTCACCGACTTGGGGAAATGGGGGTTTGCTGCGGTTGTCGGATTCGGATGTTGTCTCCGGGTGAGACGTGCTTGGTGACCGTGGATGGCAAGCGCTTATGCTTGCGTTTGGGAGAGGTCGCTGAGATCTTGGTGTCCCCCGTCGCGTAGCAGGTTTCGCCGCCAAATGCCATCTACCCCTTGGACCCTGTGCGATCTGAAGCCGGGTGAATCCGGGCGGGTCGTGTCCGTCGTTGGGGAGGATACCGTAGCAGCGCGGTTGCTGGAAATGGGTCTGCTGCCTGGGGAGGATGTCGAGCACATCGGAACCGCTCCGATGGGGGATCCGATCGAGTTCTCCGTCTACGGCTACCGCATCAGTTTGCGACGGGACGAGGCGCAGCGCGTGCAAATCGAGAAATCGCCATGAGCGCCCCGGTAGCCACGGTCGCCTTGATCGGCAACCCAAATACTGGCAAGAGCAGTTTGTTCAATGCACTGTGCGGCGGAAACGCGCGGGTTGGGAATTATCCCGGGGTCACGGTTGAGCAGAAGACAGGTCGACTCGTCTTGCCTCGGAACACTGACGATGCGGCTTCGATGTCTGCCAGCGTCGAGATTGTCGATCTCCCAGGAACCTATTCCCTGGCAGCTCGCTCGGCGGACGAAGCGGTATCGGTCGACATGTTGTGCGGCGCGATCGGTGGCGTGCAACGCCCCGACGCGGTCATTGTGATTGCGGACGCGACGAACCTGGAACGGAACCTGTACCTATTTAGCCAAGTGGTGGAACTCGGTTTGCCGACGCTGCTGGTTTTGAACATGTGGGACCGAGTGGCAGCTTCGGGGATCCAGATCGACACCCAGGGAATCTCTGAACGGTTCGGGGTTCCGGTGGTCTGCACCTCGGCGTCGAAGCGGCAGGGCATTCCCGAAGTTCGCGCGGCCATTGCGGCACTCTTGGGCGATGCTCGTTCCGTTCCCGCGACGAGTGGGCTTGCTGAGTCAACTCCTAGTCCCACGGCTGCATGCACATTCCCCGCATCCTTTCATCGGGAAACGGATTCGCTGTTGGCATGGCTGATGGAATCCAAGGTTTCGCTCGCGAGATTTCAGGCGCAGCGGCTGCTGATCGATTCCGGTGAGGCCCACGTTCATCGCAGCATCCCCAATCACCTCGCCGCTGCGTTGGGCGAGCGGCTGCGTGAAGCCCGAACTCGGTTGACGGCCGAAGGGGTGGCGATCCCACTCTTCGAAACCAAAGCCAGGTACGCTTGGATCAAAAGCAAAACCGCGGGCTTGATCGAGCGACCGCGGCAGCGTCCACCCACGTGGAGCGATACGCTGGATCGCTGGCTGACACACCGCTGGATCGGATTGCTGTTCTTCTTGGTTCTGATGTTTGTGATCTTCCAGTCGATCACGTTAGTCGCTCGCTGGCCGATGGATGGGATCGAGGGGCTCCAAGGTTGGATTGCATCCGCGGTCGAGGGTGCGATCGCGCCCGGGCCACTGCGCAGTTTGCTGGTCGATGGCGTTGTCGGAGGGGTGGGAGCGGTACTGACGTTTCTCCCTCAGATCGCGATTTTGTTTTTGTTTATCGGAATCCTCGAAGACTGCGGATACATGTCGCGGGCTGCCTTTGTCATGGACAAGTTCATGGCAACGATCGGGATGAGCGGCAAGTCTTTTCTTCCGCTGATGTCGTCGTTCGCGTGCGCGATTCCAGGGATCATGGCGACACGAACGATCGATCATCGCAAGGATCGGATGGTCACCATCTTGGTCGCACCGTTGATGAGTTGTTCCGCGCGACTGCCTGTCTATGTGCTGATGGTTGCAGCCTTCGTACCGGACGTCCGCTATGCATCGGGCTGGATCAGCCTTCAGGGGATCGTTCTTTTTGCGATGCAATCCCTGGGGGCGGTGGTGGCGATTCCGATCGCATGGCTGCTCAAGCGATTCTTCTTTCGCGGCGAACCCTCCACGTTCATCATGGAGTTGGCCGGATACCGCTGGCCCAGTTGGCATGTGGTGATCAGCCGGGTATGGGAGCGCGTGAAGGCATTTTTGGCCCGGGCCGGCACGCTGATTTTTGTCACCTCGGTCTTGGTTTGGGCTGCGGCCTATTTCCCGGGAGATCATACCTCCGTCGACCGATCGACGCGCGAATTGGAACAACTCCAGGCTCTCGCCGATCCGGACACCGAAGCGATCGCCAATTTGGAGTCCTCGATCAACCTCGAAAAAAGTCGGTTGATTGAGCAGAGTTTTCTGGGCAGGGCGGGTCAAGTGCTGGAACCTGCGGTGCGTCCCTTGGGATGGGATGGCAGGATTGGCGTTGCGGTGCTCGCTTCGTTTCCCGCCCGCGAAGTGATCATCGCCACCCTCGGGACCATTTACGCTCTCGGGAGCGATACCGACGAGAAAAGCGACGGTTTGAAGGAGCAGTTGCGAAGCGCTCAATGGCCTGATGGAAAACCGGTCTTCAACTTGGCAACAGCATTTTCGATCATGGTATTCTTTGCTCTGTGCGCCCAGTGCGCATCGACCCTGATGATCATTCAGCGGGAAACGAATTCCTGGCGCTGGCCACTTTTCTCCTTTGTTTACATGACCTCATTGGCCTATTTGGGGGCATGGCTGACGTACAATCTGGTGGCTCGTTGGATCCTGTGAAGCATTTAGAATCGAAACCGCGGCCATCGACGCGAGCGACCGACTATCACGAGTTTCGTTGGTTGCTCGGAGCCCATGCCTGCTCTACCTTGTGCACTCGGATTTTATTCTTCTGGGCTCCGTTTGCGATCGCGCACGAATTCCCGAAGCAACCTCTCTATCTCGGCTACCTGGGGCTGGTTCAAGCTATCCCGGCGCTGAGCCTGGCGATCGTAGGCGGGTATCTTGCCGATCGCATCGACCGACGCAACCTCCTTTGTTGGACGTACTCGCTGCAGTGGTTATGTGCGCTGGCCATGGCGGCATCCTCGATGCTGCATGGCGACACGCTCTTGATCGCTATCTATGCCTGCATGTTTTGGCTGGGTGTAGCTCGCGGTTTTTCCGAGCCGACCATGCCCAGTCTCGAGGCTCAGATCATTCCGCGTTTGGCGGCCGTCAGCGGCGCGACATGGACGACGATCGTGTGGCACGCGTGCGCGGTCGTCGCGCCTCTCCTCGCCGGCGGATTGATCGAAGGCTTCGGCAACGCAGGACCATTCGCTTGCAGCATCGTATGCGCGATGGTCGCGATCGCCATGGTGACGCGGATCGCGCCGAAACCCCACGCCCCCCATACCTCGCAGGAATCGTTGACCGAATCGATCACCGCAGGCTGGAAGTTCGTTTTTCGTCGACAAATACTCTGGAGCTCGATGGCCCTAGACTTGTTCGCGGTGCTGTTCGGAGGTGCGATCGCCATGCTCCCGCTGTTCGCCAAGGATGTTTTGGATATCGGCCCGGCGAGCTTAGGGTTCCTGAGCGCCGCTCCGATGTCCGGCGCGTTGATTTGCGCTTTGCTATGCATTCGGTTTCCACCGAGGGCGTTCGCCGGAAGAGTTCTGCTGGCCTGCGTATTCGGGTTCGGTCTGTCGATGATCGTCTTCGCTCTCTCGAAGAATTTCTATCTTTCGTGCGCGGCGCTCTTCATGAGCGGGATCCTCGATGGCTACAGCGTGGTCATCCGCAAGTCGATCCTGAGGTTGTACTCACCGGACTCCATGCGAGGACGGATCGCTGCTGTGAATTCGATCTTTATCGGAGCCTCGAACGAATTGGGGGAACTCGAAAGCGGAGTGGCAGCCCACTTCCTCGGGTTGGTTCCCAGCGTCGTCATCGGGGGACTGGCAACCCTTGCGATCGTCACCACCGTCGCCTTGTTCGGGACCGAGTTACGGCGATTCGATATGCGGCATCTCCATCAGGACGAAGAATCGCATTCGTAAACTGCTGCAGGTGCGACTCCCGCGATTTCCACCGCCGCCTCTGCCGAAGATCGGTTCCTCCAGAGATCCGCAATCCACTGCGCTTGCTCCGGATCGTGGGCGAGCGCAAAGACGGTGGGTCCCCAACTCGACTGACCGACCCCGCGAATGCCGCGACGTCGCAAATCCGCGATACTCTCGGCGATGGCAGGAGAACGATAAACGCCCCCCTGCAACGGTTCAAAGATCTTGCCCGCCCATTCCCCATAGCGCCCGATCGCATCGCTTGCGACGACCCAATCCGACGCATCGAACGCAGGAAGCATCTCCTCGCGAATCGTTCGGACCATGGCGCTCCGCGACGGATTTGGGAACGACGAGCAGCGCTCGAACATGGTCGCTTCGGCCCCCCCCGATTCCCCCAGGTAGGAACGATCGCAGCGGGTCACCATGCGCCACGACTGGGGGAACGAAAAGACCTCCGTGCGCCCATGTCCTGCTGCCTGCTTCTCGGAGTGATGCTGGCCCCAATCGACAATCAAGCCTCCCCGTCGAAATCCTTCGCAGCCGATATGGGAACGCAGTCCTCGCCCAGCGTTGGCAGCGAGCGACTCGGCGCTTGAAAACAGCGTTTCCGCCACCGATGGAACCCATGCTCCTCGTACCTGTACACCGTTTGCGATTTGGAGAAGTCCTGCAATGCTGCAAGCCCATTGCGTTCCTGATCCCAAACCGATGTGGGCGTGCGGCGGCGCGACCACACGAATGGATTCCAGCGGGAGTGGGGAATCGGGATGATGCCGTCCCCAAATTTCCAATACCCGGCGCGCTCGTTCCGCCCAATACCCATCTCCTTCGATTTGGACCGAAGAGAGATCGGTGACCGAGCCTGTGCGTCCTTGAACGAGCATCGAGGGGGATGAAATCATCATGCCGACCCCACCGTAACAATGTGGCTGGCCTGGGCAGATCTCCATCAAACCGAAATGGAGCCGCGAGAAGGCCTGCACTCGTACGATCATGATCCCGCATCGACCTCGATCGGTGCCAGGACCATCGCATCGTCACGCTGGCCAGTCCATTGCGGCAGATCGACCTTCGTCGCCATCCATCCCGGATGCTCGATGCGTCCCGAGGTTGCCGATGCCTTGCCGATAATCCGCCAGCGTACAGGAGATGCATTTGCGGGAACCTCGATTCGCTCTCCCTCTTCTTGGGCCGTGATGCGTTGGATACCAAACATTCGCTCGAGCGCTTTGTTCGCATTCTGCAAAACCGATCGGGCGGTGCAGCCGATCTGCTCATCGCTGTATTCGTGCAGCGACTCACCCACCAAATCCAAAAAATGTGCATCTCGCTGCAGGACCATGAGCAAGGTCAACGCATCGCTCCTCGACCCCGAACCCGTGACTGGCGTCGCCGTCGTCGCATGCTTTTCCACGCGAACCGCCGGCGGAGAATCGCTCGAACCCAGTGCCGCACGGACGCGCTCGGCGGTATCCCCGCGCCGAAGGACAGCAAAGAAAGCTTGAAACGCAAGAGCCACGCGCATGACCAGGAGACCATTCGAGAGAGGGAACCATCAGTTGACATAATACAAGCACATGTCTTCTTCGCCGCCAATATAGCGTTGGAGATGGTATATTTTGAAGCCGGCGTCAACAGTCATGGGGGAATAAGGCGTGAGAAATCGACAAGGAAGGATGCAGCGAGAAGCCTCGGCCGTGCGACGCCTCCGCACCGATCTCGAACCGTCGAGGTCGGCTGCAACCGGTGGTCGCCCCCATTTGGATACCCCTGCCCAACTCGCCCAATTGCTTTGCAGTTACCCGGATCGCTGGCGAGGACGGCAGGAATGGCAGCAAACCATCGCGCGCAGCGTTCTCGAGCAATCCTCCGTGATGGACGGCGAAAATTTCCGAAAAATCTCTCGCCAAGACCTCGAGAGAATGGCGGAGGCCTACGACCAAGTCTTCTTCGAAGGCCTTTGCCTTCCCCTCGCCAGAGCCCACGGCATGTCTTTCCGACTCAGTTCCCGCATGTCACGAGCGGGGGGCAAGACAACGCGTCAGACATTTCGAGGGACCTCCACGCGGGCTCCGACCGTCCGTTACGAAATCGCCTTGTCAACCAGCCTTCTGTTTCAATCGTTTCGGAAGCCGGGAGATCGGACACGCGTTTGCGGGCTGTGGTGCCACAATCGGCTTGCGGCCATGCAACGGATCGTGGAACATGAATTGATCCATTTGTGCGAAATGTTGGTTTGGATTCACAGCGACTGCGCAGCGTCGCGGTTTCAATCGATTGCCCACCACATGTTCGGTCACACAGAACACCGGCACGAATTGATTACCCAGCAGGAACGCGCCGCCCGGGATTTCAACATACGGTTAGGAAAACGAGTCACATTTCGGATAAACAACAAGAATCTGGTCGGGATCGTGAATCGCATCACCTCTCGGGCCACGGTTCTTGTCCCAGATCCCAAGGGCCCGCGTTACAGCGACGGTGCCCATTACGCAAAATATTACGTACCGCTCGATCAGCTGCGCCCCGTTGATTGAAGCAAACCGAGTCTCTTTGGAAAAAATGAGCGAATGAGAAGCCTGACCGTCCTCGAGGGGCAAGCCAACACGGAAGCCTTCGTAGCTTATCTCCTGACTCGCAACATCTCGACCCATGTCGAACCGACCGATGCAACCAAGACTCGGTGGGAGGTCTGGATACGTGACGAGGATCGGCTGGACGAAGCCCAGCAGGAACTCGCCCAATTCCTCGCCGATCCGGGAAATACCCGCTATCAGCAAGCCGTCCGGGATGCCCGGACGATTCTCAAAGAGCAGCGCGACCAGGCTGCTTCTCGCCAACGGAATATCCAAACACCGCGCGAGATTTACCGCAATTCCATGTTTGGCGGAGCTCTCCCGCCAATCACGCTGACTTTGATCATCCTTTGTTCTGTCCTGAGCGTTGCGTCCAATTTCTCCGACCCGAGAAGTCGATTCGGAAAATCGATTGTCAAGCAATTGATGTTCGTGGACATGGCCAGGTACGAACGGACCAAGGACCCAGCGGTCTCGCTCAAGGATTATCAATGGTGGCGCGTTTTGACTCCCATGTTTTTGCACGATCATGCCCTTCACTTGATCATGAATATGTTCGCGTTGGCATCTCTTGGTCGCATCGTTGAACGGCTGGAGGGATCGCTGCGCTACTTGTTATTGATCATCGCGTTCGCGATCGGATCGCACCTTCCGCAAGGGCTTCTGCCTCAAAATATTTTGGGAATCCAAGGACTCTCGGGGACTCCCGTTTTTGTCGGGATCTCCGGAGTGGTTTTGGGACTGTTCGGATATATCGCGATCAAGACTTACCTGCGCAGAGACCTCGGCTTCTCTCTCTCCCCATCGTCGTACTTCATGGTCGGTCTCATCCTGTTCCTCGGCTTTGCAGGGGATATCGCGGGAGCCGGCGGAGGGATGAAGATGGCGAACTTCGCGCATCTCGGCGGGTTGGTCACCGGCATCGCGATCGGTTGGGTGATGAGTTCCCCAAATTGGGATCGATCCCGCCGGTGACTACGACGGTCGACCGTAAGTCGATTCGAGCAATCGGCGCACGGCTTCGAGCATCGCCGAGAGGGAAAAGGGTTTCGGCAAGATCGCTTCTGCCCCCAGTTCGTGCGCGCGGGCGATGATCCCATCGTCGAGCTTGGCCGACATCAAGATGCACGGCAGTCGTGGCGTTCGATTTCGTACCGACTGGAGAACCCCGAGCCCATCGAGCCGCGGCATATGCACATCGAACAGGGCCAGATGGATCCCACCGTGTTCGATCACCTCCAGCGCCTCGACGCCGTCGGAAGCCAGCTGCGTACGGAATCCCTTGCGCGACAAGGCATCTCCTAAGGTCGCACGAAAATCTTCGTCGTCGTCGGTGATCAAGAGTTGATGGTCAGTCCATTGCATGGCGCTACAATCGGCTTCACAATAAAGGAATCGGCCGCTCATCTCCGGCCGCTGTAATTATCGCTTACACTCCGTTACGAATCAAACCCGGTTCCCCGGGGATCCTTCGCCAGGTTGCCGTGCCGAGCCCAAAACCCTCATATTCCGACTTTTGGAACGACTTGGCGTCGGATCTCAGCCTGCGGCGAGCCGCTGGACTGCACCGACAGTTGGCTCTCGCCCAACCACAAACCCCCCGAACCATCGAGCGCAACGGGATTTCCCTAGTCCACTTTGGCTCCAACGACTACCTCTCCCTGGCATGGCATCCCAAGGTGCGCGAGGCGCTCGCCGACGCCGCTCGCAGTCCCCGCGTTGGTTCGGTCGCCAGCCCCTTGATTGCGGGCGCGGCAACTCCGTACCAGACGCTGACCGAAGCCCTGGCGAGTTGGGAAAGAACAGAACAAGCGATGGTCTTCTCAAGCGGTTACGCAACCAACCTGGGAACCATCGCAGCCCTTGCGACGAAAGACGATGCGATTCTCAGCGATTCGCTCAATCACGCCTGCCTGATCGATGGCTGCCGTCTCTCGCGAGCCGCGATTCATGTCTTTCCCCACGCGGACATGGATGCCCTGCACACTCTCCTTCTCAACCACCGCCATGCGTACCGGCGCGTCTGGGTCGTTACCGATACGGTCTTCAGCATGGACGGCGATGTGGCCCCGGTTCTCGAAATCCAGAGGCTTTGTGAGCAATTCGATGCGATGGCGATTGCCGATGAGGCGCATGCGAGCGGCGTGCTAGGCGAATGCGGACGAGGCGTCGCCTGCGGACCTGGGATCGACGCAGAGCGCTGGATACGCACCGGCACACTCAGCAAAGCCCTCGGATGCAGCGGTGGCTTTGTCACCGGCCCCGCACTGCTCATCGAGTGGCTGACCCAATACGCCCGTTCGTGGATTTACTCGACGGCTCCCCCATCCGCAGTTTTGACGGCGGCAACGCGCGCGGTCGAACTGGCACGCGATATGGACGAGGAACGGTCGCAGTTGGCCGCCAAGAGCCGAGCCCTGCGCGACGCGTTGCGTGGGCTCGGGTTTGCAACACGCGCTGACACCACGCCGATCGTGCCGATTTACTTTCAATCCCCGGACGAAGTCCTCGCGATCTCCCGTCGGCTTACCGAATCCGGTTTTTTCGTTCCCGCCATTCGCCCCCCCACGGTACCAAAAGGGACATCGATGCTCCGCGTCAGCTTGACGGCGGCCCACACCGATTCCGATCTCGAGGAATTGCTCGAAGCGTTGAAAAAACTGTAATTCCGGCGATTGGACACGGCACAGGCTACCCGTTGGAACCTGTTCGATAGGGGGTTTGTATGCTACAACGACGCAGGTCCGGCGGCGACGGGTATCAAGCGAATCGACCGCCCGGGTTCTCCCACACTAACAATCCGTTCACAACAGCATGAGCAACGCCGAAAACTGCATCATTATCGGGAGCGGCCCTGCCGGATGGTCGGCTGCGATTTACGCGGCCCGCGCTAATTTGAAGCCACTCCTCTTCGAAGGGGCAATGACCGAGGAAAACCGTGTCATGGGCCGATTTCCGATGGGGCAATTGGCCCAAACGACGGAAGTCGAGAACTACGCGGGCTTCCCGTCGGGAAAGCTGAAAGAGTTTCTCGAGTCGGCCATCGACCCGAGTCGCCAGTACATGTTCCCGCCCGTCGAAGAACACGCGCACGCCGTCACCGGTCCCGAATTGATGGAACTGATGCGTCAGCAGGCGGTGAACTTTGGGACCCGTATCATCACCGACGACGTGGTCAGTGTCGATTTCTCACGTCGTCCGCTGTTGCTGAACACGAGCGAAAACGGCAGCTTCGAAACCCATACGGTCATCATCGCCACCGGTGCGAGCGCGAATTATCTGGGCCTCCCCAGCGAGGAAAAATTCCGCAACAAAGGGGTCAGCGCCTGCGCGGTCTGCGACGGTGCCTTGCCTCGATTCCGCAACAAGCCGCTCGTCGTGGTCGGCGGTGGTGACTCCGCCGTAGAGGAAGCCAGCTACCTGACCAAGTACGCATCGAAGGTCTACATGATCTTGCGCCGAGGTGAGATGCGTGCGAGCAAAATCATGCAGCAGCGAGCGCTGGACAATCCCAAGATTGAACTGGTTAAGTTTTCGGTCGTCGACGAAGTCCTCGGTGATGACGTCGACCAGCGTATCGGAGTGACCGGCGTTCGCGTCCGGCATGTCGAGACCAAGGAAACGCGCGTGCTCGACGCTACCGGCATGTTCCTCGCCATCGGCCACACCCCCAACACCAAATTCCTCGGCAATCAAGTCGAGACGCACGAGAACGGGTACATCGCTTGGAAGCAGCCCTATCGCACAATCACCAGCGTCGCAGGGGTCTTTGCGGCTGGCGACGTCGCCGACGATTATTATCGCCAAGCCATCACCTCGGCAGGGACGGGATGCATGGCCGCGCTCGATGCCGAGCGTTACCTGGCCAGCGCCGGTATCCACTAAAGGCGGGTCGCACACGGTGAACGCTCCGATCGATCCCGGCCAGCTTCCGATCGTTGTGCGCGGAGCCCGCGAACACAACCTCAAGAGCGTCGATCTCGTTCTGCCCCGCAATCAATTCATCTGCTTCACCGGAGTGAGCGGGAGCGGCAAATCCTCCCTCGCTTTCGATACCCTATACGCCGAGGGACAACGGCGCTATATCGAGAGCCTGTCAACCTACGCCAGGCAATTCGTCGGCCAACTCCCCAAACCCGATGTCGATCTCCTGTCCGGGCTCTCACCCGCCATCTCGATCAGCCAGAAATCGACCGGCCACAATCCCCGATCCACCGTCGGAACCATCACCGAGTTGACCGATTTTCTTCGCGTCTTGTTCGCGCGATGCGGAACCGGGTTTTGTCCGCGATGCGATACTCAGAGCACCAGCCAGACGCGCGATCAAATGGTCGATCGCATCGCCGAGCTCGATCCCAAAACCACCTACCTGTTTCTGGCACCTGTCGTCCGAGGCCAGAAAGGGGAGCATAAAGATCTCCTCGACGACCTGCGTCGCGCGGGTTTCAACCGCGCACGCGTCGACGGTTCCATCGTTGCCTTGGGCGATTCCATCGTTCTCGAACGCTACAACAAGCACGATATCGAACTGATCGTCGACCGCATCGCCGTCGGTCAATCCAGCCGGCAACGCATCGCCGAAGCCGTCGACCAAGCGCTCCGCTTCGGCCAGGGAACGATGCTCCTGTCTCCCCTCCTCGCCAAAACAAATCTCGAGGAGGCCCCCCCCCCCGGC
>JBKDXO010000008.1:0-15871 GCA_046306195.1 Planctomycetota bacterium | reverse complement strand
TCAGCCGCAAACGACCTCAAAGGTCTTGAATTGGGGCTGGATGATGTCCATTTATCTCTGATTCGCTCCTTCACAAGCTACCGACGCAATGCGTGCAATTCTTCACCGACCAAAACGCAATGCATGTCCTTGTGTTGCTTGTGTTGTCCTTCCCCGGTTGTGCAACGCAATGCGTGTCCAAGTTCTCTGGGTAGCGAGCAAAAAACTTTTGCAACGGAGTGTCTATCGAAGTTTCCTTGCTTCGATCAAGGCACCTCGTCGGTCGGACCGGGTGTTTGACCCGCCGCGTTGGAGTCCTCTTTTTTCTCCGATTCGACCCACAGTTCCTGCGAGTCCGGATGGTAGCGATAGACCATTCCCGCAGGGAGTTTCGGAAGCTGAATCTGCGTCCCAATAATCTCGCGCATGTACTCTTCATGGCTCTTCGGATGTCGTCCGTTCAAGGCGACAAACGCATTCAACGTGTGAGGGATCTGAATCTCAAAGACGATCTTCTCCTTGGTGCGAAAGTAGGCTGCAGCAGGACCTGACACGAATGTTGCGGGATTGTATTCGGAGCCCCCTTCGAGCGATCGACCCTGGACTCCCACCCCTACCCCTGCTTTCTGATCGGGGATGGCGGGTACTTCTGGACCACGAGCGTTGGCGGCTGCACGCGCTGCCGCGTCCCGGTCCACGTCCTCCTGGGGTTTGCAACCTGAGAAGCCGACGAACCAGCATGAAAGCGCGAGAGCTGATAAAACACGAGCCGATAAAATACGGAAGGAATTTTTGTAAACGGACATGGATTTTGATCCCCTGTTTTCAAGCATGATATCTGACTGCGAGCCTCGCGGATTCTACCTCGACATCATCTTACCAATTGGCAAACGCGAAAGGGAGCATGATCAGGGTGCGAGAATCGCTTCGATACGGATGAAATACCCTCGCTCGTCCACCCGTTCGACTTGGCCGAGTACCAGTCGTTGTCCCGCTGTGCTTGGCTGGGTCGTGTCGCGAATTTGACTCGCTACCGATTCGTTGGCGATCCAGTAGACGCTGCGAGAACCAATGGTCAGCGAGGGAGCCACATCGCACACGGTAGCGATGGGGTCGTGCCGGGTCGAATCGTGCGAGCTCGGAGCGATGAACTGGACTGGCCATACTATGTAATCAAACGCTTCCGGGGGATGGGTTTCCGAAAGAGTCTTCGCGGCGGATTGCTCGAGCGCCTCGAGGTACCATGGCTCGCGGATCAAATCAAGGAGCGAATCCGGAGTGGAAGGTGCGGTTGCCCCCCGGGGGGTTTCGGTTTCAGAGTAAAGCTCTGCAATATGCGTTGTCTCACGATGGATCGCCCACGCGACCTGAGACCACGGCTGGGTCGGCTCTGATTCCCAGTGGTCGTGCAAGGAATGAATGGTTTGGACATGCTGCCGGATTTGCTCCGCAACCGGGTCCGCCATCGGTTCCGCAGGTAGCTCTGCTGTCGGCTCGGCTGTGGGCGCCACGGTACCTGCATCGACGGAGGGCTCCACGCGTGGGATTTCAAGTGGGACCGGAATTGGGTCGGTCACAGGTAAATCCGAGAAAGGTTCGGATTTGGAACCCATGACGCCGAAGTCGCGGTCCGATCGCGGCGTGGTGTCGGTAGGACGCTCAGGCCTCGGGAATCGCCGTGAGGTTCCTCGCAATGATTCGGGAACGATCCACGGAACATACTTTGCAATCGTTGGGCCGGCGTTCCCTAAATCGCGACCAAAACCGTACCAGAGAATTGCCAACGCGATGGGAACCGCGGTCAAGCCACCGAGAATTGGCGGAAGGATCTTGCTGGCGAGCGACGATTCCCTTCGACGAGGCTTCGGTCTGGAAGCGGTCCGTTGCCAATCATCATTGCCCGCCGACGATTCCATTTCCTGGACCGACAATGGCGTTGTGTCTGGAAAGTCGTATTCCGTGAGGGACGCTACGTCCGGCTCAGCATCGACATTGCAGATCCATTCCCATCCACAGTTCGGGCATGTGGTTGAGGAATAGTCCGCGTCGTCGATTTCAAAGGGGCATACGCAATTCGGGCAGATAACCGGGAGGTGCATGAGGGAACGTTGATCCAGATCGACTGAGACGTGGGCGATTCAAACGATTCTCGGATGCGTGACTCTAGGTTATAGTAGCGAATCCTCAACGGGACTGGGGGCGTTTCGTCGAGGAATATTTGTCACCCATGGAGGATCGGAATCGATTATGGTTCGTCGCTCGCTGGACTGCTGGCCCGGAACATTAGGTTTTCCAATCCCACTTTCTCCCATCTTGGAGTCCGCCTGCGACAAGTCGATAGAGGCGGTCTTGGTCGAGGTACCGCAGGCATCCGATACGGTTGTCGAGGCCTTGATGTGGTTACGGCTGGGGCGTTTGGATCCAGCGCACCGCATCGTTCAGGAGGCTTCGCAAGGGATCGCTGCTTACGTGCACGGCATGCTGCATCGGCTGGAGGGGGACTTCTGGAATGCCAATTACTGGTTTCGTCAGACGCGGGATCCAGAATTAGGAGCTTGGATCCGGGAATTTTTCCGAAAAAGGGGCGTTTCTATCCCGTGGAAGGACCGGTTCGATCCGGTGGAATTTACCCGTGCCTGCGAGCTTTGGCGGGGCAATCGTGAATCCGTCGACCGAATCCCGCACGAAGTTTTGCAGGACCTGGCCTTGCGCGAGTGGGAAGCGGTCTGGGAGAACGCATTGAATTCGCTATTCTGATGGGAGTATGACCGCAGAACCCAAGAAATTGCAGTGCCCCTCATGCCGTCGCATGTTCGAGCTAGACGTGACGTCGTCCTCGATGCCGTTTTGCTCGGTTCGCTGCAAAATGGCGGATTTGAATCGCTGGTTTGGCGAGCAGATCGGCTTGCCGGTTCACGCTTCGTCCGACGATGAGGATGACGAGTCGGAACCGCCACCTCCCCCTCCCAGGCGAGAGTGGAATTTTGACTGACACCTTTCCCAAGATCGTTTCAGAATAGAAAGCATCATGACGGACAAAGTTCAGGATGTCGCCGTACCCCGGGTCTCGGTGGACTGGTATCGCTCGACCCCATGGTGGCGGCTGGTCAGCCAGACCGTCTCCATCTCCTGGCGAGCATCGCACTTGTTGCTCTGTGCGGTTGGTTTGTTTGTTACTTGGGGATTGACGGCGCTTTCGTTCGCGATTTTTCAACCGGAACAAATCGATGCGCCAGTGCGATGGCTGGAACCGGCCCGCAACCTGCCAGCACTCGCTCCATTCGATCGGGATTTGAACGAGGTCGTGCAAGCCATGTCGGGTCCTAGCGACCAAGGAACTGGAATCACCTGGGAGTCGCGGTCGCCGGACTCGTTTCTCCAGGTCTGGCGCAGATATCTGCAGTACCCGTTTCAAGCTTTGGAATCGCTTACGCTGCGGCGCGCTGCGTATCTCCTATTCAACACGCTGGCGGTCATCGCCGTCTGGTCGTTCGTGGGGGGGTGTTTGGCCCGCCGATCGATTCAGGAATTTGGAACGCGAATCACGGCTCCTTGGTCCGATACGGTCTCGCTGGTTCGGAGTCGGTGGATATCGATTGCTTGGTCGACCGCCATGCCGATCGCGTTGATCTTGATGTGCTGCTTGATACCGCTGATATTGGGTTGGCTGTCCAACATCCCGTTCCTGGGGCCTTGGGTTGCGGGCTTGTTGATGATTCCGTTGGTCTTGATGTCGTTAGGAGTCGGTTGGTGCGCGGCGGTGACTCTGTTTGGTTTCCCGCTTTCCGTTGCAGCCATCGTATCGGAGAAGAATGCCGACGCATTTGATGGAGTTTCACGGTCGGCCGCCTATGCTTTTCAGAAACCGGCGACCTTGATTCTGGCGGTGATCGTTGCCGAGTGGCTCGGTCACTTCGTCGGCGGTCTGGTTTCGGTCGCAGTCAACACGGGGTTTTCGATCGTGCAAACGGCGTTCAATCTTGGTTCCCTCCGCGACCTGACGGGTCAGGGAACGATGCTCGACGGTTTGTTTGCCGGATTCGTTCCATGGATCGTGACGGCTTTTGGATTCAGCTTCTTTTGGACCGCCTCGTCCGCCATGTATTTGGTCCTTCGCCGGGAAGTGGATCACACTGAATTCGACATGATCGACATGGATGCCCCCGGATTGCCCAAGCCTCTCCCGCCGCTATCTCCGGCACCGGGTTCGGAGCCCGAAGCGACAACGCCCGACGCTAAGCCAGCAGAGTAGAGCTTCTGCGCGGGACTCGCTTTGTCACTTCATAACAAATCACTGCACCGAAGTAATGATTGCCGAAGGATTAGCCGTCTAGCGCGTTTCGTTTTACCGGCACCAGCCAAATCGCAAGGATACCCAAGGCGTAGATGAACGCGCAAGTCGTGCCAACTTGCCGGTAGTCTCCTCCCAGAAGCGAAAACAATCCGCCCGCGAAGATGACTCCGACCGCCGTCGCGAATCGACCGGAGTTGTAAGCCAGTCCACTGCCGGTAGCTCGCACATGCACCGGAAAAATCTCGGGCAAGAAAACCGCTAACCATCCAAAAAACAAGGTCGCAACCAGCCCCTGCGCGAAGACCACTGCATGAAAACCGGGTTGCAAAGGCGCTGTCCACTGAAACATGGCGATGGTCAAAACGGTCGTTCCGATGCTGATCAACAGATAACAGGTTCGCCTGCCGAGATAGCCGACCAACTGCGCGCCGATAAAGCTTCCGATCGTCGCTCCCAAAGCCCACCAACCTTGCGTCGCTCCCTTGTAACCTGGGTCTTGCCCGCTTGCGATCTTGTCTGCCCATGGGATCATCCACTTGCTCGCGGACCAGGCACCGATGAGCGGAATCGATGCCAAACAAATCGCAACCAGGGTGATCGGCAACAGGTCGCGGCGGAACAATGCTCCCAGCGATACTGATGGGCGTTTGACGTTCTGCTGGCGACTGGCGAGCCACGTGGGGGACTCTGGCAGAATCGTCAACACGACGATACCTAAAGCTGCGGGTACGCCCGCTAGGTAGAACAGCCATCGCCACGACTCGGAACTGATGGGCCAAATGCGAGCGATCTGGGACAAGAGAAGGATCCCGCCGTTGAGTCCGGCACTCATGACCCCCATCGCCAGTGGGCGACTGGCGGTTGTCCAACTCTCTGCCACCAGCGCCATCGCATTGGGCCATAGGCCGCCGACTCCGAGCCCCACCAAAAAGCGTAGCAAAAGCATCTCTTCCTGGCGCGTGACCCACGCTCCCATCGCGGCAAAGATTGAGTAAAACAGGATGCTGACTCCCATTGCTCGAGATCGGCCGATCCGATCTCCAAGGTTCCCAAGCAGAATTCCTCCGATGGCTGCGCCGAGCATCAATGCTGCGGTAAACCATGCGAACCATTGCCCACCTAGCTTCTCGGTGTACGCCTCCCCCATCAAGCTCTGGGAAACACTCAGCGACGCGATCGGCATCAAGCCAAGTTCGATCCCGTCGAAGACGAGCCCCAGTCCTGCAGCGAATAGGATCGCGGTGCGAGCCAGCGGCGATAAGGGGGGATGATTCATGAACCACTCCGATCTCGGATACCGAGAGGATCATCGTTCGCCAAACTCCGGACCACTTCGATCACGGCGCTATTGTCGAGTTCGCCTAGCCCCATTGCTTCTCCTCGCTCTAGTAATTGGCGATGCACATCGACCAGCGCAGGATGCATTCCGACGCTGTGGGCAGCCTTCAGGATGAGGCGAAGATCTTTCAAGTGTTGGGATAGTTTTGCCTGGGTCGCGTAATCGCGGTTCACCATCTTGTCCCCTTTGGTATCCATCTGCTGCGAGTAGGCCGCGCTGCCGTGCAGGACCGCGAGGGCTTGATGGCTGTCGATCCCCAACCGTTCGGCGAGGGTCAGTCCTTCGGCCAAGGCTGCGCGGTTCAAGCCGAGAACAAGGTTGCTGACCAGTTTCATATTGGCGGCATTGCCGCACGCACCGACGTAGAAAACTCGCTTGCCGAGTACCGGCCATAGGTCGGCGCACGCGTCGAACGTCTCGCGGTTGCCGCTGGCGATCACGGTGGCTTGACCATCGCGCGTCTGTTGGCTGGAACCCGAGATCGGGGCGTCGAGGTAGCCGGTACCGCGCGTTGCCAATCGTTGTTCCCAGACGCGGCTTTCGGCGGGTTCGCCGGTGGTTGTGTCGATCACGATTTGGCCCGATCGGATTGTCGGCAACCACTTGCCTAGGACCTCCGCGACGACTTCGCTCGAGTAGAGACAGAGGATGACGCGTCGGCACTCGGCGAACGGATTGTCGGACCATGTGGCCCCTCGCTCGATCCAATCGTCGGCTTTGTCTCGCGTTCGGTTCCAGACGACCAGCGGATACCCATGGGCCATCAAACGCGGGGCCACCGCGCTGCCCATGAGTCCCAAGCCGACCAAGCCGATCGGGTCGCGCTCGGATGATTCCACGTGTTGCTCCAAGGGTTTATTTCGACGACTAGCCGATCATGTCATGGATGACCCGGCCATGGACGTCGGTCAATCGAAAGTCGCGGCCAGCGTAGCGGTAGGTCAGACGCTGATGATCGAATCCTAGCAGATGCAACATGGTAGCGTGTAGGTCGTGGATCGACACGGGGTTTTCAATCGCTTTGAAGCCAAACTCGTCGGTTGCGCCATAGATCGTTCCTTTGCGAACGCCCCCGCCCGCCATCCAAAGGGAGAATCCCCAATGATTGTGATCTCTCCCTTGCGAAGCACCGGCCCCATTTTGATTCATTTCCACCGAGGGAGTTCGCCCAAACTCTCCGGTGCAGATGATGAGAGTCTTGTCGAGTAACCCGCGTTGCTTTAGGTCAGTGATCAGAGCCCCGAGTCCTTGATCGCATTCGTTGGCGACTTTTCGATGCTCGTCCTTGATATTGGAATGGCTGTCCCAGGGTTGCAGGTTTCCATGCCAGGTCTGCACAAAACGAACTCCTCGCTCCACCAGCCGGCGTGCGATTAGCAATTGGCGGTTCTGCGGCCCCTCGCCGTACATTTTGAGAATATGCTCCGGTTCACGGGACAGATCGAACGCATCGACCGCTTCCATTTGCATTCGGTAAGCCAGCTCGAACGACCGAATGCGAGCCTCCACATGCGATTCCTCGGCATGTTGGTTTGCGTGCTGGGCGTTGAGTTGCTGGAGCAATGTGAATTGCTCCGCCTGTTCCTCGGAGGACAATCGCGTGTTGCGAATGTGGGGAATCAGTTGCGTGGGATCGGTCTTGGAGGTGTCGATGAGGGTGCCTTGATACGCACCGGGCAGGAATGCACTTCGCCAGTTTCCGGCCCCGCCGACGGGCAGGCCACCCGGACACAGGGCGACAAAACCTGGAAGATTTTCGTTTTCGGTCCCCATGCCCCAGGTCAACCACGAACCGATGCTGGGGCGCACCAGTCGCATGTCGCCGGTATTCATCAGCATCAAGGTCATCTCATGGCTTGGAAGTTCCGCGAACATCGATCGCACCACGAGCAACTCATCCGCACAGCGCGCCACGTTCGGAAACAGATCGCTGATTGGAATACCGCTTTCGCCATACTGCTGAAATGTGAAGGGAGACGGGAGCGCGACCCCAGTCTTTCGCTCTGTTTGCAAGTTTTCAAACGGAAGCATCTGACCGGCGCGCTTCGTTAGCTCCGGTTTTGGATCGAAGGTGTCGACCTGGGACATACCGCCGTTGAGGAAGATATGAATTACATGTTCGGCGCGACCCGGGAAATGGGTGCGCGAGGACGCGACCGACGGGTCGGCGGCTTGGCACAGATTCGCCATGGCGAGCGTTCCGAAACCCATGCCGCATCGTGCGAAAAAATCGCGTCGGTTGTTCATCGCCGTATTCATCATGTTTGTTATGAGGGTTCAATCGATAAACATAAACTCGTTGGAGGCTAGCAGCACGTGGGCGAGCCGGTTCCAGCGTTGCACGGGCCATCCGTCGGCAGGGCGATCCGCGACGCCTCCGCGAAGGAAGGTCATCATCGTTTCCAGTTCTTCGGTTTTCGGATCGCGTCCCCACGCGCGGCGAACCATCCACACGAGGCGGTCCTGGTCGCTGGAGTTGGGAACTTGTTCCTGGGATTTGCGAGCAAGGGATTCAGCGCGATCCTGGATGAACTCCGAGTTCAGGGCGTAGAGGGTTTGCTGAGGAACGGTCGTGTCCGGTCGCTTGGCCGTACATGCATTCGGATTGGCGCCATCGAAGGTGCTGGAAAAACTCGAAACAATGTCCCGATTGATGAACGCGTACACGCTTCGGCGGGGGACTGCGGGTTGAGCCGACAGATCGAACGGGCGCCCCTGCCGGGAATCGTCCAATTCCATCGACACCATCAGCATCGCATCGCGCATGGCTTCCATGTCGAGCCGTCGCAGAGGCATGCGCCACAGAAGCCGGTTTTCGGGATCACGCGTTCGAAAGTCCTGATGTTCGACGGACGCTTGGCGATAGGTGTCGGTCAGCATGATCCGCCGATGCAGCTGCTTGAGCGACCAACCGTCTTTCAGGAATTGCGTAGCGAGGTCATCGAGCAACTCAGGGTGTGTTGGGGAATCGCCCCGGGTTCCAAAGTCGTCGGGGCTGCGAACGAGCCCTTGGCCGAAATGATGTTGCCAGACCCAGTTGACGATGACGCGACGGGTGAGCGGATTGTTGGGATCGGTGATATGGCGGGCCAATTCAAGTCGAAGATTGCCCGATGGGAATGGGGCCGGTTTGTTTTTCGAACCGATCGACAGGAACCCCGGCTGGACCATCGGACCGCGGTCGATCGGGTTGCCCCGTCGAAATAAATAGAATGGTCCCGCGTTGGCTGACTCGTTGAGAATCATCGCTCGAGGCGGCGAGCCGGGGGCATCCAGATGAAGTCCTTGGATCGCCCCCTCCTTGCCTCGAAAGTTGTCTTCGATCGTTCGATTGAGCAGACCGGATCCGAGTTCGAAAGGTAGAACGGTCGGCGTCCCTTCATGGTAAAGGTGACGCCTCAACTGCTGGTAGATCGGGCTATTAATCTCCGAATGCTTCGGATCGTCGTCGGGAATGATTTTGTCCGGCGATTCGGCTTCGATACTCGCATCGATCATCGCCTGCAACCATTTCTTATGGGTATCGGCGAATAGCTTTCCGTACGTATCCGCGACTCCCAATAGGTCGGCCGCTTGGGAATCGCGAAGGGCCTTCACCACCAATGGGTTCCAGGTTGGAGTGACGGTTGCCAGCTTATGCGGTTCGGCAAATTTCGTCGGGTCTCCATTCTCTTCCTCCATGCGTAGGAGGAGTTTGCCGAATTGTTCACCAAAGTGCGAGGTTTCGGCTCGCGACAACTGAACCCAAGGTCCAAACACGGGATCGTTCTCGGGCATCGCCTGCAGGTAATCGCGCCAACGATTCAAGACCACGGGTCGCACGTCGTCGGTGCGATAGGAGAGAAACGCGGCCGAGGTGTCTTGTTCCGGAGTTCCCTTCGCTAGCTCGCGCAAGTATAGGCCGACCTGCATACGCAACCGCGATTGCATGATGGCGACTTGGTCGCGTCCCATATCGACAGCCGATCTCTGGCGGCGGGCGAGTTCCGCCTGGTACTCGCGATATGCATCGCTCTCGGCAGGCTCGCCAATAGTCGGCAGTTCCTTCGGCGACTTGCTGCTGGCAAGGGTTGCGTACAGCGCATAATATTCCGCCGTCGGGATCGGGTCGTACTTGTGATCGTGGCACCGAGCACACGCAACCGTCAGTCCCATCAGTCCTCGCGAAACGACGTCGATTTGGTCGTCGATCTGATCATGTCGGCTCCGATATTGCATTCCGACGGTCAGGAAGCCTAGGGCAGCGAGCGAAGGATCGTTTTCGGACAGCCCCAATTGATCGGCGGCGAGTTGTTCGTGGATGAATCGATCGTAGGGGACATCGCGATTCATGGCGTCGATAACGTAGTCGCGATACGTGTACGAAAACGGAAACTTAGTAAAGCCGATGGCAGCACCGCCATGGGTATCGGCATAGCGTGCGATGTCGAGCCAGTAACGCCCCCAGCGCTGGCCGTAGCGCGGGGAGTCCAGCAAGCGGTCGATGACTTTGGCGAACGCATCCGGCGAGTCGTCGCCGAGGAATGAATCGATCTCGTCGATCGTCGGCGGCAAGCCGTGAAGGTCGAACGTCGCTCGCCGAATCCAAGTCCGTTTGTCGATCGGTGGAGACAAATGCATCCCGGATTGCTCAAGTCGCGCGACGACGAAACGATCGATCTCGGTCGCGCCCGGTGTTTTTGTTTCGGGGGGGGCATAGGGCTCGACGGGGCGAAACGACCAATGCTCTTCGTACGGAGCCCCTTGGGAGATCCAAGCTCGCAAGATCTCGATTTGGGCTTGAGAGAGGCGTTTGCCAGTTTCGGGAGGCGGCATCCGATCCGAGTCATCGTCGCTGGCAACCCGCGCGATCAGTTCGCTTTGGTCGGGTGTGTGGGGTTGGATAACCGATAGGATCGCTCCCTCCCGGGTGTCCAGACGAAGATCCCCCTGCAGCTGCTCTGCGTCGTGTCCATGGCAGTGCAAACAGAATTCGGCCAGAATTGGCCGCACCTGGGTGTTGAATTGGATTTCCTCGGCCCGGATTGCAGTGCTTGTGAGAAGGCTGAGCAAACCGATGACGAGCGTCGACAATCGCATCACGTTGCCTCGTTTCCCGATAATGGTTGCGGGTGGTTGCGGTCGCGGCCGTAGGTGGGATAGGTGGCTCGCGAGAAGTTCGATGGATCGCCCTATTTTACTCCAAACCGACGATCGATGCACCCAGCATTAGGGGGGGCAAAAGAAACGAAAAAGCGTTGGAACGAAGTGGTTAGCTCAGATTCTAAACCGATTCATGTAATCCGAGCTGTCAGTTCCACCGCAATTTCTAACCTTGGAAGGTTACCGGGGAGGACACCTCGTCGAGGCTCGAGGTTCGCTGCGATGTTGTTCGATACCCCTTTTTTAGACACCGCCGACAGAAATGAGCCCGAGGCGCTAGCCGAGTTTGTTTGACGTGAAAAAAATCGGCCAGCGCCTCAGGCTCATGGAAACGAAAATCGACTTTTGTCGGCAGTGTCTTTTTAGGGCAGAGTGGATTCCCAGGTCAGAGAGCCATTCGCCAGCAGAGCGAACCCATCAACCAGGCCGCGTGACACCATTCTCCACTTAACCGCAACAGCGCTGGACGCGCTGCATGCGTCCCTTCGGCCACAAGAAATTCGCAAGCTCAGAACTTTCGCTTCGCCGTCCTTCTTTTTTCATGGGTTGGGCCGAACCTGAATAGACCACATCTGATCTTTTCCCGCAACACGTCTCCCGTAGGAAAAAAAGCCGGCGTGGTCTCTGAAGCAATTTTCGTTGGTTCGCCCTCGTGCGAGTCAACTGACGTCGAGGAGTACATCAAAAGATTTAGGAGATCTTCAATGCCCAAGGCTCGCCCCCCGCCTGCCCCATCGGCCAGTTGATCATGCCGACAAACCAGAAATCATGACTGAGTCCCAACCAACCCCATTCGAAACGACCCTGGCGAGCCGAATCGCGTCGGAAGATATTCGCCCTGGAGACGTCGTGAGCGTCTTGAATGAAGTTTTCGAGCTTCCATCGTTCCTCTGGTGCTGCTCCGGTATTTCTCTCGAAACGGACAAACCGGTGCGGCTACCCTTCATGTCCAGGAACTCGGGCCGGCCCTTCAAAGTCCTCGCAATCTGCCTCCCTTTTGTCTATGTGAAAGATCCGGGTGACGCGTTGAGCACGTTCGACACGCGACGGCATCAATTGGTACGACTCGATCCCAAAACCGCGAAAAAAGTTTGGAAGCGTTTCCGGAAACGGGCTTAATCAGTCGCCAATCGGTCCGCCCTCCATTAACGCGTTCAAAAGCTGTACAATCGCGGGCGCCGTTTTCGATCCCCAGGTTGTCGCATCGCATCCAGAGAGACAGGTAGGAAAATGACAGCATTGAGCAAACGCCGTTTCTTGCGATTGGAATCCCTCGAAGCCTTGCGCGAGGAACTCGACCGGATCGAATCAGCGGACCGGGCGGGAATGTTAAAGGCCACGGGTGACTGGACGCCGGGTCAGATCCTCATGCACCTCGCAGCCTGGATCGATTACGGCTACGAGGGGTATCCGATGAAGCGTCTTCCATTTTTCCTTCGATGGATCTTGCGACGCTCATTGCCTCGCATGCTTCGAAGTGGGATGCGATCTGGCGTACGAATCCCCGGCGTAAAAGAGGGTACATACGGGCAAGCCGACGAGTCCACGGAAGTCGCGTTAGCAAAATACCGAAAGTCCATCGATCGATTGGGGCGAGGCGATGCTTGCCTGCACGATAGCCCTGCCTTTGGCCCTATGTCGTCGGAAGATCGAATCCGCTTGAATCTAAGGCACGCGGAATTGCATCTCAGTTTTTTGGATTACTGAGGGCATGATCCAGCAGTTTCCTCAACCGCTCGAGTTGCTCGGGATGCTGCTGCGCGACATCCGTTTGTTCGGCAGGATCACGGTCGAGATTAAACAACGATTCCGTGAACTCTTCTGCCGCACCGCGTGGTCGATTGCCCCCCTTGGGTAATCGCACGAGCTTCCATTCCCCAGCGCGAAGCCCCAATTTCTTGCCGCCGTTGTCTTGCTGGACGAGATGATCGCGTCCCTTGGCTCCAGGCTCACCGAGCAGAGCGCCGAGGACATTGACGCTGTCGGGAAATGCACGTTTCGGTAGGACCGTTCCCGTCAATGCCGCCAAGGTCGCTGCCAGGTCGATGGTGCAAACCACTTCATCGGAGGTTCCCGGCTGAATCCGTCCACGCCATCGGGCGATGAACGGAGTTCGCGTTCCTCCTTCCCATACGCTGTATTTCCCCCCGCGAAACGGACCGGAGGGTTGGTGGCTGCCGAGCAGTTCCACGGCTTGGTCCTGATAGCCATCATCGAGCACCGGCCCATTGTCGGAGCACAGCACCACGAGCGTCTTTTCCGCGAGACCGAGCCGATCGAGCGTCTCGAGAACGTGGCCGACACTCCAATCGAATTGCAAGATGGAATCCCCGCGAGGTCCCTGACCGCTTTTTCCTACGAATCGTTCATGAGGTGTGCGAGGCACATGGATATCGTGGGAAGCGAAGAACAGGAAAAATGGTTCCTGTTGATGCGCCTCGATCCACCGATCGGATGCTCGTACCCACTCGTCGGCAAGATCCTCGTCGCGGAAGCGGGCCCGCTCGCCCCCTGTGTAGAAGCCGATGCGGCTGATACCGTTGTGGATCGTTCCGTTGTGGCCGACTTTCCAGTCCATCTTCAGCTCTGAGCGATGGGTAATCCCCGTAGGATGTTCCGGGGATGGTTTCTCGTTGCCAACCCACAATGGATCCGCCGGATCCAGGTTGCGCACCCGACGATCCTCCACGAACACTTGGGGCACGCGGTCGTTGGTGGTCGGCAGCAGCAGGCAGTGATCGAAACCGATATCCAGTGGACCCGGTCTGAGTTCGCCGTTCCAAATCGGTGCATCGTCTCCGAGTCCGAGATGCCATTTGCCAATCACCGCCGTGGCATAGTCTTGCTGCTTTAGCATCGAAGCGATGGTGGGGGTGCCGGGACGGATGATGGCCGGAGCATTCGGAGGGGCAACTCCGGTCCCCTTTTCGCGGAACGCATACGTCCCCGTCAGGAGCGAGTAACGCGTAGGTGTGCACGTGGATGCCGAGCAGTAACCGCTGGTGAATCGTATCCCTTCCGATGCCAGGCGATCGATGTTGGGTGTCGAAATCGTCTTGCTCCCGTTGCATGAGACGTCTCCGTAACCAAGGTCATCCGCCATGATGACGATGATGTTGGGCTTCTCCACAGCAAATGCGGATAGCGAGAGAGCCACGGCGAGGACGGCTAAGATGACGTGTTTCAACATATTTGCGTTAGGAAATGCTACTCAAGGAAAACAAGTACAGGACCGAGATACCGCGAGCGGTTGCCAGCGGTGGATCCCTTCGCATAGTATTGTCGCGGAGGCCGAGTTCCTTGCAATGGATGCATCGAATCGTTTCCGCTCGAACCGAAGGGGTTCCCATGAGATTCTGGCTGATATCCGACACCCACAATCGACACGACGAATTGCGAGTTCCGAATAATGTCGATGCCGTGATTCATTGCGGTGATGAATCGGAGTCTATGAATGTCTCCAAGAATGAACGTCAAGCACGGATCTTCTTTCAATGGTTCTCGGGTTTGGAGATTGAGCACAAGATCTTTGTCCCTGGAAACCATTCTACGGCGATCGAGAAGGGACTGATCCGACCCGAGGAGTATCCGCATATCCGATTTCTGATCCATCAGCAGACCGAGTTGGGCGGGTTGGTGGTGTTCGGGACTCCTTACACTCCCAGATTCTTCAACTGGGCATACATGCGCGAACGCAAAGAGTTGGACGGCGTATGGCAAACGATCCCGGATCGGGTCGACATCCTCATTTCCCATGGTCCACCCAAGGGCATTCTCGATAGGACTCGCGACATGGCAAGCCACAAGCCGATCCATGTCGGATCCCTGTCCTTGACTCGCCATGTTCGGGAGCGAATCAAACCACGGGTGCATGCGTTCGGACACATTCACGACGAACTAGGTATTCGCAATTTCGGAACGGTCTTCGATTCGGAAACCTTGTTTGTCAATTGCTCGTGCTGCGATCAAGCGATTCAACTCGAAAACCATGGGATCGTTCTCGAGTTTGAGCCTTCCTCCGGAAAGTTTACGAGAGTCTAGTCCAAAAACAGCAACACCCGCATCCCAGGGGCTGAGCTGCGGGTGCGCTGAATCCATCGGCTGCGACCGGGACCGAAGTCCTGTCCCTATCACAGCGAGATCGCTTCGACTTCCGCGACGAATCGCCGATTGTCGCCTTCCAGGAACGCGCCGATCACGTTGAACACGGCGTCGTTGAATCCGCCGATGTTCAGGATATCGACTCGTTCGTGAGCTTGAACCGTCGCGTAGGGTTGCAGGTCGATGCAAACCAGTTTTGGGTCCGCCTTGGGATCGAGCTTGCGTTCTCGCGCAACGAAGTCTTCCCAAGCCGACATGACGCCGGTCGAGCCACCTCGTCCTGTTCCGACCCAGCTCTCGTTATCGCTGACGAGAACGACGCCTGCAAAGCTGCGATCGGCGAACCAATGATTTGCCGACGCGATCGGCAGCGAGCAGTTGGTGCCGCCGCCCCCGTACTCGGCCAAACGCTCCGCGATACTCAAAATCGAATCGTTCGGATCGATCTTGACGCGGTACGCCGAGGTGTCGAACGGAATGACGACGCTGTCTGGATTGCGGCGCAGGATTGCAGCCGCAAACAACGCCGCCACATCGATGCATCGCATCTTGCTCGTCGCCCCCGGACCTCGGTCTCCAGTGACCGCGCTGCTCATCGATCCGGACGTATCCAGTCCGATGACGACCGGTCCCGTCAATTTTGGAACATTGCCGCAAGCGATCTCGGCCGCCTTGTGCAATGCGGTTTTGATCGATTGCGGAACATCCTCATGGACGTTCAGGTAGGCGGTGAAAAACTGGTACGGGAACTGCTTAGATCGACGGATCTCCGATTCGTCAGCGATCCGGTCGGCAACGTATTCGACCATCTTGGCATTCACTACTTGCTTGGTATTTCCTGCTTGCCGAGCAGATCCCGAACGGTCCAAGACGCTGAACACTCCATGTCGCATCAGTGTATTGATGTTCATCCGCAGGGCTTGGGGACCCATCTTGTGAGCCAGCGACATCCAAACTTTTGGACCTTTGGCCGCGTCCGACAAGAGATCCCATCGGACATTTTCTAGGCCGCCGGC
>JBKDXO010000007.1:0-2713 GCA_046306195.1 Planctomycetota bacterium | reverse complement strand
TGAGGGACGATGGGCCTGGCCGGAGGGGAAGCAGGTTCGGAGCAATTCGAACAGCCAGTGAGTGCTTCAGGCGTCAGAGGGACGCGTTGCGATGGAGGGCGGAACCAGGTCGCACGCGATTTTTCGATTTCGCGATTTTCCCAATCTTTTCCCTTAGATGATTTTGCTCGGCGCACGTCCGTGAATCGTGCCTTGAACAAGTAGCTGCGCCGAAGTTGTGGCGTTTTTGACCACTAAAGGCATCGGTTTTACCGCTTCGCAAGCGATTTTTTCGCACTGGGCGCGGAGCTTCATCGTGAGCGGGCTGGATAACCGCTTTACGTTGGAATTGTTCGGGGATGATTGAGGACTTCATTGCGTGCCTCATATTTCCGGGAGCGGAAGCGATGCGGTGCAGAGGATCGATTGCGAACATGCGGCGGCGAGATTTGCATCGTTACCGAGAGTTGCGCCGATCTGGAACTCGCAGTGCGAGTGCCCGAAGCTCTGTCGCAAGCTCCAGTCCCAGAAGCTGGCCTTTGGAGAATGGATCCGGGCAAGGAACATCTGCCAGTCGAACGAGTTCCACCGATCGGTCGTCGCAGCACTCCATGCGAAGTAGGCGATCATCGCCTTGAGTGAGTCGAGATAGCGCCGCGTCTCCAGCGGGTTGCGATGCTGCCCCGATCGCATCCCAGGCTTGCCACACGTCAAGCAGGCTGCCTAATAATAGCGGTTCGGCGCGAGCCGTCCGGTCTGAAGTGGAGTAGACATGGCATGGTGTTGCACGCTTCAACCCGGATGCTCGCGCATCTCGGCTATCAAGCTCGGTCAGTTCCTGTCGACGCTTCGAAACGCAGTAACCAAGCACACGCGGAACGCTCCTCGTTTCGATGGGGCTTGTCGCCATCGGACGGCAATTGCAACCAGCAAGCGATAGCGACGCGGTCCCCATGCCCTTGGGCTTGCCCCCCGAACTGATTATCGCCGTAGGCGATCAATACTAGCGGAACGGCGCAAGCCGTCCGGTCGGAACTGAGGCAAACATGGCATGGTGTTGCGCGCTTCGACCCGGATGCTCGCGCATCTCGGCTATTAATATTTCTCCACGCCCATCGCAAAGCCTCTGGGCGTGCCACCCCAACTCCCGAAACTCCTCAAAAAGTTTGCACCGCCCCCTGCGGATCCTTTACAATGCAACGCATGGTTGCTTCCTCGATTCGAATCCACGCATCCTCTACATCAACTCGCGCGCAGTCGCGCGCGGGAGGTTGGATCGCCTCGTTCGATTTCGATGGCGCATGCACAAGCACTCCACCCCTTCCCACCATCGCATCGACCAACGAATCGCTGGACGATTCTTCGATAACAACATCGACCCTCACTGGTCCATTCTGTTGCAACCAACAGTACTCAATCACCGCGATCACCACCTCCACCGGCGCCATCGCCGAGCGCTACGCCTACACGGCGTATGGTCAGCCAACGATCTTGAATGCTTCTGGCACTCCGCTTTCCCCTCAAACCTCAACACTCAACTCTCGATACTCTTACACCGGTCGTGAATGGGACGCAACGCTGGGATTGCATCACTTTAGGGCGAGGTGGATGAGCCCGAATGCGGGGAGGTTCCTTTCTCGAAACCCTGAAGGACCTTATTATGCCATTGATTTCCAAATTCCTGTACTAATGCGTGACGAATCGCGATCGGAAAGCAATCTCGACATCCGTGCAATTCAGTTTGAGATGTCGGGATATTACCGCCGCCAGCGAATGGGAGCCGCTTGGTGCGATTTGAACAAACCAATAGATGATCCCTATCAGATCCTTATCACAAACCCAACATGCACTAGTGTTTGCACTCAGCAGCATGAGGAGCAGCACGCCGAGGATTACTTGCCTTGCTGCAAAAAGGCGAGAGCTGCATATCAGCAACCGGGCGCGGACAAGAATGATGTGCAACGCAAATGGAATGACTATTTAAGAGGGTCGCGAGGATGGTCTGAATGTCGAGCATACCAGGTCAGTGTGATATGCGGGAATGATTTGCTGAGCACGAAGAACTGCGCCTGCGAAGACAGCACTTGTTGTGATGATATTCGAAAATATATAAAAGCATCCGAAAACCAAAAGAAGAAATTCTGCGATGAAGACAAAGGAGCGCCGACATGCCCCTTCTAGTTGTTGCCAATTGGAACAATATTAAGCTGTATTTTGTTGGCTTGCTGCTTGCATTCGTTCTCTTTGGTTGTGTGAAAAATAGGCGAGATGAGGGCGCTGATCCGAGGGGATCTGCTGTTAGATACGCCGCACAGTTATTGCAGATCTCTCCGGAAGAGGTGCTGGAGAAATATGCCGTGCGAGACAATTTAGACGACGGTCGACCAGTAATCGTCTATGAGTTTTTTTCAAAAGAATTGCTCGGCGACAGAGATGTCAAGGACATGGAATCAATGCACGGTGGGTTTGACGATTATTTTAGCCTAGAATTGGACTCTGTCTCACTGGATCTGATTCGCACCTATATGGCAGATGAATAGTCACAGACAGATACCGTTCACCCAAAGAATGACACCACCTCCGACAACGACGATCCGCCAGAGCGGTGAGGGACGATGGGCCTGGCCGGAGGGGAAGCAGGTTCGGAGCAATTCGAACAGCCAGTGAGTGCTTCAGGCGTCAGAGGGACGCGTTGCGATGGAGGGCGGAACCAGGTCGCACGCGATTTTTCGAT
>JBKDXO010000006.1:0-2059 GCA_046306195.1 Planctomycetota bacterium | reverse complement strand
GTGGCCGTCATGGGCGAAGGTAAGGGTTGAGCTTTGAGTGATAAGCTGTGAGCTAGGATCGATAGTCGAGACCGTTTGGGTGATCTCGTCGACGCCGAAGGTGTAGCTGGTGCGTTTGGTGGCTTGGCCTGCGGCGTTCTTGACCGTCTCTAGGATCGTTTGCTGGTAGCCGGTGAAGTTGGCGTTGTCGATGAGGTACTCAATGGAACCGGTTCGCTCGCCTGCGGCGAACGTGCCGTGGAGGTTGGCGTCGGTCCAGTCCACCGAGATGGTGCTCTGCACAACAGGTGCTCTGCACAACAGGTGCCTGGCCCCGTGCGGAGCGTCGCAGGGAGGGCGGTGCGGTGGGCACGTTGGTAGCTGCCAATCTTCAGCACCCCTGGCACAAGGCACAGGGGAGGCTGAGCCGAAGGTACTTCGGCGCATTAACTTGTTAACAAAAGCTGCAGACATCCTTCGCTTCTACCACTTCTTCGTTCTCGGATAAGCTACCGACGCAATGCTTGTAATTGTTCACCGACCAAAACGCAATGCCTGTCCTTGTTTTCCTTGATGCCTGTCCTTGTTTTCCGCCAATGAGTTCGTCCAAGTAGTGGCAACACTTGGAAGCTGCTACATAGAAGGCACAGGGGAGGCTCATCCGGAGAACTTTCCGTAACCAGTGATCCATCGAAGCAATCCCAAAAAACAGAGAAGAAGTGCCCCGATGATTCGCATTTTTCCAACCTGACGTGGATCGTGATGACCAAAAATCAGCAGGGCAATTCCAAGTAGGACTAGTATCCAAAAGAGAAGTAAGGACTCCCAATCTCGTTTTTGGCTACTCATCATCGTCCCCAACAATGCTCAGTTCAAGCGGAAAGCTAGCCGCGACCTCATGGACAAGCATATCAATTGCGTTGGCAAGGGACTGCGGATTTGGTGAATTCCGCACCTTCTCGCGTGCTGAGTTGATGATGTCCGGAAGCCAAACCGTTTGATAGAACGCGTTAGGACCACTGCTGCCAAGCGCAGATCCCAACAGGAGCCGAGAAACCATCGTAACCGGGCTAAGTACTCCGTTAAATTGCAACTGGTCATTATTGGCATTTGCGAATGTGTTTGCTAAATTTAGTTTCGCGATCAGTAGTGGCATCGAACCTAATGCGATCAGCCCAGCGACAATTCTTTCTTCAACCCTTCGCTTCGCCTGATAATCGGAATAGAAGTCTACGACTCGCTCGAGTTTCGAACCTCGATAGTCAGGATTTGCTCTGAAGATTGGAATCAACGCTGAGGGTCCAATTTTCATTCCGCGACGAATCGCGGTTAACGCACCAAGAATCGTATTTAAGCGAGAAACAATCATCGCAACATTAGGGTCTCTCCATCCACTAACTTCATACGCAAAGCCAGCGATGGCATCTATCGTTGCATTGATATGACTATCGATATAGTACCACTCAACGAAGTTCTGAGCTATCTTCCAACTAATTCGCTTGCCCGCTTCCTTCAATCCGCCGTGCAGTACCGAACGACTCGCTTGAATCTTCATGGCACGTATTTGGATACTGATACTATTCGCCGAAAAGAATCCCGATAGTCCTTCAACCATTCCTGTTGGATCAACGAAATGAATTGGATCTCGTGAAGTTGCGAAGTTGTACTTGTGGAAGCTGAACGGATCTGTCGGGTTTCCGTTAAACGGGTCTAAGCGCTCCCAGCGCGCGTTCGATGCCGAGTACCATCGCGCTCGCATGTTGTAGAGGCCGGTTCGGGCGTCTAGCCCTTCGCCGTTGTACAGAACAGACGTGAGGCTGGAGGTGAGAGGCTGGAGGGTGCCCGATCCGTTGTGAATCGCGAGGAGCTCGCCGTAGGCGCTGTAGGTGAAGACCTGGGCGATCGCGGCGGCGGCGCCGAACAAGGCTCGGACGCTGCCGTGGCCGTCATGGGCGAAGGTAAGGGTTGAGCTTTGAGTGATAAGCTGTGAGCTAGGATCGATAGTCGAGACCGTTTGGGTGATCTCGTCGACGCCGAAGGTGTAGCTGGTGCGTTTGGTGGCTTGGCCTGCGGCGTTCTT
>JBKDXO010000005.1:0-6908 GCA_046306195.1 Planctomycetota bacterium | reverse complement strand
GAGCGAGACCGACATCGCAGATGCAGCCTTGGCCGAGATCGGAAAACTCCCCAAGCTCGAGGATCTGAATCTGTGGCGTTCGCAAATCAGCGATCGGGGGGTCGCGTTCCTGGTCCGGCTTCCGCTCAAGCGATTGAACCTGGACGACACCTCGGTCGGAAACGGCGCCATCGCGTTCATCGCGCAGATCAAGTCCCTGGAGTTTCTGCATCTGGGAAAAACCGCGATCACCGAAGATGGCATCCAGGGCTTGCAGGGGCTCTCGAATCTTAAGGATCTCATCGTGACCAACATCGGCCTGGGCTCGGCCGCAGTCCAGCAGCTGCGCGGCCATTTTCCCAAGACGAATATCAAATACTAGTCCGCCGCGGTGGGGTTCTGGGCCGGGCCGGAAAACCAGATCCCAGGGGAATTGCCACAATTTTCCCGGTTTTCCGCAAGCGCGGATGCGAATCCGGAAATCGGTGTTGACACCCGCGCCCCGATTTTCGTAATCCCGTGGGACGGATGGCGGCAGTCCTGCAAACGCCATCGCCATTTCGAATAAACCATGGATGAATCAATCAAAAAGCCTTATCGTCAGTCGAGAATTTGCGGGAATGCTCGACTGGCCTTCCTCCTGGGTTGGAGCAGCATTTAACCTGCGAACAGTGATTACTGGGTCATTCGCTGTTCGTCGGTGCTACACGATAAGGCTTGCGACTGCGCACTGGGGCAAACATTTGTTTGCCCCAGTGCCAGGGACCACGAAACCGACGGCGGTCGGCCTGAACGCCGTCGGTTTTTCTTTTCTCCGCCGGTCCCCCCCTCGAACCCGCCGAAGCGGTAGCATGATAGAATCCGTGTTGGCGTTTTGATTCCTTCTCGATACCGATCGCTCGGCGACTAGAAAATCCTTCCATGTCATTGTCTTGGGACAAACTCATTGCGCGCCTCCGTTCGCATCAACGCTTTATCTTGACCAGTCACATCCGTCCGGACTGCGATGCGTTGGGGAGTGAACTTGGGATGGCGGGCATCCTGCAGGGGATGGGCAAGGAAGTCACGATCGTCAACGGGCACCCGACGCCCCCTATTTTAACGTTCCTCGACCCGAGGCAGTCCATCCGAGTGCTCGGAGAATCCATCGCGCAGGATGAAATATCCGGGGACTGCGTGATCATTCTCGATACCAGCGCATGGTCGCAGCTCGGTCCCATGGCGGATTTTGTTCGTCGCTTCAACGGCCACAAAATGATCATCGACCATCACGTCGGCGAGGATGACTTGGGAGCCGAGTTGTTCAAAGACACCAGCGCCGAGGCGACCGGGCATCTGGTGGCGCGATGCGCACAGCACGCCGGTGTCCCGATCAGCAAAGCCATGGCGACATCCTTGTATGCAGCCATCGCGACCGATACGGGATGGTTTCGATTTGCATCCACCACCAGCGCGACGTATCGAGTGATCGCCGATCTGGTCGACGCGGGAGCTTCGCCATCTTCGATCTACGGCGACCTTTTCGAACGCGATACCATCGGCCGCGTTCGGCTTCGAGGGCGGATCTTGTCCCGCGTCGCCGAGGAGTGCCAAGGCCAACTGGTCCACACCTATGTCCGCAAAGAGGATTTTTCGGAAACCGGAGCGCTTCCGAGCGATACCGAGGATGTCATCAACATGGCCCTGGCGATCGAGGGAGCCAAAGTCGCGTTCATCATGATCGAGCAACTCAAAGGAGGGTTCAAAATCAGCTTCCGGTCCCGGTGCCACGTCGATTGCAACGAGGTTTCTGGCAAGTTCGGTGGAGGGGGGCATCGCGCTGCGGCGGGAGCCTTCGTCGACGGCGAATTCCGGGACGTCCAGACCCGAATCCTGCAGGCGGTGCGAGCCGCGCTTCTGCAAAACGCCTAGGCATTCGGTACGCTTCCACCCGGTTCGGCCCGCAAATCTTGCCCAATCTGCTTGAACTACCCATCTTTTGAGATATCCTCTTCCTAGTTACCCATCCGTACGGGGTCTTGCTTTTTTTTCGGTAGGAACGGTGAGGAGCGACATGAGAACGATGATCGTACGTTGGTCTTTGGCATCGATGATGATGGCTGCGATGTGCGGCATCACCAGCAGCACAGTTTGGGCTGGATATGGATCCAGCGGCGGCTCCAGCGGCGGCTCCTCGGGGGGCTACGGATCTTCGGGCGGCGCGTATTACTACGGCGGCTCGACAGGGGGCTCCTCCGGCGGATCCTCGGGAGGCGGCGGCTATGTTGGTCCGCTTCGGCGCCTGCATGCCCACATCCATGACCATTTGGCTGCCAAACACGCTCGGCATGCCGCGCGCCGCGCCAGCGACTGGGGTGGGTCCTCGGGTTACTACACCTCTGCGTATGGATCCTCGGGAGGAAGCAGTGGCGGGTACGGGAGCTCCGGCGGCTATGGAAGCTTCAGCCATTACGGATCTTCAGGGGGCGGCTCGTCAGGCTCTAGCCCCTATGGCAGTGGCTCCACCGGAGGCGGTTCTTCGGGTGGCTCGTCTTCCAGCGTCTATTCCGACGGAAATGTCTACAGCAGCCGATATCAACCGATGGCCAATTACGCGGTCGCATCGAGCGAATCGAACTCGCTGGCAGGCGATGAAATCCAGATCATGCTCTCGGTCCCAGAGAAGGCCAAGGTGCTGGTCAACGGCAAACCAACAACGTCGACCGGAACCCTCCGGCGTTTCGTCAGTCGAGACTTGACCCCCGCGGAGTCGTACCGCTTTGATATCCAGGCCACGTACGAAGTGGATGGCAAGGAAGTCACGCAAACGCGATCGGTCGTGGCTCGCGCCGGTGGTTCTGAACAAGTCGTCTTCGACACCGAACGTGTCGATGATCCGGTCGAAACCATGTTGACGCTCAACGTGCCGGAAGGAGCGACAGTCGTGCTGGCCAACAACCCCACCAAGAGCGACGGCGGTTCGCGCGTCTACCGTACCAAACAGCTCAAGGCTGGCGAGGTGTGGGAAGACTACAAGATCGAAGTCACCTATGCTGGTCAAACCAAGCAGAAGACGATTCGTCTTATCGGTGGGGACAAATTGGAAATGTCCTTCAACTTCAACGAGCGAGAAGCCAACAAGGTCGCCTCGAACTAGCGGGTGCGTTCTTGGGTCGCCCAAGAGAATTACTCCAAAACCTCGCTGTTCTGCAACAGCGAGGTTTTTTGTTTTTTTCGCGCTGGCATTGGATTTTTCGGGTCAGCCGTAGAGCGCGCGACGAAATCCGATACACTTAACACGTCGTTTGAGTTGTGTCCGGCGCGGGATCGATGACGCGCAAACCTTTCGGCTGCGGGAGCCTTGCGATGACTTTACCTGAATCGGATTCGTCTCGAGTGGTGCAGGCTTCCGTACCTCGCAACGCTTCGACTGGTTTTTTCGCCTGCATCCTTCTCGGAGCGGTCGCCGCGTCCGGTCTCCTCGCGTTCGGGATTTGGATCGGAAAGGGGCTCTCTGGCCCGTCCTCCTTTCCACCTGAGTTGCTCAAGGCCACCTCCACCCACGGCTCGTCGACGATGGCTGTTTGCACAGCGCCCGTCGATGAGGAGACCGATGGATTCTTTGCGTTGGATTATCAGACCGGCAATCTGCAAGGTTGGGTCTTCAATTCCAGGAATGGGCAGTTCGGCGGCCTTTTTCTCACCAACATTTCTCAAGCCCTCGGGCCACCTGGAAAAAATGCCGAATACCTGCTCGTCAGCGGTCGCGTCTCCTCAGCAGCAGGCGGCTCAGGCACACGCCCTGCCGACATGGTTCTCTACGTGGTCGATGTGCGAGGTGGTAATTTTGCCGCGTTCTCGGTTCCTTGGAACCGATCGATGCGAAACGCCGGCGCGACCCAAACCAGTCCATTCATCGCCGTGGGTGGGGACGTTATTCGCCCCCCCATGGGTCCGGGAGGAGCCGGTCCGCGCAAGCCTCCCGCTGGAAACGCAAACCAAAATCCCAATGCGAACGATCCAAACGCGAACGATCCCAACGCGAACGACCCCAAGCCACCGGCCAACAACGCGAACCCCGCCAAGAACAACCCACCGAAAAACAACCCACCGAAGAACAATCCAAATAATAAGAACGACAAGAACAACAACTAGCGGTCGATACATCAACTCCATGGCTATCAGTGAATGGGTTAGCGGACGAGTTTTTCGCTTTGTCCACGGCAACAATCTCGTCTACAACACCTGCTGGGAAGATCCCCGGTTGGACCGCGTCGCCTTGGAGCTCACGCCCCAAGATCGACTGCTGGTGATCACCTCCGCAGGATGCAACGCGCTCGACTATCTGTTGTGCGGTGTCGGCCATGTTTATGCCGTCGACATGAACCCTCGCCAAAACGCATTGCTGGAATTGAAAGTCGCGGCGCTGAGGCATCTCGAATACGAAGAGCTGTTCAGCATGTTCGGCCGCGGCCACCTGCCCGGCGTCGAAGGGATCTACGCATCCAAACTGCGTCATGCCCTCTCGTCCCCGAGTCGAAAGTATTGGGATCGCTGGATCCGATTCTTCGATCACCCGCGCAAGTCGTTTTACTACCGCGGGACAAGCGGCGCGTTCGCGCACATGATCTCCAATTACGTCAACAACATCGCCCGCTGCCGAGAGCAAGTTGCCGAACTGCTCAATGCCCCCAACCTCGCCGAGCAGCAAGCGATTTATCCCTCGGTCAAGGAGAAGATCTGGTCGCGCGCGGTCCGGTTTGCCATGAACCGGGATTCCACCCTCAGCATGCTCGGGGTTCCCCGCGCCCAGCGCCGCCAAATCGATGAACAGTACCCGGGTGGCGTTGTTAAATTCGTCGAGGATTCGATGGATGCCGTGTTCTCCAATATCCCGGTCCAAGACAATTACTTCTGGCGCGTTTACATCACCGGTTCCTACACGCCGACCTGTTGCCCCGAATACCTGAAACCTCACAACCACGAAAAGCTTCGCGATGGTGCCCTCGATCGACTGACCATCCAAACCGATTCCGTCGAAGGATTCCTTCGTCGGCACAACGGACAGATCTCCCGATTCGTCCTCCTCGATCATATGGATTGGCTCAGCGATCATTATTTCCCGTTGCTGGAATCGGAGTGGCAAGCCATCCTCAATCGAGCGGCACCAAAAACCCGCATCCTCTGGCGATCGGGCGGTCTGCGCACCGACTTCCTCAACAACGTCACCGTCAAGAAAGACGGCGAGAAAGTACTGCTCCCCGAACTGCTGTCCTTGAACACCGACCTCGCGCAGCGGCTTCATCAACTCGATCGCGTGCACACCTACGGCAGCTTCTACATCGCGGACCTCGCCAGCGACCGTTGATGCGCCGAATCATAACGCGGTCCATCGCAAGCCGACTCGTGCACCCCCTGAGAACTTCGGCGCATCGATTTGTTAATTCAGAAGGATATTTGCATGATTGAGCTTCCCAAGGGATACCGATTCTCGGGAGTGTCGGCCGGCATCAAGACCCGTGCGGGCGCCAAGGATGTCAGCCTCATTTTTTCCGACAAGCCGTGTGTTGCTGCCGGCGTGTACACCACCAATCAGATCGTCGCCGCGCCGGTGGTTTTGTCGCGGAGCCGGACCCCGTGCGATACCATGCGAGGTGTCGTCATCAACAGCGGAAACGCCAACGCATGCACCGGCAGCCGCGGTCAGCAAGACGCTGACGAGATGACCCGTTTGGCTGCCAACGCCTGCGGCGAAGCAACCCAAAGCGAGCAGTTTCTCGTGATGAGCACGGGAGTCATCGGACGATTCCTCCCAATGGAAAAAATCCGGTCCGGGATCGCCGCTGCCGCGCAGTCGCTCGGCCCCTCCGAATCCGCCTTCCTCGATTCCGTCGACGGCATCATGACCACCGACGCGGGCCGCAAAATCGCCAGTCGGAATTTCCAAATTCCCGGCGGGGATTATCGTCTGCTCGGGATGTGCAAGGGAGCCGGCATGATCGGACCCAAGATGGCCACCATGCTCGCCATCGTCGTGACCGACGCGCCGCTCGATCCCGTCGACGCCCAACGCGCCCTGCAGGCCGCCGCCAATCGATCCTTCAACTGTATCAGCGTCGAAGGACACATGAGCACCAACGATTCTCTCGTTCTGCTGGCTGCTCGCCCCTCGCCGGCTACGCCAGCCCTGCAAGGAAGCGATCTGTGCAACTTCGGCGGGGAACTGACACAGCTCTGTATCGAGCTGGCAAAGAAGATTCCCGACGACGGCGAAGGAGCGACCCATCTGATCGAAATCCATGTTCGAGGTGCCAACACCGATGCCGATGCCGATGCGATTGCCCGCTCGATCGCGCTGAGCAATCTCGTCAAAACGGCCATCACCGGCGGTGACCCGAACTGGGGACGCATCGTCTCGGCAGCCGGCTACGCCGGGGTTCCGATCCAACCCCCTCGCACCGCGCTGAAACTCAATCAAATCCCTCTCTTCGATCGGGGAGAACCCCTCCCATTCGATGCCAAGCAGGTCAGCTCCTCGATCCGAGCCAGCAAACTGACCGTCATCGAGCTCGACGTCGGCCTCGGTCCCGGCAACGCGACCCACTGGACCACCGACCTCAACACCGAGTACGTCCGATTCAACTCGGAATACACGACGTAGCGAACGCGCCCGCTGGCGGGAGGTTCCATAGCGAGCCGTCCTAGCTCGTCGGGCGGTGCGCGGATTGCTCAACGCGTTGTTGCCATCGACCGGAGCCGATATCAAAGGAATCAAAGAGACGGCGCAGGCGCTTCAGGCGTGGTGCGGTTATGAGGGTAAGCCTCGCGAGTTTGCCGAGTTGGTGAAACTGCTCAACAGCGGGGGAAGCGATGAGAGCGAAAGGTGACCCGTAGCGCGCTGGTGTCCCGGCTTTAGCCGGTTTCCCCCTAGAAGAATCGCCTCAAGGCTA
>JBKDXO010000004.1:0-17362 GCA_046306195.1 Planctomycetota bacterium | reverse complement strand
TCAATTATGAATTCGGGTTTCTTTTCGAGGAGACGACCGCCACGAGCGAAGACTATCTTTGGGGGAACCCGATTTGGGGAATGGGTGAAGTCCTCATCCGCGCTTTTGCCGAATCGCGATGGTTCGCGAATATTCGCGGATTGACCCAAGGAGAAAACACAGGCGGACTTGTTCGCGGTCCCGCGCATGAAGTTTTCTTAACGGAGACCCGAAGCAGTGCCCCCAAACCGATTACCGAGACCATCATCAGCGATCAATTCGAACGACGACTCACTCGCTTAGGGTTTACTCCGATGTGCGCGACCAAATTCGGAAGCGAGGCCGTCTTCTATTCGATCGCAAGTGCCCAGCAACCGAAACGCTACAACGATCAGGTCGCAAGCACCAACGCCGAACTATCGGCATTGACGAACTACATCCTGTGCGCTTCCCGTTTCGGCCACTACGTCAAGTTCCTGTCCCGCGAAAAAATAGGCTCGCTGATCGGAGCTTACGACATCGAAACCTATCTTTCCGATTGGCTCATGTCTTACGTGAACCGCGATCCTGATGCGAGCGTTTCCGCTCGGGCAAGTGCTCCCCTTCTCGATGCTTCGGTGGAAGTGAACGAGAAATTGGGGAAACCGGGAGACTATGACTGTGTCATCCAACTCGAACCCTTCCACGGTTTCGACGATGTCCGCGCAACGGTCAAACTGGATACGCGATTGACGCGATCTCGTCGATAATCCTCTATTCCTCCATTCACCTCACGCGAGTCTTGTATGCAACCCGAAGCACTTTTTAGAGATGGCCGGCTTTCCGAAGCGGTCGCTGCTCAACTCGAGATCGTCAAAGCCTCGCCGTCGAATACCGCCCAACGCATCTTCCTTGCGGAACTCGCCGCGTTTCAAGGGGATTGGGATCGGGCCGACCGGCAACTCGAAGCCGCGATCAACCAAGACAGTAAATCCGGTCTCCAGCCACTCGTGATGCGACAGTTGCTTCGAGCCGAAATTCTTCGCGAGCAGGTTTTTTGCGATGGCAGGCCACCCGAATTGGCGGTCCCGCTCTCCGAAGATGGCCAGTTGCAATTGAAGATCTGCATGCACTGCCGAAACAGCGAATGGGAAGAATGCCATTCCCTTCTTGGAAAGGCCGAGGACGTCCGCCGCAAGCTGACTGGCACTTGCGATGGCAAAGAGATCGACACGCTGATCGACCTGGACGACCGTTTGCGCGGCGTCGCCGAAATCCTCACCGGTACCGGCAAATACTTTTGGGTTTCTTGGAGCAGTATCCGTTCCCTGGAATTCTCCAAACCGGAGCGTCCGATGGATTTGATCTGGCGCAAAGCCGCTATTTCGGTTCAGGACGGGCCGGAAGGAGAAGTTTACATTCCTGTGCGCTATCCCGTCGCCAGAGATTGGGACCAAGAGGAACAACTGGGCCGCCGAACCGATTGGCACGAACACCCTGGCGGATTTATTACCGGAACGGGTCAACGAAGCCTTCTGGTCGGGGATGAAGCGCGAGGTGTTCTCGAGTTGAGTGAACTCGTTTTAACTACCTCGAATTAACCATTTCCCGGTTGGCACCTATGTCGCGCATACGACCCGAGGATCTTCTTCTTCCCAGCGTGCTGGATCGACTCATCGACGAGGAGCCCGATAATCGCAAGGAGGTTCCCACGGACCGCGCGCAGCGACTGAGGGAACTCAAACTGAGCGTTGCCAGGGATATCGAAAATTTGCTCAATACGCGAGTCGCGTTCGGAACAATCCCCGAGAACTTTGCACGGGTTCGCGCATCGATCGTCAACTACGGCGTGCCCGACTTCAATGCGTTGGTCACGGACTCGTCCGATACCGTTGTCTGGATGGAATCGCAAATCCTGGAAACGATCGAGAATTTCGAAAAACGCTTGCACGAGGTGAGTGTCAAAGCCGAAGGGGCATCCCGGTTGCGCGACGTGCGCGTCGTGAAATTTCGAATCGAGGGTGTTCTGCAGGCCGATCCATCTCCGGAATGGGTCAAATACACCTCCCAGATGAGCGCCGTCAACAAACAGTTCGAGGTCAAGGACGAACGATGATAGACCAGCGTCTATACGAACTCTTTGAGAACGAATTGAAGTTCGTCCGCGAGGAGGTCCAGGAGTTCGGCGGCAATTTTGAAAAGGTAGCCGCCCGACTGCGACTCTCCAGCCAGTCCACCGATCTCACGGAGGATCCGCATGTCTCGCGATTGATCGACTCGTTCGCGTTGTTGATGGCCCGGCTTCGCTTGAAACTCGAGGATGAGTTTCCAGAGATTTGCCAGGCGATGCTCTCGGTTTTATATCCCCACTACCTGGCGCCTGTTCCTTCTGCGGCGATCATCCAGTTTCAAACCAACTCTATCTCGGCGGAACTCGCGGCAGGAGTCAAACTGCCTCGTGGCACCGAGGTGGAAACGGAGGAAAAGCGCGGCCTGGAATGCCGCTACCGTACGTGCTTTGCAACCCATGTTCCTCCGTTTCATGTCAGCAAGTCGGAGTACTTGAGGCCTCCTTTTGGATTCCCCGTTGAGATATCTTGGTCCGGTCAAGCGGAGGCGGCGATCCGAATTCACCTCGAAGGAGCGTCCGAGAAACTCGATTGGGACAAAGTACCCAAGGCTCCCATCCGCTTCTATCTCGGCGAATCCGATCCTTGCGCAAATCGTCTCTTCGAGTCGATCTGTCGCGATGGCTTGGGGGTCGGATGGTATTCCAGCAAAGCGAAGACGGGCCAGTTCGATACGAAAGAGGTAATACGGCCCGTGGGACTCGACAAGGATCAATCCCTTCTCGAACCGGATCCTCGAATCCAGGCTAGCTACCGGATTCTGTGGGAATTTTTTGTGCTCAAAGAGAAGTTTCGCTTCATCGAGATCGATCCAGCGAAGGTCTGGACGAACGTCGCCGGTCCCAATTTGCAGTTGGTCATCTTTTTGAAACGCCACGATCCCAATCTTCAGAAATTGATGTCCCCCAACGCGATCCAATTGGGCTGCGCGCCCGCCGTCAATCTGTTTCATCACGACGCGGAACCGATCCAGGTATCTGCCAACCAAGTCGAGTATCGGGTCATTCCCAGCCACCGCAATCCGCAGGGGATGGAGGTTCACTCGATCAGGAAAGTCAACGCGACCCGCGCGGGAGGCCAACAAAAAGTACCGTTCCTCCCGTTCCACGAACCGACGCATCGCATGAGGACATCCGATCGCGATCGCTACTGGCACGCCTCACGGCGACAGCGCATCGAAGGAAGCGAACGGATGGATCGCGGAACCGAGGTCTATCTGAACATCGTCGACCTCCACTCGAACCCTATTCCCGAAGATGACTGGACCTTGCACGTCGAGACCCTTTGTTGCAATCGCGATATCGTCAACGATATCGGACCGAAAACCAAGCTGTACTACCATGGAGGACCGCTCACTGCACGATTTCTTTCGGCACCTACTCCCACCCTTCGACCTGTACAACGCGATGATTGGGTCTGGAAATTGATCTCCCATCTGTCGCTCAACCACTTGAGCCTGGCCAGCGACTCGAAAGGGAAATTGCTAAAGGAAATTCTCGATCTGTATAACTTTCAGGATCGCGATGATATCCGTAAAGCGATCGATTCCATTCAAAAAGTTCAGTACGAGAGAAGCACCGCGCGATGGGTCGACCCGTCGGTCGACCCAGGGAGAGGCCCCGGTATATGCCGGGGACTATCCATCACGATCGAAATCGACGAAGAGCCGATCGAGGGGATCGGAATCTACCTCTTCTCCTGGGTGCTGGACCATTTTTTTTCGACCTTTGCAACGATCAATTCTTTCACGCGACTGAAGGTCTTGGCGCGCGGAACCAATCAGGTCATCTACCAAGGTCCGGCAAGATCCGGATCCAAGATGTTGGTATGAGTCATCCATGAACGAATCGCCAGACCAAGTCAACGCCATCTCGAACCGACTGCGCGGCCGCTTGACCTTGGTTCAGTTCGTTCAGTTCCTCCGTTGCTTGCAACGCGAGTCCGGCACGCGAATTGGCGACGTGGTACCCCTTTCCAGTCAACCCGTTCGACTCGTTCCCGATGTCGAACCGGCGTTTCCCGTGAGCGAATTGTCGTGGTGGAAAGAAGCCGCTTCCGACGCCGCGCGACCCACCTTGGCCGTCAACTTCTTCGGCCTTTTCGGCCCTTGCGGTGTGCTCCCGAATCACTACAGCCAGTTGATCCAGGAACGGCTTGCCAAGAAGGATCGAGCGCTGCTCGAGTTTTTGAATATCTTCAATCATCGCATCCTCTGCATGTTCTACCAGGCATGGGAAAAACACGCGTTTGCGGTTTCGATGGAAACCGCCGCTGCGTCCGATAAGAAAGCCACGGTCACGGAAGCGCTATGGGCGATCGTAGGCAATCGGCTCGAAACCTCGCGCGAACTTCTCGCCTTCGATGATTCATCGATACTCTATTACGGTGGACTGTTCGCAAACAAGCGAGCAACCCAAGAGTCGCTTCGATCAGCAGTCGAAGACTTTACACGAATTCCGACGGACATCGAAAATCTTGTTGGACAATGGCTGCGTCTGGCACCCGAAGATCAGAGCCGGATCGGATCGTTCGCCCTCGGCGAAAAAGCCGGGAATTGCCTCGGCGTTGATACCCTTGTCGGCGAAATCGCTTGGAGCATCGAGAGTCGTTTTCGAATCCGGCTCGGCCCCGTCGCTTGGGATGTTCTCGGCGAATACCTGCCCACCGGTACGATGTTGCGATCTGTCGTCGATTTCGCAAGGCGCTACGTCGGTCCGCAGTACGATTTCGATATTCAAATCGTCGTCGCCGCCGATCAAGTAAGAGGCATTCAACTCGATCCGCAACAGCCTTTTCTTCTCGGCTGGAACACGTGGCTGGGAACATGGGAAAACTCAAACGATGCGGAGCAAGCCATTTTGGAGTTACCCGATATCGCCATGGCGACATGAACTGCTGGATTTGTAGAAAAAACATGGTAATATCCAACGCTTCAGTCCCGTCCGAATTCTTAGAGCGAGCTTGGAAATGATCGATATCGACCTCAAAAAACTCTTTGATAAATTAAGCCCACTATCATGCCGATGCTTGGAACTCGCCACATCCCTATGCATGACGCGGACCAATTACAACGTCGAACTCGAACATTGGTTGTTCAAGCTTCTCGAGGATCGCGACTCAGACTTTGTGCGCATCCTGGACTCGTTCGGTGTCGACCTCAGCCGATTGCAAAAGGATCTCACCAAAACCCTCGACCGGCTGAGAACAGGAAATGCCAAAGCCCCATCATTAAGTCCCGATCTGATCGAAATCACCAAGGAAGCATGGTCGGTCGCTACTATCGATTACAGCTCCGCGCAGGTTCGGTCCGGACACCTCATGATCGCCCTCCTGGGCAATGAGTCTTTGCGGCGCACCGCGTCGGATGCCAGTTCCGAGTTCGATAAAGTCAATCTGACATCGCTTCGGAAATCGTTCTTTGAATTGTGCGCGGATACCGTGGAAGATCGAGAATCCACTTCGCTCGCATCGGGTGGTCGCGCAGCCGGTTCGGGAGCGACAGGGACCGCAAGCGGTCGATCGGGGGCCACTCCAGCCCTCGATCAGTTCACCATCGATCTGACCGCCCGGGCGCGGGACGGCAAAATCGATTCCGTCCTCGGCCGCGATAGCGAGATCCGACAGGTCATCGATATTCTGATGCGGCGACGACAGAACAATCCCATCCTCACCGGCGAAGCAGGCGTGGGCAAGACCGCTGTTGCTGAAGGGTTTGCGTTGCGTATCGCCGCCGGCGACGTCCCCGTTCCCCTGCGCGAAGTCGCCCTGATAAAACTCGACCTCGGGCTCCTCCAACCCGGTGCCGGCGTAAAAGGGTAATTCGAAAATCGACTCAAGTCCGTGATCGAAGAAGTCAAAGCCTCTCCCAAACCGATCATCCTATTCATCGACGAAGCCCATACGCTCATCGGAGCCGGGGGGACCGCTGGCCAAGGTGATGCGGCGAACCTCCTCAAGCCCGCGCTCGCACGCGGCGAACTGCGAACCCTCGCCGCAACCACCTGGGCTGAATACAAAAAATACTTCGAGCGCGATGCCGCCTTGGCCCGTCGCTTCCAAGTCGTCAAAGTCGAAGAGCCAAGCGAAAGCGTCGCCATCGATATGGTGCGAGGGCTCACCAAAACGCTCGAGAAACACCACAAAGTCAGCATCCTCGACGAAGCCATCATCGATGCCGTCAAACTCTCCAGTCGCTACATCAGTGGACGCCAGCTCCCCGACAAAGCGATCAGCCTGATCGATACCACCTGCGCCCGGATCAACCTGAGCCAGTCCTCGACCCCGCCCACCATCGAAGACGCTCGCCGAAAACGAAACCAACTCCAACTGTCGAAGGAAATCCTCGAACGCGAAGCCCAAACCGGTGCCGACCACGCAGCGAAGATCCGGTCCATCGAATCCGATCTCCAGCAGGTCGACGCACAAATCGTCGCCCTGAATGAGCGATGGGAAAAAGAAAAACATCTCGTCGCTCGAATCCATGCCCTCACCGAACAGCTCCAAAAGAAAGAGGACACCACCGCCGCAGAGCCAACCACCCCGGCCGAGCCCGCCACCCCGCTCGACCAGACCGCCCTCCAGGAGAAAACCAAAGAGTTGCTGCAACTCAAGGAAGAACTCCAGAAACACCAAGGCGAAGATCCCCTGGTCCACCCCTTCGTGGATCGCAATGCCATCGCGGAAACCGTCGCGTCCTGGACCGGGATCCCTGTTGGTCGCATGATGTCCGACGAAATCAAAACCATCCTGGAACTCGATGCCTTGATGGAAAAACAGATCGTCGGACAAAGTCACGCTCTCAAACGGATCGCCCAGTCGATCCAAACCTCGCGCGCCCAACTCAACGATCCGCGGACTCCGATCGGCGTGTTCATGTTGGCCGGTACCAGCGGTGTCGGCAAAACCGAAACTGCGTGCGCCCTCGCCCAACTCCTCTATGGCGGCGAGCAAAATATGACCGTCATCAACATGTCGGAGTTCAAGGAAGAACACAAGGTATCGCTCCTGATGGGGTCCCCGCCTGGCTACGTCGGCTACGGCGAAGGGGGCGTCCTGACCGAAGCGGTTCGCCGGAAACCGTACAGCGTGATCCTCCTCGACGAAATGGAAAAAGCCCACCCAGGCGTCCAGGACGTCTTCTACCAAGTCTTCGACAAAGGAAACATGAAAGACGGCGAGGGACGGGACATCGACTTCAAAAATACCCTGATCCTCATGACCACCAACGCCGGAACCGATGTCATCAAGAGCCTATGCTCGGACCCAGATACGATCCCCGAACCCGACACGTTCATGCAAGCCATCTTTCCCGAACTCCTCAAATCCTTCAAACCCGCGTTCATGGGACGCTTAACCCTGATCCCCTATTATCCACTCTCCGAGGACGTCATCCGCAAGATCATCGGCCTGAAACTCGGCAAGATCGGTCGCCGACTCCACGAAAACTATCAAGCGGAGTTTTCGTTCTCGGACGGGATCGTGCAGATGATCGCTGACCGATGCAAGGAAGTGGATACCGGCGCTCGAAATATCGACCATATCCTCACCAAATCCCTGCTTCCCACCCTCTCGGTCGAACTCTTGGGCCGCCTGGCCCAAGGGCAAGCGATCCGGAAAGTGGTCGTTCAACCGACACCAGATCAGCACTTCGCATTCGATATCGAATAAGCGTAAAACCGGATGATTTCTGGAATTTCACGCAACAACCCGGGCAATTGATCCATAACATAAATAGCCGATCCGAAAACCATTTGCCGAATTGGCGTCGCAGATCCGCCCGTGGCGGGTCAGCCACGGTGTTTAGGATTTTTGGATGGGCTCGAACGCGATTCTCGGGTGGTTCGCCCCTGGGCAGACGACTTTTTTTCGAGGGCACGTTTCCTCTACCCTTTTCCGGAAGGCGGACTCCATGACTCAGCGATGGCTCGAATTGCAGCCCACCAGCCTTTTTGGAAATGGAGCGGTCGTAGTCTCTCTCTCCGGACGAGAAGAGATTTCCCGACCGTTCGAATTCAGAATCGCTATCGACTCGCCCAACGAGGACATCAAGGCCGCTTCCGTAATCGGCAAACCGCTGGCTGTACGAATCCAATACGGAGAGAACAAAGAACGCTTCATCCACGGCTACATCAGCCATCTCTCGGCTGGGGAAGCGGAGCAATCCAAAGACAAGAAAGGGATCCCATCGCGCGTTTATCAGGTCGTGCTCGTCCCTTGGCTGTGGTTTCTGAGCAGAGCCTCCCGCTCGTTTGTTTACCTGCCTGACAAAGAGAAAAAATCTCTGAAAGAGGTTTTTGATAAAGTCATTGAACGAGTCAAGTCCTATGGGCATATCGAATGCTGGCACGATGATTCCGGAGTCTCAGGGCTGAAAGGTCGCAAAACCGAACATTGCATTCAATACCGGGAAACCGACCTGAATTTTTTGTCGCGACTACTCGAAACCAATGGCGTTTTTTACTACTTCAAGCACGAGAAAGACAAGCATACGCTCATGCTGTCCGACCAACTCAGCTACCCCAACAGCGATGTTGCGGAAATCGACTACCCGGCTTCGGAGGCGGACCGTGTTGGAAAGGAGTGTATCCAAAATTGGGACCATTCCTACGATTTCGTATCGGGTCGATGGGAACAAATCGACTACGACTTCACGAAACCATCGACCAGCCTCAAGGCTAGCTCCAGCAAGCATGGATTGGTTTCTCTGACCAACAATGCCGGGTATGAGTTCTATGACTACCCCAACACCTACTCGGAGCTCCAGGACGGACGCGATGAAGCCAAGTGGCGCATGGAGGAGGAAGAAACCCGGTTCGATACCGTCAACGGTTCCAGTTCCTGTCCAGCATTCGCTCCCGGATACGTCTTCAAGATCAAGTCCCACCCGAACGTACCATCCGAAGAAAAGAAAAGTTATCTGTTGACCACAGTCATGCACCATGCCCAACAAGGCGGGAGGCTGGCGGGCTCAACACAACAAAACTCGTACACCAACCGATTCGTCTGCATCCCCAAAGAACGTCAATTTCGACCGACGCGATTGACTCCCAACCCGGTCATCTCCAGCATCCAAACCGCCGTGGTTGTCGGTCCGGACGGGGAGGAAATCTACACCGATAAATACGGGCGAGTCAAAGTCCAGTTTCACTGGGACCGCGAGGGCAAACGGGATGACAAGACATGTTGCTGGGTCCGTGTCTCTCAAACCCATGCCGGTCCTGGATTCGGCGGGATCGATATACCACGCATCGGCGAGGAAGTCATCGTCTCGTTCGTCGAAGGGGATCCGGACAGGCCGGTCATCACCGGTCGCCTCTACCACGCCGAGAATATGCCCCCGTTCGATCTGCCTCAGAACAAGACACGATCCGGCTTTCGGACCAAGACCTACAAGGGGAAAGGGCATAATGAACTGATCTTCGAGGATAAAACCAACGACGAATGCATTTTTCTGCATGCCCAGAAGGATATGGAGGTCCGCGTACTCAATGACTCCACCAACCGCGTCTACGGAAACCAACATATCGCTGTTGGCTGGGAGAAAGACGGTAAGAAGGGAGGGGACCTCGTTGAAGTCGTTTACGAAGATCGGCACGCCAACATCAAGCGCCACCAATTCGAACATATCGAAGGGAACATGGAGCTTCTGATCGGCGACGGGCAAGCCCAATCCGGTGGCAACCTCGATATCATCGTCGAAAAGCAGAAATCAGAAACCATCGGCGGCGAATCGCACCTGATGATCAGTGGAGCTCACAACGAAAAAGTCGACGGCGATTTCTCCACGGTCATCGGCGGTGATCACCACCTCAAAGTCTCCAAAAATATCGCTGCCGAAGCGGGAGCCATGGGGGAAATCCATCTCAAGGCGGGAATGAAAGTCATCATCGAAGCGGGAATGCAGCTCTCCCTCGTGGGCCCCGGCGGCTTCATCGATATCGGACCCTCGGGAGTCACCATCCAAGGCATCCTCGTCAACATCAATAGCGGTGGCTCCAAGGGAAGCGGGAAAGGCTGTAAACCCAAAGAAGCCAAGAAGGCCAAGAAATCAGCCCCACAAAAAGCAAAAGTTGCCAAGAATTCGAAATGAACTGATCTGCCACACGTTCTGAACCCATGGACAGCTACGAACTCAAAATCCGAGATGGTAATCGCGCAGGGGAATCGATACCGATTCAGGCTGGCGTTTCCGTTCTCGGCAGATCGCCCGACAGCCATGTATCGTTCCCCGATGATTTGAAGATCTCCTCGCGTCACTGCCAGATCATCATCGAGGATCATGGATACTCGATTCAAGATCTGTCCAGCCGAAACGGTACCTACGTTAACGACCAGCGTATTTCGAAGCTCGAAGCGTTGCGCCCAGGAGACCGAATCACCATCGGTTCAACCCTCCTCGAGTTTTCGCTCCAAGGCGATGCAGCAGTTCCGGCCATCAACCCGATCGGTCGCACCGCCCCGAGCGCTGGACGCGAAATCTCTGAATCGGAACCCCGCCCAACAGCGCCGGAGGCCTCCCCCGCCCCCGATCTTATGCTCGTGGACGTCGTCCAGTGCAGGCTCCGACAAGTTTCCGACGACGGATACGGCAAACTCTGCTGGATCTCTTTGGATCAATCGATGGAGATCGGGCGAAACGAATGGAACGATTACAGTTTTCCAGACGACATCAAAATGTCCGGAAAGCATTTTAGGGTCACTTTGCAACGGGATGGCTGCGTGATCGAAGATCTGCAGTCCAAGCACGGGACCTGGGTCAATGGCGTTCGGATCGATCGCTGTGCCTTGGCCAACGGATCCAAAATCCAAGCCGGTTCGACCGTTTTCCTGGTGGAGATCGTCGGCATCGAAGGGGCCACGCCTCCAGCCGCCATCCCGCTGGCCCCACAGCCCGGATCCGCCAGTCCGCACGCCGCAAGCCACCAGAAGATGGCCGCCGTCCGTTCGTCCCTCCACAGCGACCTCATCCACGTCCTCGGAAATTGGGAGGCCGATCCAACGCCGATTGCGTGGCTCGAGCGACTTCTTGCGCAGAAAGCCCATGCCTACCTGCTGATCGATCTGGGCCGAGTGTCAATCGAACCGTTGGGGATGGAACCAGAGGATTCGCCGTCCCTCTTCGATTGGTTACCCCATCCCGCATCCAAAGCCACCCCACACCTATTCGACTTGCGGGCCTTGCAGGCATGGCCAGACGCCGTCGAAGAAGCTTGGGGAAACGATGCCATGATGGTCTTGTCAACCCGAACGTCCGCAGAGGAACTTCTGGAGCACCTGCGCAGGCTGTTGCGAGGTGGATCGCACGAGGATGCACAGCCTGACGCGATTCAGGGAATTTGTTGGCCGTCGGTCCTGCGCTCGCTGCTCACCGTGGAAGCTGCCGGCGTCGCGAAGGAATACTTCACCATCATCGATGCGGTCTGGATGGAGAGAGCGGACGATCCACTCACGTGGGAATGGATCGGCAAGCCGTCGATCCTCGACCCATTATGCAAATCGATGAGCATCCGCCTCCGCGAACCGCAAGAAGCAAAGACCGAATCTTCGCCGCCCCCTCAACAAGTATCATGAAACCCCGCACGCAACCACCAGCCGCCCCAGCCGCCGCAGATGCACCTGGTGAGTATTCCCCCCAACACCTTGCTTTTCGAATTAACTCGTATTGGTGTCAATTCGTACTCGTACTCAGTGCAACGGTACTCGTACTCGCACTCGTACTGGAAACGATCGCCATGACAGAACCAGCGAAACTGAGAAATCCCGACGAAACTGGTCGTGCACCGACACCGTGGACACAAGTCCATTTTCATTTCCATGAGCCAGAGGCGCTAGCCGATTTTTCGCCCCGCGAACGAACTCGGCTCGCGCCTCAGGCTGACTTTGTCGGCTGTGTACCGAAGCCCCCAACGGTGCGATCTTGATCGTGAGACTGCGTCGCTGGGGCCTTGAATCAACTCGTGATAACTTGACAACGAAAGGAACAACCCATCATGCTTCCCGCAGCCCGCATAGGAGATTTGCATGTTTGCCCAATGGTCACACCCGGGGTGCCCCCCATCCCACACGTAGGCGGCCCGGTCTCGGTAGGTTGTCCGACGGTCAAGATTGGTTTCATGCCTGCGGCCCGGGTAGGTGACATGTGTGTATGCGTAGGTCCTCCCGACTCGATTGCCAAAGGTTCGATGACGGTCAAAATCGGAGGCATGCCCGCCGCTCGCATGGGAGACCTCACCGCCCACGGCGGCACCATCACCCTCGGCTGCCCCACCGTCATGATCGGCGAAATGGGCATGGGAGGTGCGGTGACAACAGACGGCAAATGCATGAGCCAAGCCAAGAAGAGTGGTACTCCCTTTATCAAGCCGGCCAGCTTGAAAGGTTAGCTGAATCCATGTCGACCGTGCTCTTTGAAGAAGTGACTTGTGAGTCGATTCGGGAAGCGGTTGCGCAGACTCCGGGCACATGGTACGCCATCCTCGACGCGTGCGATGCCCCGAATGTCCTTGCCCTCGTAGACAGCCTGACAAACGCGCAGGAATCTGACCCGAAGAGCGAACGCTTGGTCCAGTCGATGTACTCCGGCAAAGCTGCCCAGCAATACCGGGCAATTGCTCCCTATCTATTCACGTTAACGCCGGACCTCCTAGACTGGATCGTCGCGGATTTAGCAGGTCAACCCTGGGGCTTTCTCTTCCACGCCGAATTGGATTTCAAGAGTGCCCGCAAACACTTCCGCAACTTCGTGACAGTCCTGGATCCGCAAGGCGAAAAAATGCTCTTCCGCTTCTACGACCCACGTGTCTTGAAGATGTTTGTTGAGAGTGCGAATGAACAAGAAAACCAAAGCTTCTTCGGATCATGCAGTCAAATTGTGATTCCAGAAGGAGATCGTTTCTTAAGATTGGACCATTCGGCAGGAGCAGACGCATTCTTGAAAGAATGAATCATCGCCTACATGTTCCAGTTCAAGCAGCAACAGATTGATACCTTCAAGCATCATGCGAACAAACAAGCTCGCAAGAGATTGCTTGAGTCCTTGATGAATGAAGGTGTTGCAGCAACAGAAAAGCAAGGGTCAGACGACATCTTCATCCGCGACCGTAAGGGCGCTGAATCGAGAATCCGTTATCGCAACGACGTTTTGATCGAGGAAATTGTTCGGCCATCTGGGAAATCGACCAAATTCGACTACGACCCCTCGTCTCATTTAGTGAGATCCATTGAATATCCAGGTGGCGTTCGGCATCAGTTCGTCCGAAATTCCCTTGGCCAGGTAGCAACTTTTGATATTTCTGGAAAATCAAAATACTCATTTACTTACAACGGTGAGCATCGAGTTTCCCGGATCCAGTATCCAGATGATAGGCACGTTGGTTTTGAGTGGTCAGACAGCGGTTCCCTGCGTTCGTTCACTGACCGTTGCGGCAACACAAGCCAATACCATCACCATCAAGAGGGGGATTGGGTAACGGATACCCTGGGAAGAAAGCGGGTCTACAAGACGGATACCGAGGGACGTTTAGAGGCGTTGGTTTTTCCTGACGGGACGCGAGAGGAGTATGCATTCGATGAGGAGAGCAACGTCATCGAAGTCATTCAGCGCAATGGTTCCTCCATCCGATTTGAGTTGAATGACCAGGGCTCTCCTAACAACATTTCGTGGCAGGATGGCAGTGAACTGGAGCTAAAATTCGACGACAAAGATCGATTGGTAGCCGCAAAAGCGGGTGAATTCCAAGTAGATCGAGTCTACACCGAGCATGGCCAGATCGCATTGGAGGGCACGATCGCAGGCCCAGTCGAATACCAGCACGATCCGAACGGGCGAATGTCTTCCTATGCGACGCCTTTTGGAGACAAGGTCCAATTCGAATACGACGACGATGGTCTCTTGATTGGAATCATTGATTGGGAAAAGCGTCGGATTCAGATCGACTACGCAGGCAACGACACCCCGAGTCAATTCACTTTTCCAAACGGAGTCATTGAGACCCAGGCGATTTCCTCTACTCCGTATCGGGCTTCGACCATACTCCAAGGTCGTTCCGGAATGATTTCGGAACACACGATTGAAGCGGACGAATGTGACAGAGTCCGCCGCGTCAACGACCGCTGGGGTCTCGGCCGTAGTGATTGGTTAGATCGTCGTCTGGAGTACGACAAAGAAGATCGATTGGTCGAGGAAATCAACGTTCCCGATGGGAATTCAATAGCAAGTTTTGCATACGATGCCGTTGGCAATATGATCCAGGACAATGGCCTGCCGGTCGAGTTCGCGGCGATGAATCAGCCGACGAAACGCGGCAATCATCCCATTGATTATGACGGTCTCGGAAACGCGTCGCGATTGACGACAAGTTGCGGTCAGATCGAAGCGACCTTTACGGAAGACAACCGCCTGCGAGCCATCAAGGCGCCACGGGCCGAGTATCGGTACGAATACGATGGATTGTGCCGCCGCATTCGCAAGACCAATGGAAAAGAAACATGGACGTACGGATGGAGCGGCTCGCAGCTTCTTTGGGAGGATTACACCCCCGCCCCAAACGCGGAAGGCATCCGACGTGACTATCTCTACTTACCTAATTGCTCAACGCCAATCGCCTTTCGCGAGCATGGAAAAACATATTGGATTCAGTCCGATTTTCGTGGCGCAGTCATCGCGGTGCACGACGAAGAAGGAGCCATCGTCTGGCGAGGAGTGTACGAAAGCTTCGGCAGTTGCAAGACACCTGTGAATCAGGTGAGGCAACCATGGCGTTTGGCTGGACAGTATTTGGATGAGGAGTCCGGTCTTCATTACAACTTAGCCCGTTACTATTGCCCGACGAACAAGACGTATCTGTCCTTGGACCCCAGGTGGCAGGAACCCGAAGCGACCAACTACAGCTACGCCCGCAATGATCCCTGGAACCGAGCCGATCCACTCGGAATGATCGCGCCACTGGTGATTGTCGGTGCCGTCGCATTAGTATCCGGCACGATTTCGGCAATTATGGCCCCAAAAGACGAGAAGTTAGGCGCGTTCCTCGGTGGAGCGGCAGCCGGAGCCATTGGAACGGCAGCCGGATTAGCTGCAGTTGCCATGGGAGCAACTGCAGCTGTGGCCATAGCTGTAGGCTTGGGAGCAGCGATAGTTGGCGGTGCAGTCGATGGATTGATTAATGCAGCACTTAAGCCTGGTCCAATATGTTGGCCCTGTGTAGCAGAAGCAGCAGGGATATCTTTAGCCGCAGAACTTCTGACTCTGGGTTTAGCAAAATTTATACCGACATCTGTTAAAAAGTCGGTTGCCAATGCAATCATGCGCATGGGTGGTCGATTTAAAACGGCGATAGCAAAAGCCTTTAGCAAGGGAGGTATGCGTCCTGATCACTTGGCCAATCTTGCTGACTACGCGAAGCGTTCCAAGCAACTTATTATCTCACGCGGAAGTAAAAAAGCGGCACTAGACCATCATGGGAATCCAAACCTCGGCCCTAAGCCTGTTACCGTGAGTCAGAAAACGGCTGAAAATGGTTTAACACCTCCCATTGATGGGAAACAGTATTATTCAGACTATGATTTAATGAGCGTCCACAAACAAACGGAAATCAAACCCGATGGATCACCGCACTATAGCCCCGTCGATACGAATGACGCTGGATTTATTAAGCAAGTAAACGATGAGGTTACGCCGGATCAAGCAATGTTTCAGCATGGAGCAAATGACGACTATATCAAGGGCGCACATCCCGACGGGAAACCAATAATGGGCAATACTGACATTGGTGATGAGTTCATAGTAGCGAAACCTGACGGATCGGTTCAGGTATTAAATCAACAAGAGCTGAAAAGCTTCTACAAAGAAAATGGCCTAGAATGGAATTACGATTAATGCGCCATCAAGTTATGCGAGGAATTGTAAGTGTTTAAATCCAAGGCGGATCGAGATGAAGTGATTGCAGAGTATCTTCGACTGGAGCTTGGGATTCGGGCGCCGAATCAAAACGATGTCGCAAGAAAGGAATTACTGATAGAGAGTAGATCGGCATGCGCCAAGTATTATTTCGAAAATTTACCGCGAATTCCGCTTAGTCGCTGCCCTTTCTGCAATGCCCTCCATATTCGCGCTTTTGACCCCTGGGGCATCGATGGACTTTGGTGGCAATATGAAGAGTGTATTGTCACTATTCAAGAGCCAAGCAAATGTCCTCATTTTCGGTTTTTGCAAGGAGCTGTTTCTTTTGGAGGAAATTCACCTAAAGGAGGGCATTCAAATGCGATTGTTGGGCCGAGTTCACCGTTTGTCATCCCTCGGATTCTTGAATCGAAGGGATTTATCGCTGTGATTGGGCAGTTTGATTTTGGTGACGAATTCACTGGATGGCCAATTGGATATTTCTCCGAGCAATCTTTTTGTGAATGGGAGCTACATCAAGAATGGACCAAACCATCGTTTAGTTTCAAATTGCCGAATAGAGAGAAGGTTTATTGGAAAATGGCGGATGACTCATGGGATTTTGATCTTCGGAGTTGGATAGAATTAGGCTCTCTTCTGTGGGTTCCTCCCGACGACAGCGAGTGGAGATTAAGACGCGGAATCGGAACAGAATGTCCCTATGTCGGACATTCCCAACCCAAGGGCATTCAAATTGTTAAAGGAAACTCAATTGCACTAGCTCATCTTCCAAACGGCTCGGGCGCAAATCCTTTTGAATAGCGGTAACGACCGACAACAGTCGCTTCGAGGTCCCTTCGGTAGATGGAACCCTTCGGTAGGTGCCACGCACGAATAGCACTGTACAAACCGGAACGGAGTCATTAAGTGCCACCCACGAATGGCACTGTACGGCTACCGTAATTTGTTTGTGAGCGTACACGACTCTCCGGCGGATTTGTTGGGCGGCCGCGTTGCGATGTCGCCAGAGATTTGCTAGGTCAGCTTTTTCAATTGCTGGCGGGCCCGGCGCTTGGCGGCGCTCAGTGTCGCCGTGTCGGCCTTGTCCCGGCGCTCCTGCTCGCGATAGGTACGCACCGCTTCGGGGTGATTCGCCTTCCAACGATCCGGCAATAACTCCTCGGGCCGTGCCGTCCCACGCAACAGGTGCGTGATCGCACTCTCCAAGTACATCCCTATATCGATCTCCTGAAAGCAATACGTGCCACCCACCTATTTGACATGGCTAGCCGGTTTTGCTATCCTGCCCTGCCTCGGGAGGAGAGAGAATGCCTAGACCACTGCGTGCTGAACTGTTTGATCCCAACGAAGTGGGGATCGTCCATTGCATCCAACG
>JBKDXO010000003.1:0-6363 GCA_046306195.1 Planctomycetota bacterium | reverse complement strand
AAGTCGACTTTGACTTTCTCGACGCCCCGAAGCTCATAAACGCCGCAGTAGTCGTCCGAACTGTAGAAGGCACCCTTCTCGCCGACCACCAACACACCGCTGTCGGAAACCTTTTCGATTCCCCATTTTGCGAAGACCTTCGGTTCTGGCCTGTTCCCCTTGCGGTCGTACCACCAGAATGGAATCGCAGGACGATTCTTGGTCTCTGGAAACTCGAACTTGATGATCGAACTTGATGGGAAACTATCGAAGTCATGCCCCGTGGTTTTGGCAACCACCGACACCGGATCTCGGAGTTCGCAGGATGCGAATGGCACCGTCAACTGATGGCAAGCCATATCGCCCAGGGCGCCGGTGCCAAAATCCCACCATCCACGATGCTGGAACGAGTGATAAATACCGGGCCAGAATTCGCGAGGCGGAGCTACCCCAAGCCAACTCTTCCAATCGAGTTGTTCCAACGCTCGACCGATCTCGTCCTTCTTCTTGGCCATAAGTTCCTTGACCAACTTGGCGATCTCTTCGGGCTTGGCGTTGGGCTCTTCCGCCTTGACTTCCGCCAGAGCCTGTTCCTCGAACTTCTTCAAATCCATTCGGCGATTGGGGCCCTGCGCCCAGACTGGACGGTTGGACCATGCGTAAACTTCCTTCAGCGTGCCCAAAACGCCCGACTGAATTTGTGCAATCGCTTCGCGGGACGAATTGAGTGCCGTTCCTTGATTGCCCATCTGAGTGCAAACGCCGGTATCCTTGGCAACCTGTGCGAGCAATCGAGCCTCGTAGATGGTGCGAGTGAGCGGCTTCTGGGTGTAACAACTGATTCCCAAACGCATCGCTTCGAGGGTCACCGGGGCATGCATGTGGTCAGGCGTACTGACAGTGCAGATATCGATGTTCTTTCCGTGCTTGGCAAACAGTTCTCGGTAGTCCGTGAATCGCTCGGCGTCTTTGAACTTGTCGGAGTTTCCCTTCGATTCCAGCGTCTTGCGGTCGACATCGCAAATGGCAATCGGGTTTCCGAACAAAGCGGCATTGCTGGAATCGCTCCCCCCTTTGCCACCAACGCCAATACTGGCGACATTCATTTGCTCCAAGGCTGAGTTGCTCCAAACCGGCTGACTGCCGGCGGCGACGAAATAACCGAAACCGGCCATCGAAGTCGTTCCGAGAAAACCGCGACGTGTTGTCTTTGGCATACAAAAGATCCTTTCAGTACTTACGAATCTGCGCAAAAAAATGGGAGTAAAACCAACCGCTGCGAACCGATGCGCAGAGCCTCAGAGAGCATCCGAAATCCATGAGTCGCTTTCGCGTCGCAGATCCGCCCGTGGCGGGTTAGCCGCGGTGTCTCAAATTTTCGGATAGGCTCTAAGTCTCGACATGCTGGACAAGCTCGGGTTGTGGGATTTCGGTCGCCCTCATGATACCTTCTGCGGCAGGATTTTACATGCTGTTCCACTTTTTTGCCCCTACCGGGACCGGAACATTCGTTGGGATCGGCGGGAAATCGGCGAGTCGGGATAGGCGACGCGCGAGAGGCGAACGCTGCCCCAACGGAAATCCCGACTGCCAGAGGCGTCGCAAGTAGGCGCCTGAAAATGACAACTTTTCCGAAAAGGATTGCCCGATCTCTGAGAATCTGGTCCAGGTGCCTCGGTTTCGTCGGGATATCGCCCCCTTCCTGCCGATCCCACCCGGAGAGCGAAGGCGTTACCAGCGACGACAGCTCGTCCCTCGCTTACGCTTTGGGATGATGCGAGAGTGCGCAACGTCGAGAGGTGCGGTCAGGGATGGACGCACGACTGCAACCAAGCGATTTCACGGATGCCCACTTTTTTCTGCCAGAGCAATAGGTGAAAAAACATGATTCGACCTGCGACCATGTGGCGTGCCTTTTTTTCTGCGATCGGCATCGTCCTAATTATTTTGGGGCTGGAATGCCTCGCCATCGACAGCGCGACCTTCGTGGCACAACCCGGTGAAGAAGGTCCGGGGGCACAAGCGTTCTCAGGCCTGCTGGCATCCGCCCCAGCCGTTTCCAATCGGGTCTTCCGACCCACCGAATGGTTCCCTTGGTCGTTGCTGGCGATCGGATCGATTGTGGTCCTCTATTCGATCTCGCTGCGGCCCCAAGCCGCCCACGCGTGATCGCATCGATTGCGGAAGAGATCCCTTCCGAACCACAAATAGACTCCAGCCGACAAAAGTCGATTTTCGTTTCCCTGAGCCTCAGGCGCTAGCCGATTTTTTGCACGTCGAACGAACTCGGCTAGCGCCTCAGGCTCACTTTTGTCGGCTGTGTACAAATAACGGCAACGGCGGAGAGCTCTACACGCGCCGTCCAGGCCGATAGCCGACTCCGGTCCCTTTGCCGTCCGATCGCGGTGGCCGCTGCTGTTTGCGTGAACGCTTTTTTTTCCCCTGAGCGTTGCGGGGTACGGACGCCGCGGGCTTCTGCGGCGCTTCGGCGTTCGGGCTCACTTTCGGAATCGTGTGAACATACTCGCCGCGGAACCGGCCGTTGGCATCGTCCCGTCGCTTTTCGATCGCCTCCTTGGGTGGCTTGGACGGGATCAAGCAATCGCATCCTTCACCGATCAGGTCGCTGCGTCCTACCTCGCGGAGAGCGTCGCGGACTTCGAAATAGTTCTCGGGCTTGAAGAACTGCATCAACGCCCGCTGGGATTTGCGGTCACGGAACGCACGCGCGATGTGCACTTCCTTGAGCGTGAACGGATCTAGCCCCGTGTAATACATGCTGGTGGCGACATCGAGCGGTGCCGGAATAAAGTCCTGGACCTGATCTGGCTTGTAACCGTTCCGCTTCAAAAAGAGCGCCAACTCGATCATCGATTCGATGGAACTGCCGGGATGCGATGCGATGAAGTAGGGGACAAGGTACTGCTTCTTGCCTGCTCTGGTGGACGCATCCTTGAACTTGTCGGTGAAGAATTCGAAGTCATCGTTGGCCGGCTTGCGCATCTTGTACAGCACGTCGGGATCGACATGCTCAGGAGCGACCTTCAAATGGCCGCCGACATGATGCTGGGTCAGTTCTTCGATGTACTCGGGAGAATGTCGAGCCAAATCCATCCGGATACCACTGGCGACGAGAACCTTTTTGATCCCAGGTACGTTCCTCGCTTCGCGCATCAGTTCGATCACCGGCGTGTGATCGACTCCCAACAGTTTGCAGACCTTGGGATGGACACACGATTGCCGACGGCAGACGGCTTCGACCTCGGGCCGCGTGCAGCGCATGTGGTACATATTGGCGGTCGGACCGCCGATATCGCTGACGATGCCTTTGAAATCGGAATCCTTGGTCATCTCGCGGATTTCGTGGAGCACCGATTCCTTGGATCGAGATTGGATAACTCTCCCTTGGTGAGCGGTGATCGAACAAAACGTGCAGCCGCCAAAGCACCCTCGCATGATCGTGACCGAATTCTTGATCATGTTGAATGCTGGAATCGGCTCGGTGTAGCTCGGGTGGGCCTTGCGCGTGTACTGCAAGCCGTAGATGCGATCCATGGCTTCCTGGCTGATGGGCAAGCCGGGGACGTTGCAAACGATCGCTTGATTGTCGTGCCGCTGGACCAAACGCCGTGCGTTGAGCGGATTGGTCTCGTTGTGAATCATCCGAGTGGCGATCGAAAACGCGACTTTGTCGGTGCACACCTGCTCGTACGACGGCAACTCGAGCGCGTCGGCAGGGATCGGCTCCGAGGCTCCGAGTGCATAGGCGACGCCTCGCATGTCGCGCAGATCCTTGACGGTCTCCCCCGCCTCCAAGCGCCGCGCCATCTCGATGATCGAGTTCTCTCCCATCCCGAACGCGACCAGATCCGCCTTGCTGTCGAGCAGAATGCTGCGCCGCACCTTGTCGCTCCAATAATCATAGTGGGCCAATCGCCGCAGCGATGCCTCGACCCCTCCTGCGATGACCGGTACTCCCTTGTAGGCCTGACGCGCACGCTGGCAGTAGGCGAGCGTCGCTCGGTCAGGCCGCAAACCGATCCGCCCCCCGGGCGAGTACGCGTCGTCGTTGCGCACTTTCTTGTTGGCGGTGTAATGGTTGATCATGCTGTCCATGTTGCCGGCGCTGATGGCAAAGAACAAACGCGGGCGTCCAAACCGTTGCCAATCTTCGCACGAGTGCCAGTTCGGTTGGCTGACGATCCCGACGCGATAGCCGGCCGCCTCCAACACTCGACCCAGAATCGACATCGCGAAGCTCGGATGATCAATGTAGGCATCGCCGGTCACGAACACGACATCGATCTCGTCCCAACCGCGATCCCGAGCTTCTTCCATCGACATTGGCAACGGCATCTTCGCCAGCGGGCCATGCGGCTGACGCTCGCCGAGATTGTCCAAATAGCGAGAAACGACGTTTCCCGCCGCAGTCGTGCCGACGCTGGAGCAGGATCCCGAACCGGATCCCGACCCGGAACCGGTACATGCAGAACCGGCCGATGGGGAGCCAGCAGGGTCGGTCACAATAGGGAGCAACGGGGATGCCACGAGAAAAACCTCGGTAAAGCTCGGAAATGCCAGAAGTGTTTATTGTAGGTAGGGACCTCGATTCGTCACCTGCAACCGAGAGAGATTCCCCCAGTTAGGGCGAGAAGCTCTGGTGAAATCCTGCGATTTCAATGCGGCATTCAGTGCAACCGATCTATCTTCCGGCCGATTGGCAGCTCAGGCCCGACGGATCCATCCCTCCAGTCCCGACGGATCCGTCCCTCCAGTCCCGACGGGCCGACATTCTGGTTGCCGGGGCGACGAAGTCCCCCGGTTATCGAGCCCCCCACTTGTTCTTTAGGCCCGAAGGGCTGACATCCGGACCAGCAGGTGCAGGTGGTTATCCATCACACTGAAACCGGCGACGGAGATGGCGAACAGAGAGTCGAGTTCTCGAAGGCGTTGATCGAGGAGCTATACCCTCCGCATTGGAAGCAGACACCCTCCCTCAACACCGGATTAGCTAGCGTTCTGTGGTCGAGGATGGGATACAATGCATGTCCTAGTTGTCCTACTAGTTGTCCTAACTTGCAAAGACTACCTTGTCATAGACTTCGGCTCCGACCAGTTCGCTATCTATCGCGTCCAGCATGATCTTCCCGTCGAGCCCTTGGCAGCTCGTCAAATTCCAACTGCCGTCGGCGGATCGCGTAAAGCAATCGATCGATTGTCGATCTTGGGCAATCAAGACATAATGTTTCAAGCTAGGGATGGTTCGGTAATGTTCGAACGTCTTGCCGCGGTCGTACCCCTCGGTCGAATCGGATAAGACTTCGACGAGCACTACAGGGTTCAGCAGAACGTCGCGACTATCGGATTCAAGCTGAGGTTCGCCGCACACTACAGACAGATCCGGGTAAGTGTACATGCCCGTCGATTCAATCCGGAGCTTTAAGTCGCTCGGATAGACTCGGCAGGGCTTTTTCTTGAGCTGCTCCCGTAGATGGGAGCCTGCGTTAAGAACGATTAAATTGTGATCGGCGGACGCCCCCGCCATGGCGAACATTTCGCCACGAAAGTACTCGGACCGAAACTCGGCCTTTCTCTCGCGGTGCAAATATTCTTCAGGCGTAATGTAATGCTTGGGGACTGTTGACATATGGCGTCTTCCTAAGAACTCCCAGATCCGACCCGCTCTTCGAATTATAGACGATAACCACGGTATCGGCTCATTCTTCCGGATCAAAATGCAGCGTAACTCGGTGGCGAAAGCACGAAAGCAGGAAAACAAGGACATGCATTGCGTTTTGGTCGGTTAGGAATTGCAAGCATTGCATCGGTAGCTTGTGAAGGAGCGAATCAGAGATAGATGGACAGCATCCAGCCCCACACAAGACCTTTGAGGTCGTTTGGGGCTGGCGACGAACGAGTTTTCGCCGAGACTTCGCGCACCGTCTCTGCAGTCGAATGTTGCCACGAACATGAGGAAGCGGTTGGCGTGCCTGTGGAAGGCTACGCCGTGTTCGCGAGCTGCCGCAGGCCCAACTTCTGAGCGACTTGCCGGAGCACCGCTCGCGACATGGACATGAAACTGCCGTCACGGGCTTGCGATGGACGCGAGGGGGGTAGAGTTTCAGCCAGCGATGGGCGACTTGGATGGGAGTCCAGGAATCGGCCACCTCGGGATCGATCCGGACCAGCAGGTGCAGGTGGTTATCCATCACACTGAAACCGGCGACGGAGATGGCGAACAGGGAGTCGAGTTCTCGAAGGCGTTGATCGAGCCAGGCCTTGCGATCGAAGTCCTGATACTCCGCGATGAGAAACGCGCGGCGAACGCACCGGGAGATGCAGTGGTACCAGCGAGTGACGTCTGGATTGACGATCTTAGAACGG
>JBKDXO010000002.1:0-66786 GCA_046306195.1 Planctomycetota bacterium | reverse complement strand
CCCGATGAATGCGAACACAATCCAGACATAGAACCTTCTGAAACCGAAGACGATTTTCGCACCCTTCCTCTCGAAGCTCTCGTACTAATGAAACTCAATTCCTATCGTCGAAAGGACCAAGTCCATTTGCTCGACATGATTTCGGTAGGATTGATCGACGGAAGTTGGCCGCACCGCTTTCCCGACAAACTCGGTGGTCGACTGCAGCGATTGCTCGATGACCCCGACGGGTGAACCGGAGTCGAATCATCGCTAGCCAGGACCGATCAGGTCGCGCGTCGCCAACTCGCGACCGATGATGTCGAACCGGGTCTTTCCTTCAAATCTCTCGAGGGACCCGATCAATTCGTTCGTCATCTCTTCTACTTGACCAAACACGCGTGTGATCCGGCCTTCGAAGTAATGCGAAGCGATCGCGGCGGGAATCGCAACAATCAAACCCGCCAGGGTGGTGACGAGAGCCTCATAGATACCGACCGCTAAGAAATCCGCACGATTCTGACCAGCAGTCAACTGCGTCGTGTCATGAAACGCGCGAATCAGCCCCCACACCGTACCCAACAATCCCAACAGGGGGGCAATGCCCGCAGCCAAATTCAGCCATCGCACGTTGCCGTAGGCGCGGTCGACCTCGCGCTGCAAGGCGTCCAACGCGACCGTCGTGATCTCCGGCAGCGGCCTACCGGTTCGAGCAATGGCTGCCGCAGCGATGTTCGATGCCGCCGAAGGAAACTGATTGCAGAGGCTATACAGTGCCCGAGGATCCACAGAGTCTCCCGAACGAACCATCTTCCCCATCGCTCTTCGAAATTCATTCGGAATCAATCTCCCAGTCCGAAGCCCGATCCACCGGTCCATGACAAACGTAACCACCAACAAACTGACGAAGCCGATCGGGATCATGAAGATCCCCCCTTTGACCAGCAAGCTCAGGAAGTCGATTCCGGATTGCTTGAAAGGGACGCTGTTGGCTTGAGGCATCCGAGCTCTCTGCGCATCGGCTTGCAACGCGCCAACTTCCGACTCGGGAACTTGGCCATGCACCACCGGAGACCATGCGGAGGCGATCGCTGCCCAAACCATCGCGATGATCAGCAAACGACTGCGGTTGCCACTCACGTGAATGAATCCTCTCTACCCTAGGGCGTACTGAAATCCTGAGTCAATATAACGGAGTATCCGACCCCAGAGAAAGTGTCTCACTGGGTATCTCGGCGACAACTTCGTAGCATTCCGCATACACGCCGGACCGTCTCCACTCGAGGCGCCGTAGCGCCCCGGATTGCAGCAACCGCTCGAAAATCTTGCGGTAGCTTGCTTCGCGGCTCGTTCCTTGGGCTTGATCGCCATGCATCCAGCCCATCCAATCGACGACGATATAGCCGATGCGATTATCTCTTAGTCGCTGGTGGCAAATGCGAACAGGCTCCTTATGCGTTTCCAACCCATCCAACCATTTGCTCCACTGGCCGGCATTCTCTGGCCCATCGACCTCCACTGCGGGAAGCCAACGGAATGCATCACCTGACCCGAACAACAACCACTTCTTGGCTCGTTGGTCCTCACCGAGACCACTCCACAGGCTGTTGACGAGTGGAGCCAGATCGATTCGCTCCCCTGCCCTCCCCTGCCCTACTGCATCCTCATCGACCAGCACGACCAACGTCTCCCAGGGTGCCAGCAGACGATTGTCGGACGTCGGCCAAGCAGCCAGGACCACGATCGACCACACCAACGCTACTCCGGAAATCGCGGCAAGCAGAACCCGGCCCCCATGTTCCTGCATCCAAGCGATCCCACTCGCCATGGGCCAAGCCAGCAGAGGAACCGCGATGACCCAATCGCGGTCCTGCTGTGGAGTCACGATCCACCACACAACACACCAGACGCCAAACGCGATGCCAACGTCCCGCCCAATACGACTTCGAGAAAACAACATCCCGAAGAGCGCGAGTGGAATCAAATGCGGCGCATGCACAGTGGAATGGATCGCGATCCGCAAACAGGCATCCAATGCCCCCTCCCCTCCCCTGCCCCGCGCAAATTCCAGGCCGAAGATTGGCCCAAGGGACGCGGAGTTCCAAAACAGGACACCCGCTCCGACGACGAGAAACCAAAGGCTGCGCCGAAGCAGATCGTTTCTCGGCGCAAACGCGATCCGAATCCCAATCGGCAAGGTCACCAGCAGCAACATCACCCAACTGTTTCCTGCAGCCCCCAGCGCGATGCACGCCAAGCTTGCATAGGGGAGCATACCGTTTCGACGAGTCAGCAGAATGGACAGCGCAGACACCAAAACCAGCCCCCCCTCCCCTGCCCCGCCCCCCAGGCGAACCAATTCAAACAGGCCGGGATGAGCTGCGATTGCAAACGATGCCAACACCGACGCAAAGGTCCCATAGAGGCGGGACAATGCGGAAACCAACAAACAGATCGCAACGGACCATTGCATCCCCTGCACGACCTGGCCGATGACCACTGCGTCCACCATCCCTCGAACATCCGAGAGGCTCAAGGGATTCGCAGGCGTCCCCACCCAGGGGTTCATCCAAAACAAAGCCGGCATCATCGTGCCTTTTGGCCCGGTCCACCAACTGCTGTATTCCGATTGAGCCATGCGATTTTCAAGGTAGTCGTTGCGCAGAGCCATCGAACGATGCTCGCGCACGTCCGCATCGTAGCTGGGAAGACACGCCCCGCCGAGCGTCAGCAGAACAACCCAGGCGATACCCAGCGCGGTCAGCCCCATGAGGCGACGGGCCCAAGAGTGGTTTAACACTTCATCCGATCGACTATCCCATGCTTGATCCGCTGTGTCATCGATCCGAGCACGACCCGCAAATCGCCGTGCGTAAATTAGAGAGCCGAGCCCGACAGCAACGAACCAGCCAACTAACCCGAACCGCGATTGCGGTCCAAAGGTCACCGCATTGCACGCCACTCCCAAGGACGCCAAGGTCGAACCGATGCCCGCGCTGATGGCCAGCGTATTGACGGCTCTGCCGACTTGGTGCAGTCCGTCGCATCGTGCGATAGGCCAACCTAGGATCGTACAGATCACCATCCAAATCGCCGCGCATCCTACCTTGGATAGGCGATCGCTGATCGTCGGGACATAGCCCGCCGTCCATTGGCTCCAGATCGATTCCATCGATGCGACGAGGATCAACCAATACTCCGCGCGGGAGATCCTTGCGATCCCGCCCTCGGGGATACCGATCGGCAAAGAAGGAATACAGAGCATGACGACCACATAGATCGCACACAAACCTCCTGCGGCGATTGCCATCCAACGAGGGGATGTCGGAGCGGTCAACAAGGTCGGGGACTACCGAGGCGCGCTGGTTCGCGAGCTGGATACGCTCGTAACGGAATCGAACTGCGATTGCCGGAAGCGAGAGCACGGGGACCAGCCTGTTGGCGCGGGGCATTCATGGGAGGGGATCCTGCGTGCGTCGGTGTTTTTCTCAGTACTTGAGCAGGGCCTCGACGCGATGCGGTGCGAGACGGGCGCGGCCCCCCAAGGCCGCCAATTCGATGCAAAACAGACAGCCGACGATCTGAGCCTGGTAGTTTTCGAGCAAACGACAACAGGCTTCGACCGTCCCGCCTGTGGCGAGCAAATCGTCGACGACCAGGACCCGTTCGCCAGGTTGCAATGCATCCTTGTGCATCTCGAGCGTATCGCTCCCGTACTCGAGATCGTAGGAATAAGAATGTTTGTCATACGGTAGTTTGCCAGGCTTTCGAACCGGAATGAAGGCGGCTCCCAACTCGATGGCCAAGGGTGCCGCGAAGATAAAGCCTCGCGCCTCGGCGGCGATCAAGGCGTCGATTTTCAAGTCCCGAACCATATCCGCCATGCGGGCGATGGTTTCGCGAAACGCGTCGGGATTTCCCAGCAGGGGAGTGATGTCGCGAAACAGGATTCCTGGTTTTGGAAAATCGGGAATATCGCGAACGAAACGGGTCAGGTCGAGTTGAGGATCGCGCATGGCTTGTTTGTAATCGAGAGTACAGTGTCGAAACGGAGGTCCTAGTATAGCAAGAGCGCCGCGACGTATCAGCTTGCTCGGCGGAGCATCTTGGGGGACTCTTCGATTATTTTCACTGCGGCCGCGATCACGCGCTGGCTGTCCAAATCCTTCATGCAGCGAGCATGTTTCAATGGGCATTGATACTCCCCGCACGGCTGGCACTCCAGCCCCAGAGACAGGATGGTTTCCGGTCGGTTGTAAGTTTGAGTCAAGGAGGGCGACACGGAACCGAACAAGGTGACGATCGGTTTGTTGAACGCGACGGCCATGTGGCGAGGTCCACTGTCGGTCGAGATGACCAAGTCGGCGCGTTCGATCACTCCCTTGCTCAGCCCGAGCGGCAGGGACGGTACGCACCCCATGCTTCGCACGCGATGGTCCCCTGCCCTGCCCTGGATCGTATCGGCGATCTCCCGTTCTGCCGGCCCGCAATGGACGAGCACCTGAGCTCCGTAGCGTCCGGTCAACGCCCGCGCGGTCGCGACTGCATGTTCGATCGGCCAACGCTTGGTGTCCGCGGTTGCAGCTCCCGTGTTCAAAATAATCGTCAATCGATCCGCTTCGAATCCGACGGTCTTCCAAAGAGCATCCGTCGACTGCCGATCAGCCTCCGTAGCGACCAACTCCATACGCCGGTCGGAAGCATTGCAACCTATATGGGCAGCTAGTCGCAAGTAGGTATCGATGCACGGATCGGTCTTCGCATCACGGTCTCCTTCAACGACTGCAATTCGGTCGGTGAGGAGCCAAGAGCGGCCATCCCTCGCGTAACCGATGCGTCTCGGAATACCACCCAACCATGCCATAGCGGCGGTAGAAAGGCTGTTGGTAAAAAGAAGCATCGCATCGAAGCGGCGGCGTCTGAGTTCGCGGACCAAGCCGCGTCGGGAGAGCAGATCACCACCCCGAGCCCGCGGTTTGTACATCAAACGCGAGTCCGCCCAAGGCAGGCCATCCAAAACCATCTGAGGCCCCGGCCGGCCGACCCAACAAATCTCGCCATAATCCGCCGCACCTTCGCGAAGCGCGCGCAGAGTCGGCGTTGCCATGCAGGCGTCCCCAACCCAGTTTGGAAGCATGATCGCAAGTTTCATGATTTAGCAAAGGTATAGAAACTGCGCAACTTGGATGTCAATGCCAGCGGATACCGCCAACGCCGCCTCGAAAAAAGATCCAAATTCGCTAACTATTATTGAATCATGTGTTCCGATTGCAAAAACGCCTCCGTGGCCGGCGTCTGTCCGTCGCGGGAAGGAGGACGAATCCAGTTGGTTTCGGCGAGATCTCTTCTCGATATTCTCACTATTCTCACTGCGTCTCACTGCGAGGATCCCCCCATTCTCGAAGCGGGCTGGGTTTTCCTAAACGATCGCAGGCAGCTTCACGCATTCAATTCGGCATCAAGGAATTGAGACGTGTCTCACGGGAAAGAACGTTTGTCTTATGGGATTCCCACCCGAAAACCCGTAGATTTTCGATTTCCCTCCAGGCACCCTCCCGGTCAAAAGGTTGACTCGCCCAGCGCGCCGCATTACCCTTAGTAATCCCCGGCAACGGACGTCTGTCGCCATCCCTGCCAACTTCGAGCGATTCTTCATCATAAGTCTCACACGGCGTCGGGGGGGACTCGACAATGCATATTCCTGCTTAGGCAAACAGGAATTGATGATCGTCGAATGGTTTGATCGACCAGGGGTGGACGTCCGGTGCGAAGGGCTAACTTCTTTTTTTATTGTTTTTTGGGTGAGGGTTTGTTTTATGAAATCCGCGAAAAAGGGTTTTACCCTAGTCGAATTGCTGGTGGTTGTTGCAATCATCGGCGTTATGGTTGGTCTATTGCTGCCGGCCGTCCAGTCCGCGCGAGAGGCCTCTCGGAGATCGAGTTGTAGCAACAACTTGAAGCAATTGGGGTTGGGCGCTCACAATTTCGAGGCGACCTTCAAGTACTTGCCACCCGGCGAGTGGACTCGCGCATCCACAACTGCCTCGACCACGCGACCAGCATGGACGACCGTGGTTTTGCAGTTTTTGGAGCAAGCAAATAAATTCAACCTCTTCGATTTCACGCAAGATGTGAATACGCACCCGAACAATCTTGCAGCCCGCCAGCAAGATGTCGCCGTTTATCTTTGCCCTTCGGAACCATCGCTTGCCCAGTTCCTGCAGAGCGGTCTGCCGGTAGGACGCCTTAATTATTACGGGAGCATCGGTGGAGTTGCGGATTGCCGTATCTTGGACAATCGAGCAGGTATCTTCAACGGGAACTTCAGCGCCCTCCAGCTCAATCAAACCCCTAAGGGCCTAAAGATGTCCTTTGTTTCCGATGGAACCAGCCACACCGCCATGTTCTCGGAGGTGATGAGAAAGTTCGTTGATACTTCCGTCGTGAACTACACAACCATCCGTGCATCGGGAGATATCTCCACGGGCACGGCGTTGGTGGATGGTCGAAACGATCCAGGTTGCATCGCTGGAAGCACGGCCGCGACTCGGATCAACTACATCGGACTGCAGTATTACCGAGGCGGTATCAATGCGACATCGCTTTACACGCACACGCTGCCAGTCAACTGGAATGTCAATACAACCATCCCCGCGACTCAACGATACAATTGCGGAGACGCTTCGTTTCGACGAGCCCATATCGCTGCGAGCAGCTATCATGCAGGTGGCATCAACAGTTGCTTCGTAGACGGCTCAGTACGTTTTATCACAGACTCTATCGAGCCCGATGTTTGGTACGCTTCGGGCACCCGTGCTAGCGCGGAGAATTTGCGAATCCGGGAGTAATCTCGCTTACAAATGCTATATTCACTGGGAGGTTGGCTCGCTCTTGGATCCATCCAATCGCGCCAACCTCCTGGCTTGATACACCTCGTGAAACGCTCGTTGGACGTTTCCGACACGTTACGAACAAATTCTTTCATGTGGGATCGATTGGCATGCGCGGATTACTCTTGTTTTGGATGACGGTTCTGACCATCGGCGCGTTGATCGGTTGCGGGGGAAACTCCAGCGACGCCAGGAAGGAGCCAATTCAGATGGAGCTCGAAGACTTGGCTGCATTCCTAACGGCCCTGCCAACCGACGGAGTGAAACCCCCGAAAAACATGGAAGAGTTCATGCCTCGTGAGCCGATGGCTCCGATGGCGGCAGACAGTCTCAACAGAGGGGAATTGATCTATTTTTGGGGTGCGGATCTGCGCGACGGTGGCGAAAGTATTATCGCTTACCAGAAGGATGCCGAAGCCAACGGAGGCTGGGTGCTGCTCGAGAACGGGAAAGTCATCCGCATGACACCGGAAAAATTCAAAAGCGCTCCGAAAGCAAAGTAATCGCTCTCCCGGTGCCGAGGGGATCTGGATCATCGTGCCGAGCTGATCTGTCCATCGCACGGACAGGTTCGTGTCGATCTCTGCCGAAGCAAGTTGTCCATAGGATTGGATGTCGGCAACACAATACCACGTATCTTGCCTGCATCCCATCGTTCTGAGTTCCCCGTCGGTCCACGTGAATCGTCCGAGATGGAAATGTTATCTCCGAGCACCACGTAGCCTGGCCCAGCCGGAATCGTTTCCTCGTTGGCATCGCCATAGCCACGATAGATCAAGTCGCGGAAGAGAATCGCAAGATCGAAGGTCGCATTGCCGTCGGAGTCTTGAAGTGTCAGGAACGGCTTGGACGAATCCTCAACACGGCCTTCCTCATCCACCGTGGACTGTAACGCCGTGATCGATTCCGCATGACAGGTTCCCAACTCGTCCCCCACCAAAAGACGGCCATCGATAACCGCCGCGATGATCCACCGAGGGCCCTCCCGTTCACTCATCTGCCCCGCTGTGAGCTTTGGTAGTGGTAGCCCGTTGCAAACGACCGACCAATCTTTTGCCCTATGGACTTCGATCGTGTAACTGTGGTCCGACGTGGACAGGCGAACTGTCGTGCGTGCGTCTGGCGGGAATTCCGAGGACCGCAACGCGATCCCAAAGTCCTTTGCAGGTACGATTGCATGCGAATCGTGCGCATTGATCGGCAACTCATTGCTTGGGGGAGACATCAAGGAATCGAGAAACTCGGAGAGCGTTTTTCGACAGCGATTTGGATCCCAGTCGGCGACGAGAACCGCTTGCGCTAGTGTTTCGCGCAGCGTTTTCTCATACCGAATCCCATTGATCCAAAGGTCGCCATCTCGAAGGGTAACTTCTTCGGAAGGAAGACCAACGACCCTTTTCAATTCCTTCAGAAGACCGGCCTCCCGCTCAAATACGACAATATCGCCTCGACGAATCGCTTGTTCTTTGCTGGAACCGGACATTCGCTGCAGCCATGGGGTCGGCAAGTACTGGATGTTCTCCCCAGCTTGAACCATCGGCTCGTCCTCGACGAGGATCGACGCGCCGCAGCAAGGGCATTTCGCGGGACGATTGGGATCCCAGGCGTCGCGTGCGAACAAGTTCTTGGCCTGGCAAGCCTCGCAATTTACGAGCAGGCGAGGGCCTTGAAGCGTCGGTTCCATCGAACTGCCGGCGATTTGCCCAACTCTCGGTTGAGCGGATTGCACGAAGAGAATCAATCCCGCGAGCAGAACCGCCAGACACAAAAAGACGAGCAAGCCGGACGAGACGTAGAGGAACCAACGGCTGGTGGGGATCGGTGGAATCTGCATCAACGTTCGCCGATTCGATACAGGCCATTTTCCGAACGAATAATCCAGTCGCCATCGAGCCACGCATAGGAAGCGAAGATCCGACCGGGGAGGGTCGCACGCGAGAGCTCCTTGGGTTCCGTACCGATCTCCATCACGATCGCTTCCCCCAGTTCACTTTGGAAATAGACCCGATTCCCCACCGCGATCGGGGACGCGGAGTAATTCCCTCCGAGACGCTTCTGCCAAACTTTCTTGCCGGTTGCCACATCGACTCCGCTGGCGACCCCGCCATCGCTGACCATGACGATTTGGTCCCCCACGGGAACAATCGACGGCGTGTTCGGGACCCCCGTGCCGTAGGTCCATCGCACGTGCGTTTCCGTCACATCCCCCTGCCCCGTTGGATCGATCGCCAAGAGCTTGGGGGCCATATAACCCGTACATACGAAGACCAACCCGCGATGATAGATCGGTCGCGGGACCACGGAAAACCCTTCGTAGGAAACCGACCAGAGAACTTGCCCGGACGAGGGGTCGAGAGCCTGCACAATGTCGGAGCCTGGCGAGATGATTTGCGACTTGCCCTCGACTTGAATCCACTGCGGAGTGCAAAAAGAGAAGGAGCGGTCGGTCGTGATACCGCGTGGTGTTCTCCAAACCTCCTTGCCCGTCGCCGAATCGAGAGCCAACGTATAGGCCTCTTCTCCTCCGTCACAGGTCAGGACGATCTTATCGTCGACCACAATCGGTGATCCGCCGTTGCCATGAACTGGAGCATATGCATGGTCTTGGTTTCGCCAAAGTATCTTCCCCTCGAGATCGGTACACGCGGTACCCTGATGACCAAAATGGACGAACAATCGCCCGTCTTGAGCCAAGACGGTGGGACTGGCGTGCGAGTTTTTCTTATGGATCTTCGGCGCATCGCCCGCTTGTTCCATCAGCACGCGATCAAATACCGGTTTCCCGGTTTTCACGTCGTAGCATTCGAGGTGAAGGGTTTGGGGACCATCGAGTTCCGCGTCTCCGGTTTCCGCGACTCGGGCCGAGGTAATGTAGATGCGATCCGCAACAATCACCGGAGACGACCAACCGAGTCCTCGCGTCGGAGTGTACCAAACCACATTTTTTTCTTCGCTCCATTGGGTCGGTGCCTTGGCAGCAGCAACCGTTCCATTCTGATTCGGCCCCCGAAACTCCGGCCAGTCGGCGGATACAACACCAGTCATGGCAAGAAGCAATCCAACCGGGAGAACGATCCCGAGACTGTGCCAGGAGCGATTGAGGGGCTTCAAAAAGAAGTACAATCGAGTGCGAAACAGAAATGAACGCGAGGTCAATCGAGAGGTCAGTCTCATGCGAGTCGGTTTTCGTGGTTGGAAGAAATGGTTTACGTTTCCAGTTTTGCTTGCCAGTGCTTGGCTCCGCCTCCCTGCCAACGCGCAGGACGATGCGGCGTCGTGGGTCACTGAGACCCAGGATGCATCGGTGCAACTGGTATCTGATCAATTTAAGTTTACCGAGGGGCCGACGGCCGACACCGGGGGAAACGTTTATTTTACCGATCAACCGAGCAATCGAATCTCGCTTTGGAAGACCGATGGCACGGTGGTCGATTTTCTGAGCCCTGCCGGGCGCAGCAATGGCTTGTACTTTGCCCTCGATGGGAAATTGATCGCCTGCGCCGATGAATCCAATCAAATGTGGGAGATCGGTTCGGATGGATCGCACCGCATTTTGCTTGAGGGATTCGAAGGGAAACGCCTCAACGGGCCGAACGACGTCTGGCTCGATTCCAATGGCACGATCTACTTCACCGACCCCTACTATCAGCGCCCTTGGTGGACGCACCAGAAACCAGAACTCGCAAAACAGTCGATCTACAAAGCGGATCGGGATGGCTCCAATATCGTTTGCGTCGACGATGCTTTGGTGAAGCCCAACGGTATCGTCGGGGATTCGAGCAAACGGATTATTTTTGTTGCGGACATCGGCGACGGAAAAACCTACAAGTACCAAATCGGCAGCGATGGCAGTCTGCTCGATCGCGAGGTCTTCTGCCGCCGGGGCTCGGACGGTATGACGTTGGACAAGGCGGGCAATGTTTTCCTGACAGGCTCCGACGGGGTGTACGTCTACAACGCGCGAGGAGAGCCCATCCAGACGATTCGCGTTCCCGAGTCGTGGACCGCGAATGTTTGCCTGGGAGGCGAGGATCGGCGGACGCTCTTCATCACCGCCATGGACTCGGTCTATACGATCCGAGTAAAGTACCCTGGGGTTGGTTCGAAGTGAGCCCGCTCTACTTCTTCAACTCGGCGATCCGTTGCTTTGCCTGTGCTGCCGTCTCGTGGCTGGCATGATTATCGAGAATGTACTCATAGAATTTGACGGCGTTGTCGATTGCTTTTTTTCGTCGCTCACCTTTCAGATCCGTGACGAAGATTTCGCTGCATCGGCCGGCCTCAAATGCGGAACGAGCTTGCCAATTCTTGGTATCCTCAGCGGCCTGGGTTCCTCCGAAGCCGTACATGGTTTTCTGGAACTCAGTGACTGCTTTCGCAAAATTTCGATCCGCGAAATAAGCCTCGCCGATCATGAAACGAGCTCGGGCACCCAAAGCATTTCTTTCGTTCTCGGCGACCATTTCATAGAGCCGAATCGCTTCGTCGGCCCGCTTCAGGTTCTGTAGCGCGAACGCTCGTTCATAGATCGCGACCATTTTGAATGTGGACTCGGGCAATGCATCCTGTAGGCGGCCGGTCCAGGCATCGACATCGCTCCATCGTTTCAATTCGCGGGCTGTCTGGGCGCCATGCAGATAGATAAGGGCTTTGACTTGGTCGTTGATGCTCGCCGCATCCGGATGGTTTTCCAAGGCCTTGCGGGCTTGTTCGTATTGCGGCCAGGCGGCGGAGAATTGCTCGAGTTTGAACGAGCATTCGGCGACCATCAACCTCGCATCGATACTCAGAGATCCCTCGGGGAATGTCTTCAATTGCTTGGTGAATTGCTGGGCGGCACCGGTGTAATCCTTCTGCTGAAACAAGGACAAACCGAGTTTGTAGAGCGATTTTTCCAGAATCTCGGGGCTTGCGGTTTTCGTTGCGGCCACCGAGTAGGCTTTCACCGCGGATTCGAACTGTGCATTTTCGAATTCGGTTTGCCCGACATGGAAGTACGACTCAGCCGCGAGGGGGCTGTTGGGAAACTGATCTGCTACCTTCTGGAACCACTGTTTCGCGGTTGCGACATCTCCCTTGGACTTGTACGACCAGGCGAGTTCGAACAACGCTCGTTCCAACAGCGGATAATCAGGAAACTGATCGCAAAGTTCGGTCATGCTCCGAATTGCTTGGTCGTACTCTTTCCGGTCGCTGTAAGCCAACCCCAACTCGTAGAGCACCTTTGCTTTGGTGGAGGGGGCCAACTCCATGGTCGACAGTTTCTCGAGTCCCAGGAGCGCGTCCGATGCGCGGTTGGTGCGCCGCAAGCAAATCGCGCGAGCGATCTCGCATTCTGTCGCAAGCGTTGCATTCTTGGTGGAACTGGTGACCTGATCGAGAATTCCAAGGGCTTCGGCGAATCGATCGGTTTGGATCAGCACCAGCGACTTGTCAAAGCGTACAAAATCCGCGAGTGCCGGATCGACATTTTGAGTCAATACCTGGTCATACCAGTCCAAGGCAGCAGAGAAATCCTGTGCGGCCGCGGATAGCTGCCCAAGCCGGAAGGCTGCTTGCTGACGAAATCGGGACTTTGGATACTCCTTCAAGAGTCGTTCCAATGCGTTGCGCGTTTGGGTTTTCTCCTGCAATGCATCGTATGCTTGGGAGAGAAGGAGCAGCGTTTCGTCGGCTTGAGCCCAGGTCGAATTGGCCTTCAACGAGCTCTCGAAAGCCTGGACCGCATCCTGCATCTTTTTCTGCTTCAGTAGCGATGCGCCTTTGAGATACCACGCTTCGGCGGCGAGCGCTGGCTCGAGCGATCGATTGAGGATTGCCGTCGCCGAGGCTGCTGCAGCGTCGAAATCGCCTGCCAAGTATTTTGCCGTCGTCGCTCGCAGTTCCCAACTCGTCAGCGAGGGATGCTTCCCAGCCGAGCGAACGAGTTGTTCGAATGCGGTCGCCGAGGACTCGAACTGCGAAAGCTGCAACAGGGACTCGGCCCGAACGTAGGCGACATCCGGAGCGAGTTCATCGTTCGGGAAACGTTTGGCGAACGCCTCGCTCCATCGCTGAGCTTCGGCATGATCGCCGGCTTGCAAGGCTGCGAAGGCGGCATTGTATGTCGCGCGCGGTCCAACCGGAGAATCCGGTGCTTCGACGGCGATTTGCTCATACAGTTTGCGGGCTTCGGCCTTCCCCTCGGTGGTTGCAAACAAACCGTCTGCGAGATCCATCCGGAGTGACGTCACCATGGCTAGCGTGGACGGTGCCATCGCTTTTGGATCCCATTTCGACGCCCACTGCAAAGCCTCTCGGGCGATCGGGATCGCGTCCTTAGCTCGATTTTGCAGCATCGCGATTTGGCAAAGCCAGTGCGATGCTTCGACCGCTTGATCGTCTTTCGCGACGAGCAAGCGATTCAACGCCCGCGAAGCTTCGTCGTATTTCTTGTCGCGCATCAAAGTTTGACCGATCGCCAAACCAGCCTTTGCTGCGTAGGGAGAACTGGGAAAGCGTTCCGCGAGTTGTTGGTAGACGTCCGAAGATTCGGAAAACTGTCCTGACTTTGCGAGAGCAAATGCATAGCGATAGAGCACATAATCCGCGATCGCCATCTGCTGAAGATCGGGGCGTTCCACCACCGACCTAAACCGTGCGACCGCTTTTTCGATCTGGTCGGTTTGCAGCGCAAGTTCCGCGAGTCGTACCATCGCATTGGTTGCCAGGCTGTGATTCGAGTAGGCTGCGAGAAAACTTTCGTAGTTCTCGATTGCGAGCTTGCGCTGTGCAGCTTCTTCGTAGGACAGTCCGAGCGAGAACATGGCATCGGGGCGAAGCGTCGACTGCGCCATGTTTCGGTTTTGAATCAATTGGTTGTAGAAGCTGATCGCGCGTTCGCTTTTGCCGAGCCGCGCCTCAGCCTCGCCCGCATAGAACAACGCTTTGTCAGCCGAAGGACTGTCGGAGTACTTCTCGAGGAAGGCCGAAAAAACCTTGACGCATTCTCCGAGCAACTCGGCGTCTGCGGGTTCCTGTGCCACTCCTGTTTGAAACAAGGCCCAACCGAGATGGATCAACGCCTCCTCGCGTTCCTTCAGCGTGGGATCCTTCAGCGCCAAGCGAAAGGCATCGATGGCCTTTCCGTACTCCGGTGGTTCTTTCTCCTGATAGCAAACACCGAGGAAGTGCCGAGCACTGGCGGACAAAGGGTGATCCGGAAAGTCCGCGATCATCTTGTTCCATTGCTCGATCGCAAGTTCATAAGCGCCGTTGTTCTGCGCATTGGCGGCATCCGCGAACATTTCTCGAACTCGCTCCGCCCGACGCTCCTGCTCCGTCATTTTGCGGGATGGGTCCCGGAGTTTGGACGGCGGCGAAGGAGATTCCTGCGCCCAAGCTGGAGGCAACTGCGTCCCGAGAGCCACTCCAATCCACGCCAGTCTGCCTAGCCGTCTCAGTTTACCGAGTCGATGGAATCCCATGCGATTTGCTGCCTTCAAGAATACAACACCAAGTCGTAGAAACGTTCTGCCAATTTACCTTACTAGGTGCGAATCGGAAAGCTTGGCAAATCCTCATGAGCCGAATCGGTGTAGCTGAGAACAACGTCTGCGTCGGGGCGTTAAACTCGCTGCAAATTACCATTTCGCGTCTTTCCGAACCTCCCTGAGGGTCGGTGCGACGATCCCATTCGTGTTCCGCCAACCGCGGACTAGAATGTGTGCAACGGTTTTCCCCTTTTCTCCTTCCACTCTCGGCATGGCATGCGCATCTTAGTCACCGGTGGCAGTGGGTTTATCGGCTCCCACTTGACCGAAAAACTCCTCGCTGAGGGTCATCATGTCGTGGTCGTCGACGACCTGAGCACAGGCTCGCGCGACAATCTCTCACGCGTCGCCACCCATCCTCGCCTGGAAATCCTCTTAGCCGATCTCGGGGATGCCGCAGTCGTTCGACGAGCTTGCCAAGGAATCCAAGCTGTGTACCACCTGGCGGCAGCGGTCGGAGTCGCCTTGATTGCGAAACAGCCGACACAGACCATCCACCGCAATATCTTTCCAACACAATTGCTGCTCGACGAATTGAGGCAACCGCATATGGCCGGAAACTCGATTCCTTTATTCCTGGCCAGCACCAGCGAGGTCTATGGCAAGAATCCGAAATCGGTCTGGAGCGAGGGAGATGATCTGGTCTTCGGGGCAACCACGAAACCCCGATGGAGCTACGGAGCGAGCAAAGCCATCGATGAATTTCTGGCCCTGGCCTGCGTGAGGGAGCACGGCATGAAGGTAGTGATCGGTCGCTTCTTTAACGTCGTAGGGCCGAGGCAATCAGGCGCGTATGGAATGGTCTTGCCTCGTTTTGTATCGGCAGCCATGGCAGGCAGCCCCCTCATCGTGCACGACGATGGCAAGCAGGAGAGGTGTTTCGCCCACGTATTGGATGTGATTCGTGCCGTCACCACGCTGATGCGAACAGAATCAGCTTTCGGCCGCATTTACAACGTCGGATCCGATCAGCCCATTTCCATCTATCAGCTAGCCCAGCGGGTGGTCGAAATCGTCAACCCCAATGCTTCGCTGGAATTTCAGTCCTACGCCGAAGCATACGACCATGACTTCGAAGATGTGCGCCGGAGAGTACCCGATCTGACGCGAATCCGCGACACGATCGGCTACCGACCCGAGTATTCCCTGGATGACACGATTCGCCATGTCTGGCGGGACAAACTGGGTTAACTCGCTAGCACCAATTTCGGATGGACCACGTTTCCGTGGTGCGTCACCAACGTATCGCGGATGATTTCGTCCTCCATGCGAATGTTTGGCTTCCCTTCCGCGATCAGATTCTGGAGGAACTTGGTGACATTGTTGCTGAACATCAAGCTGGCGTGATAAGCCGCGTCCGACACGATATTGGTCGGCCCGAGAATCACGACCCCAGAGTCGACAACACGCTGGTCAGCCTGCGTCAGCTCGCAATTTCCGCCGCGCTGCGCAGCCAAGTCAACAATCACCGAACCGGGTTGCATCGATCGAACCGCGTGGGAAGTGACCAGAAGCGGAGATCGCTTGCCCGGAATCGCTGCCGTCGTAATCACGACATCGCACTGGGCGACCGTTTTCGCCAACTCCTCGCGCTGACGATGGTAGAAAGCTTCATCCATCGCCTTGGCATAGCCTCCCTTGTCTTCCGAGCTTCCAGAGTCGATGTCGAGCACGACAAATTTCCCGCCGAGACTCTCCACCTGCTCGCGGCATGCTGGTCGCAGATCGTACGCATAGACAATCGCCCCCAGCTTCTTTGCAGTGGCGATCGCTTGCAACCCTGCCACCCCGGCACCAAGAACAAAGACTTTGGCGGCGGAGAGGGTACCCGCAGCGGTCATCATCATCGGAAAGATCTTGTGCAGCTCCATCGCTCCCATGAGAACAGCACGATAGCCTGCGATGGTCGCTTGCGATGAAAGGATGTCCATGCTTTGGGCACGTGTGATGCGCGGAATGAGTTCCAGCGCGAACAGCGTCGCACCGGCTTTGGCGATCGGCTCGATTTGGGACAAACTCGAGAGCGCGTCGCACGAAGCAATGATCACTTGACCTTGCTTGATCAACGGCAGATCTTCCGCGCCCAATTGGGGGTTCTCCCCGGCCGCTCGGACTTGGACCACCATCTCGCAATCAAAGACCTCGCGACGCGATGGAACGATTTGCGCTCCTTTGTCCAGATAGCTAGCGTCCTCGTAGCCAGCATTCAGGCCGGCCCCTGACTGAACGACAACTTGGAGCCCGAGCTTCTTGATGTTTGGAATGCTAGCAGGTGTAATGGCAACGCGTCGTTCTCCAGGAAACGATTCTTTGGCTACCCCAATCTTCATTCAGTGATTCTCCCTCACAATCGATTCTCCGACGTCGCAGCGAGACCTCTATCTTAGTCCGGCTGGGTCCCATCTCGGAATGGTAGCAAAAAAAAACCGCCAAGTCGCGTAATGCCACTTGGCGGTTTGATTGGTTGACAGACAGAGACTTCACATCGCTGTGAAATCATTCGACGACAGCAACGACTTACGAAGGAGTCTTTGTCGCGGTCTTGGCAGCCTTCTTCTTGGCTACCTTCTTCTTGGTAGCAGCCTTCTTCGGCGCTGCCTTCTTAGCAGCCTTCTTCTTGGCTACCTTCTTCTTGGTTGCTCCAGCTTTCTTCTTGGCCACGGATACATCCTCCAAAAAAACCAAAAAACTTGGTTGCCGCAGGGAGCTCTTGTCTGAAGCAGCAGACGAGAGACCTGGACTCGACAACCGATACAAAACGTCCGTCGCAACAAAACAGTCGATCTGGCTTCTTGACCTGTCACTCCGTGACATGATCGACTGATTGAGCTAAGGACCACCTTAGTTGCGAGTAGCTTATAAAACTCGCAACGTAATGCAACATCTTTTCGACAATTTTTCCACAAACATGAAACGAATTTTCCACAGCAGGAACTCGTTTCGGGGAGCGATCGCGAGGCCATCGCGCAGCGCGCGACGAGTATCTCTCCATGGAATCCGACGGAGGGTTCGAATGCGATCGCTTCGCGTTGTTTCAAGCGCACTCGGTGACTGCGTGAGGTTGGTGCGCAGCGTTCATGCAATCGGCTTTATGGTTTCGATTCATCGCGGCAACAGGAACCGTGATCGTTATTTTTCTCAATGAAATTCCATGGCAAACGCTTCTCCATTAGAAGAAAAATTCCGTCTCGATGCTCGTGCGCAACGAATGAATCACTCGATGGTTTCCATGGTGAACCGCCATGCGCAAAGCGATGCGCGACCATCGATCTTCGAGCGAAAAATTTCGTTTGCAAAGCGCGTCTCAGCGCGTTGGTGCAGGTACTTCCAACGGTCGTGATGCGACACAAATCAGAGCGTGTTGCATCGCAAAAATTTTTTTGATTTTTTTTGCCGGATCACCAGATTCGAGGTCCTTGCTGCTGCTGAAGCGACTGCAAGTTGCTCATGGCGAGCGAGGCGAACAACATGGCGTTGATGACTTGCCCTGACTGAAAGAACCACCATGCGGCCAAGAAACCGACTCCCGTCCCGATGACGTTGGCTTCGTAGAGACCGTCGGTGCGACGAACAAGCGCGATGGTGTGCTGGACGATGTGGCCTCCATCGAGCGGATAGACCGGAAGCAGATTGAAAACAGGCCACACGACACTGATCAAAACGTAAAACTGGACCGCCGCGTCGATCAGTGCATTGTTCGCCATGCCTCCGAAAAACGTTTTCGAAAAATCGATTTCCCAGCCGACGGCTTCGAGGAAATATCTCGCGAACGGGGCCTGGATCCCGAGGGCGGTCGCGCCTGCGGCGACGGCGACTCCGGTGGCCAGTTGCAGCAGTGGACCTGCGGCAGAGACCAAGATTTGGTTGCCATGGGTCAAGCGCCGGCGGATCCCCCCTCGTTGGTAGAGATAACCCGCGGTGGGGATCGCCAACCCACCCATGTGATAGAGGACGATTTGCGAATCGATTCCGAACCATCGAAATGCCAGTGCGTGCCCCAATTCATGGACGAGAATCGACACGAGGGTGGCTGCAATCCAGACACACAGCAGCGCGGCGAACCCCGGGTTGTAGACTCCGGGAATCTGGTAACTCTCGTCCATCGCCATCGCGATGTTGTACCCCAGTGCAGCGGTCACCAACCAGAAAAGCCACGTGACTCGGATCGGAAACCCCAGGAACCGGAATCTCCAATCGTACTGGCTGGGCATCGGCTCGCCGATCAACATGAAGAAGCCTTTCGCGCTAGGATGTCCAACGACTCCGCCATGGCCTGGCGGGATACATTCAGGGGAGGAATGATGGCCAGCCGGTCCCGGTTGGCTCCTGTCAAGTGTAGCAGGAGTCCCGAGCGAGATGAGTCGACAACCCACTCTCGGGCAGTCTTCTGCCCCTCGCCATCGCGGTCGTTGAATTGTAGGACCGTGGCCATGCCTCGACCTCCCATCGCAATCGAATCGGGCAAAAAGGCTCGAAGATCCTTCCGCCATTGCTCCCCCCGCTCGTCGGCCGATCGAACCCAACCCTCCTGATCGAGGATATCCAGAACCTCAAGTCCAATCCGGCAGGCCAAGGGCATGGCCGCGTAGGTCTCCGATTCGATCCCCTCAGGAAGGGAATCCAGTAAGGGCGCACCCCCAACGACGACTCCCATCGAGACGATGCCTGCCCCGAGCCCCTTTCCGAGGATTACCAAATCGGGCTTCCATCCGTCCGCGCACGCGACTGACCAGGCGCCCAGACGTCCAAGTCCCATCTGGATCTCATCACTGACGACGAGCAGGCCATAAGAATGGGCGAGATCCGCAAGCCGCTTGCAGAACCAAGGCGGTGCAAAATAGTAGCCTCTCGAACCGATGGCTGGCTCCATCAGGAGCATGGATAGATTTCGGTGATGCCGTCCGATCAGATCGCTTGCCCGTTCCAGGGAGGCTTCGCATTGCGCATCGATGTCTTCCCCGGTTCGCGACACGGAAACCGGAAAGGGAATGGTCCGGTCCAAATCCGAACCAAAAACGATCGTGGTCGAGCGGGGAGTATCGCTGATGCACGCAGTTGCCAGCGATCGGCCATGGTAAGCGCGGTCAAACCGCAAGACCGAGCCCGGTCGATGAGCCGATGCGATCTTCCACGCCAATTCCACCGCACGGGCTCCCCCAGTCGTCAGCCAAACCTTGCTAGGCTCATCCGAAACGGAAAAAAAACGACTGAGCTTCTTCTCGAGTTCCTTTCGCTCGGGACTGTTGGCCGAGTGGGCGAAAGTGATCCGCTGGAGTTGGTCGCAGGCGGCCTCGATGAGCCGAGGGTGGCTGTGCCCGACGATGCACGAAGAATAACCGCCGATGAAATCCAGGTATCGCCGCCCCTCCGCATCCCAAACCCAATCCCCTTGGCCTCGCACCAACATCAAGCTCGCGAGTGGATCATGCGCTCGGATGGTGCCGACGGGTCGATGGTCAGCCATGGAAACGCTTACGCCCCGGGCTGAGCTCGAACTCGCTCCAGCAAAGGCGCGATGACTTCCGCGGGAACGAATCGCTCGAGCGCACGGCCATGGCCAACCGCTGCAATCTGCTTGATCAAACTGCTCGATACGTGCGCATGCTCTTCGTCCGCCATTAGAAAAACCGTTTCGATATCCGGATCCAGTTGGCGGTTGGCCATCATCATCGTGAACTCCCCGGCGATATCGGTCAGGGGACGGACGCCGCGCACCATGACTTTGGCGCCCAATTTCCGCACAAAGTCGACAGCCAATCCATCGAACGCTTGTACGTCGACGTGTTTCCAACGTCGCGAGACTTCTCGCACTAGGCGAATCCGTTCCTCGATGCTGAAAAGGGGGCTTTTCTCGGTGTTCACGCCAATCCCAATCACCAGATGATCGTACAAGAGGGCGGAGCGCTCTATGATATCCAAGTGACCGAGCGTGATGGGATCAAACGATCCCGTGTAGACGGCGGTGCGAGGCGAGAGGGCGGTCATGCGTAACTGCCGGCCGGACTCGAGCCGGTCTCAAACTGCTCCTGCGTCGATGGGCTGCTGAAATGCAGAAACGCCCATAAGTAAACCGCAGCAAAGATCAAAGCGAAAACCGCCGCAAAAAATATCTGGGCAATCACCATCCCTTGGACCATGCCTTGCATGCCTTCCGGCACATTCTGTCCGCCCCGACTCATTTGCTCCTCAAGGTTCTGCACCATGGCATCTTTGTTGGCCACCAGCGTGTAGATCTGAAACGCCGATTGAGCCAACGTCAGGATGACCATGAGCCCAGCGCACCAGCGAAGCAACTGCGCAGCCCACCGTTTGCGAAGGAGCGTGCCGATACCGCCGATCACCATGCCAAGCCCGACGAGGAAAGAAGCAGCCAGACTGGAAAGAACGAAGGGACTGAACACGTTGTCCAGATCGGCAGCGACTCGCTTCAGATCGGCATTCTGGTTGGACGCATCGGCGGTTGCCTCGAGCATCGCCTTACCTATCAAGGCAAAGATCGGTGCAATGATCGAGTTGAAGACGCTCAGTGCGCCGAGAACCAACAAAACAATCGCGAACGTTTTGGTGGCCGTTCTCAGCTTGCGGTTCGTCGCTAAATCCGCGGGCGCATACGCCATATCCTTCGGCACGTATGAGGGTTCACCGTATGGGTTGCCTGTTGCACTCACGATCTCGCCTCCCCAGTAATCCCCACTACCGATTTTCGAAAAACGCTATCCCTCGTCCCTTGATTTGGGATCGCGGGGACGGCAGGAAAGCTCGTAGCGAGGTTACGCAAGTTTCCAGGCGGCGAGCAATTGTTCCGCACCGGGACTCAGGCGTCGCACCTTTTGGGCGATGACCGCCTTCTCCGACTTGCTCGCCTTCTCCGCCCGACGCTTGAGCGTGGAGAGCTTTACTTTTCGATGCCGTTTGCGACGCAGTTCGCGGGCCCGTTCAATTCCCATAATCACTTGCTTTCCGACTCGTGGGGTGCAAAATTTCGAGCCAAGAGGGTATCCGAACCTGATATTCTCGTCAAGTTTTACTCTGGAACCAGACTGTTCGATCGGGTCAACTTCTGGCAAGATAGAACTTGGCTAAGAAAGACTGATTTCGCCCTCCCCTCGGCTTGATGGAATGTTATGGCCTCGCTGACTGCTATCGTATTGGCCGCTGGCAAGGGGACTCGCATGAAAAGCGAACTTCCCAAGGTTCTCGTTCCGGTCTTGGGCCGATCCATGATTCACTGGGTTCTGGACGCCCTGGAGCGTGCGGGGGTCGAGCGAGTGATCGCCGTGGTGGGTTACCGTGCCGACTTGGTCCAAGAATCGCTCCGGGACCGTCGCGGTGTCGAATTTGTCCTCCAGGAACAGCAACTCGGGACCGGTCATGCGGTTCAAGTATGCCAAGAATCGCTGCAAATCGGTTCGGGACCGGTTTTGATCGTGGCGGGGGACTCCCCGCTGCTTCAGTCGGACTCGATCTCCGATTTGGTCCGGGCTTACTCCAAGAGCAATTACGCATGCCTTTTGGGAACGCTCCTCAAAGACAATCCGGCCGGTTTGGGACGCATCGTTCGGACGGCGGCGGGAAATTTCAAGAATATTGTAGAACAGAAGGATGCGTCTGCCGACGAGCTTGCGATTCGCGAAGTCAACATGAGCACCTACCTTTTTGATCGCCAAGCCCTCCGGGAGTCGTTGGCGCATTTGAAGAATGACAACGCTCAATCAGAATACTATCTGACCGATTGTCCCGCGTGGTTGCTCCAGCAGGGACAAAATGTCGAGGCGATTCCGGTTCTTCGCGACTGCGAAGCACTGAGCGTCAACACGGTCGACGAATTGGGGCTGGTCGAAGCGAAGATGAAGGAGATGGGGTACGCATGCGGGAACTGAAAATTTTGAGTGGACGCGCCAACCCGCAACTGGCCAAGGACATTTGCGACTTCCTCCACCTGGATCTCGGATCGATCTCGCTCGGGAAGTTTCCCGACGGCGAGAACTTCTGCAAGATCGAAGAAGATGTCCGTGGGCGAGACGTCTATCTGATCCAGCCGACGTGCCCCCCCGTCAACGACAACTTGATGGAACTGCTGATCATGATCGATTCGTGCAAGCGGGCCAGCGCTGCTCGGATCACTGCTGTGATTCCGTACTTCGGTTATGCCCGGCAAGACCGAAAGGATGAAGGCCGTGTACCGATCACCGCCAAACTCGCCGCGAACATCATCACCCGCGCCGGCGCCGACCGCGTCCTGACCATGGATCTTCACGCGCCGCAGATCCAAGGGTTCTTTGATGTTCCAGTCGACCACCTGTATGCAGCTCAAGCGCTGACCAAGTATTTCCAAAATCAAGCCTATGACGCTGAGGACGTCGTCGTTGTCAGCCCCGATGAGGGAAGCATCAAGCGGGCAATCGGGCACTCGAAACGGATTGGTGGGAAACTCGCGATCATCGATAAGGTACGCGAAGGGGCCCTGCAAACCCAGCAACGGAATATCATCGGGGGTCCTGTCGAAGGGAAAATATGCCTGCTGTTCGATGACATGATCAGCACCGGTGGATCGATTTGCGGCGCCGCTCGCCTGGTTCATGAAGCGGGCGCTCGTGAGATCCATCTCGCCGCTACTCACGGTGTCCTGTGCGGACCGGCGATCAACCGCCTTCGGGAAGCCCCCATCAAGAGCCTGGTGATCACCAACACGATTCCCCTTCCGCCAGAAAAGAGACTCGACATTATCCATGTTCTGAACGTCGCACCGCTTCTGGCCGAAGCCATCCGACGCATCCACTCCAACAAATCGATCAGTCAAATGTTCTCGTCGGGGCCTGGCCTTCACTAGCCTTGGCATCCACCAGTAGAATGGCGAAATGATCGGTTTGTATCGATTGTGTGCTAGGACCAGAGGCGGACTCGCGAAACGGGAGCCTCGGGTTGCCGTTTTGCTTCTTGCCTTTTGCGTTCCCTTGGATCAAAATCCGTTTCCATCATGACCACGGTCCAAACCGCTCTCACATTCGAAGAACTTCAAGTCGGCCAACGATGGTTGAGCGAATCGCGCACCATCGCGCTGGAAGATGTCTACGAGTTTGCGGAATTGACTGGCGATCGCGACCGTTTGCACGTGGATCCCGATTTTGCAGCTCGAGGCCCCTTTGGCAAACCGGTAGCCCATGGCATGCTCGGCATGTCCATTCTGGCTGGGCTCAGTTCCACAGCCCCGTTTGTGAAGACAGCTGCCCTAGTCGATATACGCACCTGGACATTTCTCAAGCCGCTCTTTCCAGGAGACGAAGTCCATGTGGTTACCGAGATCGTCGATCTGAAACCCCACGGTCGTCGCCATGGCCAAGTGCATTGGTATCGGCAGTTGATCAACCAGAAGGGAGAGAAGGTTCAAGAGGGAGTCTTGGTCACCTTGGTCTCGCGAACGGCTCCGCTGACAACCCGTCCGATCCAGAAATCAGACGCTATTGTTTGAGCCCTTCCCAGTCCTGCTTGAGTTTCTCGCAACGCTCTTTCTGCTCTTCGTCGGCCATGGCGATCGCTTGATCGATCGATTCGTTCGCAGCATCCCACTTGCGTCCAGCGCCGTACGCGGTCGCCATGATGAAATGCGAGTACCAGTCGGGTACCGATTCGAGCTCCATTGCTGTTTTGGCTTCCTTGATCGCCTTGGTCCCTTCGCCTGGGGATTTTTTGGAACGGTTGGCATGCACCATGACGAGGGATCGCCTCGCCTCTTTCTCCATCGATTTGATGGTGGTGAGATAGCGCCATTCGGTCTCCGCGACCGCGTCTTGATTCTGCTGTAGGGCGATTTCGGCTCGGATCCATCGCAGGTAAGGATTCCCCTTGTCTAGCTTGATCGCATCCTGGAGCGCCCGTTTGGATTCTTTGTCCTTGTCCAGCAAGGCGAGAATTTTGGCTTTCTCCATCGTCGCAACCCCTTGCAGATGTGTTGGCTGGGCGAGAATCTCTTCGATTAGCGTCAGCGCTTGGGCATGCATTCCTGACCGCGCGAGCAGGTTGGACGCAGCGAGCTTGGCCGAGATATCGTTGTCGTGCCCTTTCTCCAGAACACCGAGGGCCGCCTCAAGCTCCGCGCGGCTGTATCGAGACTCCGGGTCGCTCCAGGGCCAATAACGCCCATAGAATTGCGATGTTTCATTTTGCCAGTTCAACCATTCCTGCTGCAATTGCACGGAGGCTTGGATCGTCTCGATGCGACGACGAACCGTGGCTTGGGCATTGGCGTCGAGTTGTCGCAAATCGTTGGCTCGAAGCGTAGCATCGAGATTCTGCAGGAAACGGTTTTGCATCAGTTGCATTTGCGCGAAATCGCGCACGACGTTGTTGTTGCTACCGTTGCCGGTGTTGGGGTTGCCCCCCGGGTTGCCCGGGGTACCCGATGCCAGCGTACGCAGTCCGGCGTTGACTTGCATCGCCTGGATAGAAGCCTGCATGGCGGCCAATTGCTGCTGCATTCCCTGAACGTTGATGTTCCGGAGCTCCTCTTCCGTCTTTTTCAACCGCGACTCGATCGCGGAGTATTTGTCTTGCATCTCCTTTTCTTTCTCGGAATGCTTGGCAAACTCCTTTTGGATCTTCTCGAGGGCGGAGACGATCGCACCGGATTGCGATTTCGCATCGGGTTTCGCTCCCGCATCCTGGGGTAGAGCCACGGGCGAGCCGACCAGGAGAACCCACGCGAACGCCACTACTGCATGCAAGCTGCGATAAACCATTTTTTCGCCCAGCCCCTTTAAGAAATTTCTCTTTCCGCATCTTCCGAGTCGGCTTGATCCAGATCCTGCGCGAGAGCAGGCCGAAATACCTCGGGCGTGGAAATCATGAAATGATAGTTGTCCTGACCGAGTCGCTGCAGTTTGCTCACGACGGATCGAATGCGTTCCGGGCTATCCTTGGGTCCCGAAATGAACATCGGCTTCCCATCTTCAGGCCTTCCGAACGCAAAGGAGTCACCGCATGTATCGGGGTCAACATTCCGAAATATCTCCATGGCGAGGTATGCCTTCGCGTGGGGATCGAATCCGATTTCACGAGCCCAGGCGATCAATGCATTGAGTTTCTTCAGTGCATAGGCAGGGGTCACCATCCTCCCGTCTCGCTCCCTCACCTGATCTTCGATCACGGCGACATCGACATCGCGGATCACATCCGCGTCCTTGATCCCCAAGCAATACTCATCGAGGAGGAATATGCTGGCACCGAAGCCACTCATGGTTTTGCGGACACAAAACAGTTGGTTCATGCCGAGGGAGCCAGATTCATAGCACCCTCCCCAAGGCCCACGGGAAAGCTGCAGAATGTAGTCTCGCAAACTGATGTTGTGCGCTGTGTTTCGAGTCTTGCGAATCTGTTTTTCGCGATCAAGCCGTTTGCGTTTCTTCGCCTGATCCCTCTTTTGATGATTCGACACCGATACGATTCCCTTCTGTCAAAGAGGCAAATATCACAGGGGTCTGTGTCACCTTAGCATAGCCGCGCGATCGGGGGTACTCCCTAGCGTGTGGATTCTCGACGATCCAGTTTGCGAGCTAACATGAGGAGAGAGTTAGCCACGGCCTTCGGATCCGGAACCGCCCCGCGCTGAGGCCGCACGACAAAATCCAGGCCGACGGGCAATTCGGCTTGCTGACGCCGGAAGGCCTCACGAATCAGTCGCTTCCAATAATTTCGAACGACCGCGTTGCCCAGCCGCCGGCTGGCAGCGATCCCGAGGCGCGAATGGCTCAGTCCATTTCGGGAACCGTGCACCGTCAAGACCGAATCGCTGGCGACCAGACGCTCTCGACAAACACGGTCGAACGCGCGCTGGCCGGAGAGCCGGAGCCGCCGAGGAAATCGTTCCGATTGGGATCCGGGATTCACGCCCGCGAACGCTCGCTAGTCGAGTTTTGCATTGGCGATCAAGCGGAGGAACTCCTGGTTGCTTTGAAACCGACTGAGTTGCTTGGTCAGTTGTTCCATCGCATCGACGGGGTTCATGGAGTTGAGAGTCCGACGGATCATTGTTACCGCATGATACGTGTCTGGATCATGGAGCAACTCTTCGCGACGAGTTCCGGATTGGGTGATATCGATCGCCGGCCAAATTCTTCGATCCGACAACTTGCGGTCGAGGACCAGCTCCATATTCCCTGTTCCTTTGAACTCTTGAAAGATCAGTTCATCCATCCGAGACCCCGTATCGACGAGGGCGGTCCCGACGATCGTCAGCGAGCCACCTTCGGAGAATGCCCTCGCGGTTGCAAAGAGCTTCTTGGGAATGTCCATCGCTTTGATGTTCATCCCGCCGCTCATGGTCGCGCCAGAATTGCCGACCCACTTGTTGAATGCCCTCGCCAAGCGGGTGATCGAGTCCATGAGCAAGAAGACGTCTTTGCCCATCTCCGCGAGCCGACGGCAGCGATCTATCACCAACTGGCTCAACCGAACGTGCGAATCGACGTCCTCATCGAGACTGCTGGCAATCACTTCACCACGGGTCACACTGCGGCGCATGTCGGTGACTTCTTCGGGCCGCTCATCGATCAGCAAGACGATCAACTCGACCTCGGGATAGTTTTCCGCGATCCCGCGCGAGATGTTTTGAAGCATGATCGTTTTCCCCGATCGAGGCGGAGCGACGATCAACGCTCGCTGGCCACGACCGAGTGGTGCTAGCAAATCGATCACGCGGTTGGTCATCGGCTGGGGCCCCACCTCCAACCTCAACCACTTTTCCGGATTGATGGGGGTCAACGTATCGAACGTTTTCACGTTCACATAATCTTCTGGCTTCATCCCCTCGACATCGAGGATCTCTCGAACGCGTGGCCCCTGGGCCCGGCGGGTTTGTTGCATCAGTGCACGGATCTTCACTCCTTGGCGAAGCCGAAATTTTTCGATCATGGTTCCGGGGACGAATGGGTCGGATCGCTCCCGGGAATAATTGTTGGAGGGAGATCGCAAGAAACCGTACCCATTGGGATGCATCTCAAGCATGCCAAAAAACTCGACCCCCGGTTCCTCGGGCGGGACAGTTTCCTGCTTGGCGATGGGATTACCCTCTTCGTCCAGTTCAGGCTCAGCCCCTTCCTTATCTTCTGTGTCGACAGACCCTTCGTCCCGACCAAAGGCCTGTTGGTAGCCAGGACCGTGGCGGCGACGGGGGCGACGAACCCGAGGTCGCGGGTTGCCACCTCCACCAAGATCATCGCCGTGGACACGAGAACGAAATCGCTTCTTTTTTGGCATAGATCCGCAATCTAGCAGATCGCCGATGCTCGGATGGAACCGTTGGCTGCGAGAGCAACATCCATCGAACAGCAGCGTGCAATTAAGCAGGGAAACAAAAGGACGACAAAAAATACAGCTCGCGGATCACCATTCAAACAAGGCCACCCAATCGCGGACTAGTCCTTGGTTTGCAGTTCGACACTTCCCCCAGCTCGCCGGCGTTCGTTCGATAAGGATGACATCCTGGCTATCGAACCAATTTGCTAATGACGGCGGGAGGGCCAAAAAGTTGACCCTGAGAAGGAAATGGGAGAGAACTCCACTGCCGAATACCACTTGCTGAAATCGATTGTGTTGGTGCCACCATTCTAGCCAACTGTGCGAGAACGCCAACTGTGCGAGAACGGGGTGCGATACTCGTGAAACGCTTGCAAAGCGCCACGCACCAACACTGGAAATCGTAGTGCGAACCTAGTCTGTGTCAAGCAGGGAACCGACCTCGAGGCGTCAAGGTCCCTGTTTTCCCCCCAATTTTCTTCAGACGATTTAACTTTCCCAGGTGGCAGGACCGATGCTGGAGGAAAAGGGTCGTTGTCTTTGCCGCGCAATTCCGCATTTCGAGGGACCGATGAATCGTAAAAAATGGACGATCTTTGCGGCGATTGCGTCGAATCTGGTCGTGTTTCTCGGGTTGGTGACGCTCGTGCAGGCCGCCGAGGACCCAGCCCCCGAAATCGCCTGGGTGACGGATCTCAATGAAGGAATGCAGCTTGCCAAGATCCACAACAAACCTTTGATGCTCCACTTCTACGGGGACCATTGCCCCCCATGCCGCATGCTGGATGCCAAGGCGTTCCGCAATCGGGATTTGATCCTGGCCCTCAATGACAACGTGATCGCCGTAAAGATCAACGCCGATCGAAGACGAGATGTCGCCCAAAATTATCAGGTGACTCGCTGGCCAACCGACGTGTTTCTCCACGCCGACGGAACCGTGATCGAACGGGGAGTGAGCAATCAAGACCCGCAAGCCTACGCTCGCACGGTTGCTCGGGTCGCTCAACGGCATCGCGACTGGGCACTGGCTCAAGTGGCTTCGAGGGAAGCGAAGGAAAGGCAAGAACGCCATGTCGCAACTCGGGATCTTTCGCTTTTCCGAAGCAAGATCTTCAGCCAAGCAACAAAACAAAAAACGCCCGTCAAGGTTTCTTCTGCGGAATGGAAACGCGACGAGCCAGCACCCGAAAAAATCGCAACTCAGAGACAACGAGCGGAGCCTGAACGCGTGCAGGTAATCGATGTTGCTGCTCAGCTTCGCGAACCGTCCAACTCCACGACCGATCCGGCGTTGCATTCGGAGGACCAGCGAGCCCAACAGCTCGATGCGCTGGCATCCATCCCAGGACTGGACGGTTTCTGTCCGGTCTCTCTCCAGGACTACCTAAAATTGCCGCCAGAGGCTCAGGCCACACAAAGCCCCTGGGTTCCTGGCAAAGAGGCGTACTCCGTACGCCATCGCGGCCGCGTCTACCAGTGCGTTTCCGAGGAAGCGCGTCAGCGTCTGCTCCGAGAACCCGACGGGTTCGCGCCGATATTCAGCGGGCTGGATCTGGTGGAGTTCGCTCGCTCGGGACAGTTCGTCAACGGCAGGTGCGAGTTCGGGTTTATCGAACAAAATTCCGGCAGAATATTCCTGTTCTCTTCGCAAACCCACCATGACGAGTTTCTTCGCAACTGCGAGCAGTATTCCGCCTTGGTTGAATCGAACCAAGATCGCGTTGCTCATGAACGGAATTCGACCCAAGTGAGGTAGCTCCACGTGTTGTTCCATCGATCGCCCACCATTTCCTCTCGCAGCGTGCGGGAAAGCAACATGGCCTGTTCATTTTCGAAGATCTCTGTCTGCATCGCTCTGGCCTTCTTCCTGAGCAGCCAGCGCGTTCATGGGCAAACAGAGGAGATGCCGAGCGAGGCGGTCCACTGGTCTCGCAGCGAATTCGTCATTCCCTTTCAAGTCGATACCAGTGGCGAGATCCCCGCCGAAGTGCGGCTCGAGGTCTCCGAAGATCAAGGCCAAACGTGGGAACTTTTCACGCGCGCCGATGTGAGAACACGGCAGTTTCGCTTTCAGGCCCCTCGCGACGGTGAGTTTCGGTTCCGACTGAAAACGGTCGACCGGAAAGGGAATGTTTTTGACAATCCGGGAGAACCGCTCGTCATCATTGTGGATACCACCAAGCCAACCGGGGAATTGCTCGTGGATATCGATCCCAAAGGTTTCATGCTTGCCGAATGCAGAATCTCGGATGCCGCTCTGGAGCCATCTTCGCTCAAGATGGAGTTCCAAACAGATGCCCTTCACCAATGGACCCCGATCGCGTGCGACCTGGAGCCGTCTGATCAGGCCAACCAGTGGATTGCCTACGGTACCTGGGATATGCCTGCCCAGGCTTCGCAGCTCATGGTTCGAGTCACGGTGCGCGACCGAGCGGGAAACAGCGCTGAATGGACTCGAATGCCTCGGCTGCCTCGTTCGGCAGGAAAAGCACGCGAATTGAAATTGGCGAGCAACCGTGACGGGGCCGAAGTGTCGACTCGAATTGGTGCTGGTCTCTCGCGTTCGCCCGAGCCACCGCAAACGCCTGCGCCGGTTTCACAGAAAGTCGCCGCGCCGATCACCGGTGTACCCAAGATCGAAGTGCTGGGGGGGGCCGGAGCTCGCCGGCCGCAACAGGACCTCGAGCACGATGCAAAGCTTCGCGATCAGATTCTGGAATCGCAACAGCGGCTGATCGAATTCCAGAATCGCATGCTGATGCAGCAACGGGCAACCAACCAACCCGCCAGCGAAGCAGGCGTCTCAAGTCGCTCGGTAAATCCAGGGGTGTCGACAACGGTAACCAGGGTCTCCCAGGACCTTGAACCTGCAGCCACGGCAATGAAATCGGCCCAGCATGCGGAACAACCGCGCGATACCCTTCACAGCAATAGCCAACAATTCAGCCTCGATTACTCCATCGAAAATGAGCCGGACTCCCCGGCGGCCAGCGTTGAGCTTTGGGGGACGATCGATCAGGGCGTGTCCTGGGAGAAGTGGGGAACCGACTCGGATCGCCAGAGTCCGTTTGACATCGAAGTCGCGGAAGACGGCCTGTTCGGATTCCGTATGGTGATCGTCGGCGCCAATGGAATCGCTTCGAAAAGACCTCTTCCAGGCGATGATGCAGATGCCTGGGTTCGCGTCGATACGATGCCGCCGCAAGCACGCATACTCAGCATCCTGAATGGAAAAGGGATGGAAACCGGGTCATTGATTATCGAGTTCCAGGCCTCCGATGATTTTCTCGGGGAACGACCGATCTCATTTTCGTGCGCCGCAACCCCCGACGGACCGTGGCAGCCGATCGCCCAAGGGGCCCGCAACAACGGAAGGTATGCTTGGACTCCCGATGCCGACCTGCCCCCAACGGTATACGTGCAGGTTGAAGTGGTCGATGCGGCGGGCAATATCGCCAAACACCAACTCGACTTACCGGTCGATGTCCACGGAGCCACCCCGCGAGGACGCATCCAAGGCGTCCGGCCTCAGCGTTAATCGAACGCGGATCCACCTGCCGGGGCAGACAAGCATCCGGGTTGAAGCGAGCAAAACCATGCCATGTTTGCTTCACCTCCGACTGCGGCAAGTTTGTGCCACCCACGCATCGCCTCGCTATCGAATAAGTGTCGAGATAGGCAGATGGCAACCAACGCTCATCAAACCATGGCTTCGATTTTTTAAGCCCGACGGGCTGCGGGCCCCTCTGTTCTGAGAAGCCTGAAAGGCTGACACAATAACCGACACAGCCGACAAAAGTCGATCTTCGTCTCCATGAGCCTGAGGCGCTAGCCGAGTTCGTTCGACGTGCAAAAATCGGCTAGCGCCTCAGGCTCATTTTTGTCGGCTGTGTCATAACCGGGCAGCCAGTCGGGGCCATGCACCGACAATCCTTTGTTCTGGCCCTCGCGGAACAGGATCCACTTGTACTCGTAGTATCTACTCGTCGGCTCGTCGTAGATCGCAGCATCACGATTGTCCGATACCTCGAACCGGGAAGCTGCAATGCGTTTTGTCTCCTCGGCCTTTGATTCAACTTCCCCATCGAATTCTCAGCAACGACGCTTGCGCTGACCAAGACGCAGTGATACAGTTCAAAGAACCGAATCGAGTACGAGTACTGTCCTGTCGGACTGAGTACGATCGAGAAACTGAATCGCGTTATTCGTGGGACAGAGAATTACTTCACTCGTCCTTGGTCAGCGTGTGGCCACATGTACCGCACTCTCGAACGGTGGATAGGCATGCGACTGCGATGCATGAAGTTCACGCGGAAGACGTCGATGGATAATCGCCGTATTCGTCGGAAGCATTTCGAGCATATGGGGATACTATCTCTGAGTCACTTCATTACTAATCGTATAGCGAGAACGCTAGGACTCTCCCTGAAGGGAGCGATTCCTGCGGGGTCGCCCGGTGCAAGAAAGATGCACGCCGGTAAATAGAGGGAATTAACCCTCTCGCGAAGAAGGGCCTCAGCCTTGACCGATTTTTGTTATTGTTCGCATGGAGCGATGCTCCATGCGACTCGTATTTAAGAATACAACTGAATCGCTTTGACGATCGCGTCGATTTCGTTGGGTACCGCGATGGCTCGGTTGGCGAACGAAGCGCGGTTCACCCCCCGGCTTCCCAATACCTCATTGAATTTCTGCTGATCCGTGGTGTGATAGGCGACTGTCGCAGTCGGATCCTTCAATTGATGGCCCGTGAGAATGCATACCACGCGATCGTCCATGCCGATGACCCCTTGCTGTCTCAGAAGTTTTGCCCCCGCCACGCTTGCAGCGCTTGCCGGTTCGCACCCGATTCCTCCGGCGCCGACCTGCGCTTTGGCATCGAGAATCTCCTGATCGCTTACCTTTCGCACCACGCCGTCGCAAACATCCAAAGCCCTCAAGCACTTCTTGAGATTGACCGGACGGTGGATCTCGATGGCGCTAGCGATCGTATCGGCTTTGCGTTTCTCGCGATCGAGCTCGTCGTAGTACCAGCAAGCGATCTCCATGCGAGGCCGGCCGCCGAGCCATTTCAAGTTGCGTTGGTTGTACAAAACATCGAGCGTGTCGGCACCGGCTGCATTGATGACAGCCAGGCGAGGAACGCGATCGATCAGGCCTAATTGCTTCAGCTCCAGGAACGCTTTCCCAAAGGCGCTGCTGTTCCCCAAGTTCCCGCCGGGGACCACAATCCAGTCAGGAATTTCCCAGCGCAGGGCTTCGAGGACGCGATACATCACGGTCTTCTGACCTTCCAGGCGAAACGGATTCACGCTGTTGACCAGATAAATGCCGAGCTCTTTGGAGACCTCCTGCACACGGGCCATGGCGTCGTCAAAGTCCCCGGCGATCTGAACCGTCAGCGCCCCGTACTCGAGCGCCTGCGAAAGCTTGCCGTACGAGATTTTTCCCGAACCGATAAAGATGACACCTTTCATCAATTGGGTCACGGCGCAGTACATCGCGAGCGAGGCGCTGGTGTTCCCGGTCGAAGCGCACGCCGCGCGGCGGGCCCCGATCATGTTGGCGTGCGTGAAGGCCGCACACATGCCGTTGTCCTTGAAGGATCCCGACGGGTTCATCCCCTCGTATTGGAGATGGAGTCGTCCCGGCCGTATCCCGACGTACCGCGCGACCTGGTCGGCTGGTTGCAACAACGTCTGCCCTTCGCCGACGGTGACGATTTTTTCTTGCGGAGCATACGGAAGCAGCTCTCGGAAACGCCAAACACCGCTAAAGCGAATGGGATCCCAGCGGCGCGTCCACATTCCCTCGAACTCCCGCAGGCTGCCAGGTACCGGATTACGGTCCCATTCATAGGCGATGTCCAGCAAATCCCCGCAACGACCGCAGCGCGTGTGGAACTCATCGACGCCGTAGGTCGCCTCGCAATCGATATTCAAACAGCGCTGGTAGGCTCTGTCCCGCGTACGGGTCGAACTGTTTTCGGAAGTCAAGGTGTTGGCCATATCGGATCAACCCTAGGTTGCAGCGGAAAAACATGGGGTTTGCAGGCCCAGAATGCCCGCCCATTCGCGCCCCGGACGCCCGCCGCCCCCGAATAACCGCTACGAACTGCACTCCTAAATCGACCCGCCACACGCCGAAACATTGTATCCTCAAGACCGTCATCGCGTGACATTCCCCTATCGATTGGATAAGATACGTTGCGGAAGAGCGAATCAATACCATCCAGCGAGAGAGGGCGACAGGAAAAACAGCATGGCAGAGACCGGGACGATTCCGAGCGCCGCAACCCCACTAACCGTAGCAGACAGCATCGAGTCCGCGAAAGTCGCCGCACGAATCGCTGCCGAGAATAAAGGTCAGGAAATCGTCGTCATTGATCTCTCCAAACAAACCAGTGTTTTCGACTGTTTCGTGATCGCCACGGGGACGAGCCGGCGACAGTTGCACGCGATCGCCGAGGAGATCGACCGCGAGTTGCGACGACGCGGCGAAATTCGGGTGTCCATCTCGGGGTATGACGAGAGCCACTGGATCGCCCTGGATTATGGGGGCGTGGTCGTGCATTTGTTCGACGAGGAGCATCGGCGATTCTACGATTTGGAGGGCTTGTGGGCCGATGGCGTCCGCATCGATTTGTCCGATGTGCTTCGCGCAACCGGCGCTCAACCCAGCGGTTTCTAGTCAATCCAGCAGGAAGTTTTGCGACAGCCATGATCGCGATATCGGTCGAGTACCTTTTGTGGATCTTTCCCGTGTTGGTCGCAGTCTCCCTCGTGATGGCGGCAACGCGCCATGAGCGGATCGACTTGATCCTGAGCCAAGGTTGGCGAACCGGATTATGGACGATTTGTTTTCTCGGCATTGTAGCCGTATTGATTCGGTTCGCGCTGTGGCGCATCGGATGACGCTACTTCCTCGCTTCAGGTGATGCCATGCCACTCTACGAATACCATTGCCAAAACTGCCAGCAAGACGTTGAACTGCTCCTCCAGAGACATGATGACTCTCCCGTCTGTCCCGAGTGCGGCTCCCAAAAGATGACCAAACTCCTGAGCGTCATCGGCGCTCCGGTTCAGGGAAACAGCGCAACCCAACGCTCAGATTCCGACGGGGGAACTTGCGGACGTCCGCAGTGCGCTCGGGGGTGTATGTTTGGCGACTGAAATCGGAGCCGAGCGATGAAAAATCCATCGATCGTTTTTTGGTGCATCGTTCTCCTCATGCCGCTCGTCGGCTGCCGGGGATGCTCGCAAAATTTGAACACCCCAGAGGGAAGCGCGGACGACGCCGAAGCCAAGAAAAAGAAACAGAAACAACGGCTAGCAGCGGACGAATTGCGCACCCTCCCATTTGCCAAGGAGCAACCGCTCAACATGGTCAAACCTGGTCATTGGTACCAGGTGCGGAACAAGATCAAGGCAAACTTTGGAGATGAATCGTTGACTGCGGCGATCTCCGTCGTCGATCGCGATGGAATCCCGTTTTCCTATGGATGGGGCTCTGACTCCGTTTATTTCATGCGCAATCTGTCACTCGCGGTCGGGCAGGAAAAAGCGATCGACGCGACCATTCTTCACCCCTTTCTTCCACAGGACAACCTCGGAGACGATACGCGGACCAGAAAAACCACTTCGATCCGCACCCGATTCTCGAACCGAGGCATTGGGACTCCAATCCTCGAGGAGACGTTCCCATGCACCATGCTCGATGGGTACCAGTATGACTTGGTGGTCCTCAGCCGCGATATCTCGCGACATCTCTTCTGGAGAGGTCTGGATTGCATCGTTTGGAAACGGGCGGATGACATCCAGGAATACCGCGTGGTACCCCATCGGATCATCGATATTCAGGAAGACGAAATCACGACGCAATTTCCGAATCGATTGGCGACGTTGACCTCGGTCTCGCATGTCGTCATCAACGACGTTTCCCTCTCCGTCATGACCCAGGAACAGCAGGAAGCCTTAGCCGATTGGCTCTATTTTGGCGGGACAATCATCATCAATGGTCCTGAAGCGTTGGGCTCGATCGAAGCTTCGCAGCTCAAGGACTGGTCCCCGCTGGCCAATCTCCTCGAGGGAGAATGGTCCGACGACTCTCAAGTCGAATTCGATAGGACATGGACCATTCGAATCGCAGGTGGCGAACGAATTAACTTCCAAAACGATCGCAAGATCCCAATTCTTCGGGGTGACTTGACGGAAAACGCCAGTTGGGTTCCGACTCTCGAGGGATTGGTCGCCGAACGGTTGGTTGGCCAAGGCAGGGTGGTGATCACAACATTCCCAATGACCGATGCCGCTTTCCTTCGATGGCCTTCCTACAGCTCCTTGATTCATAACGCCATCCTTCGCAAGCCACACCGGACTCCTTCCCTTGGAACCGAAGCCAACACGCTTTATGCAGACTCCTTCGAAGGAACCGAACGCAACCCATTCCACTCCACCCGTTTGCGGCTTTGGGCTCGAGACCTCGATGCCTCGACTGCGCGGACCGAGCGCGAAACCGAGAGAAAGCGACCCGAAAACGACATCGCTAGATTTCCGGTAAAAAAATCCACCAGCTTCGGCGCTTGGAATCCTGAGTCCAGTATTGTCGAAAAAGCGACCGAGTGTCTCCGTGAATCGTCAGGGATTACCGTCCCAAGGGTTGCGACCATCTTGAAACTGCTGGCGGGTTATCTGATTGTCCTCGTACCCATCAACTGGCTCTTCTTTCGATTGCTCGGTCGCGTCGAACTAGCCTGGGTCGCCGCGCCGATCATCGCGATGCTCGGGGCGGCCTACGTCGCGGGAAGCGTACGACTCGACGTCGGTTTTTCCCGAAGCCAGACATCATTCGGGTTCCTCGAAGTCCACAACGAACATCCGCGAGGAGCTTTGTCGAATTTCTATGCCTTCTACACGTCGCTGTCGACCAACTACGAAGCGGTTTACAAAGAAGGGAACGGTCTGGTAGCACCCGTCCTGCGAGGGGCGATGCGAACCGGTGTTGGTGAAGGCCAATCGCTCGAATATTGGAATGCCGATGACCGCGGATCTGGCTTGCAACGCTTTTCGGTTCTCTCCAATTCGACCGGCATGTTGCAATCGGAAGAGATGGTCGGCATGTCCGGCGCTCTGCGATGGACCCTGGATTCCGAGAACGCGAAAATCCAACTCAAAAACGACACGGTTATTCCGATACGAGATATCGGTGTCTTCGGGATTGATGACAAAGGAAAACTGGTGATGAGCTGGATCGGGTCGATCGAGCCGGGCCAGTCCACGGCCCAATTCGTGCAACCGCGTTCACAATCCTCAAAACTAGTGAACACCGTATTGCCGGAGAGGGGAGTTGTGTCAGTATCGGGTAACCGTCCGCGGACGATCCAAGAAGGGCGACGATGGTTTCCGCAATGGGACGGCAATCCTCTTCTGAAAAAACCAACCTCCATTCGATCTGACGGCCTGCTATGGACAGATGAACCGGTCGATGACGTCTACATGGGGGCGATGCTGCTTGTCGTCGCGGAGCGTTATCCGCTGCAACAGGGTGAATACATCGCCCTCGGATGGACCGACGCCAATCCCTCGGCGTTGCAGATCAGTCCCACGTCATCCGAGCAGAAGCACAAAACCGTCGTCCTGATGCATATTCGGGCTGCCTCCCTCGGGGATGTTCAGCCCGACACACGTATCTTTGCAAGCCTCAAAGACGAAGACGAGGAAACGGGAGGAAATTGATCGCCCGGCGAGCGGAAGCTCGCTAGTTCGCGATCGCTTTCTTGAATCTTCCAAACGCAATGGCTCCTTGCCTACCGAACTCCTTGGCTTCTTCCAAGTCGCGATCTTCGACTGCATGCTCTAGCAGTTCCAACTTCTTCATGTAGACCTGCAGCTTGAGCTTGGAATAGCGATCCAAAGGCTTGCCTCTCAAATAAGCGCTCACCACCAGCTTGTTCGACCAGTCCTCTTGAATCGGGATCCAATACTCCAATTTTTCCCATTTGCCGGTGTTGTATGCGCCGATCATCTCAGCCTCGATCGCCGTCATTTCTTCGCGTATCTCGCTGACAGGCGGATAATAGAGAAAACAGGCCAGGACGCTCGCGAGTACCAGCCCGATGAAGGTAACCCCAGCGATGACCGATGGAGGCAAGACGATATCTTTGATACGGCCATCGGATGGAATCTCGTTGCGTACCTCAGGTTCAATCAGTTTTCTCATCCAGTTCCGCTGGGGATCACGCCAGGCTCCGAAAGCGCCGACGCCAAGAACCAGCGCACAAACAATTCCCGCAACAATTTCCTCAGGATGGAGCGATTCTTGCAGGATTCGCAGACTGCTCTCGATCAGCCCAGAGCCACTCTGTGAAAATGGATTGCAATAGACATCGAATGCATGCGTATGATCCGCCGCCTCGATTCCTCGAGGACGCAGTGGGGAATCCATGCCGTAGCTTAAGCCCAATACCAATAGCACCAGGCAACCGAGCCAGATCAACGTAGGACGCCAACGATAGTGACGAATGATCCAAACCAACATGCCCAGGTTCACGCCAGCACCGAGAACCAAAAGGGTAAAGCTGGCGGCGATCGAGTTCCCGTGTTGGAACATCGACGCGATCTGGACGATAGCGGTCATCGGAGTGATGTAGGCGAGCGTTGAAATCCCGGCCATCATGATTGGGGCAAACGTATCGTTCTGCCCAGCAGCCCGTTGCAGGCATCCCGATGGCAGTAGCGTGCTGAGAAATCCAACCCCCAAAACCGCGATGGCGATATACACGCTCGCCACCCCGAACGCCTGCTGGCACATCGACAGACCCACCGCCCCGATGCGGCGTATTCCATACGGGGTCGGTGGTAGAGATTCGACCGCTGCAGCGCTCCCCGGAAACAACCGGTCCCAAAGCAGTCCCATGACGGTAATGACGGTCAACGATCCCATGCAAAAGACCAAAATCGCCATCGGATCCGATAGGGTGAGCCCGTACATCACCGAGATGGGATTGAATAGGGGAGCCGTCAATCCGAAGGCAAGGATCGTACCACCCGAGATCCCGCTGCGCCGCATCTGGATCATGACCGGAATGACACCCAGTGAGCAGACTGGCAAGAGCATGCCCAGAAGCCAAGCCTGCGGCAGTTGTCGCCATGTGGATCCGCCAAATAGTCGATAGGTTCCCTCGCGTCCAAGAATCCGTTCAAAGATCGCAGCTATCAGCCACCCTACCAAAAGGGTTGGACCAGCGGCGATCAGGGTCTGCCCCATACGCACCATCGCCCCCCAGAACATCGCTGCAATATCCATGAGTTCTCGCTCCTTTATCCTGGGGAATTGCCGAGTTGTTGGTCCGCAGCCCGCGTCTTTTGGAAAACTTCCGCCATCCATTGGACGAGTTCGCGCACATCGGGATCATCGACGAGGCTCCGCAAGTCTTGTGGCTGATTCGCACCTTGCCACTTGTTATGAAGACGAACCGAAGCGGCATCGATCCGATCAAAAGTCGAGCGGTCCAAATCGCTATCCGCAGTCAGAATGGGCAACCATCCGATCAGGTCCATGAATTCCTCTTTGGGTGGGACGCGGCCCGCTGTCGGCGCCATTTCAGGCTGCTGGAGCATCTGGCTCAGTCGATCGGATGCATGGAAGATTGTCTGCGGCCAATGCGGCGGAAAATGCTCATGCGATTCCTCCGTTGCCTGCGGAGCTCCTTGGCAGCCGACCATGCAAAACGCGATCGCTGCGAGCAACGAAAAAAGAAACTTGTCGCAACAAGGATTCATGGGTGTGCAACGCCTCCACCTGAAAAATTTTTGCTCACAACATCGGTACCGCAACGGATCCGAGCACCGCATCGATCGCTTTCTCAACGCCGGCCCCCAACCCAGAGAGTCGCACCGAAAGGACCGGGCGAGCGACGACCTGGACGTCCTCGGGCATGACATATTCGCGTCCTGCGAGCATGGCATGGGCCTGCGCGACGCGTTGCCATTGCAACAAACCGCGGGGGCTGAGCCCAAGGCTGAACGCTCGATTGCTGCGTGTGGCCTCCGCGAGATCGACCAAATACACTCGCACGGGAGGTTCGACAGCGATGTCGGCAACCGCACGTTGAAGCTGAGCGAGTTGCCCAGTCTCCAGGACCCGTTGGGCGGTAGTTTCTCGCGTGCTGTGGCTGCTTCGCGCCAACAACTCCAATTCGCTTTGACGATCGGGGTAACCGATCTTGAGCTTCATGGCGAATCGATCGAGTTGAGCTTCGGGAAGCGGGTACGCACCGACGCTCTCGACCGGGTTCTGCGTCGCCAGAACCAAGAATGTTTCGCTCAACATCCGAGGTTCCCCATCGATCGTGACCTGCCGTTCCGCCATCGCCTCGAACAAAGCGCTTTGCGTTCGAGGGGTCGCTCGGTTGATTTCATCCGCTAGAAGGACATCCGAAAACACTGGGCCGGATCGAAACTCAAAATCGCGGGTCTTTTGATTGAGAATATTGAAGCCCGTGATATCGCTGGGAAGAAGGTCTGGCGTGCACTGGACCCGCATAAATCGACCTCCGACGGCCGCGGCCAGGGCCTTGGCCAGCGTCGTTTTGCCAAGCCCTGGAAGATCGTCAAAGAGCACATGCCCTCGGGCCAGGACGCATGCGAGCAAATGATCGACGACCCCTTTCTTCCCCAGAACAACTCGGTTGAGTTGGTCTCGAAGGCTTGCGATCAAACGCGAACAGTCGCTGTTCGCTAGAGTCGGCAAGCCAGTTGATTCCGATGGGATGTTGTTATTCACAAAAGCTCTCAAGTTGAGGACTGGGACGACGGGGTGGAAATGGATCGACGAGGGATGAGCAGGCCCAAAATTCCGGAGGCGACCAAGGACCAGCACACGCGGCTGACAACGCGACGGTTCGCGGACAGCGTCCGCTTCTGTATGGAGATCGGCGCATACGCGAGCCCTTGCACGGTTTGAACAAAGATTTCTGCATCCGATGGCGAGGAATAGGATCGAATCGCCAATTGCTCGGTGAGCCATCGTTCGATCGTGGCCCCGTGGGAGATCGGTTCTCCCCACAACCACATGCGCCATCGCAGAGCTTCCAAAACCCATCGTATTCGCGCCTTCGCGGGCATCCACAGCATCAACGCCGAGAGCAGGCTAATCGCGAACTCCAAAAGCCTTTGTCGGAAGAAAATCGCGGCTGCGATCAACCCCAGCCCAGCAGCGGTCCGCCAAGGATGCTGGATCGCTGTGTCGCGAATCGACCATGCGAGTTGAATCGCCCATTGCTGCCAGGTGCGGTATTCATGCGGCATCGGATACGCGCCAGTTGGCTCGATCGGGATCCATACGCCATGCGCGAATACTTCGGCCCACGTATGCAAATCCTCGGGTAACACTTCCGTTTGCCTGGAGCGATAGTTGTACCGCTCGGGCTTGGCCAAGAACCCACGACACAATCGACACGGAATACCCATGTCCCGGATCATCAGAACGGCTGCCGTCGCAATCAGATAATCGGGGGCTCGGCCCTCATTCAAGACAAACGAGAGGACCGATTCGCAATCTTCGGGAGGAACGCAGGTCGGATCCAATTCAATCCCGGACCGAAGCGCTTTTACGAGACCGATTACCCGATCCCAGTCCGTAACCGACTTGGACGGTAGTCCCGCTCGCTCCAACCATCGTTGGCCCTCCGCTACGCCGACCCGCTCGGCCTGATCGATTTGCAAATAGTGGCTTAGGAAATCCCCGGGGACTCCATGGGCCGCATGCGTGTGCGATAGCTGATGCAGTGAGCTACCCGGATCGCGAAGGGCATGCAACGCCGGGATCTGCGTCAATTGGTGCACAATCGTGAACCGTGGCACGAAGTCGCGGTGGGGCATCATCAATTGACCATCGCTCATCCACCCGAAGAAATCGGCCTGATCGATCTTGTCGATGTGCACATGGGTGATCAACGATGGAGTCAAAATTCGAGGGGACTCGAACTGGATGACCTTGATCGCGGTCCGTTCGCGCACGGGGTAAACCAATTCGCTTGGGAACGACTGAATCGTCATCCAGGGTTTGTCGTCGATCATCTTGAGTTCGGGTTCCATGCTTCGTTTGCCCACATCGAGCGTCGACGACTGCGTCCAGGTCGATTCTTCGAATCGGTCAAAGGTTTCCAAGCGAAGCCATGCCGGGGTTCGGCCGATCAGTTGGACGACCGCTCGCGACTCGGTGGACTCGGGCTGGAAGGACAAGGATTTGTCTTTGGGTTTGCGGAGGGCGCTGAATTCGCGGCTATTCTTTTTCGATTCGGTTCCCTCCCGTTCGTTTTCCTTGATTTGTTGGCTCAACGAAATGGCCCGGGCCATCTTGCGTTTCTTGTTGGAAGTTTCTCCGTAGACCTCACTGACCAGGTCGTACATCGAGGGAACGTCAGAATCCAAAAACAGATCGGTGTCCACCGCGCCGAAGGTAAACGCTTCGTCGCGGGCGGCAACGAGCATATCGCCGTCACCCACTCCTTGCCTTGCGGACGAATCCGCCCGCTGCTTTCCTCCCGATGTTGGCATAAAGCCATCGAGCGATACGGACTCGCGTCCTACGGTGGTCGCAAGCCACAAAACCAAGGCCGCGGTCGACGCAATCCCCAACAGAATCATCAACCGCATGCGAATCAAGGGAATGTTCTCCGAAGCGACAAATCCCCCTTCGATCGAATTCCAATACCTGGCCATCAACCACCACGCCGCGAGGATCGCAAAGGGTCCGACGATTTGAATCATTCCCTCCCGATCGGATGTCGCCAGCCCAAAGATCGCCAGAAAACAACTCATCAAGAAGGAGAGCCATTCATGGCGGGATTGATACGCCGCCGCTGCGCACCAGAGCGATGCATACTGCAACATCCCAATCCAAACCAACTCGGTTGCTTCGCCATCCCCGCCCAAGAACTGGTTCTGGACCACCTTGCTCAGCCAAGGGATCAGGGTCACTCCCCCACCGAGGACCAGCAACCCTGTCCGGATCCTAGAAGACTCGGCAGACTCCGGCACCCCATTGAAACGCTGATTCAACCACAGGCGGATTCCGATCGCGCACGAGATCACCGCAAAGGTTTCTATCACCAGCCAAACCGGCTCGGACGCTCCTTGCACACGGAGCAGGAGGATCGTGATCGATCCGAGAATAGCAAGAACCAGGGTGCCCCAATTGCGATTCATGAAAGCACCGCAACCTCCGAGGAAAATCCAGACTGACAGATCTGCCGCCACGCATCGCGAAGGCGATCGGACGGCGCATCGTCAATCGCGATCATCCATTGCTTGGTTGCACCTCTCCACGGAACCTCGACTTCCTGAGACTTCGAACACGTTTTGAATCGCCAAACCCCGTTCTCGATGCGCTCGATGGCGTCTTCGCAGGCAGCAGAACTGATCGCGATCGCAACACCGGCATCGCGTTGAAAAGAAATCGGGGCAACCTGCGTTTGTGAGGGTGGCTCCCAGGCTGCCAACTGATCCATGAAAGAAACACGACTCCCGACATGCAGGGTCTGCCAACGATCGCCGAGATGAAACCGAACACTCCAGGAATGTTGCAAAAGATGATTCGCCAGCGACGCCATGATTCGAAGCATCCAGTCCCGTTCGTCCGTCGAGCAACGACTCGCCGCGTCAACATCCAGTGCAATGGATACCGATTGGCGGCTCCGGGTTTGGCGTTCAAATACCACGAGATTATCTCGCCGCGCGGTTTGGGCCCAGTGAACCTGCCTGAGCGAATCCCCTTCGCGATAAGGCCGTACGCCCATCCAATCACCGTCGTCTCCCACCCGCTGAGTCAAACCGCCATTGCCGTAGTTTTGAGTTCCGGAATTTTCGGGAACATCGGTCAGTCGGACGTTGCGCGGCCAAACGACCAAAGGCTCGTCAACGTTCAAAACCCTGCTGCTCGACCAGATTCCGAACGGGAACGCCGTGGTTAGCCGCACCTGATGCTTTGGGTACACACCTCGCGACGCGGGCTGACAATCCCAACGAAATCTGGATCGGGTCCAAGCAGGTACTTTGCTCAAGCTGATAGGCTGCCCCGGTGCGTCGATGTGACTGGAAATCGCATCGTCCGCCTGAACCACCAACCCCCATGCAGGCCAAGGCCAGCGATTGCTAATGGTCAAGCTCGTATCGATCGTCTCCCCTTCCTCGCAACGGCTCGGTGCCCAACTCAATTCACCGCGAATCCCCATCATGGAAACCCAAGGCCACACCGCTCCGATCGCACCAACCGCTGCCACAATGCCGGCCGCGATGTACGCTTGACGCGAGACATAAATCCCGAGCAATAGCGATGCAGCAAAGGCCAAAACCACCCATCCGATCGGACGCTTGAGCCAATACACATAACGATTCGCCCATGGACAAAAATCGTGGTGCATGGCTGATCCCATACGGGTCATCAGCTCTCGAGGCATAATGCGAGGCATCCAAAAAAAGACAATGCAAGTAACGCTGGACGCAGAGCGCGCACAGCAGGGAATGAACGATTCCGCGCACCGGTTACCGGTACGTTAACCCCTTGCAGGAGGCGCCCTCGAACGCGCCATCAGCGGACGAATCACCAACTCGGTCTTCGCCACCTCGACCAGAAACTCGCTCCGCCTGGGTTCGAGCAAAGCGATGGTCCCATCGGCCGACCAACACTGCATCAACGAAGCAATTTGGTCACAGATTTTGCACGCGTGTTCACCGAGTTTCACCCACGATTCGCCTCGGAGGCCGCCATCCGGAGCCTTGGCTTGGCGATCTTCCGCATGCTCGGACTCATGGTTGCCACACGAATGTCCATGAGCGTGGTGGGAAATTTCGTCGCACTGCCCCGACGAACTCTGGGAACAGACTCCTGCCACCCCGCAACCATGATGGGATGCATGGTGGCTCCACCCGTGCACCATGCCACCAAACAACGAAAACGCAGTGTAAATCGCTAAAACAGCGATTCTCCACGGCTTCGTCACTTTGCGGAACCCATTCATCGTAATTCCAAACGTTCGTCCCACCCGTTCGCACCAACCAATCCCTGGATCTACCGAGGATACGCAGGCAGCAAGGTTCGCGTTCAAATTCTCCGAAAAACCACCTTCTTTCAGTATTCTCAAGTCTTTCCGGGAAGTCAAGGATCCGGCCGGTTTCCCGGTTTTTCCAAGTTTTATTTGCTAGGTGACGGGCCAACTTCCATAATGAAGCAATCACGAATCCAGTTCTTTGGAGAACGTTTCCTTACCATGAGATCTCGAAATCCGTCGCAAGCATTTACCCTCGTCGAGTTGCTCGTCGTTATCGCTATCATCGGACTGATGGTCGGATTGTTGCTCCCCGCCGTTCAGTCTGCGCGGGAATCGGCACGGCTGATGAGTTGCAAGAACAACCTGCATCAGATCGCATTGGGAGTGGATATGTTCCACAGCGCGATGCGATGTTACCCTCCCGCCCGATACCAGCCTCGGCCGGGCGATGACGCCTCCCGATCTTGTGGAGGCACCGAAACAACGTGGCTGGTCCGTATCATGCCCTACGTGGAAGCCGGGAACCTTGAGCGGGAATGGGATTACGCCAAGTCCTACGCAAACCACACGGACCAAATCCGGTCACAGACCCTACCAATTTACTGTTGTCCTTCGCGGCGTTCGTCGGGGGAAGCGATCGGGCTCGGTGATGTGATTGGGTCAGGGACGGTGTGGATTACACTTCCATGCGGTTGTCCGTATCCGTTGCCCGGGGGATCCACCACGGCCAAGGGAGCTGTCGGAGACTACGGTGCCAATCACGGCGACCTTTCCCCGGGATCTTCGGGACTGCCAACCGATTTCAATTACGGTGGTAACGGAACGGGAATCATTATCTCGAGCCGCGCTCAATGCGTTGGCGGAACTCCGCAACGATGGGTCGACCGCCTCCGCCACGCCAGCGTGACCGATGGTCTCAGCAACACCCTGCTCGTCGGGGAAATGCACGTTCCGATGACCAAGCTGGGAACCTCGCAAGACGCTTTCATTTTCAACGGCGACAAACTCTACAACTTTGCGAGAATTGGGGGCCCAACCGCACCGATCTGCTCCAACCCGCGCAACGAAGGCAACGACTTGGTCCGGTGGGGAAGCTGGCACCCTGGACTCTGCCAGTTTGCATTGGGCGATGGCAGCGTTCGAGCGATCAACAACAATATCGACACGGAAACATTGGGCCGTTTATGCCATCGCAGCGATGGAACCCCTGCCGTACTGGTGGATTGATGAACTCGCGCTGTTCCCTGCATTGTTTTGGCTGGCTCGCTGTCGCCTTGTCTCTCTCGGTCGGCTGCGATAGCGGTCGCTTGAAAACCTACCCGGTCCAAGGCAAAGTGGTATTCGCCGACGGAAGCCCGGTCAAAGTGGGAACGATCGAAACCAAATCGGTTGAGCATGGGATTCAGTCCACCGGCCAAATCGAACGCGATGGCAGCTTCACTCTCACCACGTACAAGCCCAATGACGGTGCCGTGGCCGGCAAACATCAGTGCGTGGTCGTCCAGTTTATCCAAATCGAAGAGATCCCGAACTACCGACCCAGCACCTTGGGCGTCGTCCATCGCAAGCACAGCATGTACTCGTCGAGCCAACTGAACTTCACCATCGAGCCCAACGGCCCCAACGACGTGAAACTGGTTGTCCAAGGCGCCGATCCCATCTCGCGGGATTCCAAGGAACATGGCCACGATCCTGTCCCCGAATCCCCCGATACGACCAAAGACCAGTAGCCGGCCCAGATTGCGAAAAGTACCGTTCCGGGGTACAACCGAACTTCGATAGGATGGGTGGCAGAGCGGTTTAATGCACCGGTCTTGAAAACCGGAGACGTCGTAAGGCGTCCGGGGGTTCGAATCCCTCCCCATCCGTTGCTCGTTAAACCGTGCAACGTTTGACAGCTTCGGTCAATCCGACGCGAACGTCCTGGACCGGGATGAACTCGTGGGCAAAGTATCCGTCGAAGCCCGTGTCGGCAATCGCCTTGGCGATCGCAGGGTAATACAACTCTTGGCTGTCGTCGATCTCGTGGCGGCCCGGATTGCCGCCGGTGTGGTAATGACCAAAGTACTCGTGGTCCCGCTGTATCGTTCGGATGATGTCTCCCTCCATGATCTGCATGTGGTAGATGTCGAACAGCAATTTGAAATGATCGCTCCCGACTTCCTTGCACAACTCCACTCCCCAAGCGGACAAGTCGCACATGTAGTCCCCGTGATCGACGCGGCTGTTGAGCAGTTCCATGTTAAGGATGATGTTCTTCTTCTCCGCGACCGGAACGATCTTCTTGAGGGCCTCCGCGCAGTTCTTCAGGCCGGTCTTGCGATCGATGCCCCGGGCATTCCCGGAAAACGTGATCACGTTGCGAAAGCCCGCTGCCGAGGTCGCTTCGATCGTCTCGTTGAGGATCGCGAGGGATTTATCCCAATACTTCGGATCGCACAAACCTTCGGATAGCGGGTGCGACGAGACCATGGTGCAAACCAGTCCATGCTTCTTGACCGTGTCGAACTCCTTCGGGGTCAATAGATCGATGCCGGCCATGCCGAGGTCCTTGGCGATAACGCACAACTCGTCTAGCGACAGCTTGCGGTCGTAACACCATTTGCACATGGATTGCTTGAGACGACCTTGGCTGCTGGTCACGGCATCCGCAGCTTCGACCGCGATCCGCTCCCCAGAGCCGATCGCCGCGCCAGCCAGCATCGCCGCCGATGCGGTCGTGCCAAGTGCTCCCAAGCCAAAGGTGCGCCGTGTCATGTCTGAGGATTGGTTCGGTGTTGTCATCGTTTGGTCTCGTTTGGTTCGCTGTGGTTGAAAGGAAGGAAACGTTACGCATCGAAAGAGCAGTTGAGGATAACTGCTCTACATTGTAACCGTAGAACAGCAGTCCTCTGCTGTTCACCCCCTGCGTTGCTCATTTTGTTGACGATAAGGTCTTGCCGAAAAGTTAAGGTCTTGCCGAAAAGTTCCAAATCAGGGACTCGGTGGCACGGTAGAATAACATGCAACGGTGTCCAGTTGGTAACGCTGGACGCGAGCAGTTGAGGACAACTGCTCTACATTGTCTCAACGGTTGAGGACAACGGCTCGTCATGGATTCACCGCGAGAGCGGGACGCGGATCAGCTTTTCGTCGTTACGGACATAGATGGATCCGTTGGCGAACGCTGGCGGGCACCAGACCACTTCGCGGCCAAAGGCATTGTTGGTGGGCTCGATGATCTTGGTCCGAGCCAGTTCCTCGTAGCCTTTGGGATTCATCTTCGCGATCACCAGTTCGCCATTTTCATTGAACAGGTAGAACAAGTCGTTGCTCCGAACCACGAACGCCGTTCCGCTTCCCTGCGGCCGCTGGCTGACCGGCTTGCTGGTTTCCCACAAGCGTTCGCCGCTGGGGAACTGAACCGCCATCATTTCGCCGCTTTGATCGCATCCGTACATCACATCCCCGATCACCATCGGTTGCACGTTGACGGGAGACATCCCTTTTTTGGCGACATTCCGCCAGAGCTCTTTCGCTGCTGGAGTTTTGGAATCCAATTCGATCATTAAGCTTCGGTTCGAGTATCCACCGACATACAGGTAATTGCCTGATTTGACGGGGCTCATGATGATGGAACCGTTGTCGGCTTGGTAAGGAACGCTCCAGTACAGTTTGCCATTGGTGGGATTCACGGAGTTGACCGCTTCGGGATTGATTAGGATCAACTGCCGCACACCCGCCGCCTCGATGATCGTGGGAGGCGAGTAGCCTTGTTCGCTCGCGGTTCCGAACCTCCAGACTTCTTCGCCAGTACTCTTGTTGAGACACACGGTCTGCGATCCATCACCACCAGCCAGGGTAATAAGATTCTCGCCATCGATGAGGGGGTGGGCGGCATAGCCCCACAAAGCCGAGTTCGTCTTGTAGACCTCTTTGAGCTTTTTGGACCAAAGGACTTTGCCACTCTCGCGCTCAAAGCAAAACAAGTCCCCTTCGGCGCCGAGCGTGTAGACGCGATTGCCATCGACGATCGGGGTACAGCGGGGACCTGCGGGATAGGAAATGGCGTAACGCACCGGGTACTCATGCTTCCACAAGACATTCCCGTTGCTGTCATCGAGGCAGAGAACACGTTCCGTACCATCGAACGCCTTGCGTCCAAAGTTATCGATTTTGGCATCCGCCTTGGTGACTAGATCGGTAACGTAGACGCGATTGCCGACGACGGCAGGGCCGGCATAGCCGCCACCGACCGCCGCCGTCCATTTCGCTGAAAGGCCGCTCGAGGGAAACTTGGTCGGGATCGTCGACGGCTTCCACTGATTGTCTCGATTGGGTCCCATCCACTGCGGCCAATCCTCGCCTCGCCCGTCCCTCGCGCAGATCGCAAAGAGGGATAGAGTGGCGATAGCGGCCGCCAACGAGCGGATCCGGAAGCAACGAGCAACAAAATAGGAAGTGGTCATCGCGAAGTTCAACATCGGTGCATCCTGGTTGAAACGGAGTGGATTGGGACAGGCCAAGAGTATACACCAAGTCGCATCCAGCGCCGACGAACGCGGCTTCCAACCGCGTAAGCAGGGGAATAACAAAGCACGGCGATCCCAGCAACGTCATGCCATCCGTCGCTTATGCTTTTTCAGATTGCGTTTTTTGATTTCCCGAAGGTCGTCCACGCTTTTTCTTCAGGATTTTCTTACTCGTACTCTTACTCTTACTCGAAAAACGCCTATCGAGCACGAGTACGACAGGAAGCCAAAATCGCAATTTCGAAACTCATGCTTCGGGTTATGTTAGGATCTCATGCAGGACGTGGCCGTGAACATCGGTCAGTCGCATGTCGCGGCCGCCGAAGCGGAATGTTGATCGCGTGTGGTCGACCCCCAAGCAGTGAAGCATCGTAGCATGGAGGTCATGGATCTCGCACTTGTTTTCCACCGCGCGGTATCCCCATTCGTCGGTCGCACCGTAAACCGATCCTCCGCGGATGCCGCCCCCGGCCATCCAGACCGAGAAGGCGAACGGATTGTGATCGCGTCCATCGGCTCCTTGGGCGAACGGAGTCCGACCAAATTCACCAGCCCAGATGACGAGGGTGGAGTCTAGCAGCCCTCGCTGCTGAAGATCTTCGAGCAAGGCGGCGATTGGCTGATCGACCGCCAGGGCATTCTTGGTGTGTCCTTCCTTGAGATTGCTGTGCTGATCCCAACGGTCATGGCCAACGCTCGGGCAGGTCAATTCGATGAAGCGCACGCCGCTTTCGACCAGCCTGCGAGCCATCAAGCATTCCTGGCCGAAGATACGAGTCGGTTCGAACGCATGATCGAGTCCGTACATGTGTCGCGTGGTCTCGGTTTCTTGGGCGACATCGCAGACCTTGGGGACTGCGGACTGCATGCGGAACGCAAGTTCGTAGTTCGCGATCGCCGATTCGATCGCATCCTGCTGTCCGTACGTCTCCAGGGTTTCGCGATCCAAAGAGCGAAGGAAGTCGAGCTTGCGGCGCTGCAGATCGAGCGAGGGTTCCAGCGGCCGGACATTGGCAAGACTCTCTTGCCTCGGTTTGAGCACCGAGCCTTGGTAGGTCGCTGCCAAAAAACCATTGCCAAAGCAGTCCAGGCCACCGGGGGGGATCAAGCCTCCGTTGAGGACGATAAAACCAGGAAGATCCTGACACTCGCTTCCCAGTCCGTAGGTGACCCAGGCGCCCATGCTCGGCCGCCCCTGCAGCGGATGGCCGGTGTGGAGAAAGTAGTTGGCCGAGGTGTGCTCTGGAAACTTGGACGTCATCGAGCGGATCACCGCCAATTTGTCCGCATGTCCTGCGATCATCGGGAACAAGCTGCTGATCTCGATACCGCTTTGACCGTGTTTCGAGAACTCCCATGGGGATCCCATCACGGTCCCGTTGTTGTTGAACTGTGTCGGAGCAACGTCAAAGAACTCGCCGGGGTTGCGACCATGGTATTTGGTCAGAAGCGGCTTGGGGTCGAACGTATCGACTTGGGATACGCCACCATCCATGTAAAGGAAGATGACGCTGCGGGCTTTGGGGGAGAAGTGTGGTTCGGGGCGTCCGTCCGCAGCGTGCGCATGACGCCGCTCCTCCTGGGCGAGCATCGCCAAGAGCGCAATCGCTCCGAAGCCGTTTGCCGATCGGGTCAAAAAATCGCGACGACTCACCATTGCAGGTACTCCTCAAGGGCCTCGCGAATCAGTTCGATGCTAGGTTCAACGCCGGTCCAAAAGTGAAAATCGACCGCGGCTCGATGGGCCATCAGTTCGAGTTCCTCAACGATGGTCGCATCGCGTCCTCGAAGCCATTCGATGGACTCTTCGTCGAGTTGATCCCGACCGTGAGCGCAGACAACGACCGGAGAAGTCGCCCAGGCGATCTGCTGGATCCACTTGGCCATAGTCTTGGGACGCGTGAACCGCTGAGCGGCCGGGAAATCGAGGACCAGCACCCGTACCGGGCGCTCGAGGGACCCCATCTCTTCCAGACCGACCGCCGGAACATCGGATTTCGCCGGTTGCTCCGCCTCGCTGGTTGCCGAGGACTCCATGGTTTCTAGTTTTTCGACGCAGAGCAACGCGCTAAAGTCGCCATCGAGTGTCGGCAGCAAACCATCGATGGCCTGGGCTGTCTGCGGAGGGCCCCAGACTGCGATCGATTGCGGACTCATGGTCCCATCCTCGCGCTGCGGAGGCACGCTCAGCTTGGTCTTCAGCAAGTGAATCAACGCAGCTCCCAAGGTATTTTCCCCGATCCAAGCGTTTCCATCCCGCCGGGCCACACTCACGCGGCCCCATCGAGAGACTTCCTCGGAAACGGAATCGAGGAATCCGACAGATTGCTCTTGAAACGGTTCGAGGATCGCGATGCCCGCCATGCCCAAGGCCTGGACACCTCGGAATGCCGCTTCGAACTGCTCGGGAGCGACCTCGGAGGTGAAGAACCGCCAATCCAACTCTGCGTCTCGAGCGATTCGCGACATGACGAATTGCGTCGGATTCCCGGCCACAGGATTGCCTAGGCAGGCGACCATCGGCTGCACGACACGATCAGTACTCATTTCACATGGGCTGCATGGAGAATCGGGCGGGCAGGATGCATTCACAGGCTTCCCGATAGTTTACTCGATAATTGCGACGACGAACAACCAAAAGCGGCGCGGGGTGAGGGGGGCAAGACAATTTCTCGAAATTCCTTTACACTAGAATGTCTTACTGAATGTTTTCCTTTAATTTTCCTCAGCAAATACCGTGGCCACGTACAAAACCAGCGACCTCCGAAAAGGGCTCAAAGTTCAAATCGACGGCGAACCATACCTCCTGAACGAAGTCAACTTCGTCAAACCAGGGAAAGGAAACGCGTTGTACAAGTGCAAACTCAAGAATTTGATCCGTAACACCGTGCTGGACCGAACCCTCAAAGGAGGCGATGAACTAGAAGTCGCCGACGTCGAGGAACTGGATACCCAGTTCCTTTACGGCCAATCTGGAACGTTTGTGTTCATGGACACCAAGTCCTTCGAGCAATACGAATTGACTGCAGATCAGGTCGATGAAAACTGGAAATATCTCAAGGAAGGGATGCCCGTTGCGATGGTTCTCTTCAACGGCAATCCGATCACCATCTCCCCGCCGTCTCACGTCACGCTCAAAGTGCTCGAGACCGAACCGGGCGTCCGCGGCGATACCGCCACCAGCGTCACCAAACCCGCCAAAGTCGAAACCGGTGGGGAATTCCAAGTCCCTGGATTCATCAAGGAAGGGAATGTCATCAAGATCGACACGCGGACGGGCGAATACGTCGAGCGCGTCAGCATGGACTGAGGTCGTTATGGGGTCTCGCCGTTTTTGGATCGCGATCGTCTGCATTTCGCTTTTCCATGGCCTTGTGTCGTCCACCGCTTGGAGCCAGCCACTCGCCCAAGACCCCGTTGCAATCCAACGCGAACGACTCCTGCAAAATGTTTTGATCCCCGGCGGAATCAAGGATCCCAGGGTTCTCGATTCGATCGCCAACACGCCGAGGCATGAATTCGTCCCTCCCGCGTTCGTCTCGCAGGCTTACATGGATATCTCCATCGCGATCGGCGATCAGCAGACGATCAGCAGTCCATTCATCGTCGCGCAGATGACCGAGGCTCTGCAACCCAAGCCGACTGACATCGTGCTCGAAATCGGAACCGGTAGCGGATACCAAGCAGCCGTCCTGAGCCCCTTGGTCAAAGAGGTCTACACGATTGAGATCAAGGAAGACCTCGGCCAGCAGACGATCGATCTGCTCGCTCAACTCGGTTACGAGAACATTCACTGCAAGCTGGGTGACGGCTTCCAAGGCTGGAAGGAACACGCACCATTTGACAAAATCATTGTTACTTGCTCGCCGGCGGCGGTCCCCGTGGCGCTCAAGGAACAACTCAAGGAAGGTGGCTTGATGGTCATCCCCGTCGGGGAACGTTACCAACAAATCCTTTACCTCATGCGGAAAAAAGATGGGAAGCTCGAAAAAGAAGCCCTGACGCCAACCTTCTTCGTCCCCATGACTGGGAACGCCGAGAAATCGCGTCGCGATCGTCCCGATGGCTCGAATCCAACCCTGCTCAACTCGAGCTTCGAAGAACCACTCATCAAGGATTTTCACATCCCGGGTTGGTACTACCAGTTCGGCTGCATTCGCGTGGAGGACCCCGAAGCGCCCGATGGCAACCATGTCGTCCAATTCGAAAGCGACGATCCCAACCTGCCCAACATGCTCTTGCAAGGTATTCCGATCGACGGCCGCGTTGTCAAAAAAATAAAGCTCGGTACCTGGCTGACGATCCAGGACGTCAAGGTCGGTCGCGAGCGTGAGAAGTCTCCCTCGGTCGCGATCCAGTACTTCGACGAGAATCGAAACCGCGTCGGCTACAACTATGTCGGGGGATTCAAAGGGACCCGCAAGTGGCGCTACGAGGAAAAGACATTCACGGTCCCTCCGCAAACGCGCGAAGCGATTGTGTCGATCGGCTTGTTCGGTGCCGAAGGAATCGCCCGTTTCGATGGCGTCGTCTTGCAAGCAGTCACGAAATAGCGATCGCATAGGACTTGCTTGTGGAAGACCCAAATCTCCCTTCAACAGACACTCAGTACGACACGATCATCATCGGGGCCGGGATGAGTGGACTGGCCGCCGGGATTCGGCTCGCCATGTACGACCAGAAGGTCTGCATCCTGGAGAAACACTGGACGATCGGCGGCCTCAATTCCTTCTACCGCATGAATGGCCGCGATTACGATGTCGGACTGCATGCGATGACCAATTTCACCGAGCGAGGGGTCAAAAAAGGTCCCTTGGCGAGATTGCTCAAGCAGTTGCGGTTCCGCTGGGATGAATTTCATCTCGCACCCCAACGCGGCTCAACGATCGCATTCCCCGGCATCGACCTTCATTTCAATAACGATATTCGCTTCCTGGAAAGCGAGATCGCTTCCAAATTTCCACATCAGAAAGACGCATTTGCCCGGTTGCTCAACCGACTCGTCGACTACGACGATCTCCAACAAGAAGACTTCGAGCACTCCACCCGGGAAATCCTCAATGACACTCTGTCCGATCCGCTCCTGATCGAAATGCTCCTCTGCCCGTTGATGTGGTACGGCAACGCCCGCGAGCACGACATGGATTGGGGACAATTCTGCATCATGTTCCGGAGCATCTTCCTGGAAGGATTCGCCCGCCCCTACAAAGGCGTTCGGCTCATTCTCAAGAATCTCGTCCGGCGTTTCCGCGAACTGGGTGGCCAACTCAAACTTCGCAGCGGCGTGGCAAAACTTCATATCGACGACAACCGTATCGCCGCCATCGAACTAGAAAACGGCCAAAAACTCTTCGCCAAACGTATCCTGTCCAGCGCCGGCGTAGTCGAAACCATGCGCATGTGCGACTCGCTCTCCGAGGAGCAACCCTGCCAGGCCGGTCAGATGTCCTTTATCGAATCCATCTCGGTCCTGGATTGCCAACCAAGGTTGTTCGGATTCGACAAGACCATCGTCTTCTTCAACGACAGCGATACCTTTCACTGGGAACGTTGCCGAAACAGCCTGTGCGATGTCCGTACCGGAGTGATCTGCTCGCCGAACAATTACGAATACGCCAGCGACGAAGGAGAACTCGATGCGGGGTTCGTTCGCCTGACTACCATCGCCGATCCCGATCGCTGGGGTGCCTTGGACGAGAACGAATACCAGCGACAAAAACTCGCCTGGTACGACCGCTCCGTCGCCGCAGCGATCCGATTCATGCCCGATTTCCGACGGCACGTGATCGATACTGATATCTTTACCCCCAAGACCATTCGCCGCTTTACCTCACACGACAATGGGGCCGTGTACGGAGCCCCCGAAAAAAAACTCGACGGCACCACCCACCTCGAAAATCTCTTCCTTTGCGGAACCGACCAAGGCTTCGTCGGAATCGTAGGTGCGATTGTCAGCGGAATCTCGATGGCCAACCGACACTGCTTGGCACAATCCTAGCCGGACACAGCCAACACCATTGAGCCTGAGCCTGAGCCTGAGCCTGAGGCGCTAGCCGAATTCTTCAACCTGCAAAAAAACCAGCTAATGCCTCAGGCTCATGGAAACGAAACGAAACGTGACGTTTGACGGCCGACGGCCCGCTCCCGGGCAGTTCGATGCGATTGAGTGAAACTCGGGAAATTGTCCAGGTTCGCTCAGACCTCCGATTCGATTCTGCCGAATAGTACAAATGGTGTGGAGCTGTCCCCAGTCCTAGGTGTCACTATGCAAATCCAATCTTCGCGATTTGGAACCCTCGACGTCCATTACTCCGATATGCTGTTTATGCCTCAAGGCTTGATCGGCTTCGAAACTTGTCGTCATTGGGTTTTGCTTGCAAACGAGGAAAATGAAGAAGTCGCTTGGTTGCAGTCGGTGGCCCTTTCGGATGTCGCTCTGCCGGTGATCAGCCCGCGCCGACTCCTTCCGAACTATCGGCTCCACGTTCATCGCCGAGATATCGACTTGTTGCAGGTCCACCAGCGAGACCGAGTCTTCGTGTTGACTATCGTGAGCCGGAGCGGAGACAATTTGACGACCAACCTCAAGAGCCCAATCATTTTGAATTCGACGCAGCGTCGGGCGGTTCAGGTGGTGGTGACAGACGACCAACCAATCGCCCATCCCTTGGCGCTGGTCGACAGCCACCGGATTCGGGCGGTTGCTTAGCAAGCCCTACAATCGGCACATCTTCCCCAAAGAGCACGTCTTGCGCGGGTATTCGCTGCAATTCGTCGCGTGGCTAGGCGGGAACCGGACGGAGAATCGATCGGGGAGTCAAGCTGGGTTACTGCCTAGATTTTACTCTGTCCCCGGTCGTTACTTTCCGGTCAACCCTTGAGCCACGCCGCAACTCCAACCACGAACTCGGCAACGAGCCTGCATGCGCCCGACAGCCTGGTCTCCGGGATGTCGTGGATGCTGGTCATCAATCTTTTGCAGCGCGGCGTTGGTTTTGCACGCAACATCGCCCTCTGCTATTTTTTGTCTGAAGCGCAGCTGGGTCTGTGGGGTTTGGCCAGCAGTTTTTTCTGCCTGGCTGCTCCCTTGGCGGTCCTCGGCCTTCCGGGCACGTTCGGTCGCTTTGTCGAGGTCTATCGCAGCCGCGGCCAGCTCGTGCGATTCCTCCTCATGAGCATTGTCATCGCGCTGTCGGGATACTTGACTTTGGCATTTTCGCTTGTGTTCTTCTGCGGCATTAGCAGTGTAGCAATCTTCGGCGAACCGCTCTCCGCTTGGGACATGTGCTTGGTCACCTCGGCACTCGGGTTCATCATTTTGTTCAACGCGATCACGGAATTGGTCAGCGGGTTGCGGATGCCGAAAACCGTCTCGTCGATGCATGCCGCCAATTCGGTGGCCTTCACCCTGTTGAGTCTGATCGGTTTGTATTGGTTTCGTGATTGGCGCATTTTGGTGGTGGCATTCGCGGGCGCGACGCTCGTCGGAATTGCTCCATCGGTCCATGTGCTGCTTTCGCTGGGGCGAGGAAGTTGCCAGGATCAGCAGCCGGTTCCATGGAGTACGATTGCTCGGAGGGTCTTGCCGTTTGCAGCCAGTGTTTGGGTGATCAACTTCCTGCTGAATTCGTTCGACCTTGTCGATCGATATGGACTGTTGCATTTTTCGTCGCAAGCGAACTTGAACGATGACGTCCACTCACTGGTTGGTCAGCTTCACAGCGGGAAACTGATACCGACGCTGCTCTCAAACTTCGCGGTCATGCTCTCGGGGGTCGTCCTTCCCTATTTGGCCGCAGATTGGGAATGCGGGCGTCTGGACCGAGTGGTTTCATCGCTCCGAACCTCGGTAAAATTCGGTAGCATTTTCTTTTTGATGATGTCGATTGGCGCGCTGATCGCATCCCCGTTCCTATTTACTTGGCTTTTGCATGGCCGGTATGCGGATGGGCTTGCGATTCTGCCCAAGGCGTTGACCGTTTGTTGCTGGATGTCGATCGCTTTATTTCTGAGCAACTATTTTTGGTGTGCGGAGCGAGGGCGATTGCTCGGCGTGCTCACAGCCGCTGGCTTGATCGCCAACATCGGATTGTGTTTCTGGTGGATTCCAGCGATGGGCCTGCACGGGGCGATGAACGCAAACGTGGTTGCGAGCGGGTTTCTGCTGGTACTCATGATCTTCGCCTTGAAGCAATGGAAGATCGAGTTTGATGCGTCGACTTACGTCGTCCTGTCCGCGCCGCTCGTTTTGATGCTCGGGCCAGTCCCTGCGGCGTTTGTCTGTGGTGCGATGATCATCGCGGTTTCGAGAACATCGTGGCTTTTGTCGACGGAAGAGAAGCAGGGCATCGATGCGTTGATCGTCCCGCGATTGCAACGCCTCGGTTGGAAGCCTTCGACAATCTGGGCGCGTTGATGTGGGTTGGAGGTTTGGCCCTTATTTGCCGAGATGCGTCGAAGAGCCGCCGATCCTCGGCTTTTATTTTCCGATACGTTCGGACGCATCGAGGGCATTCGGGGGGACCACCGTCTGGCGGCGGTAGCTACGGCGGCAACGTCACTATTTTGTTGGCGACTCGAGAAAATCGGCTCGGAACGATGCGTCGATATTGACCTTAGCGCGTTCGATCAACTTCAGTTCGACCAGCGTATCGGCCAACTGCGTCCACCGCTCCCGGCTCATCTGCCCTACGCGTCCAGCATCGCCATCCCGCATGCACAGAGGCTTGAGCGCTTCCACTCCGTATTCAAGCGCAGCGATCTCGAGCCCTTGCTTGTTGGCCTTCATGATCACATCATTGGTCGCCTTGGGATCCGCGAGGTATTTGACCCACCCTTCGATGGACGCCTGGACCATCCGTTTGCAGACCTCGGAATTTCCATCGACGTAATCGGATGTCGCGACCAGCAAACTGGCGTAAGGATTGTATCCGATCTCCGACATCATCAACTGGTTCACCTCAACACCCTGCTGCCGCGCCATGAACGGTTCGCTAAAGGTGTAGCCTTGGGCTGCATACCCTGGTCCCGCCGCCAACTGAGCGACCGATCCGAAGTACGGGGCAAGCTTGACCGAATCGTCCAGCAACCCCTTGCTCTTCAGAAACGGAACATAAGGGCGGGCAGAATCGATTTGCAGCGTCACATTCTTGAGTTGCTCGAACGTGTTGATCCCGGAGTCGGCGCGGACCATGATGCAGCGCGGTCCATCCTGTATCGGAGCCATGAGGGCAACCAGCTTGACGTCTTGATTCCGCGCGATCAGCACATCGTCCGCGTTGGCAACCCCGAATTGCACTCTCCCCAGAGCCAGGCTCTGCGGTACCACCGTGGTCTTCCCGCCCGGCTGGATATCGACGTCCAAGCCGTATTTCTCATAAATACCGTGTACCTGAGCGGCATAGAATCCGCCATGTTCGGCTTCCGGGTACCAGTTCAGGAGCAGCGCCACCTTGGTCCGCGTCGGGGTTTCGACTTTGGTTTCTCCCGCTGGAGCGGCCACATTCGCTGGTTTCGGAGAATCGCAACCGACAAAGGTGCAAAGAAAACTCACCATAGCCAGACGGAGGACGCTAGAAAACCGAATCATAGGATTCTTTCTTCGGAGAGCATGGACGACGGACATTTCGAACATGGTAGCAGATCGCCAAGTCGATGAGGAATTCGAGGTTGGCGAACTACCGAACTGCTCTAAAATCCTGCCATGCCAATTTCGACGACATTCCCTTTTGAGCTGTTGACGCGCGACCCGAGCACCGCCGCGCGCCGCGGTCGGCTGCATCTGCCTCACGGGGTCGTACAAACCCCCGCGTTCATGCCGGTCGGCACGCAAGGTACGGTCAAGGGACTTACGATCGACCAGGTGGCGGCCACCGGCGCGGAGATCTTGCTCGGGAACACCTACCATCTCTCGCTCCGCCCAGGGAGCGCTCTGGTGGCCGAACTCGGAGGCCTGCATCGCTTCATGGGTTGGAATCGCCCCATCCTGACCGACAGCGGTGGCTTTCAGATCTTTTCGCTCGGCGCCATGAATCGCGTCACCGAAGATGGCGCGACGTTCAAATCGCATCTGGATGGTTCAACGATCCACCTTCGGCCGGAGGATTCGATCCGCATCCAGGAAGAACTCGGCAGCGACATTGCGATGGTCCTCGATCACGTCGTCGCGCTCCCCAATTCGATCGAAGCGCTTCGCGATGCGATGGACCGATCGATCCGATGGGCTGCTCGCTGCAAGGATGCTGCGGTTCGCAAAGACCAAGCCAAGTTCGCGATCGTGCAGGGAGGTCTCGATCCGGAGCTTCGATGCCAGTGCGCGGAGAAGCTGATTGAGATCGGGTTCGACGGTTATGCGATCGGTGGCTTGAGTGTGGGCGAACCCCCCGAGGAGATGTATCGAATTCTCGACGTCGCGGCACCGGTCCTCCCCTCGGACCAGCCTCGTTATCTGATGGGGGTCGGCCGCCCGATCGACTTGGTCGAAGGGATCGCGCGCGGGGTCGACATGTTCGATTGCGTGATGCCCACTCGCAACGGACGCAATGCGCTCGCCTTTACGGCGGACGGCCCACTGCGACTGCGCAACCAGTGTCATGCACGCGACCCAAGACCTCTCGAAGCCGATTGCCCGTGCCTCGCGTGTCGCCACAGCCGCGCATACATCCGGCATTTGTTTCAAGCGGACGAGATGCTGGGGCCGACCCTGCTATCGATTCACAACCTGACGTTTTACCAGCGGCTCATGCAGCAGGCTCGAACCGCGATTGAAAACGGCGACTTCGCAAGCTTTCTCGCCGAGCAGCGATTACGATTGACTGATACTGTCTCTTAAACTTTTCGTACTTTTCCAGGATAGGCAATGCCTCAACGCATTCTGATTGTCGGTGGTGGAATTATCGGCCTCTCATCCGCGCTGGCCGCTCTCGAACGAGGCATGGATGTGACCGTCATCGATCGGATCTCTCCCAATGGCGACAATTGCTCTCTGGGAAATTCCGGCATGGTGGTTCCGAGCCATTTCATTCCGCTCGCCGCGCCAGGTGTCATCTCGCAAGGGCTTCGATGGATGCGAGACCCGGAATCTCCCTTCTATATCCAGCCGCGTCTCAGTTGGGACTTGATGCAGTGGGGGCTCCGCTTTTATCTGGCAACGCACGGACATCAAGTGGAAGCGGGTTCGCAACTGCTGCGAGATATGCATCTGGCGTCTCGCGAAATCTACGCGCAATGGCAAGACAAAGGGATCGATAGCCACCTAGTCAAGCGCGGGTTACTGATGCTCTGCTCCACCCAGCATGCTCTGGAGGAAGAGGGCGCGATCGCAGGCAAGGCAAGAGCCCTCGGCATTCCTGCCTCAGTCCTTTCGCCCGAGGAAACCACCTCACTCGATCCCAACGTGACGTACACGATTGCGGGTGGCGTCTATTACCCCAAAGACTGCCATCTCGATCCGATGCGATTGACGGCATCGTTGCGATCTCGCGTCGAGTCCCTGGGAGGCAAGCTCCTCTTCGGCAAGCATGTGACCGGATGGCGTCAATCCCAAGGCCGTATCGCTGCGGTCCGCACCGTCGATTATGAGATCGAAGCGGATGAGTTCGTGCTGTGCGGCGGGATCTGGTCAGACAGCCTCGTCCGCGAACTGAGTATCAAACTCCCGATGCAACCCGGCAAAGGGTATTCGCTCACGGTTCCCGATCCGGTCGAGCTGCCAGCCGTCTGCTCGATCCTCGTCGAAGCCAGGGTGGCGGTGACACCGATGGGGAATTCCCTTCGCTTCGGCGGAACGATGCAGTTGGGGGAACTGAATCAAACGATCGACCCCCGTCGGGTTTCAGGGATCATCAAGAGCATTCCGAAGTACATGCCCCGCTTCAAGCCTCAGCACTTCGAAGGGATCCAACCGTGGGTTGGACTTCGCCCCGTGTCGCCCGATGGTCTCCCATTCATCGGCCGATCCCGGGCCCATCCCAATCTCACCGTCGCAACCGGGCATGCCATGATGGGAATCAGTCTCGGGCCGATCACCGGGCAACTCGTGGGTGAAATTCTGCGAGGCGACAAGCCGGCAATCGACCTGCGGCATTTGTCCCCGGACCGGTTTGCGAACTCGTAATCCATTGGGCAAGTGATTTCCGGGGAACCCATTTGGATTATCCTGGATACGCTGGACTTCGCGCATCGAACCAACACGGATTAAAACAGACGCGGCACATGATGAAGATATCCAAAGCTGTGGTCACCGCTGCCGGCCCAGGGCAATCGTCCCTTCCCCTGCAGCGACTAGTCGACCGGGATGGCATTGAAAAAACCGCCCTCGAGATGATCATCGAGGAGGTGGCTGCAGCCGGCATCGAATCGATCGCAGTGGTCCTGAGCCCGGGTACAGAGGACGCCTTTTGCCAAGCCGCGGGCAAGCTGGTCGAACGCCTGACGTTTGTTGTCCAGCAGGAGGCTCACGGCTACGGACAGGCCTTGCTGTGCGCTCGTGATTACGTCGGAAACCAACCGTTTCTGCATCTCGTCGGCGACCATCTGTACCTCAGTCGATCCGGCATGAAATGTGCGCAGCAACTGGTCCAGGTCGCCAGCCAACACGCGTGCACCGTCTCCGCCGTCCAGCCGACCCGCGAACAAATGCTCCCCTACTTTGGAACCGTCGGCGGGCTGCGTGTCGCGCAGGAGGCCAACTTGTTCGAAGTCAAACGGGTCCTGGAAAAGCCGACGCCCACCCTGGCGGAACAGGAATTGACGATCGCCGGTTTTCGCAACGGCACGTATCTTTGCTTCTTCGGAATGCATGTTCTGACGCCGACCGTGCTAGACATTCTGGAACACTTGGTGCAATCGCGAACCGGTCCAATTCCTCTCGCCGATGCGCTGAACGACTTGGCTGGTCGACAACGCTATCTGGCGTGTGAAATCGATGGCTTGCGCTACAATATCGGAGTCAAGTATGGTTTGCTCAATGCCCAGCTCGCGTTGGGACTCGCCGGTGTCGATCGCGATCGCATCCTGACGCAGTTGGTCGAGTTGCTCAGCGTCCAACGCTAAGGAAAAAGCATGCCAGCCGATCGACACAACCCATGGATCGAGACCATCCTCGCCGAGGATGACCGCCAGCGTCATCGCACCCTCGAGTCCCTCTCATCGGGGCTCGACGCGCACGGCCTGCTCGATGCGGCTGAAGCACTCGATCGGTTCCGACGTCGGTCGGACAATCTGTACCATCGCGTGCGAGCCCATATGCTCCTCGCATCGATCTACCGCTATCTGCTCCCCCGAAATTTTCCCGAGTCGGCCGCAGGACTACTTCCCTACGAAGCCTATCGCAATATCCTCGAACGGCGATTCAGCGAAGCGATCGATGCGTTGCTCGACGAACAAGGCCGCTGCGGTCCGAGCCTGGCGATCAGCAGCGCGCTGGCGCGCGCCTACCATCAACTCGGGATCCAGACCCTCGCCGATCAAGTCCGACGAAGCGTCCGCACCGTTCGGGGCAATCAATGGATGTTTCGGATCGCCCACCCGGACGACCATCCCCTGCGCTGGAACCCCATGCTCCTTCGAACCGATGCGGCGACCGGGGATTATCCAATCCTGTTCGAAAGCACCAGCGTTCGGATGGATTTTTCCCACTCGGGATGGAGCGATATCTTCTTTCTGGGAATGGATTTTCCCGAGGGTGCCAAGGTCCTGAACGCATCGATCGACCTCGGGGTCTACGGGCGAGACCGGAAGACGCGGCCACCGGTGGAAGCCTATCTGCGCGTGATCGATCGCCCCGTCCTGCGACTGGTCAGCACCGATCTGGGCGCGGAATCGGAACTGACTCAAATCGACGAAGTCTTCGACTTTGCCAAGGATTACCTCGGCTTGCTCAAAGGAGCATTGATCGCGTCCGGGATCGTGCCTCCCGCAATGGAAGGTTGCCGACGGTCGATGGCCGAGTTGCTGCGAACCATCCTCGGCCGCGAAGGGCTCGGTTTGGAATTGGTCAGCAAGGTCAACGACATCCCCAAAGGATCGCGATTGGCGGTGTCGACGAATCTGCTCGGATGCTTGATCTCGGCTCTCATGCGAGCGACAGGCCAAGTATCGCGCATCGAGGGGGAACTCACTCCTACCGATCAACGTTTGATCACTGCCCGCGCGATCCTCGGCGAGTGGCTCGGGGGCTCCGGCGGAGGATGGCAAGACTCCGGAGGAATCTGGCCAGGCATCAAACGGATCGAAGGGGTAATCGCGCACGCGAGCGATCCCGAGTTTGGGATCAGCCGCGGTCGTCTCCTCCCGCAGCATACCCCGTTAGACGAAAATGAGCTCCCTGCATCCGCCCGCGAAGCGCTCCAGCAAAGCCTGATCCTCATCTACGGCGGAATGGCACAAAACGTCGGGCCGATCCTGGAGATGGTAACGGAAAAGTACTTGGTGCGCGGCGAGCGGGAATGGCGAGCTCGTCTGCAGGCCATCGATCTCTTCGAACAAATCGTTCATGCGCTCAAGAGCGGCAACATTCGCGAACTGGCCAGCTTGACCACCAAAAATTTCCAAGGCCCTCTGCAGACGATCATACCGGGGTGCACCAATCACTTCACCGAAGCGGTGATCGAGGCATGCCGCAAGCGATGGGGAGATCAATACTGGGGGTTCATGATGCTCGGCGGTATGTCCGGAGGAGGCATGGGCTTCTTCTTCGACCCAGCGATCCAAAGTCATGCTCGCGCATGGTTGATGGAGACCCTGGTGTCGATCAAACGGGGTCTCGAGCAGCGATTGCCGTTCGCTATGGATCCCGTGGTCTATGATTTTCGCATCAATGATCGCGGCTCCTGGTGCGAGTTGCTGCAAGGCTCGCGGGCCGCGATGCCCGACGGCTACTACTCGATCCTCGCGCCGAAATTGATTCGCAAGGAAGCGAAAGAACTCTCATCGCAATCGAAACGGGATCTGATGCGGTTGAATGAAGCGTGTTCGCAGGATGGCGATCGAGCACGACGCTTGCTCGATCGCATCTTGCCCCAAGCGACCGCGAACTCCGACCACCAACGATCGCTCCGCGAAGTGCTCGACGAACACGGCTTCGATCGGGAACAGCATGAGCAAATTCGAGCTGAGATCCTCTCAGGCCGAATCGGATTGGCCGAGAATCGACTCCCGATCCAAACCGATATCCGCGATGTCGACGGCAGCGATTATTGCGATCTCCGTTCCGGAGTCTCACGCGAGACCGGAAACACAAACTCGGGCGAGAAAGCGCTGCGCGATGGATCGGTCGGCGTGGTGACTCTCTCGGCCGGCGTCGGATCGCGTTGGACCGACGGCGCCGGGGTCGTCAAGGGACTTCACCCGTTCACGCGCTTCCCCCCGAACACGAAGGGTCGGCATCGAAGCTTTGTCGAAGTCCATCTCGCGAAATCTCGCAAGACATCGCGGCAATTCGATTCACCCGTTCCGCATGTGTTCACGACCGGTTACCTGACGCATGCTCCGATCGCTTCCTTCCTGCGAGACCATGACGATTTCGCGTCTCCCGGACCAGTGATTCTTTCGCCTGGCATGTCGGTCGGCTTGCGCATGATTCCGACAGTGCGCGATCTCATCTATTATTGGGAGGAGATGCCGCATCAGATACTCGATGAGCAGCAGCAAAAGGTGCAGGAGAGTGCGCACGCGGCCATCGCGGCTTGGGCACGCGGGGCTGGTGAAGCGAGCGACTACATCGATAACGTGCCCGAGCAGTGCATGCATCCTGTGGGACACTGGTTCGAAATCCCCAACATGCTCCGGAACGGAACGCTCCATAGATTGCTCGCGGCTCAACCCCAGATGCGTTATCTGATGCTTCATAATATCGATACGCTCGGAGCGAGCCTCGATCCATCCCCTTTGTCTGCTCACATCGATTCGGGGGCATGCTTGAGTTTCGAGGTCATCGGTCGCCGCATCGAGGACCGCGGAGGGGGCTTGGCGCGCGTCGATGGCAAGCTGCGGCTGCTCGAAGGGATGGCCATGCCGAGCGATCGGGATGAGTTCAAACTGACCTATTACTCTTCGATGACGACGTGGATCTCGATCGATCCGCTGCTGGAAGTTTTTGGATTAACGCGAGACCAGCTGTCGGATCGCGACGCCGTCGATCGCGCTGTCCGTCGATTGGCTAGCCGATTGCCGACTTACGTCACGATCAAGGATGTCAAGAAGCGATGGGGATTGGGCCAGGAGGATGTGTTTCCGGTGACACAGTTCGAGAAATTGTGGGGGGACATGAGCAGTTTGTCGGACGTACGCTGCGGTTACCTGGTAGTCGACACCTGCCGAGGCCAGCAATTGAAAGATCCAGCACAGCTCGACCCGTGGGTCCGCGACGGATCCGCGGCCTATGTCGATTCCCTGTGCGATTGGGGTATCTAGGCGGGCCAACCCTCACGCACGGGTTTCGGTTGTGCGGGCTTGCCAATGGGGATAAACTGTAGGTACCCATGAACGTCTGGCGCGAGAGCGTTTGGAGTTTTGCCTTGCAAAATCCCAGACCGCCGAAGGTGTAAAGTGTCCCACAAACACTCAGGCAAAAGGACCGCCGCGACCGAAACATGGACTCTGGAGAGCGGTTTTTCGCCCCGCTAGCATTGCGGGCGAGGAAAACCCACCGAAGGGGCAAGCGGCATGGCGTGAACTCGCTAATCGCTGCGGATCTCTCAGGTACAAGGACAGAGGGGCTACCCAACCGTCGATCCATTCGATCAGGAGCCTTCGTCGTGTCCACCTACTCCCCCTTCGTCGCACGCCACATCGGTCCACGCGATTCCGAAATCCAGCACATGCTCGCCGAGATCGGATTCTCCAGCCTGGATGAATTGACCGCCGCGGTCGTCCCGCAGGGGATCCAGTGGAACGACCCACTTCAATTGGAGCATGGCATGAGCGAGGAGAATGCTCTCGCTGCACTGAAGCGAATCGCCTCCAAGAATCGTTCGCTCCGCTCCTTCATCGGCGCAGGGTACTACAACACGTTCACGCCGAAAGTGATCCAACGCAACGTTCTCGAAAACCCTGCCTGGTACACCTCCTACACCCCGTACCAACCCGAGATCTCCCAAGGCCGACTCGAGGTCCTGTTCTACTATCAAACCCTTGTCTCGGAATTGACCGGACTGGAGATCGCCAACGCATCGCTCCTCGATGAAGCCACCGCGGCTGCCGAAGCCATGGCGCTCGCCCACCGGACGGTCAAAGGAACGCGATTCTTGATCTCCATCGCATGCCACCCGCAAACGATCGAAGTCGTTCGAACACGCGCGATCCCACTCGGAGTCACCGTCGAACTATTCGATGAACGAGGATCGGTCGCGGATTGGAACGGCGTCTTCGGCGTGCTGATCCAGTATCCAGGAACCGACGGCACGATTGTCCACCCAAAAACTTTGATCGACCAGGCGCATGCGAACAAGGCGATTGTCGTCGTGGCAACGGACCTGCTGGCGTTGATGATGCTGCCATCCCCGGGATCGTTGGGGGCAGACATCGCCGTCGGA
>JBKDXO010000001.1:0-4518 GCA_046306195.1 Planctomycetota bacterium | reverse complement strand
TGACCGTGATGCTCACCCGATCGGTGCGCAAGAGTCTGAGGCTGGATCTTCCTCGATTTTCTGAACTGCTTGCGTGCGGGCTTTTGGCGGTCTACCTCCATCCCACCTACGTGCAATTCGCCGCTTTCATCAGTCGCGAGTATCCGCTTGGACCCGAAACCACCCATTCGCTGCAGCAGATTGACGCTGTTCTCGGGTCGGTCCCGTTGTGGCAGGTGCTACTGCTGTTGGCCATCATTCCGGCGTTGTGCGAGGAAGTGGTGTTTCGAGGGTTCGTATTCGCCGGTCTGCTGGAGAACAAAGGGGTGCTTCGGGCCGTGATCGGTTCTGCGGTCTTGTTCGGACTCTCGCATGGAGTCCTGCAACAAACCGTCTGTGCCACCGCGACTGGACTGCTGTTGGGATGGTTGGCTTATCGTACCGCTGGGATCGCTTGTACGTGTTTGTTCCATATGATCCACAATTCGATTTCCATGACCTTAGCGACTGCGTCCTCGAGGTCGCTGGAGGTTCCGAGTTGGATGCATTGGGCCGTGGCGACGGATGAAGGCGGATTGGTTTACACCGACACGTGGAATTCCGTCAGCCTGATTATGGCGATCATTTTGCTGGCCGCCCTCATGAGCCGGGGCGGTGCACGTGCAACCAACGCCGACAACAACCTGTCAGACCAAAACCCGAATCCGACTCGACCAGAACTCGCCCTGGCGACGCAACCTACGGCGACGTAAAGCAGACACAGCCGACAAAAGTCAGTTTTCGTTTCCGTGAGCCTGCGGCGCTTGCCGATTTCTTCATGTCGACCGAACTCGGCTAGCGCCACAGGCTCACTTTTGTCGGCGATGTCCGATGCGACGCCTCATCAATCCTCCGCAGGGCTGCCATCTTGGCACATCTTGACGATCTTGGGGTCGAATTGAGCGACGATCTCGACAAGATCTGACTGAGCGGCCATGACGCGATGGATGTCTTTGTAGACGCCCGGCGCCTCGTCGGCACCCGCGGACAAAACACGGACGCCGCGTTGGGCGAGATCATTGCGAACGGCGTTCCATCGGTATTTGTCTCTCGCTGCCCTGCGGCTCATGCAACGACCTGCACCGTGAGATGCCGAGTGAAGGCTCTCATGGTTGCCCCGCCCTCGGACGACAAAACCGGGTGTCGCCATTGATCCAGGGATGACCCCCAACACCCCGGAACCCGCAGGCGTGGCCCCTTTGCGATGGACGATTAGCTCCTTGCCCTGATGGACTTCCTTCCAGGCAAAATTGTGATGATTTTCAACACCGCCGATGACTCGTGCACCGAGGAGTTTGGTTACCAATCGATGAATGACGTCGTGATTCGCGGCCGCGAATTCTCCCATCAGTTCCATTGCCTCCCAATACTCGTGTCCCTCTTGGGTGTCGAGATCGAGCCATGCCAAGTAGCCGAAGGGCTCCTGGTACTTTTTGGGTAGATTGGCTCGCGCGATGCTGCTGTAAACGGAACAAACCGCTGCGCCGGGGCCACGGCTGCCGCTGTGGCTCAGCAGAGCGGTGTATTCCCCTGCGGATAGCCCGAGATCCGGCGCGTTGCGAGTGAGCCGGAGAACGCCGAACTCGACGAAATGGTTTCCCGATCCGCTTGTGCCGAGTTGTCTCCGCGCGACATCCTTCTTTTCGCGGGTCACTCGAGTGATCTCCCAATCGCGGTCCATGACGGCATGATCCTGGGGCTTTTCATGCTCGCAGCCGATGCCGAACCGTGTCCCGCGCTGCAGTGCGTCCACGAAGCGCTGTGCTCGATCGATCAGTTCATGCGGCGGAATGTCAATGACAGACAATTTCATGCGACACGCGATATCGACACCGACCGCATATGGCACAACGGCATTTTCCAAGGCGAGAACACCGCCGATCGGAAGCCCATACCCGACATGGGCGTCAGGCATGAGCGCACCGGCGACGGCCATCGGCAAGCGGCAGGCTTGTTCCATTTGTACGTGAGCGCCCGGGTCGATATCGCTTCCCCAAGTGGGATACTCGATGCCGCGAAGCTCCGTTACCGCAGGCCCATCCTGATCGCATTGGAGCACGGCTCGGGCCAAGATTCCCCAATCCGCGTCGGCTTCATAAGTCGCTGGGCTCGCGACGATTTCCTTGATCCGTTCCTTGATGTTCTTTCCACGGATCCCCGGTTGAGCTGCAACGCGCTGGATCACCTGGATGGCGGTTGGGATACAAACAGGATCGAGGCCGAGTTTTTCAAGCTGTCTCGCGTTCATCGTTTTCTCTTCTTCTTGATTTCTTCAAGTCACCGATCGCGGGTGGGGGGTTCGCGCGATTTGCAAAAACGATGGCAATCGGTCTAATCTCTGGATATTGTACGCAAATCGTTCAGTGACCGAATGCTTCGTTTTTTCAAGGTTTCCTCATGTCGACGTTTTCCATCCTTGGGATGCTTTGTTTGGGTTGTTTTGTCCCAGGGGATCCAGTCGATGTTCCGATCGTCATCGCGCACCGCGGGGCGAGCGGCTATGTCGTCGAACATACGGAGGCGGCGAAGGTTCTGGCCCACGCCCAAGGTGCGGACTTTATCGAGCAGGACGTGGTCCTCAGCAAGGATCGAATTTTCATCGTCACCCACGATATCACCATGGAGGAAACCAGCGATGCCGAGGTCTTGTATCCGACGCGAGCGTGGCCGGATGGGCATTGGTACTTTGCTGATTTCACGTGGGAGGAGTTGCAGAAACTGCAAATGCACGAGCGGACTCACCGCAACGGCGGGGGCCAAGTTTTCTCGGATCGTTTCCCGGGCGCATGCGGTCAGCGGATCCTGAGATTGGAGGATGAGATTTTGCTTCTGCGCGGATTGGATGCTACCACGGGTCGACGTACGGGCCTCTACATCGAGCTCAAGAGTCCCGCGTTTCATCGCAGGGAGTTTGGGGAGTCGATGGGAGCCTTGCTCTTGGGAGAATTGGAGCGACAGGGTATCCGTCCAGATGCGGGTCGCTGCTACCTGCAATGTTTTGAATCGGAAGAATTGGAGTATCTGCATGGCGAATGCGAATGCCGATTTCCGTTAATTCAGCTTGTGGGACGCACGCTCGATCAGGATGCATTACCGAAGATCGCCCAGTACGCCGCGGGTATTGGACCATCGCTGGATTTGTTGATGACCAAAACGGACCAGGGAAACGCGCATTCGACGGGGCTCGTCGAGCGAGCCCGTGCAGCCGGGTTGAAGGTTCACCCCTACACGGTTCGGCGTGAATCGCAACCGCGATGGTCATCTTCTCTTGAGCAGACGCATGCGGTACTGCTCAAGGAACTGCAGGTCGACGGGTTCTTTACCGATTTTCCAGACCTGTCTCGCCGGGCAGTCGATACGGAATCCTCGAGACCCTGAGAGGCCCAGACAAATCGGGGGATTGTCCCGCATCGAATTAGGGGGTTGCGTGAAGGTCGATACCAAGCCACTCCGCCGCATTGTCGCGAAACAGTTTGGTTCGCGCTTCGGCCGACCAAGGGCAATGCCGAGCTAGATGGCGATCCATCATTCCGAGGGTCATGCCGGACCCGACGAAGTGAGAGCCGTCTTCGCTGCGAGGCACGCCATCGTCGCCGACTCGTACCGATCGCTCGCCCAACCGATAGATTCCAGCCGGGAGGCAGGCTGCGCTGATCGCGTCGCTGATAAAGGCGACCCGGTCTGAGCCGATCCTATCCACCCAATCAGCGACAAGCCAATACGGAAGGTGATGGCCATCGGCAATCAGGGTGTATCGCAAGTATCTGCGCAGCGAAAGGGCTCGCAGGATGATGTTGTCGTGGCGCGGCAAGAGCATGGGACACGCGTTTCCCAGGTGAGTGAAGAGTGTCAATCCGTTGTCGATAGCCAGCTTCAGCTGGTCCAAACTGGCGTCGGTATGCCCTGCTGCGACCACGACACCTTGATCCGCCAACCAACGGGTACATGCGCCGTCGGGATCGCGTTCCGGAGCCAGTGTTACCATACGAATATTGCCTTGGCTGATCTCGTGCCAACGTTTCATTTGTTCCAGGTCAGCATCCCGGGCAAATTGGCTGGGATGTGCACCGATGTATCCGGGAATGGAGGAAAGAAATGGGCCCTCGAGATGGATTCCGAAGGGACGCGCCTCATTGGGACCGTTCGATGCACCGACCAGTTCCCCCAACCGCTTTAGTTTTTGGTTCAGTCGGTCGACGGAATCTGTAATCAACGTTGGAAGAAAGAAAATTGTACCGTCGCGACCCAGAGAGAGACATGCTGCGTGCCATGCGTCTGGAGGCAAATCGATGGAATTGAAGTCGATGCCGGCGAGACCATTGATTTGAAGGTCGACGTATCGCAACGGTTCGGGATTCCGAGAAGAAATAAAAAAGATCCGCCAAAGATGCTTTCGCATCGCTGGCGGATCGAAGAATTTGATTCGTTAGTTATAACCCAGAGGCGATCAGGACTGGAAGCGTACCCGAACCAGGTCGCCCAGAAAATCATCCACTCCCT